>JBGTBD010000032.1:0-15190 GCA_041749475.1 Rickettsiales bacterium
TTTCCCATGCTTTCAGGTTCTCGCGGTCAAGCAGGATGACCAGATCGTCATAGCTGCGCAGGCCCAGTTGGGCGATGGCTTGCTTTTCCGATAGCAGTCCGCGCGCATAGGCTTCGAGGACGCCGCGCTGGAGGTCTTCCAGTTGGGCTTTTTGCTTACTTCGTGTGAGCAACGTGGTGGTCAATGTATCTTCTCCTTTGAGGAAGGTGTTTTTTTCTCCTTCCCGTGTGTTTGCCCGCTTGTATCATTAACAACTCATTAAGAATATGAATCTTTTGTGACATTAAGGTAACTAAATGGCAATCACTCCCCATCTCGGCATCACCCTCATCGAACAAGCGCAGGCGCAGAAAGAGATCACGGCCAATACCGCGTTCGCACGGCTGGAATTGCTGCTCAATACCGGCCTCATCGATAAAGATATCAATACACCCCCCGGCTCCACCGTAGCGGGGGACGTCTATATCGTCGGTCCGAGTGCCGACGGGGAATGGACGGGACAGGATGGCAAGATCACCTGGTTCGACCAACTATGGCGTTTCCTTACCCCCCGCGTGGGTTGCCGTGTGTGGCTGCTGGATGAGGAGGCGTATTACGTTTATAACGGGACGGAGTGGTGGCCGCTCCTCCGCCTGGAACGGCGCGAGACGCTGGTGATTCCCGCGACCCTGCTCAGGCCTTCAGTCAGCAACGGGTGTGCGGCGCTGGCGGGGGGTTCCGTCGGGGCAGGGCAGCCGTCCGTCTATACGCTCGATTTCGATGCGTCGAGCGTGGAGTATGCGGAAGTCACCTTTCCTATGCCCAAGCGTTGGGATGCGGGGACGGTCTCCTTGCAGTTCCTGTGGAGTCACGCCAGCGGGTCGGCCAGTTACGGTGTGGTGTGGAACGCGCAAGTGGTAGCGATAGGGGACGGGGATGGGTTCGCCATCAGTTTTCCCACTGCCACGGCTGTCAACGACGTGGGCGGGGCGGCTGATACGCTCTATACATCGCCGGAGACGAGCGCCATCACCATCGGTAATACTCCTGCGCAGAATGATACGTTATGCCTGCGTGTCGGGCGCAATGCGACGCATGGGAGCGATACCCTTACCGTGGATGCGCGGCTCCATGCGGTGCGGCTATTCTATACCGCAGTGCGGCCCTCCGATGACTAGCATGATGCCGCCGGATGATGCTTCTGTTCGGACGCACGAACCCGCGCAGCAGAAGCAGGATCGCCTAACTCCGCAGATTCGAGGAACGGTGGAGGATACGTTGCAGAGGCTGGGAATCGACACCACGCAACCCGCAGAGCAGCGCGCCGATATGCTCTATCTCCGACGCCTGCGCAAATGGGCGGAGGAGTTCAATCACATCGAGTTCAAGGTAGTATGTTCCATCCTGCTCTCTGCGGTGCTGTATGCGCTGTGGCAGGGGATTGTGTCGCGGTTTAAGTCGTAGGGGGTAGGGGTTAGGGGTTAGGGGTTAGGGGTTAGGGGTTAGGGGTTAGGGTATGTTCTCCTTCTCCCGAGGGTAGGGGGAGAGGGTATGCGCGCACCATTAGGAGAAAGATATGATTACATTATTCGGTTCGTTGTTCGGGTTCTTCAGTGCGATGGTTCCTGAGTTGTTGCGGTTCGTCCGCGACCGGGATGACAGGGCGCACGAGATTGCGCTGTTGAAATTGCAGTTGGAGCAGGCGGCGAGTGGCCGCGCGGAACGGTTGGACGAGATCCGTCTGGAGCAAAGCGCGTCCGAACGTATCGCGCTTTACAAAACATATCACACGGGCGTGGAATGGGTGGATGCGTTGAACGGCACGGTGCGCCCGGTGCTCGCCTATGCGTTCTTTCTCTTATATGCGATCGTCAAGCTCTGGCAGTTCAGCATGGTGGACGGGGCCTTGCCGTGGACGCTGCACTCCCTCTGGGGACAAGAAGACCAGGCCATCTTCGCAGGCATCATCAGCTTCTATTTTGGCCAGCGCGCATTCCTGAAAATGCGGAAGTGATTTTTTTCTATGTATGCCTCTTCCACCGGGAGAGGCCGGATTCTCCTTGGAATCCGGGTGAGGGAACTTTACCGCCGCATTCCCCCTCACCCAGCTACGGCTAAACTCGCTTTTGCTCACTAAGCCTGCGCAACCCTCTCCCTCAGGGAGAGGGAAATGATTTTTCTCGTAACCCGTAACCCGTAACCTGTAACCTGTAACCTGTAACCAACATCATTATGCGCCATATCACCTCTACCGGATATCAACTCATCATCGCCTTTGAGGGATTCTCCCCCATCCCGTACCGCTGTCCGGCGGGGTATCTCACCGTGGGGTATGGGCATGTGGTGAGGGCAGGGGAAATATTCCGGCAACCCATTTCCGCAGAGGAGGGGCGGCGGTTGCTCGAGGCCGATGTGGGGCACGTGGAGGCGGCGGTAGTGCGGCTTATCCCCGTACCGCTGACGGACGGGCAGTTCGACGCGCTGGTCAGCTTCACCTATAATCTCGGGGCAGGGGCGTTGCAGCGCTCCAGCCTCCGGCAGAAGCTGTTGCGGGGTGAGGTAAGGGCCGCAGGAGAAGAATTCCCGCGCTGGATATATGCCGGCGGGCGGAGATTACCCGGGCTGGTCCGTCGTCGAGAAATGGAACAAAAAGTGTACAGTTCTTAATAAATGGTGAATTTCATCGAATTGTCACACACATTGAAGGTATCTGCAATTATAAGACACGTAATTCTAACCTGACCTAAGAAAGAATCTATTATGTCTAAAACGCAATTTGAGTTTGATGTCGCTGAAGCTACTGCCCCAGTAAAGGATTGCCACGGCAAAGAATTTAATGCAATGCATCCAGACCATCCCGATTATCCTAGTGCGCGTCGGCATTTTTCAGAGCGCATCAGAGATGAGCAAGATGCTGGTGATTTAAGAGCTGTAGAGCGATAAATCCTTCATTTTTCTGTAACATTCCTTCAGTATAATCAGATTTATGCATGAGCCCGATGACCCTGAAAATTATACCTTAGAGGCTGAGCCCGGGGGGTTGAGTCCTTATGAGCAGCAAAAACAGCTCAAGCGTCTTGAGGCGAAGCCACCTCCGGCTGAGGTTAGTGGCTCACCCTCTGCTATAACTGAACCAAACATTCCGCCCGGTAGTTCTAATACCGGGACTTCTGGGATTAGGGCGGCCAATGTAACTCCTGCCCAGCCTTCACCTGCCTCGGATGAGGATCTCGCAGGTATGGGGGATGGGGTAGAACAGCCTGCTCATAAGCCCTCCACATCTTTAGCGGAATCTACAGAAAAACCTGCCTCTCAGCGTCGTATCGGGTTTGTTGAACAATATTTTCTGCCTTCAGAGCAGATTACCCTCAAAGGCATCAACGAATCCTTCCGTAGTGCCGACACCAAGCGGCTGCTATTCAAATCCAGTCTTGTTACTGCCGGGTGTGCATTGACGGGAACGGGGGCGTATCTGGCGTTCCATGAGGATGAGAAGGGCGAGACCCATAAGGTCGAAGGCGCAGCCGTCGGGCTGGCCGGGGTGGGGAGCTTCTTGCTCGGCCTCCTGATGCGCGGCAAGCCGCTTGGGATATGATTTTCATAAAAAGTTCAAATAATCCAAGAATAAATGTGATAAAATCCTTCTATGGATAATCCATCAGATGAAACAAAACTCTTGCCGCTTGCGAAAGTGGATGCTCGTGCGATTAAAGCGGAGCGTCATCTGGCTTCTATTCATGCTAAGACGGCACTATTGCATGCAGCATTAGATGCTCCCGAAGTTCCAGAAGTCATTCATTTGGAAAGTAGACGCAAAGGCTTGCGGGCCAAAAGTGCTGGCGAAGTAGAAGCAGTGGTAAACACTGCGCGTGATCTGAGTGGGAATGATGGTGCACCAGAAGGCGCGGAAATCAGGAATCTCAGTGAGAGACTCCGTCCAAAGCGCACGGGAGCGCAGCCCCTAACAGCCGAAGCCAAGCTCATAGAGCGTGTCAATAACTCGCTGGTCGCCGACAGGCATGAATTGGTTGTCCATTATAATGTTGGGGAGCCAGAGCAGATGGCTCTGGTGCGTGGAGATGCGTCCCTAAAGCTTAGTGAGCACCCTTTATTGTGTAACCCAGAAAAAACCCCCAAAAGCATTCTTATCGCCGACACATCTTTAGTGGATGGAAGAATAAGAACGAAGTACCATTCCGTTTCCATTGCTAAAATGGACTCAACCTTCGGCAACGTCATTGCTGAAAATAGGGGATGGGTTGAGACTCTGAAGAAAGAGCTGGGCTTTGTCGAGAGCCTGAGCAATACGAGTACGGCAGAGAAAGTGTCTTTCGGATTAACCTCGGCGTTTGCCCTCATCTCATTTGCTAATGCCTACCAGCAACTCTCTAACGCTAAGGCGACTGGCCCCGATGGGGAGGAACATTATATCCCCTCTCAATTGATGTGGGGGGCGCTGAGCACGATGTTTGGCGCAGCGTTGGGTTATATGGCCCTTGCGCCGCACGTGCCTGCCTTGCGCGGGCGATAGGCCTGCCCTTCTTTTCATAAAAACGACGATTTGCTGCGTTGCAGCGACGATTTATTTTTTTCTGATGTGTCGGAAATCATTATATATGCATATGATTCAATCATTTATGAAATATGACGGAATTGTGACAAAAGCCCGATAAAGATCATTTTTCTCTTGCAAATAATTTTCTTGTTGTTCCTTTTGTAATTTTGTGTTAGACCATGCGTAATAAATGATGCCGTGCCTGAAACCAATGCGTGAAATGGCCAGTTTGGCTGTATTTTATAGTATTCAGGCGTTTAGCGGCCATAAGGCTAAGGTTATGAAATAGCCAACCGTGTGAATTGCATAACCCAAGGCCCATGAACGGGAAATCCATGGTGATTTTCCACGAAGGAGAGTAGTATGTTGAACGCAGTATTCGATACTGGGATTCACTCCCCGAACGGTATCCGCTCCGCGTGGTCCAAGCATAAGCGCGGGATCATGGTAGGGCTAGCATCGGCAGTGGTAATGCTGGTGCTGACCGGGTGCGGCGGATTCTCCACCACGTCGCCGACGGGGGAAATGTCCGTCCCGCAAGCGGTGACGCCTGGCGTGGGCGGCGCTTCGGGCGCTATCCACACTCTCAACGGCAATCTCGTCTGGTAAGTTAGGCGGGAAATAGCGTGCTGAACCGGGCGTTGTTGGTATCGGTTAGTTTGATTTCCATGTGCAACATCCCATCCAATTCTTTTTCCGATGTCACGTGACCGTGCGCGTGCAGCCATGCGATGGCTTTGCCGTTGCCACAGGAGATGGTGAAGCGGTGTGGCTTCATCAGTTTTTCGGTCAGTGCTTTTTCCAATTGTTCCAATAGCGCGGGGACGCCTTCACCAGTAAGGGCGGAAATCGCCATGCGTTCGGTATCGGGGAAGAGGGAGTGTGTGCTGCGCGTCATATTCACATGATCGCACTGGTCTATCTTGTTCCATACCTCGAAGACGGGCGTGTCAGGATGCTCTTCACCCAACAGGCTTTTGAGAATTTTCTCGACATCGGCGCGTTGGGCTTCCGTGTCCGGGTGGGAGATGTCGCGCACATGGAGGATCAAATCGGCTTCGACGACTTCCTCTAGGGTGGCGCGGAAGGCGGCGACGAGTTCGGTAGGCAGGTCGGAGATGAATCCCACGGTGTCTGACAGCATCACCTCCATGCCGCTCGGCAGTTTCATGCGGCGGATGGTGGGGTCGAGCGTCGCGAAAAGGGCGTCCTTCGCCACGACATTGGCGTTGGTGAGGCGGTTGAAGAGGGTGGATTTCCCGGCGTTGGTATAGCCCGCCAGCGCGATCATGGGGTAGGGGATTTCGCGGCGCACTTTGCGGTGTAATCCGCGTGTGCGGACGACTTTTTCCAACTGCTTTTTGATGGCGATGATGCGGTCGCGCGTCAGGCGTCTATCCACCTCCAGCTGCGATTCACCGGGGCCGCCCATGAAACCGAATCCACCGCGTTGGCGCTCAAGGTGCGTCCATGAGCGGACGAGACGGCTTTTTTGGTATTCGAGGGAGGCGAGTTCAACCTGTAGTTGCCCTTCGCTGGTCTTGGCGCGGGCGCCGAATATCTCCAGAATGAGGGCTGTGCGGTCGATAACCTTCGTGCCCCAGGCTTCTTCCAGATTTCGTTGCTGGCCGGGAGAGAGCGAGTGGTTGACGATGACAAGGGTGATGTCCGATGCGGTGATCTCGTCCGCCAGTTGCTTGATCTTGCCCGTACCGAACATGCTGGCGGCGCTCACCGAATGCAGCTTGATGACGTGGCCGCTCACCACCTCGAGGTCAATAGCATGGGCGAGGCCGGCGGCTTCTTCCAGTTGCGACTCAGGGGTACGCGCATTGCTGCGGCGGTCGGGGAATACGGGGTGTAGTATCAGGGTACGCGAGGTCATCCGCGTATTACGCTCTTATACAACTAAAGAGGCAATCAGGCGATTTCAAATTCTTCCGCTGCTTCTTCCACTGATTCGGACTGGTTCTCGGAACCGCCCATGCTGATCGAGGTGCTGGGGACGACGGTCGCGATGCTGTGTTTGTAGACCAGTTGCGCATGTTGATTGCGGCGCAGGACGAGGGAGAAATTATCGAACCCGGTGATGATGCCCTGCAATTTGACGCCGTTCACGAGATAGACGGTGACGGATTTTTTTTCTTTGCGGCAGTTGTTAAGAAACACATCCTGCATGTTTTGAAGTTTTTCAGCCATGTTTTCCTCTCATTGTCATTTCTTATTCTATGGCGGCGGGACTTCCTGTCCGATTTCGATGATTACCCCATTATTTTGGAATTGCAATCAAAATCGGGCGGGAAATTAACGTTATTAGCTTTACGCAATTTTCGCGCCTGTTCGGGCGCAGACAATCGGAGGTTGTGGGTAATCCGTCGGGGATAATCAGAGGGATAAAAGGCTAGGCGGATTCGGATTGGTCTTCATGGCTGAAGCCGTAGAAGCGTTCCATGTCGAAGCGCGTCTTCTCTTCCGGCTCACCTTTGCCCATCGCGATGACGACCGCATAGGGAGGAATGACATTACCGCGCATGGAGATGTAGAGGTCTTTTTGCAAGGATGATTTGCAGAGGAGATAGACGTAGCCCATCTCGCCGTCATCAAACCTCAAGCGGAAAAAATAAGGCTGTACGGAGCCGCGGATGCGATCAATAAAGCTCATACGCGGCGCTCCATTCGCTGTTCGTGCAATGTGCCTTTTAACGCTGCTAACTTCACATTTAATTTTCGCAACACCTCCTCCACGATAAGATGCATACTTGTCTCATTCGCAGGGAGTTGCAAGTCCTGTCTTGGCGTATTCAGTTCCTGCCGTACCCATTCTGGAACAAGTCGCGAAAATACCGCAGAAGATCTTTGGAGGGAAGCCTCTCTTAGAAGTTCATTCGCACGGCATACATGCTTCGTCTTTGCACTATCACTCAACTTTGCAAATTGTTCATTAGCGTCACCAGTCTCACGACGTTGCCGTGGGGCTGCACATAGAATATCGCATACTAGACGTGAGGCATCATCCACACGATTCTTTGCTGATGCGAGGAATGCTTCTGGGGTAATAGAGGTAGTTCCCCTGTTGCCAAAAAAAACAAGTTTATGGTTGCTCATGATAAATGTCGGGGCTTGAGTTACGTGCCCACTACCTACCAAGCACCCATGACAGTTTGATGACAAAGTTAATTTTTTATTAACAAAAATGCGGAAGTGCTGAAAAAGGCTTGTCACTGGGGCTGCATTTCAATACATGTAGCGGGCCGCCACCACCCGAACGACGATATTTATGAAAATTATGACCTATCCCTCCATCCGCGATGTCGATGTCAAGGAAAAGACTGTACTGGTCAGGGTGGATTTGAATGTGCCGATGCTGGCCGGGAAAGTGACCGATGCGACGCGTATCGAGCGCGTGCTGCCTACCTTACGGATGTTGACCGATAAAGGTGCGCGCGTTGTCATCCTGTCGCATTTCGGACGCCCGAAAGGGCATTATACACCCTCATTGTCGCTTGCGCCGCTGGTGGATGCGCTGGCTGGGTTCCTTACACCGCACCCGGTACGGTTCGGGGTGGATTGCCTGGGATTGGCCGCGCGTGAGGCGGTGGATAACACGCCGTTCGGCGGTATCCTGTTACTGGAGAATTTGCGTTTCCACTGGCAGGAAGAGACGGGGGATGACGCCTTCGCGCAGAACCTCGCGGCGCTGGGTGATATTTATGTGAACGAGGCGTTCTCCTGTTCGCACCGGGCGCATGCGTCTATCGCGGGGATTACGGAATATCTGCCGTCCTACGCCGGGTTTTCGATGCAGGAAGAAATCGACACGCTGGAGCGGTTGCTCAGTGCGCCGGAGCGCCCATTATGCGCGGTGGTGGGCGGTTCCAAGGTGTCCACGAAACTGGAACTGCTGGAAAATCTCGTCGAAAAAGTAGACAAGATTATCATCGGCGGGGCGATGGCGAATACGTTCCTGTTCACGCAAGGGCATGAGGTCGGTGCGTCGTTGTGCGAGCGGGATATGAAGGAGACGGTAGCCAATATCATGCGCCGCGCGGAAGCGGCGGGATGCACCATACTACTTCCCATCGACCTCGTCGTGGCAACCGCGTTCGAGCGGCAGGCGCAGTGCAAGATCGTCTCCATCGAGAACGTTCCCGCTAATACGATGGCGCTCGACGTGGGGCCGGAGACGCTGCACATGCTGGCCAAGGAAATCAGCGCATGTAAAATGCTGGTATGGAACGGGCCCGTGGGCGCGTTCGAGACATCACCGTTCGACGTCTCCACCGTACATCTCGCGCGCTATGTCGCCAAGCTGACGGCGGAAGGTAAATTGCAAAGTATCGCCGGGGGCGGGGATACCGTATCCGCGTTGACCCATGCGGGGTTGGGCGATGAATTCAGTTATCTCTCGACGGCAGGCGGGGCGTTCCTCGAATGGTTGGAAGGCAAGGTGCTGCCGGGCGTGGAAGCGCTGAAACGCGCGGCGTAATGCCTAAGCGAACATGCCAAACCTGCTGAGGTATGAAGAGCTGCTCATCGTTGACGGGGAGAGGGATCGGAGGTGTCCTTGCCGGTACTTTCGGGTCGGAAAAGATCCAGAAAAGCGCGGCGCGTGGGGCGGTGTAACCCCGCCGCCGTCACTATCGCACCGGTTGCTGCTGAACAAAGGGCCGTAGGGATTACTAGGCCAAAATTTTCCGGTGCTGTTACACAGGAATTCTCTGTGACATGCGCTGGAGAGGGCTGTGTGAATGAGGCTTCTGCGACTCCGAGGGAGGGATTATCCGACATATCTTTTTGAGGAATATCTTTTTGAGGAATATCTCCAAGTGACGTTATAGCCATCGGCCCTACGATGAGGCCTCCGGTGGCTAGGACACCTGCGACTCCCGCCACATCTCCCATAACAGCCCGTCGGGTGCGTGGGGGTGTGGAAGTACCTTCATTCTCTTGCAACTCTTTTGTCATAGGAGGCAAATTAAAGCGGGCAGATGACGGTTTGATGACAAGAGGTAAAAAATCGTTACTGCAGTGCGGCATAAGCCACAGCTAGGTTTAACATTGCATTTTTTGCCTATCCGGATATACATGCCCCATTCTTCACCTTAAAGAGGCAAAAAACCCATGAAAATCACTCCCAAAGTCAAAAAAATCCTCAGCTGGTATGAGTCGGATAATCCCGGTACGAAGGGCAATATCGTCCGGATGCTGATGCAGGGGCGTTTGGCGGGGACGGGGAAGATGGTCATCCTGCCGGTGGATCAGGGCTTCGAGCATGGCCCGGCGCGGTCATTCGCCAAGAACCCGGCGGCTTATGACCCGCATTATCATTTTCAGCTGGCGATTGATGCGGGGCTCAATGCCTATGCCGCGCCGCTCGGGATGATCGAAGCGGGGGCGGATACGTTCGCAGGGCAGATCCCGACCATCCTGAAAATGAATAGCTCCAACTCGCTCGCGCCGAAAGAAGAATTCCCGAATCAGGCGATTACGGCATCCGTATCCGATGCGGTGCGTTTGGGGTGTTCGGCTATTGGCTTCACCATCTATCCCGGTTCCGGTGCGCAGATGGAAATGCTGGAAGAAATCCGTGAGCTTTCCGAGGAAGCGAAATCCGTGGGTCTTGCGGTCGTCGTCTGGTCCTATCCGCGTGGCGGGTTTATCTCCAAAAACGGGGAGACTGCGGTCGATATCTGTGCGTATGCTGCGCATATCGCAGCACTCGCGGGCGCGCATATCATCAAGGTCAAACCGCCGACGGAATTCCTCGAATTGCCGGAAGCGAAGAAGGTGTACGAAGAAGAAAAAATCGCGATCAAGACGATGGCGGAGCGTATCGCGCATGTGAAGCAGACGGTGTTCGGCGGACGGCGTATCGTCATCTTCTCCGGCGGGGCGACCAAGGGCAAGCAGGAGATGCTCGATGAAATCCGCGCACTGGCGCAAGGCGGGGCGGACGGCTCCATCATTGGCCGTAACTGCTTCCAGCGCCCGCGCGAAGAGGCGCTGGGCCTGCTTGATGAGATCATCAATATCTATCGTGGGAAATAAGCGGCAACGCGCGCATCATCATGTCCGATAATCTTCTTTATATCATCGGCGGTATCATCGCGTTCCTGATCATCCTCGCGGGCATCAAGCTGATGTTCCGCATGGTGGTGATCTTGCTGCTGGTAGGCGCGGCGTTCTATTATTTTCAGAATGAGGGTGGCAAGACCGTACCCGCGCAAACGCCTTCTAACACGGTTCAAGATAAAAATATTTAGAGCACACAACGCGTATGGAACCAGAAACATCCTCAGCTATGCCGGGTAGCGCCATCCGCGAGGCTATTCCTGCGGGTGAGAGCAGAGGCACGAGGCCGCGTTGGTTCTCGGAAGAGATTACGCGTGTATTGAGCGATGTATATGCCAATGGTCATTCACTGACGGATGATAATTCCGAGGCGTTGACGCGTATCGCGCAGATGTATGTGTTGGTAGCGGCTACATCAAAACGTCCTCCTTTTGTGCTTTCTGCCGAGGATAAGGCATCTGTTCCCGCTCTTGCACGCCAGATGGCGATGGCTGAGGTGAATCGCCTCGCCCCTGAATGCAGTTCCCGGTTTCCTGCCGTGCTGGATGCGCTTGACATACATATCGTAGAAAACGAGAAAAAAGTGCATCCGCTGGGTAGCGGGTGGGCAGCGCGCTAGACTAGCATTTGCGCTTTTACCGGAAACAGGCTAACACCTGTTCTTATGACACAGACCCAGCTTTACCTCATCTCCCCGCCGCAGATACCCGACGTCAAGGCCTTTGCCATTACGCTTGAGGAGACGCTCAAGGCGGGCGAGGGCATTGTGGGGGCGTTCCAGTTGCGGTTGAAGTTGCCGACGTCAGAGCTTGTGCCGGGTGCATTGACGCTGCCATCCGCGCCGGAAGAAATCGTCAGTTATGCTATCCAGACGCTTTTGCCGGTGTGCCATGCATTCAGCGTGCCGCTGATCCTTAACGACAGTGCACAACTCGCCTCCGAATGCGGGGTGGATGGGGTGCATCTGGGGCAGGAGGACGGGAATATCAAGGACGCTCGCGTCTATATGGGGGACGGCGCGATCGGCGCGACCTGCCATGATTCGCGTCACCTCGCGATGGAAGCGGCGGAGCAGGGGGCGGATTATGTCGCCTTCGGCGCGTTCTACCCCACGACATCGAAGACAAAAGAGGCGCAAGAAAAATGGGGTGTGCCTGACCCGGATATACTGCACTGGTGGAGCACGTTCACCAACGTGCCCTGCGTCGCCATCGGCGGCATCACACCGCTGAATGCGAAACCGCTGATTGAGGCGGGCGCCGATTTCCTCGCCGTTATTACCAGCGTGTGGAACCATAAGGACGGCCCAACAGCGGCCATGCAGGAATTCTCCGCATGCTTGCGCTAGCTTTCCAGAAAACCATCGCCAGCATGGGCCGCGGCCCAATACTCCGCATGGTATTCTATTCCATCGGGTTGAGCCTGGTGGCGATCGCGTTGTTGATCGGGTTGTTATCGCTATTCATCTCGCCGCAGGAACTTATTTCTTATTTTATCGGCCTATTCGACGCAACGCCGATTGAGGCGCAGACGGGGTGGTTCCTTTTTGCGCGTGGGCTGTTGCAACTGGTGCTGATTACGTTCGCCTTCATGCTCGGCATCATGCTGTTTCCGCTCATCGTGCCGCTGGTGGCGGGGCAGTTGGCGGATAGCGTGGTGGATAAGGTGGAGCGTGAGGAATATGCGCTGCATGACGTGCCGCAACGTGCGCTGATGACCGACCTCAAAGCCGGGCTGAAATTCACCTTGAAATCGGTCGGGCTGAACCTGCTGTGCCTGCCGCTTTATTTCATCCCGTTCGTTAATTTCCTGATCTGGGTGGCGTTGAACGGGACGCTGATGGGCCGGGAATTCTTCCGCATGATCGCGTCGCGCTTCGTCGCGTTGCCGGAGGAAAAAGCCGCATGGGTGCGCCATCGCTGGCAGTATCAACTCGCAGGTGTGGCGATCCTGCTGATGGGGGTGATTCCTATTCTGAATTTGATGGCGCCGATTATCGGGATTGTGCTGATGACGCATCTGTACCAGATAGCAAACGCGAAGGCAAAAAGCGCCCTTATACCTCCGACCGAAATGTAATTACAACCGCCTTTCCAGCGCGGCGGGTTCGGCGAGTGTTTTGGGGTGGTCGACCAGTTCCGATAATATATGCAGGTTTTCTTTGTTATCTGCCAGTGCATTGAGCATCGTAAAATAATGGCGTGATGCACCGGGTATATATCTCTCGTCTTTAATCATTTTATCTATATATCGCTCCATCGATCCATCCTGGATAAGCTCCGCTATGATGGGATTTAGGGATAAGTGATGGTTTTGTAGAAACTCTTCTGCTCCCGCCTTGCCTCCGGCTGCACATGCCAGAAGGAGGTTGCGCAGATCATAACATCCTGCGCTCCGGAGTTTGTTTTTTTCCATCTCGAGACCAAATATCGCCTGCGCCATGATTTCCAACGTCTGCTGATATTCATCCTCGCCTGTGCATTCTGATATGTGGGTTTTTTTCTTTACCTCAAAATTCGTGCTTACTTCCCTACCGTATGTAACGATAAGGTACAACAACACGTTCGCTTTTTTGCTTTCAAAGGCCGTGTCCACCAACCTTTCATAATAGAGTCGCTCAAAACTATCGGGGTATTGGGATATAAGCGATTTCAGTTTTTTGAGGTCGCCCTCTTTAATAGAGGTGAAGAAAGCTTCTTTTATCTCTTTTTCAACAGCAGACATCACTCAATAATAAGCATTTTTTGTCAATATTGGGTTAATTTTCTCCTCCATTGCTTTTTGCCATATGCCCTGCTAGGTTGCGCGCCTTAATCAACGCGCAAGAATCAAGGATAAAACTTATGAAAATTGACGGCGTATCGATTCGTCCGGGCTATGTGCTCGAATGGGAAAAGAAACTGTGGATCGTCACCAAGATCCAGCATACCCAGCCGGGTAAGGGCGGGGCGTATATGCAGGTCGAGATGAAGGATGTGGCCGTTGGCACGAAGACCAACAACCGCTTCCGTTCCGACGAGAAGGTGGAAAAAGTCCGCCTCGAGCAGATCGATTACCAGTTCCTGTTCGCCGATGGTGAGGATTTGACGCTGATGCATCCGGAGACCTACGAACAGATTACCATCCCCGCCGACGTTCTGGGTGACCGTCTGCCGTTCTTGAAGGACGGGATGACGGTGAAGGTTGAAAGCTACGAAGGCAAGCCGATTACCGTCGCGCTGCCGACGCAGGTGACGGAGAGAATCAAGGAAGCGGACCCAGTAGTCAAAGGACAGACGGCGTCTTCCTCCTACAAGCCGGCGATTTTGGAAAATGGTGTGCGCATCATGGTTCCACCATTCATTGGCTCGGGCGATAGCATCGTGGTCAACACGGAAGAATTCACCTATGTCGAGCGGGCGAAAGCGTCGTAATGCAGCCCAAAGTCGCCGCTACATATCCGATCAATAGTGCATTCATCAATCTGATGACGGCGGCGGCGCATAAAGCGGCGCGGAGCTTGTTGCGCGATTTCAACGAGGTGGACCACCTGCAGGTGTCCCGCAAGGGGACGGTGAATTTTGTTACCGAAGCAGATCTGCGCGCGGAGAAAATTATCCATGCCGAGTTGAAGAAAGCGCGTCCGGATTATAGTTTCCTGATGGAGGAATCGGGCGAGATCGTGGGTAAGAATAAAGGCTGGCGCTGGGTCGTCGATCCGCTGGATGGCACAAATAATTTCATTCATGCCGTGCCCTATTTCTGTATCTCCATTGCGGTTGAGAAAATTACCGACGAGGGAACGGAGATCATCGCGGGCTGTATCTATGACCCGATCCATGACGAGATGTTCACGGCGGAAAAAGGTAAAGGCGCGTTCGTCAATCAGCGCCGCATCCGCGTCGCCAACCAGCGGCAGCAGGATTATTATTTCGTGACGGGAACGTCGCGCATCCAGACGGAATTCATGGAGGCGACCTCGGAGCTGACGCGTAATGCTTCTACTAGACTGGAATGCGTACTGCGCCGTGGCGGTTCAGCGGCGCTTGACCTCGCCTACGTCGCCGCCGGCCGGTATGACGCGGCGTGGTTCGCAAAGGTGCAGAAATGGGATATGGCGGCAGGATTGCTACTTGTGCGCGAAGCGGGCGGCGTGACGCGCAGCATCGGTTCGGACGAGGATTGCTACGAGACGGGGTGTGTGTTCGCTGCGTCCGAAAGCGCGCATCAGGCGCTTGAGTCGTTCGTCAAAGTGCCGCACGCCTAAACCTGAACTCCACAATTTTTTCCGCAACGGGTAAATCCGCATCGAAACGGAATAAACTACTTGCGCCCTACGCAAATTTTGCTTTGATAGGGGCCAACCATTATAGAGTATTATGCGCCGAATTATCCTCCTCTCCACTGTCTGTGTCGCCGCCCTGTCGGGGAGCGCGTTCGCGTACCGTCCGAACCTACGCCCACAGCAGCCGAGCGTGGAAGTACATTATGAAGCGCTGGACGTATTGAAACAGAAAATGGGCGGCACATATCGCCCGCAGGGAATGCCGTTCGGCGCACCGACGCCTCCGCCCGTCGCGCCGTCGATGCGCGCAGCCTGTTCGA
>JBGTBD010000033.1:0-39500 GCA_041749475.1 Rickettsiales bacterium
GGCAGAGCGCCGTCGTCCGCGTCGAAGGCACGCTTCCCGACGGAACGTCGATCAGCGGGTTGCCCAGCGAAGCAAAGACGCTCGATGTGGGCATCTATGGCGAACAAGATTCTTGGAAAGCAGCGCTCATCGGGATGCAGCAGGGTGGAATCCGGCAGATTACAGTGCCGCTGAACCGCATCCTTGCCGAGGAGGAGATGAAGTCCTATGAAGCACGCGAGGTCGCCAATTATAAGATCTATCTCGATAGCCTGACTCCCGCTTCCGTAACGGAGGAAATCCCCTTCGTCACCGTGGAGAAGCTGAGTGGCAACGGTGCTATCGCCTATTGCCGGGACGAGGCAACGATTGCACTCACCCTGTGGGGAAGCGAGGGCACCGAAATCTACCGTTCCCCTGCCGATGCACCGCTTACCTTCACTATCGGCTCCTCAGCGCTGCTCTATGGCATCGACCGCGGGATGATCGGGCAGCATGAGTCAGGAACGCGACTAATCATGATTCCGCCCGCGTACGCCGTGTCCTCCGGGGAGGCAAAGGGCAAAGGATTGCCGAAAGAGGTCACGGAAGGTAAAATGCTGGTTGCGGAAGTGCGGTTGATTGCGCTAAAGAAAAGCTCCCGCTAACCCAACAGATACAAGGAATCCCCATCATGTCGATGATCGCGCACCGTCTCAGTGCTGTGAAACCCTCCCCTACTATGGCGGTCACCGCCAAGGCTGCTGAATTGAAGGCTTCGGGGAAGGACGTTATTGGCCTCGGTGCGGGGGAGCCGGATTTCGATACGCCGGAACATATTAAGCAAGCGGCTATTGATGCGCTGGCGCGTGGCGAGACGAAATACACCCCCGTCGCAGGCACACCTGCGTTGAAGGACGCCATCATCGCCAAGTTCAAGGAAGATAACCATCTTTCCTATGAGCGTAACCAGATCGTGGTCGGCGTCGGCGCGAAACAGGTCATCTTTAATGCGATGCTCGCGACCGTGAATGCGGGTGATGAAGTCATTATTCCGGCGCCCTATTGGGTATCATACCCCGACATGGTCATCGTCGCGGAAGGCAAACCGGTCATCATCGAATGCCCGGAAGCGCAAGGGTTCAAACTGACGCCTGCCGCACTCGAAAAAGCAATCACGCCGAAAACGAAATGGTTGATTCTGAACTCGCCGTCCAACCCTACGGGCGCCGGTTATTCCAAGGATGAGTTGCGTGCGCTGGCGGATGTGCTGCTGAAGCACCCGCAGGTCTATATCCTGTCGGACGATATCTATGAGTACCTGACCTATGACGGGTTCGAGTTCCATACCATCGCCGAAATCGAGCCGAAATTGATGGATCGGACGCTGACCGTCAACGGTGTCTCCAAGGCCTATTCTATTACGGGCTGGCGCATCGGCTATGCGGGCGGACCGAAATCCATTATTTCTGCCATCACGGACGTACAGTCGCACAGTACCTCGAACCCCTGCTCCATCTCGCAAGCGGCATCCGTTGCAGCGATCAATGGCGACCATTCATTCCTCGATAGCTGGCTTGTATCGTTCAAGACGCGTCGTGATTTGGTTGCCGCGAAGCTGAATGCGATTCCTGGCCTGACCTGCTCGATACCTGAAGGGGCATTTTATGTGTTCCCGAACTGCAAGGGCGTGTTCGGAAAGAAGACGCCGCAGGGCAAGACCATCACCACCAGCGGGGAGTTCTGTGAGTACCTGCTGGATGAAGCATTGGTCGCGGCGGTTGCCGGTTCCGCGTTCGGTCTGGAAGGGCATTTCCGGATTTCCTACGCTACGTCCGAAGCGGTGCTGACGAAAGCCTGTGACCGGATTGCAGCCGCTGTTGCAGCGCTCGTTTAGTTTCGTTCAAGCGCCACGAAGGCTTTCCCGCTCAATGCGGGTGTCGTCGCTTTGCTCCTCCGTTTTTATAAAAGCTAAAAGACCATATCCGTCAGCTTACGCTGCATGAAGCTGTGGAAGGCCCGGACGCGTTTGGAGTTTTTGAGGTCTACGGGGTAGACGAAATAGGCGTCGATATCCGGGCCGCTAATGTCGTCCAGGATGCGGCTGACGCGTTTGGCGCGTTCTACCATGTAGTCCGGCAAGGGGGCGATGCCGATGCCGCTCTTCATCGCGCGGAGCATGCCGTAGAGGCTGTTGACGGAGAGGCGGGGGCGCAAGGTGACGCCCTTTTTCTTCGCATAGTCGAAGAGCCAGTTCACGTTCTCGTGCGGTGGGTGGTATTGCTCTGTGTAGCCGATCATGATGTGGCTCTCTAAATCCTTCAATGTCTTCGGCGTACCGTGATGCTGGAGGTAATCGTTGGAGGCGTAGATGCCGTTCTGGATGGTGAAGAGCTGCTTCTGGATGACGTCCGGCTGCGGGGTTGGGTACATGCGGATGGCAACGTCGGCCTCGCGCATGGAGAGGTCCAGTTTACGGTCATCGACCATTAGGTTCAGATGCACTTCCGGGTAGAGTTCGATGAATTCTTTTATCAAGGGAACAAGCCATACCGTGCCGAGGGATGCCGGAACGGTGACTTTCAATTCCCCACGCGGTTTTTCGTGCAGTTCCAGCAGGGCGGTCTCGGTCGAAGTGAGTTTCTGATAAAAATCGGCGACGGTGCGCAGAAGAATATCCCCCTGCTCGGTCAGCAGTAACCCCCGTGGACGACGGTGAAATAAGGGGGTGCGGAGTTGTTCTTCAAGGGCAGTGATCTGGCGGCTGATGGAGGATTGGTTGACGCCTAAATCCTCTGCCGCCTTGGTGATATTCTTCGCCTGCGCGACAGCGAAAAAGATGCGCAATTTATCCCAATCGAGCATACCCCATCCCCTCCCAAGGATTTTTCTTACCCTACTGGGTTAGGGGGAAGTTGGCAAGTCAGGGGCATCAAGGCGGCGGCCGAGAAAGACCGTGCCGGCTACAGGGGTATCGTAATAGGGTGTGATGGTGGTGAAACCTGCTTTTCGGTAGAGCGTAATCGCTTCGATCATGGCGGGCAGGCTGTCGAGGCATATGTCGCGGTAACCGATGCCGGTGGCGGTCTCCAGCACCGTATCGACCAAGGCACGCCCCAGACCCATCCCACGAGCGGATGGAGCGACGTAGAGGCGCTTGATCTCGCAACACCCGTCCACTTCCATCGGGCGTAAGGCAGCGCAGCCTAGCGGCTCTCCATCCTTGTTGCGAGCAAGGAATAATTCACCCCTAGGTGGGGCGTATTTACCGGGCAGGGCAGCCAGTTCGCCTCTAAAATCCTGATAGGAGAGATCGACCCCGAGCGATGCGGCGTAAGCTTGGAATAATTCTATAGTGGTGGCGAGATCGTCTGCAGAACGGACAGGGCGGATATGGAAAAGGGGATCGTCCATATCCGTTTTTGATTAATGCTGGCCCAGTACCGCTAGGAACTTGTCGGCTTCCAGTGCGGCCATGCAGCCTGTTCCCGCGGCGGTGATGGCCTGGCGGAAGATTTTATCCTGTACGTCGCCTGCGGCGTAGACGCCGGGGACGGAGGTTTGCGTGCTGCCGGGGGTGGTGATGATGTAGCCGTCATCCTCCATCGCCAATTGGCCTTTGAACAGGGTGGAATTGGGGTCATGGCCGATGGCGGTGAAGGAGCCGTCCACCTTGATTTCCCGCATCGCGCCGGTTTTGAGGTTTTTCAGGCGCAGGCCGGTGAGGGATGGGGGGTTGTCCGTGCCTAAGAATTCTTCGACGGCGGAATCCCAGATGACTTCGATCTTCGGGTTGGCGAATAGGCGTTCCTGCGCTATCTTCTCAGCGCGGAGCGTGTCGCGGCGGTGAATGAGGGTAACTTTGCTGGCGATGTTGGCTAGGAAGAGGGATTCTTCGACGGCGCTATTACCGCCGCCAATAACGGCGACTTCCTTGCCGCGGAAGAAGAATCCATCACATGTCGCGCAGGCCGAGACGCCGAAATTGCGGTATTTGTATTCGCTCTCCAGCCCCAGCCAGCGGGCGGAGGCGCCGGTGGCGATGATGAGGACGTCACCGGTGTAGATGTTGCCGGAATCCCCGACGCAGGTGAAGGGGCGTTTGGAGAGGTCGGCGGAGACGATCACGTCATGGATGATCTGTGTCCCGACATGTTCGGCCTGCTTTTCCATCTGCTCCATCAGCCACGGTCCCTGAACCTTGTCCGCGAAGCCGGGATAGTTCTCGACGTCTGTGGTAATCGTCAACTGACCGCCGGGTTGCATCCCATGCACCATCGTCGGCTTCAGGCCTGCGCGCGCGGCGTAAATAGCAGCGGAGCAGCCAGCGGAGCCGGAACCGAGGATGAGAACTTTAGTGTGATGCGTGGTGGTCATGGGTGGGAGCCGTTTTTTTAGGGGTTATAGTCTGCTTGGCCAGCCAGTTCTGCATCAGCATGATTTCCTGCGTCTGCGAGCGGGCGATACTCTCCGCCATAGAGCTGATTTGGCGCGTGCGGCCGTATTTCAACTGGGTGACGGCCATATCTACTGCGCCCTGATGGTGGGGAATCATGCCGAGGACAAAATCGATATCGGGGTCACCCGTATAGGCCACATTCATCATCGCGTGGTGCATGATGTCGGAGGATTTTTTATACTCCGCGTTGGCGGGGGAATCGGGGTCGGTGAGCAGATAGCCACGGCGGTCCAGCCAGCGTTTGAAATTGGCGATCTCGATTTGCTGCATGAACAGGATGTTCTTCGCCAGTTGGCGAATCTTGGGGTCTTTGCCGTACTGCAATTCGACGAGCGCCATATCCACGGCGGCCTGATGGTGTGGGATCATCCCGGCGACGAAATCGGTATCGACATCGCCCGTGTAGGTATCGGGCATCGCTTTATGCATATATTCCATAGCGCGGATGTAGCCCGCCGTCGCATCCGTTTCCGACGCGACGGCGGGGTGCACCATGAATCCCTGAACTGCAATGCAGCTGAAGAGAAAAAGGAGGGTCAAAAAGCCTGTGGGATTAGAGGGCATCCGCATTTTCTTTCAGGTAGGAGGCCACGCCTTCGGCGGTCGCCTTCATGCCGGACTTGCCTTTTTGCCATCCCGCGGGGCAGACTTCGCCAAATTCCTCATGGAACTGCAGCGCATCAACCATGCGGACGGCTTCATCGACGTTACGGCCTAAGGGAAGATCATTCACCACTTGATGGCGGACGATACCTTTCTTGTCGATCATGAACGTGCCACGGAAGGCGACGGCGTCATTGACCAGCACGTCATAATCGCGGGCGATGGATTTGGTAAGGTCGGCCACCATCGGGAATTGAACATTACCGATGCCGCCCTTTTCCACCGGCATCTGTTTCCAGGCGAGGTGAGTGAAGTGGGAATCGACGCTGACACCGATGACTTCGACGCCGCGCTTGCGGAAATCGTCCATGCGATTATCGAAGGCGATGATCTCGGACGGGCAGACGAAGGTGAAATCGAGCGGCCAGAAGAACAGCATCCCGATCTTGCCCTTGATATGGCTGGTCAGGTTGAATTTGTCGTTGATGGTATTGTCGCCCATCACGGCGCTGGCGGTGAAATCCGGGGCGGGTTTGCCGACGAGAACGCTCATGGTATTGCTCCTAGTTGATACATGGTTAGATAGTGAGTGAAAGCACCTGTTTCAAGCGCTTATCCTTTACGTTTAGCGGTATAACCCATCCTGATTTGCGCCGCAATCTTTTCCGCCTCGTCCAGCACGCGACCCCCCGTCCAGATGGAGGAATAATCGCTGAGCTGGCGGACATATTTTTCCTGCATCAGGGAGGTGAGGAAACGCTTGTGCTTCTCCGCCAGCGTATGCCGGGTGGGATAGACATAGACCGGTTTACTGGTGTAGCAGGCTTCGGAGATCATGCTCACCGAATCACCCGTCACAATGATTTTCTCGGCCAGCGCAAGATAGGCGAGATAGGGGTTCTGGCTATTGCTGCCATAGGTGAACAAATGGTGCGGGATGCCGGCCAGCATCTCCTGCAGATGTTTCATCACGGCGGGGGAGGTACGATGGCTGGTGGTGACCAGCACCGAACCGCGCCCGGCAAGGCGGCGGGCGGTGGACATCACCTCTTCCGCTTCCTCGACGGTGAATTTGCCTTCTTTCGTGTCACCCCCCAGTAGCACGGCGATGCGCGGTTCCGGCAGCGCGCCGATGGTCAGGCTCCACTGGGCGGCGGCGTCCTTCAAGGACTGCGCGGTGATGGGGTGTGGTGCGCCAAGCGTCTGGATGATCTTTCCCTTTTTCGGGACTTTGTCGTGAAACGGCAGACAGACGAGATCGAATTTTCGCACATCCATCTCCGGGGCCATCAGATGGGCGAGGTAGATGTGGTCCCCCATCTGCTTTTTGATGGCAAGAGCGACAGGAGCAAGGCGGCGTCCTGCAGAAACGATGATAGAGGGAAGCGGCGGTTCCAGCCGGTCGCTCATCGCAGGGTTGGTGTGGGAAAGCGTTTCGCCAAGCAGGACATTGGGGAGTCTCGCTTTACCGTTATACGTAAAGCGGCGCAGGGAGTAGGGATAGTCCATTTTCTTGAGGATGCCCTCGACCTGATGCGCCGTGCCGGGGCGGTCGTCTATCAGGCCCCATACATGCGGCAGGGAGGAGGCATCAGCGGGGGGGACGAAGGGGGAGGTTACCACTTAACCGTATTTCACTTCGGTGATTTCAAAGAATTTCTCGCCGCCGGGGGTCTTGGCGATGACGCTGTCGCCTTTCTTCTTGCCGATCAACGCGCGGGCGATGGGGGCGGAAAGGGAAAGCTTGCGGGCTTTGATATCCGCCTCATATTCACCGACGATCTGGTAAGTGATTTTCTCTTCTGTCTCTTCGTCCATCAGGCTGACGATAGCGCCGAACTTGATGATTTCGCCGCTCATTTGCTTGATGTCGATGACCTCGGCGCGGGCGAATTTATCTTCCAGATCGAGGATACGGCCTTCGATGAAGCTCTGTTTCTCACGCGCAGCGTGATACTCGGCATTCTCCGACAAATCCCCGTGCTCACGCGCTTCGGCGATCGCCTTAATGACGGCAGGGCGATCCTCCGTCTTCAATTTCTTGATCTCGGCTTCCATGTCGGCATAGGCCGTCTTGCTGATCGGAAATTTATCCATGGCCTCATCTCACCCAAAATAGGATTGCAGCGAACGCACATCCAGTCCGCCGCTATTCTTGATGGCATCCACCGCTTTGACTAACGCGCGAGCGCCTTCCATAGTTGTAGTATAGGTGATTTTGTTCTGCAAGGAGGTTCGGCGTATTGAGAAACTATCGGCGATGGACTTGGCGCCTTCGGTGGTGTTGATGACGAGATCGACCTTATTATCCTTCAGTACATCCACGATATGCGGACGGCCTTCCCGCACTTTGTTGATGCGTTCTACGGGAATGCCTTCGCCCGCAAGGAAGCGTTGCGTGCCGCTGGTGGCGATCAGTTTGAAACCGAAATCAATCAGTGAATTGGCTAATGGAATCAGCGCCTGTTTATCGGAATCCTTGACCGAGATGAAGACGGTACCCTTCAGCGGGATGCGGCTGCCGGAGGCTAAATGCGCCTTGGCGTACGCATGGGCGAAATCGGTATCGAGACCCATGGCCTCCCCGGTCGATTTCATTTCCGGGCCTAAGAGAACATCGACATTCGGGAAGCGGTCGAACGGGAAGACGGCTTCTTTGACGGCGACATGGCGTAGCGGTTCGCGCTCGCCTTGATAGGAAGGCAGGTCGAACTCGGCGATGGTCTCACCGCTCATCAGGCGGGCGGCGATCTTAGCGATGGGGATGCCCGTGGTCTTGGCGACGAAGGGAACCGTGCGGCTGGCGCGGGGGTTGACTTCGAGGATAAAGATCTCGTCGTCCTTGATTGCGAACTGGATGTTGACGAGACCAACCACCTGCAAGGCTTTCGCCAGTTTCACCGTTTGCGCGCGCAATTGCGACATGATTTCGGGGGAGAGGGAATAGGGCGGCAGTGAGCAGGCGGAATCGCCGGAATGGATGCCCGCTTCCTCGATGTGCTCCATCACCCCGGCGACGTAGACCTGATTGCCGTCGGAGAGCGCATCAATATCGACTTCGATGGCTTCCTGCAGGAAACTGTCGATGAGGACGGGATGTTCGCCGAAATCGCGGAAGAGAGTGCGGGCGTAGTCTTTCAGGGTCGGCGAATCATGGACGATGGCCATCGCGCGACCGCCAAGGACGTAGGACGGGCGGACGACGACGGGGTAGCCCATATGTTCCGCCATCTCTAGCAACTCGGCCTCGTTATGGCAGATATGGTTCGGCGGTTGTTTCAGCTCCAGCGTATAGAGCAGTTTCTGGAAGCGCTCGCGGTCTTCGGCCAGATCGATGGAATCGAGCGACGTGCCGATGATGGGGATGCCTGCTTTACTCAGCGCGTGGGCGAGTTTCAACGGAGTCTGACCGCCGAACTGGACGATGACGCCGCGCAGGTAGCCGTTCTTCTGTTCACAGCGGATGACTTCGATGACATCCTCTTCCGTCAACGGTTCGAAATAGAGACGGTCCGAGGTATCGTAATCGGTGGAAACCGTTTCCGGGTTGCAGTTGATCATAATCGTCTCGAAGCCTTGTTCGGACAAGGCATAGGCCGCATGGACGCAGCAATAATCGAACTCGATACCCTGGCCGATACGGTTCGGGCCGCCGCCGAGGATGACGATCTTTTGTTTATTGGTCGGGTTGGATTCGTTCTCCGGCTCGTTCTCACCGTCGCCTTCGTAACAAGAATACATATACGGCGTCAGCGCCTCGAACTCCCCGGCGCAGGTATCGACGCGTTTATAGACCGGGTGCAGACCCAGCGTGTGACGCAGCGTCGTGACTTGTTCGACGGTCTGGCCGGATAGCTTGGCGAGGCGGGCGTCGGAGAAGCCTTGTTTCTTCAGCCACAGTAATCTTTTCTTGTCAGTAGGAACGCCGTTTTGCTTCACCCAGCTTTCCGTCTCAATCAGTTCCTTGATCTGCTCCAGGAACCACGGGTCGTACTTGGTGCGGCTGTGAATCTGTTCCAGGCTCAGGCCGTGGCGGAAGGCCTGGGCGATGGTTAGAAGACGTTCCGGGCGCGGCAGGGAAAGCGCCATCAGGATGGCTTCGGGGTCGTTCTCGGCATTCTCGATTTCGATGTCGTTGAGGCCATTGAGTCCGGTTTCCAGTGAGCGCAGGGCTTTCTGTAATGACTCTTTGAAGTTACGCCCCATCGCCATCGCTTCGCCGACGGATTTCATCGCCGTACCAAGCGTATGATCCGTTCCGGGGAATTTCTCGAAGGCGAAACGGGGGATTTTTGTCACCACATAATCGATGCTCGGCTCGAAGGAGGCGGGCGTGGCGCGGGTGACGTCGTTGAGGATTTCATCAAGCGTGTAACCGACCGCGAGTTTGGCGGCGACTTTGGCAATGGGGAAACCGGTCGCTTTCGAGGCCAGCGCGGAGGAGCGCGAGACGCGCGGGTTCATCTCAATCACGACCATGCGTCCATCGGCGGGGTTGACCGCGAACTGCACGTTCGACCCGCCGGTATCGACGCCGATTTCGCGTAACACGGCAATGGATGCATCGCGCATGCGCTGATATTCTTTATCGGTCAATGTCAGTGCGGGGGCGACGGTGATGGAATCGCCCGTATGCACGCCCATCGGGTCGATATTCTCGATGGAGCAGATGATGATGCAGTTATCCGCTTTGTCGCGGACGACTTCCATTTCATATTCCTTCCAGCCCAGCACCGATTCGTCGATCAGCACTTCAGTAGTGGGCGATGCATCGAGACCGGAGGTGACGATACGTTCGAATTCTTCGGTGTTATAGGCGATTCCGCCGCCTGCGCCGCCCATGGTGAAGGACGGGCGGATGATGGCGGGGAGGCCGATCTCGTCCATGATGGCGCGCGCTTCGGCAAGGGTATGGGCGACGGCATTCTTCGGGCATTCAAGGCCGATCTTCTTCATCGCTTCGTTGAAGAGTTGGCGTGATTCGGCCTTGTTGATGGATTCGAGCGTCGCGCCGATCAGTTCGACGTTATGTTTTTTCAGCACGCCCAGTTCGGCAAGTTTTTTTGCGCAATTGAGCGCGGTCTGGCCGCCCATCGTCGGCAGCAGCGCATCGGGCTTTTCCTTGGCGATGATTTTCTCGACCATCTCCGGGGTGATAGGCTCGATATAGGTGACGTCCGCCATATCGGGATCCGTCATGATCGTCGCCGGATTGGAGTTGACGAGTATGACTTTATACCCCTCGTCCCGCAACGTCTTGCAAGCTTGCGTACCGGAATAATCGAACTCGCACGCCTGACCGATGACGATTGGCCCTGCGCCGATGATCAAGATGGATTTTATATCTTTACGCTTTGGCATGGGATTCCATCATCGTTACAAATTCATCGAACAGATATTGGCTATCATGCGGGCCGGGAGAGGATTCGGGGTGGTACTGGACGCAGAAGGCGGGTTTCGCGGTGTGGCGGAGACCTTCGATCGTGCCGTCGAACAGGGAGATGTGGGTGATTTCCACATCCTTCGGCAGGCTCGCTTCGGTGACCATGAAGCCGTGATTCTGGCTGGTGATCTCCACCTTGTTGGTCTTTAAATTCTTCACCGGGTGGTTCGCACCGCGATGGCCCTGGTACATTTTTTCGGTTTTCGCACCCATCGCCAATGCCAATAATTGATGGCCGAGGCAAATGCCGAAAATAGGAATATTGGCGGCGAGCAGTTTCTTGATTATGGAAACAGCGTAGACGCCCGTAGCCGCAGGATCACCGGGGCCGTTAGATAGAAAAATACCGTCGGGTTTCAGGGCGATGATGTCCTCGGCGGAAGTTTCGGCGGGGACGACGGTGACGTCGCAGGATTTTTCGGTCAGGCAGCGCAGGATGTTGAGCTTCTCGCCGTAATCAATGGCGACGACCTTGAATTTAGCATTTCCTGCTTTGCCGTAGCCTTTGCCATGCACCCAGCGGGATTCTTTCCAGCCGTAATTCTGCAGGGAGGTGACTTTCTTCGCCAGTTCCATGCCTTCTAAGCTGGGAAGCGCGGCCAGTTTTTCCTTGAGGATTTCGAGTTCCGGTTGGGTCGCGTCCTCGAAATAGGCGATCAGGCAATTCTGTGCGCCTTTGAGGCGGATGGCGCGGGTCAGAGCGCGGGTGTCAATCCCGGCGATGCCGGTGATGCGTTTTTCTTTCAGCCAGTCGGTGAAATGGGCTTTGTTGCGGTAGTTGGAGGGGGCGGTGATGCGTTCACGCACGACGAGGCCGCTGGCACCGTGGGGGACGGACTCGATGTCTTCCAGGTTCGTGCCGACATTGCCGATATGAGGGAAGGTGAAGGTGATGATCTGCCCGTGATAGGAGGGGTCGGTCAGGATTTCCTGATAGCCTGTCATCGCCGTGTTGAAGCAGATCTCGCCAACGGTGACGCCGGGGGCGCCGATGCCTTGACCATAAAACACCGTCCCGTCAGCCAGCAACAATAGCGCGTTGTTGTGGACAAGGGAGACGCTCATGTGGTCGTTTTCATAGGGCATGATTTAGGTATACATGATGTGTCAGCGAGGACAAAATTCGGACACTCATATCAAACTGGCGTTCCACGTCAAGCGTTGTGGGGATTTTTTTGATATTATGCCGGGATTCCGCAGGTTTGAGAACAACAAAAGCCTTCCGGCGAGGAAACCAGACCCCGTCATGAAGACGGGGTGACAGGTAGGGAGAATTACTTCGCGTTACGGGCCATGTGGTCGAGGATGACGGGAACCACTTGTTCGCGGAATTTACGGCCGTTGAAGATACCGTAATGCCCGACGCCGCGCTGGAGCAGGTATTGCTTGCGGCTGTGCGGCAGGTTGGTGGTCATCCGCAGCGCCGCCTTGGTCTGGCCGACGCCGGAGATATCGTCTCGTTCGCCTTCGACGCAGAGGAGGCCGGTGCGGGTAATCGCGCCGGCATCGACGAAGCGGTCTTTGTAATCCAGCTTGTTCTTCGGCAAAAGGTGGCGCTGGAAGACCTTGTCAATGGTCTGGAGGTAGAACTCCGCCGGAAGGTCGGCAACAGAAAGATACTCGTTATAGAAATTCTTATGTGACTCCGCGCTCTCGCCATCGCCTTCCACCAGATGCTGGTAGAGTTTGAAATGCTCGCCGATATGGCGATCGAGATTCATCGTCATGAAGCCGGTGAGTTGTAAGAAGCCGGGGTACACGCGGCGCATCATGCCAGGATAGTTGACGGGGACGCGGCTGATGACATTGCTCTCGAACCATTCAAGCGGACGTTGCGTCGCCAGTTGGTTGACCTGCGTCGGCGCTTTGCGGGTATCGATCGGGCCACCCATCAGGGTCATGGAGCTGGGGGTGCAGGGGTCTTTGTCCTCACCCATCAGCGCCGCGGCGGCGAATACCGGGACAGCAGGTTGGCAGACGGCGATCAGATGCACGTCCTCTCCGATGAAGCGTACGAAATCCATCACGGTAGTGATATAATCATCGAGATCGAACTTGCCGATATAAAGCGGGATCTCTTTCGCATCCACCCAGTCGGTAATATAGACATCCGCATGCGGAAGGAAGGCTTCGACCGTGCCGCGCAACAGCGTGGCGTGGTGACCGGACATGGGGGCGACGATCAGGAGCTTGGGTTGTTTCTTATTCGTATCCCGTGCGAAATGGCGCAGCTGGCAGAATGGCGTGCCGTGGACGACCTCGTCCTGCACCGCGACTTTCTTACCGGCAATCTCGGTCTCGAATAATCCGAAGATGGGTTTCGCGTATTTCTTAGTGAAGCGCTCGATCATCTCGAAGCTGGCGCTCATGCTGCGGCCAAACGTCGTATACGCAAGCGGGCTATAGGGGTTGCTATGGAACTGCTTGCTGGCATGCGCGAACATGCGAAGCGGAGCGACAGTCGCCTGTTGTATTTCGTACAGTGAGTATAAGGCGCTATTTTCGATCATGCCTTCACCAATTCCAGCTATATGCTGCATTATAGATTACTCCTTGTTTGAACATCCCTTCAACATAGCAGAAACATGTTAATTTTTTGCTCTGATTTGTCTGTAGGGTACGTAAAAACATCATACTTCCGAGACCGACAATCACCTAATGAATTAAGGTTAACGGGCGGTCTTAAGGAGTTATTCGTCACGGGGCATGGCTTCGTGACATCGGATGTTTTCAATACGGGATAAATCCGATGCTTTTATCACGGATGACAGGGCATCTTTTTTTGGGTTATAGTGGGAGATATGAGCACACCTGCCACCGTCGGTTCCTTCCTGTTCGATTATCTTTACCAGCAAGGCGTTACGCATGCTTTTGGAATTCCGGGGGATTTTGCACTTCCGACTTTCCGCTGGCTACAGAAGTCGCCTATCGATCTCATTACCATGACGCATGAGCCTTCCGTCGGCTTCGCGGCGGACGGGTATGCACGGGTGCATGGGTTGGGCGTCGCGGTTGTCACCTATTGCGTCGGCGGCTTGAACATGTTGAATGCGGTGGCCTGTGCGTATGCCGAGAAATCACCCGTCATCGTCATCTCCGGCGGGCCATCGCCGAATGACCGCAAGGCGGATTCATTGCTCCATCACAAGGTACGGACGTTCGATACGCAGCGCAGAATTTTCGAGGAAGTGACCTGTGCCAACACCGTGCTTTCCGACCCCCGCACAGCGGCGGCGGAGATCATGCGCGTGGTGCAGGAGGTGCAGGCGCAGTGCCGGCCCGGATATATCGAAGTGCCGTTCGACATCGTCGATATGCCCATCCCTCCCCCCATCTTCCTGAACCCGGAACCTCCCGTGAGCGACGCAGAGAATCTGGCGGCAGCAATCGAGGATGCGGTGGCGATGATCAATGGCGCGAAACAGCCCGTCATCATCGCCGATGTGGAATTGCACCGCCATGGGCTCACTGACCTTGCCATCGGCATTGCCAAGAAATTCAACATCCCTATCGCGGCGACGCTGCTTTCCAAAAGCGTCATCAGCGAACAGAACCCCTTATATATTGGGGTCTATAGTGGCGGGCTTTCGGAACCGGAATGCCAGAAGATGGTAGAGGAAAGTGATTGCCTCATCATGTTGGGCGCATTCCTGACGGATGTGTTCCTGGGCATGAATTCGGCGACCTTGTCGCGGCGGCATGCGATTCTCGCGACGACGGAAAAAACGCTGATTGGTTTGCGGCGGTATGAAAGTATCGTGTTCAAGGATTTCCTGGAGAAGCTGCTTTACAGTAACGTCAACCCGCGCCCGAAATTCGTCAATCCCGTGCCGCATCCTTCTTCTGAACCGTTGGTGTTCGGTAAGGATGACATCATTCTCGTCGAACAATTTTTTGACCTGTTGGCGGAGCATATGCCGGACGATGCGACCGTCGTCTGCGATACGGGGGATGCATTATTAGGTGCGCTGGGACTCCGCACATCGCAGAAGAATAATTTCCTGTCGGACGCGTATTATCTCTCGATGGGATTCGCCGTTCCGGCCAGCATCGGTGCGATGGCGGCGAACCCGGCGTCACGCGCTGTGGTCATCGTCGGGGACGGGGCGTTCCAGATGACGGGGACGGAGCTTTCGACCGTCGCCAAAGAGAAGATGAACCCCATCGTCTGCGTACTCAATAACGACGGGTACGGCACGCAGCGGCATATCCTTGACGGGCCGTTCAACAACATCCATATGTGGGATTACACGAAGCTCTGCGAGATGCTGCACTACGGCAAGGCATATCGCGTCACCACCATGGGAGAGTTGGAACAGGCATTTTTGGATGCCGCGAAGTACGAGGACGATATGATCTTCATCGAAGTCATCATCCCGCGCGATGATTGCAGCCGCTCGCTGCGCCGCATGGGTGAGGAGTTGGGGAAGATCAGGGATAAAGAAAAATCAGCTACATAATTAAGGGAATGAGACTATGCGCACATTGATATATTGGGTGATGATCACGTTTGGACTGGTGGGGGTGCTGGCACTTTCCGCCTGTAATACCGTCCACGGGTTCGGAGAGGACTTGCAATCGGCAGGCACGGCGATCAAGGGGTCAAGCGGGCAAAAGGACGAGAATACGACACCCCACCCGACAGACTCTTATCCTAATTCGCGGGCTTACTGATCAGAGGTTAGGATAGGGTATGGGGTATAGCTTTTGCTGAAACCTGACACCTGAAACCTAAATCCTAACTTTTGCCGATGGCATCGTAGGAGAATCGGCAATAGGTGAAGCCTTCGTTCCAGGCTTGCTTGTAGAGTTCGTTATTCCCCATCTCGGGGCGCTTCTTGAAGCCGAAGAGGGATTTATAGAGGATGCCGCCTTGCGCGGAAATCCCCGTATCGCATCCGTCCTGCCAGCCTAGTTGATACTCCGGCGGGCCGGAGGGATCGACATAGTACAAGTCTGGCGGGCGGCAGTTGGTGAGAGCCAGCAGGCTTGCCATCAGAAATGCGGGGCGGGATATATGTGTTAATAAATTCATATCAGGCAATACTATACCAGCTTTTTGCCAACGGAGATATGACAGTTTGGTGAAACCTGACCTTTAGGCCGCCTCATCAACGACATCCTGATCATCCTGCCATTCCTGCATCAGGGGCACGAATTCCTTTACGGACATGCCGTCATAATGCATCAGAATCCGCATGATGGGATCTTGCAATAATTCGTCGATATTGGGTTCGTTATTGTACTGCGTCAATTCGGGATTCATAGCGCCCCCTTATGTGCTTGCCGATTCCCACCATACCAGATTTTTGTGCGATGTAAATAGTATTGATTTTTCAAAAACATATTTAAGATTTTATATTGCGGCTGCGAAGGGGTTTTTTACACCTTTTTAGCGACCCATACGGCCGCTTTCGTCAGGCCGCGGATACCGTGATAGAGAGCGGGGTAGGCCGTCGCCTGTTCCGCGCCATGTTCGATTCCGGTGACGTGATGTTCGATCTCTTCGTCGCGGAATTGTGTAATGGTTTTTTTTAGTTCATCTTCGGAAGCGGGAAGTGTTACCAGCTGCTCGGCATAATGTTCGCTGATGACAGATTCGACCGCGACGGTGCAGGCCATCGCCGCTTTCTCGCCCATCAGCGCCGTCACCATGCCCAGCGCATAGCCGCCGACATGCCATAGCGGCATCAGCGCCGAGGGGCGGACGCCCCGCTCATGGATGAGGGTAGAAAACGTATCGAGATGCGCTTTTTCCTGTTCGTGCATGTGGCGAATGGTCTTTTCCGCAGACGTGCCTTTGAGGATGGCGAGCTGGCCTTCATAAATGCGGCGCGCGCCATATTCCCCGGCGTGGTCGACACGGATGGCTTCATCGCGCGCGGCATTGGCGTCATCAGTTCCCGGATAGGTCATGATCGTCCCTTCGTTTGAGCAGCCAGAACAACAGGCACGCAGCGCCCGCGCAATAGATGGCGTGCAGGGATGCCATCGTCAATCCCATGAAGTAGAATGCAGGTTCGTCACAGAATGTTTTCGGCGCGGCCATGACCTGCGTGCGTAACTCCTCGATGGTCATCGTCCCGCTGCTGCCCATGGTGCAGGAGGACGGGCCGCTGATGAGGTCTTTTTCCACGGCGGCATGGTAGCTGGCGATGCCTGCATTGGCGAGGAGCAGGAATCCACAGAGCATCACCATCCAGCGTTTGGTGCGCGGCGTGGCGATGAAACAAGCCAGCAGCGCCACCACCATCACGGCGATATGCGGATAACGCTGGATAATGCACAGGTGGCACGGGTACAGCCCGGCGAGATATTGCGAGGCCAGCGCCGCCAGCAACGCCGCCGCCGACAAGCCGAACGCCAGGAGCCACAAGGGCGAGCGGGTAAGGGAAAACCGTGCATCCATGCGGACATTATATCAGGCGGCGGCATTTCGGCTAATGGAAAGATTGCGCAAGGCTTGACGGCGCGGGCATTGTGCTTATGATGCCTCCCACGTTCACGTAGCCGTGCCCCGGTGGTGAAATTGGTAGACGCGCTAGACTCAAAATCTTGTGTTCGCAAGGACGTGTCGGTTCGAGTCCGACCCGGGGCACCATATAAGAAGTTGATACAAGAGGGATTATGAAAAAATCCATAATCATTTTGGCCTCTATTGCTCTCAGCGGATGCGATTATCTTTACATAATTTCACGCGATGCTGACAGTATTGAATATACCAAATCATCCTGCATCGAAAGAACACTACGCGAGGTGAATGGATTAAGCGGTATTCACGCGAATACAATGCAGAAACAGCCGAACCCCGCTCTAAACAGACACGCTGCTTCTACTAATCATTACTATCAGTATGTGTTCGAGAAACGCGCCGCCTTGATACAAATCACTCAGTACGACACGGGTACATCCAGTTATTCTCATGGATATCACAGTTTTGGCCCTTATATTCCGCAGAGAACATTCGCCACACTATTGCCTAAGATGCGTACTATTGATGAGGCGATTGCAACAAACTGCAACATTTTTAATTTGAATGAAATAAAAGAAAAGTGCAGCGGTGTTGATTTGTGCGAGAATCCAACTAATTAAATGCCAAATTTCTCCGCCGCAGATATCGGATGAAGGCGTCCCGATATTGGACGTCCCTTCCCAGATCAGTCATTCAATACGATAGCGATCAGAAAGGGGAGGATTACCTCGCCTGTAATGGGTTTCCACCGGAAGGTTTTGCTATCGAGTTGCGGAGGCGACTTGTAAATCTCCACCCAGTTTTTTATTACGCCCTGTAATTGCTCGATGCGGTTCGAATTTCCTCCGCGCTGGTGTACCATTTCGGAAGTAGCGCATGTAAACCTCTGCCTAAAAAAGCGGCATGGCGCTGGGTAATTATTCAGGGCGAGGGGGTTGGTGGCGATGGAGGGAAACTGCCGCGCATTCATACACGGTCGATGCGTGTGATGAGATGCGTGTTATTTATCCCATGTTTCCTAGCATTTCCATAATCGCGCATTTTCATGAGGGTGGGATTTACACTTTTTTTACGCCTCCCTGCTTAGTTGGCTTTGTTTGTGCTGCCAATGCACGTTAATCATCTTTGGAAGCACATCTGAACGTGGAGGTTCTATGAAACATATAATAAAATTATTTACCGCGTCCGCGACGGCTGCACTGATCGCAGCCCCGGCATGGGCGCAAGAAGAAGTGGTCGAGGTCGTCGGGCCGAATTCGGGCGATACCGCGTGGATGCTCGTATCCTCGCTGCTCGTCCTCATGATGGTCCTGCCGGGTCTGGCCCTGTTCTACGGCGGTCTCATCAAGAAAAACAGCGTCCTCGCAACGTTGATGCAGACGACGGCCGTCCTCTGCATCGTATCCGTCCTGTGGCCGGTCATCGGGTATACGATGGCCTTCGGTACGGGGACGTATATCGGTGACTTCAGCAAGATCATGTTGCATGGCGTCGATGCAAAGACGCTCTCGGGCACAATTCCGGAGACAGTCTTCATCGTCTTCCAACTCACCTTCGCGGCGATCACCACGGCACTGCCGCTCGGTGCAGTCGCGGATCGTATCAAGTTCTCGGCGGTCTGCTGGTTCGCGCCGCTTTGGTTGCTGCTGGTCTACGCGCCGATCGCTCACTGGGTCTGGGGCCCGGGCGGTTTCATCGGCGGTGTCGGCGGTGATGGTGATGGCCTTCTCGGCTTCGGCTACGCGCTCGATTTCGCCGGGGGTGCTGTCGTTCACATCAACTCCGGTGTCGCGGGTCTCGTCGCGGCGCTCGTCATCGGCAAAGGTCTCGATTATGAGAACCGCCAATCGACGCCGACCAACCTCGTCATGTCCGTCCTCGGCGCTGGTCTGCTCTGGGTCGGCTGGTTCGGCTTCAACGCGGGTTCCGCACTCACTGCTGGCACGGGCGCTGGTATGGCCATGCTGGTCACCAACACCGCCGCTGCGATGGCGGGTATCTCCTGGGTCGCCGTTGAATGGCTCACCAAGGGTAAGCCAAGCGTTGCCGGGGCACTTTCCGGTATCGTCGCCGGTCTCGTCGCGATCACGCCTGCATCCGGCTTCGTCGGATTCGAAGCGTCCATCGTCATCGGTCTGACGGCCGGGGCGGTCTGCTTCTGGGCAGCGAAAGAACTGAAGCACAAGCTGAAATACGACGATTCGCTCGACGTGTTCGGTATCCACGGCGTCGGCGGTATCGTCGGTGCGCTGTTAACCGGTATCTTCGCCACGACGGCGATTGGTGCGGGTTCCGGCTGGGTCGATGGCAATACCAACCAGCTCATCGCTCAGGCGCTTTCCATCGTCATCGTCGCCGCATATTCCGCTATCGTCACCTGGATCATCCTGAAGTTCATTCAGGCGGTCTGTGGTCTGCGCGTTCCGGCTGAGGTGGAGAATTCCGGCCTCGATCTCGTGCTGCACGGCGAAGAATTGCATTAATCTCCTTTTTCTACACTCGAAAGGGGCCTTCGGGCCCCTTTTTTTATTCTTTCGGAACATTCGGACTCGGTTTATTTTTATGCTGTTATTCCTTGATTCACCGCGCGGTTTCGGGGTAAGCATTTGACTTTACCCCAAGGAACAGGACGACATGGCAAAGATTCAGGTACAAAAACCGATTGTGGAAGTGGATGGCGACGAGATGACGCGCATCATCTGGGCGTGGATCAAGGAGATGCTCATTCTCCCCTACCTCACGGTGGACCTGAAATATTTTGATCTTTCCGTTGAACACCGGGACAAGACCGAAGACCAGGTGACGGTCGATGCGGCGAACGCGATCAAGCAATACGGCGTCGGCGTCAAATGCGCGACCATCACGCCGGATGAAGCGCGGGTGAAGGAATTCAATCTGAAGAAAATGTGGAAATCCCCCAACGGGACGATCCGCAATATCCTCGACGGAACCATCTTCCGGGCGCCGATCGTCATCTCCAATGTCCCGCGCTATGTGCCGGGGTGGAAGCAACCGATCATCGTTGGCCGTCATGCGTTCGGTGACCAGTACCGCGCCGAGGACATGCTGATTTCCGGGCCGGGTGAGTTGACACTCACCTTTACGCCGACGGGCGGTACGCCGGAAATCCATCATGTGATCGATTTCAAGAGCAGCGGTGTGGCGATGGCGATGTATAATCAGGACGCCTCCATCACCGGTTTCGCGCATGCCTGTTTCAACTATGCGCTGTCGGTCAATTACCCGGTCTATCTCTCGACCAAGAATACCATTCTCAAGCGCTATGATGGGCGTTTCAAGGATATTTTCCAAACCGTGTTCGAGCAAGATTATAAAGCGAAGTTCGAAGCAAAAGGCCTGTTCTATGAGCACCGTTTGATCGACGATCTGGTGGCGTATGCCATCAAGTCGAATGGTGGCTTCGTGTGGGCGTGTAAGAATTATGACGGGGATGTGCAGTCCGACGTCGTGGCGCAGGGGTTCGGTTCGCTGGGATTGATGACCTCCGTCCTCCTCACCCCGTCCGGTGACGTGGTGGAGACGGAAGCGGCGCATGGCACGGTTACGCGCCATTACCGCGAATATCAAAAAGGCAAAGAGACCTCCACCAACCCCATCGCCACCATCTTCGCATGGACGGGCGCGCTGAAATACCGCGCGAAGTTCGATGACCAGCCCGAGCTGGAGCAATTTGCCGAAGCGCTGGAAAAGGCGACCGTCGAGGCGGTGGAGCAAGGGCATATGACCAAGGATTTGGCGCTACTGGTCGGACCGGAACAGGCATATCTTTCGACGAAGAATTATCTCACCAAGGTGAAAGAATTGCTCGATTCTTACGTGTAGGATGAGACGGTATGTCCTGCCGCTTCCAAGGCTGACATCGCGGCTGGAAGACGGTCTTCTTTTACTAACAGAATATCGGTATCGAAGGTCGAGAGTGCGAACAGGCTGATGTCTGCGTCGGCCAGTGTCGTTGTCAATTGCGCGAGGATGCCCACCAGCGCGAAATCCAATGGTCCTTCCACCATCAGTGCCGCCCAGCCCTCTTCTTGCTTCTCCGCGCCTGCGGGAAGCGTCGTAGTTTCGGCAACGAGGGTGATCTCGTACGGCGTGACGCTTAAGGAATAAAAACGGCTGCCGACAGGGTGCGGAGGGGTTGCGCGGAATTTGCATACCGCGTAGCTGCCGGGCAGGGTGGATAGGCGCATGCTAGATATGGATCGGCTTGTCGTAGACCGCCATCGCCGCTTCCTTGACCGCTTCGTTCAGCGTCGGGTGAGCGTGACAGGTGCGGGCGATGTCTTCTGACGACGCGCCGTATTCCAGTGCCAGTACCGCTTCGGCGATCAGCGTGCCTGCGTCTGGGCCGAGGATATGGACGCCGTAGACACGGTCGGTCTTCGCATCGGCAAGGATTTTGACGAAACCGTCTTTTTCACCGACCGCACGTGCGCGGCTGTTGGCCATGAAGGGGAATTTTCCTACCTTGTAGTCGATCTTTTCGGCTTTGAGTTCTTCTTCCGTTTTACCGACGGTGGCGACTTCGGGCCAGGTGTAGATGACGCCCGGAATCGCGTTGTAATTGATATGGCCTTTCTGTCCGGCCATGATCTCGACGGCAGCGATCCCCTCTTCTTCCGCCTTATGCGCCAGCATCGGCCCGGCGACGACATCGCCGATGGCGTAGATGTTGGGCACGCTGGAGCGGAAATAGGAGTCGATTTTTACACGACCGCGTTCGTCCGTACTGACTCCTACTTTATCGAGGCCCAGCTTGTCCGTGTAGGCTTTGCGACCAATGGCGACCAATACCACATCAGCTTCCAGCGTTTCCGCTTTGCCGCCTGCGGCGGGCTCCACAGTAAGGGTGACACCCTTCGCGGATTTTTTCGCTGCCGTCACCTTAGTGGAGAGGCGGAAGGTGAAGCCTTGCTTCTCCAGCGTGCGCTGGAATTGTTTGGCCAGCTCTAGGTCCATGCCGGGGCAGAGGCGGTCGAGGAATTCGATGACTTCGACTTCCGCGCCGAGACGACGCCAGACAGAGCCTAACTCCAATCCAATCACCCCGCCGCCGACAACGACAAGTTTTTTCGGTACGGCGGACAAGGAAAGGGCGCCTGTTGAAGAAACAATCTGTTTCTCGTCGATTTCGACACCCGGCAGACGCATCACGTCCGACCCGGTGGCGATCAGGATATTTTTGGTTTTATAGGCGGTTTTGCCGACAGTGACTTCGTCTTTCCCGGTGATGACGCCCTCCCCTTTCAGCCATTCGACTTTGTTTTTCTTGAACAGGCCTTCGATGCCCTTGGTGAAGCTGCTGACGACTTCGTCCTTTTGCTTCATCATGCCGGGCAGGTCGATGGTGACTTTTCCCGTTTTGATGCCGAATTGGTCGGCGTGCTTGATATGCTCAAAGAGCTCGGAGGCGTTCAGGAGCGCTTTGGAGGGGATGCAGCCGATATTGAGGCATGTGCCCCCCAGCGTGTCACTCTTCTCCACACAGGCGGTCTTCAGGCCCAATTGCGCGGCCTTGATGGCGGCGACATACCCGCCGGGGCCGGAACCGATTACAATCACATCAAACGCTTCGCTCATAACACTCGCTCCATGAAGAGGGTTTTATCCACAGGGGAATCGTTGTAGGCCTCGCATGCGCGAAAGCCAAGTTTTTTATATATATAGTGCGGTTTTTCCTGTGAGCGAAACGTGTCCAGCAGGATGCGGCTATAGCCGTGTTTGCGAATTTCCGCGATGGCATGTTCCAGCAGTGCGCTGCCGATATTCTTGCCCTCATGTTCGGGGAGAACGTAGAGCCTGCGGATTTCCGCTGTGTTGTCGTTGATACGGTTGAATGCGATCGTGCCTACAGGCGTGGTGTCTTCCATCGCGAGATAAATACCGGCTTCGGTTTTGGGATAATAGCGTTCAAGGTCTTCGAGTTCGGGCGCAATCGTTTCGCCGCCACACTCATAACAGTCAATCTGGCGGAGATACGCTCCATAGGCGTTCCACAGGGCACGGATGGTGTCCGTGTCCCGGGGCAGGCGCGCGCGGAGGATATGCATTGGGCTAGTGATTATAATCCGAGCAGCAGGCGGCGCGGATCTTCGATGGCTTCCTTGACGGCTTTCAGGAAGGTCACGGATTCACGGCCATCGATGATGCGGTGGTCATAGGAGAGCGCCACATACATCATCGGGCGGATGACGATCTGGCCCCCAACGACCACGGGGCGGTCTTCGGTCTTGTGCATCCCCAGAATCCCCGATTGCGGCGGGTTGATGATGGGGGTGGACATCAGCGAGCCATAGACTCCGCCATTGGAGATGGTGAAGGTGCCGCCGGACATATCAGCTATGGTCAGCTGACCGTCACGCGCTTTTTTCGCCATGCGGCCGATTTCGGCTTCGATCTCGGCGATGGAGAGCTGGTCGCAATTGCGGATGACCGGGACGACAAGCCCCTGCTCCGTACCGACCGCGACCCCGATATCGTAGTAATTTTTGTAGATCAGCTCATCGCCATCGATCTGTGCGTTGACGGCAGGGATTTCCTTGAGTGCGGCGACAGCGGCTTTGACGAAGAAGCCCATGAAGCCGAGGCGGACGCCGTGACGTTTCTCGAAATCATCCTTGTATTGATTGCGCAGGCCCATCACGCCAGACATGTCGATTTCGTTGAAGGTGGTGAGGATGGCGGCGGTCTGTTGCGATTCTTTCAGGCGACGAGCGATGGCTTGACGCAGTTTGCTCATCTTCACCCGTTCTTCGCGCGGGCCAGCAGCGGGGCGCGTGCCCATACCGTCACCCAGTGCGCCGATGACGTCGCCCTTGGTCACGCGGCCATCCTTACCCGTGCCGGAAATGGCAGCGGCGGAGACTTGCGGATTTTCGGCGAGCATCTTCTCAACGGCAGGGCCATTTTTCGTGCCAGCGGGGGCAGAGGCAGGAGCCGATTTTTCCGCGATCTGTGGTTTCTGTTCGACGGGTTCTGCCTTTTTCGGGGCTTCGGCGGGTTTGGTGTCCGGCTTGCTGGCCGCACCTGCTGCGCCTTCCTTGATCTTACCGAGGATGCCGCCGACTTCGACTTTGCCGTCCTTATCGACCGCGATGGAATCGAGGACGCCGGAGGCGGGGGAGTTGACTTCGAGTGTGACCTTATCGGTTTCCAGTTCGACCAGCGGCTCGTCCTGTTTCACTGCATCGCCGGGCTTTTTTAACCAGCGCGCAACCACCGCTTCACTGACCGATTCGCCAAGGGATGGAACGATAATATCTTTACTCATGTGTCGGCTCCTTAACTATGCCTCAAAGGGCGGTGCGTTGTTTCTTGCTGATGTCGGCGAGTGCGACATCGACAAGGGCTTTCTGTTCGCGGTCGTGGATCTTGTAGTATCCGGTCGCGGGCGATGCGGCTTCCTTACGACCTGCGTAATAGACGCGGTCGTTCAGTTTCAGTTCTTCCAATACCTGCTCGATACGGTGACGGACGAAGAACCATGCGCCCATATTCTCCGGCTCTTCCTGACACCAGAACACTTCGGCGTTGGGGTAGCGTTTCAGTTCTTTTTTCAGGTCGTTGGTCGGGAAGGGATATATCTGTTCGACGCGCAGGAGGGCGACGTCATTTATCTTTTTTTCTTCACGCGCCTGGTAGAGGTCATAATAGACCTTCCCCGAGCAAATGACGACGCGACGGATTTTGCTGTCCGCCGCCAGTTTATCCGTTTCCGGATAAAGCTTGGTGAAGCGTGTGCCCTTGGCCATGTCATCCAGCGTCGAGACGGCGAGTTTATGGCGCAGCAGCGATTTCGGTGTCATCACGATCAGGGGTTTGCGGAAGTTCCGAAGCACCTGACGGCGCATGGCGTGGAAGAAGTTCGCTGGGGTGGTGATGTTGACCACCTGCATATTATCTTCTCCGCACAATTGCAGGAAGCGCTCCAGACGGGCGGAAGAATGTTCCGGCCCTTGGCCTTCATAACCGTGCGGCAGCAGCATCACCAAGCCGGACATGCGCAGCCATTTGACTTCGCCGGAGGAGATGAACTGGTCGATGATGACCTGCGCGCCGTTGGCAAAATCGCCGAACTGGGCTTCCCACAGGGTCAGCGCCCCGGGTTCAGCAAGGCTGTAGCCATATTCAAACCCGAGGATCGCGAGCTCGGACAGGGAGCTGTCGATGACTTCGAGTTGTTTCTGTTCACCGCCGATATTGTTCAGCGGGGTGTAGCGCTCCTCGTTCTCCTGATCGACCACGACGGCGTGGCGGTGGGAGAAGGTTCCGCGGCAGCTATCCTGACCGGAAAGGCGCACGGGGTAGCCTTGTTTCAGCAGTGTGCCGTAAGCCATCGCTTCGGCAGTCGCCCAGTCTAGGCTTTTCCCCGCAGCCACAGTCTCGCGGCGGGTTTCGAAAATGCGCGCCAGCTTGCGGTTTATGTTGAAGCCTTCGGGAACCGTGCCGCAGACCATGCCGACTTCTTTCAGCAGTTTCTTATCGACGCCGGTATCGGGTTCTTCACGGTCGAGCTTTTCCGGTTTCTTGAAGCCGGACCAGTGCCCTTCCAGCCAGTTCGCTTTGTTCGGTTTGAAATCCTTGGCGATCTCGTACTGCTCGTTGAAGAATTCGTTGAATTCCTTGAACTCCTGATCGACGTCTTCCTGGGTCACAACGCCTTCGGCGATGAGGCGCTCGGCGTAGATCGCGCTCGGGGATTTTTTCTGTTTGATGGTGGTGTACATCAAGGGTTGCGTGTACATCGGCTCATCGCCTTCGTTATGGCCATACTTGCGGTAGCAGATGACGTCAACCACCACGTCGCGGCGGAAGGCTTGGCGGAATTCCATCGCCATGCGGCAGACTTGCGCGACCGCTTCCGGGTCTTCGCCGTTCACATGGAAAATCGGGGCTTGCACCGATTTCGCTACGTCCGACGGGTATGGCGTGAAGCGCGAATAGGCGGGGCTGGTGGTGAAGCCGATCTGGTTGTTGACGATGATGTGCAACGTGCCGCCGGTGCGGTAGCCGCGCAGCTCGCTGAGCGCAAGCGTTTCGGCAACGGAGCCTTGGCCTGCGAAGGCGGCGTCACCATGCAGGGTGATGCCTGCGACGCGGGTTTTTTCGCTATCTTTCTTCTGGTCCTGCTTGGCGCGGACTTTGCCGACGACGACCGGGTTCACCACTTCGAGGTGGGACGGGTTGGCCGTGAGAGAAAGATGGATGGATTTACCGCTCGGCATTTCGCGGTCAGAGGATGTTCCCAGATGGTATTTCACGTCGCCCGAGGAATCGAGCCATTCCGGGAAATCGAGATTGCCGTGGAACAGCGAGAACATCTCGGCATAGGGTTTGCCCATGACGGTGGTCAGCACGTTCATGCGGCCACGGTGCGGCATGCCGATGACAATCTCTTCGACGCCGAGATCGGACGCGGTGCTGATCATCGCCAGCAATCCTGAAATCGCGGAATCGCCACCCTGGATGGAGAAGCGCTTGACGCCCTGATATTTGACCTGCAGGAACTCCTCGAAGGCTTCGATCTCGATTAGGGAATCGAGCACTTCACGTTTGGCTTCGCTGTCAAGCACGTATTTTCCCTGCATCTGTTCGACGCGGGTCTGAATCCACCGACGTTGCTCGGGATGCTGGATGTGCATGTATTCGACGCCGACGGTGGAGCAATAGGTGTGGTGCAGGATGTCCAGTACTTCGCGGATGGTCGCGTTATCTTTACCCAAGGCGCCGCCGATGAATACGGAACGGTCGAGGTCTTTTTCCTCGAAGCCATAGGTGGCGGGGTCGAGGTCGGGGTGGTATTTATTCTCGGTCAGTTTCAGCGGATCGAGGTCGGCGATCAGGTGGCCGCGCACACGGTAGGCGTGGATCAGCATCATGACGCGGAAACTATCCTGAATCGCGGAATGGTCGATAGCTTTGCCCGTCGCCGCAGCGGGGGCGGCAGCGCCGCCTTTTTCCGGTTTTTTGGCAGTTTTGGATTCGGCGTCTTCCTGACCGATGACAGCGCTGGGGCTACGCTCCCATGATGGGCGCGGCATCATCTCGCGGTCATGCATCTCCTCGAAGAGGGCGCGCCAGGAGGCATCCACGCTCGACGGGTTATTCAGGTAACGCTGATAAATTTCTTCGATGTAGACGGTGTTGCCGCCGAAAAGAGGGCTGTTCTTCGTAAACTGCTCGATAGTGGTCACAGGGAATCCTATTGCTTGCCAGACACAATCTGGCCCTACATAGTGCGAAAATCCCTACGCCGCAAGCAGTTTCGCCATTGTTTTACCCATCTGGGCGGGAGAATCCGAGACCATGATGCCTGCGCTACGCATGGCTTCGATCTTGTCTTCCGCCCCGCCTTTACCACCGGAAACGATAGCACCCGCATGGCCCATACGGCGTCCGGGAGGAGCGGTACGGCCCGCGATGAAGCCTACGACTGGCTTTTTCTTTTTCGATTTTTTCAGGAATTCAGAGGCTTCCTCTTCTGCGGAGCCGCCGATCTCACCGATCATGATGACCGCGTCGGTCTCATCATCCGCAAGGAAGAGTTCGAGCACTTCCAGATGTTCCGTGCCTTTCACCGGGTCACCGCCGATGCCGACGCAGGTGGATTGGCCGAGGCCTTCCGCCGTGGTCTGCGCGACTGCTTCATAGGTAAGCGTACCAGAACGGGACAGGATGCCGATGCGGCCTTTACGATGGATATGGCCGGGCATGATGCCGATCTTGCATTCTTCCGGGGTGATGACGCCGGGGCAGTTCGGCCCGATGAGGCGCGTGGCGCTGCCGGAAAGGGCGCGTTTAACGCGTACCATGTCGAGCACGGGGATACCTTCGGTGATACAGATGACGAGTTCGATCTGTGCGTCGATGGCTTCCAGAATCGCGTCCGCAGCGAATTTCGGGGGAACGTAGATGACGGATGCGTTCGCGCCGGTTTTTTGGCGGGCGTCATAGACCGTATCAAACACGGGGAGGTTCAGATGTTGCGTGCCGCCTTTGCCGGGTGTCACGCCGCCAACCATTTTCGTGCCGTAGGCACTCGCCTGTTCGGAGTGATATGTGCCTTCGCGGCCGGTGAAGCCCTGGCAGATGACTTTGGTGTTCTTATCGACGAGAATGGACATGGCTGTTTCCTGTTATATGGGGTTAGGCAGCGGCTTTACGCACAGCGCCGACAATTTTCTTCGCAGCATCTTCGAGGTTGTCTGCCGGGGTGATAGCGAGGCCGGAAGAAGCCAGCATCTTCTTGCCCAACTCGACGTTCGTGCCTTCGAGGCGGACGACGAGCGGCACGTTCAGGCTGGTTTCGCGCGCGGCGGAGATGATGCCTTCCGCGATGATGTCGCAACGCATGATGCCGCCGAAGATGTTGACGAGGATGCCTTCGACATTCTGGTCGGACATGATGAGTTTGAATGCTTCGGTGACTTTTTCCTTGTTCGCGCCGCCGCCGACATCGAGGAAGTTGGCGGGTTCGGAGCCATGCAATTTAATGATGTCCATCGTTGCCATGGCGAGACCCGCACCATTGACCATACAGCCGATATTGCCGTCCATCTTCACGTAAGCCAAACCGAACTGGGCGGCTTTCTGCTCTAACGGCTCCTCTTCATCCGGGTCGCGCATCTCGGCGACTTCGGGTTGACGGAACAGCGCGTTCTCGTCGAAATTGAATTTCGCATCAAGCGTCAGCAGTTTGCCCTGCTTGGTGACAACCAGCGGATTGATCTCGATCTGTGAGCAATCGGTGGCGATGAAGGTGTGATACAATGACTGCACGAACTTGCCGCATTCGGCATGCAGTTCTTTCGGCAGATCCAGCGCGAACGCGATACGGCGACCATGGAAAGGCTGCAACCCACATGCGATATCGACTTCGATCATCACAATTTTCTCAGGGTGTTTGTGTGCCACTTCCTCAATATCCATCCCACCTTCGGTGGAGACCATGAAGGTGATATTCGAGCTCGCGCGGTCGACCACCATGCCGAGATAAAGCTCTTTCGCGATGTCGCTGCCCTCCTCGATATAAACGCGTTTCACGAGTTTGCCTTCCGGGCCGGTCTGATGCGTGACCAAGGTCATGCCGATCATCTGGCGGGCGAATTCTTTGACTTCTTCCAAGGAGCGGGCAAGCTTGACGCCGCCGCCTTTACCACGGCCCCCGGCATGAATCTGCGCTTTGACGACCCATAGCGAGCCACCGAGGCTTTGCGCTACCTGTTCGGCTTCGCCCGGCGTGTAGGCAACGCCGCCGCGCGGCACGGAAACGCCGAATTTGGACAGTACGTTTTTCGCCTGATACTCATGGATATTCATGTTTTTAACCCTTGCGTTAGTGTCATATGGTGATTGCGGTATGCGGGCCTTTATATCAGGCGGGTTTTACCGAATCGTTAATGGTTATGCGGCTTGCTTATCCAGCTTGATGCTACCGATGAGTTCTTTAACCGCATTGGCCGATTTGTCAAACATCGATTTCGTTTCCGCGGTCATGGAGATTTCGAGAATTTTCTCGACGCCGTTCTTACCGATGACAGTCGGGACGCCGACATAGAGATCCTTCATCCCGTACTCACCGTTCAGATATGCCGCGCAGGGGAGGATGCGTTTCTTGTCCTTCAGGTAGGATTCGGCCATCGCGATTGCGGATGCGGCCGGAGCGTAGAAGGCAGAGCCGGTTTTCAGCAAGCCAACAATCTCAGCGCCGCCGTCACGGGTACGCTGGACGATCTGATCGAGTTTTTCCTGACTCAGCAGGCCCATTTTCACGATTTCCGGCAATGCGATACCGGCGACCGTGGAATAGTGCGTCACAGGCACCATGGTGTCTCCGTGGCCGCCAAGAACAAAGGTGGTAATGTCCTGAATCGAGACCCCTAGTTCGTCGGCGAGGAAATGGCTGAAGCGGGCCGAGTCAAGCACACCTGCCATGCCGACGACCTTGTTCGGCTTGAAGCCGGTCAATTGCTGCATCACCCAGACCATCGCGTCGAGCGGGTTGGTGATGACGATGACGAAGGCGTTAGGCGCGTATTTTTTCAGATTCTCGGCGACCGTCTTGATGATGCCGGTGTTGACGCTGATGAGGTCGTCACGGCTCATGCCGGGTTTGCGTGGGATTCCAGCGGTGACGATAACGACGTCCGCGCCTTCGATGTCCTTATAATCGTTGGTTCCCTTGATGGAAGCGTCAAAGCCTTCGACGGCGGAGGATTGGCTGATGTCGAGCGCCTTGCCTTGCGGCAGACCTTCCGCAATATCGAACAGCACAACGTCGCCCAATTCTTTCAGGCCAGCCAAATGTGCCAGCGTCCCGCCGATTTGACCCGCGCCGATAAGGGCAATTTTTTTACGTTGTTGTGCCATGGTTCTCTCCTTGAAGATTAGTGCAATTGTCGATGTTCGGTTGGATTATACGGAGGATATATTAAGAATTCATTTTATCGAAGAAACTGTCGTTGGTTTTCGTGTCCTTCAGCTTATCGATCAGGAATTCCATCGCGTCGACCACACCCATCGGGTTCAGAATACGGCGTAGCATCCACATTTTGGTGAGTGTGCCTTTATCGTAGAGCAATTCTTCTTTCCGCGTGCCAGATTTGGTGATGTCGATAGCAGGGAAGACGCGCTTGTCGGCGAGTTTACGGTCGAGGATGATCTCAGCGTTACCCGTTCCTTTGAATTCCTCGAAGATGACCTCGTCCATACGCGAGCCGGTGTCAATCAATGCGGTGGCGATGATGGTCAGCGAGCCGCCATTCTCAATATTACGCGCCGCACCGAAGAAGCGTTTCGGGCGTTGCAATGCGTTGGCGTCCACACCCCCGGTCAGGACTTTCCCGGATGAGGGGACGACCGTGTTGTATGCACGCGCGAGACGGGTGATAGAGTCGAGCAGGATGACGACATCGCGTTTATGTTCGACGAGGCGTTTGGCTTTTTCGATCACCATTTCGGCGAGCTGGACATGGCGATGCGCCGGTTCATCGAAGGTGGAGCTGACGACTTCGCCTTTGACGGAACGGGACATGTCGGTCACCTCCTCTGGGCGCTCGTCGATCAGGAGGACGATTAGGAAGCATTCCGGATGATTGGCCGTAATGGAATGCGCGATATTCTGCAATAGCACGGTTTTCCCTGTACGGGGCGGGGCGACGATCAATGCGCGCTGGCCTTTGCCAATAGGAACGATGAGGTCAATGATACGGCCGCTGAGATCGTCTTCTTTCGCGGTTTTTTCGTCTTCCATCTTCATCCGCGAATCAGGATAAAGCGGGGTCAGGTTATCGAAGTTGATTTTATGACGCGCGTTTTCGGGCGTGTCGTCATTGATGGTGTTCAGCTTGAGCAGTGAGAAGTAGCGCTCGCCGTCTTTCGGGGCGCGTACTTCGCCTTCTACGGTGTCGCCCGTACGTAAACTGTAGCGGCGCACCTGACTGGGGGAGACGTAGATATCATCCGGGCCGGCGAGATAGTCTGCCTCGGGAGAACGCAGGAAGCCGAAACCGTCCTGAAGGACCTCGATGACCCCGCCACCAAGGATGGATTCATCATTATCGGCCATGCGTTTCAGGATCGCGAAGATCATATCCTGTTTGAGCATACCGGTCGCGCCTTCGACGCCTACGGTCTCCGCCATGGCGAGGAGTTCGTCGGGGCTTTTACGTTTTAATTCTCTAAGTTGCATGAAACTCTTCGTTTAAATTTTTTATGTGAAATGGGGAATGTTGCCTGAGGTATTAGCGGAATCTGTTCAAAGGGGGGATGCTTCGTAAACAAAGCGAGGAGGAATTTGTAGAGAACAAAATAGCCAATTAATGCTTTCCCGTCAATAGTTTTCGCAAAACCACGGGTTTTTGTGTTTTCTTGCTGTCAGAATGGTTTAACGACGACGAGGAAGACGATGATAATCAACAACAGCGTCGGCGCCTCATTGAGCATGCGGAAATAGCGGGCCGATTTGGTGTTACGGTCTTCCGCGAAGGCGCGGCGTTGAGCGGCGAGCATCCCGTGGACACCCGCCATCACCAATACCAGCAACAGTTTTGCGTGAAACCAGCCATTGCCGGGCGAGAGGGCATCAATCTGGAATATCAGGATAATACCGAAGACGAAGGTGGCGATCATCGCCGGGTTCATGATGTAGCGCAGCAGCTTGCGCTCCATCGTTTTCAGCATTTCCGAGGCCTCGCCGCCGGGGGTGGCAGAGGCATGGTACACATACAGGCGCGGCAGATAGAGCATCCCGGCCATCCAGGAGATGACGGCAATGATATGTAGCGATTTAACGATCAGATAGGAGTCCATGCTATTTCCTCTATGCGGCGAGTGGTTGTGGGCAGGCGGTGCAGGTGGCAGGGCAGCGGCGGGGGGTCCCCTCCTCCGCGCGCAGCACTTGCCCCGCCAATGCGTCGATGAATCCCGGTTCGATGCGCAGCGTCGGCACGCGGATATACTGCCCTACCCCGCTCTTATGCGCAAGTTCTCGATACTCGATGTCGAGTTCTACCAGCGTTTCGGAATGTTCGGAAACGAAGGCGACGGGCACGAGGATGATGTCTTTTCCGTCCGCCCCCGCGCGGGCGATTTCGTCCTCGGTCGAGGGGCCGATCCATTTCAGGGGGCCGACGCGGCTCTGGTAGCAGATGGTATGTTCCAGCGCGGGCAATTCCAGTCGGCGCATAATTCCCGCCACGGTCTGTTCGACCTGCCACTGGTATGGGTCGCCGGCGGCGATGATTTTCTCGGGCAATCCATGCGCGGAGAACAAGATACGCGTCTGTAAGGGGCGCGAAGCGCCCCGCACATTTTTGGCAAGCAGTTCTGCGTGTGTTTTCGCAAAATGTTCATCATCGTAGTAGCAACAAACCTTAAATATAGGGCAACGAAGTTGCTCCCGAATTTTTTTTTCTAAATCGGCGAAGGAGGATGCTGTCGTCGTCGTTGAATATTGAGGATAGAGCGGTAAGAAAATAATCTTTTCTGGCTGGTAGGCGATAAGTTGTCTCGCTACTTCATCACTCATCGGATGCCAATAACGCATGCAGATGAATGTTTTAAATTCACCGTGCACGCTCAATTTTTTTTCTAATGCATCCGCTTGTGATTGCGTCTCTTCCAGCAAAGGAGATTTGCCGCCAATCTGTTGATAGATGCCGCGCGCTTTATCGCCCCGTTTGCGGCTGATGAGGCGGGCGAGGAGCATACGGAATAATCCGGGGAGGCGTATGATGGCGGGGTCGTTGAAGAGATTGAACAGGAACGGCTCGACCGCTTCCAGACTATCCGGTCCACCGAGATTGAATAGGACGACGGCGGTTTTCTGGCTCATGAATCATGTCTCCATTCGCGCAGGAATTGACTGAGGGTGGCGACATGTTCCGGTGGGATTTGCGGGATCATTCCGTGGCCGAGATTGAAGATATGCGGACGGCCTTGCATGCTGCGGAGGATATGTTCCGCCTGTTCCAGAATTTGTTGTTCGGTGGAGAGCATCGTCAGCGGGTCAAGATTGCCTTGCAGGGTTACTTGTTTTGTCATCGTATCAGACACCGTTTTCATATCGGTGAATTGATCGATGGAGAGGACATCCACCCCCGTCTTCTCGACGAACTCCGCATGACGCCCGGAGATGCCGCGCGGGAATCCGATGACGGGAACGTGGGGATATTTTTGTTTGATGATGGAGGTGATGCGTTTTGCGGGTTCGACCAGTAGCGTATCGAACAATGCTGAAGGCGCGACCGCTGCCCAACTATCGAATAGCATGACGATATTTGCTCCAGATTCTATCTGGCGGATGAGATACTGCGCCGTGGCATCCGTTATATTTTCGAGGAGTTGGAAGAACTCGGTTTGGTGTAGGTAGATGGCCTGACGTGCGGGCTCGAATTCATTGTGCCGTTTACCACCGTAGAGGTAGCAGAGAATCGTCCACGGTGCGCCTGCGAATCCTATGAGGTCTTTATCGGGAGAGAGTTCTTTGCGTACGCGTGACAAGGCATCGCATACGGGTGAAAGAATATCTTCGCGTGGCGTCCCTATAGTGTTTACGGAGTGGCGTGTGGAAGGATCGACGATGGGACCTTCCCCGGTTTCGAACCTTATGTCCACGCCCATTGCCAATGGAAGGACAAGAATATCGGAAAAGATAATCGCTGCGTCCATGTCATAGCGACGTATCGGTTGCAGGGTGATCTCTGCTGCTACTTCTGCATTGAAGCAAGTGGAGAAGAAGTCCGCTTGCTGTGCGCGTAGTTCGCGATACTCCGGCAAGTACCGTCCTGCCTGCCGCATATACCAAAACGGTATGCGAGATGGTTTTTTTCCGTGAATCGTATCGAGGAGCAATCCCATGTCTAATTCTTATTAAGTATATATATAAAGATAGTTGTAGTGATAGATGGGGGCATGAAAAGCGGGGATAACGTTATGCCATTTTTTCCCTGCATATCATATACAGGCTGTAATTCTTATTTCCTAGGGATAAAATCTGCAAGCATCCTTAAATACATCATAAAAAGATATCCATGAGAACGGGGATAGATTATCCCCATCTTTCACATGAAAACTATACATAGGAATGGTTTTGTTAACTTACCTGATAGGCGATGTGTAAAAAATGCACAAGGTGGGGAGAAGTGTGATTGAGAGATATCCACAATTTCATGCAGAGGTTATCAGGCGGAAAAGAAGCTGCTTATGGACAGTGCGGGAGAGGCGGAACGTTTGAGTTTTTTCTCATGATCCGTCAGTGCATAGAGGATACCGAGCAGGGTCGGTAAGGAGAAGCGAGAGAGATGTTCCGCGTATTTCTGTTCATGCATGAAGAACACGGGAGGACGCACCATCTTATACGCATCCTTCTGCGCGTGACCTTTGGCTATCGCCTGTTTGATGAGAATCAGCCGTTCGGTATAGCGTGAGACGGAACGTAAAATAGCGACGGGTTGGACATTGGATGAGATAAGGCGTGATAGGCTAGAAGAAAGCTGTGCACGGTTTTTATCCAGTGCCAGAAAACAGAATTCATCCAGTGAAAATTCATCCTGCGAGATGAATAATTCTTTCACAGTTTCAAGGGTCAGTGTTTCATCTTCACCGAGGTATAGCGCAATCTTATCGACACCGCCGGAAAGCAAACCGCGGTGATGGCCTATAAGTGATACCAGCAACGTGAGCGCGTCTTCCTGTGCGCGAATATGCCTTTCATTCAACAGGCGGCGGAGATAGGCCACAGACGCACGGTCGTTATCTTCGTAACACGGGATGGCGGCCACTTTCACGTCTTTTTCAAAAAATGCTCTCAGCGAAGAACGGGGGCTCAATTCATGCGCCATCACGACAAGGAAATTCTGGCAGGTATCGGAATTGATGACTTCCTGGATCAGGGATGTATGGCTATCGCCCGCATCTTCCAACACGATCAATGAGGATGAGGAAAGCAGTGAAAAGGAAGATACCGCTTCGCCTAAAAGATAGGGTTCGGATTTTACCTTGGCGCCGCTTAATTTCTCGATATTCACGCCCGGGTCACGTGCGGTGAATTGGGCGATGATAGTTTTAAGATAATCCTCACCAATAGACGGGTCACTGCCGTAAATAAGGAATGCACGGAAATTCGCGTGTTTCCGTAGAGTATCCTCAATCGCCCGTGCTTGGATTTTCATCTGTTGGCGCTCTTTCCATGAACAATGCCAGACGCATGATAATATCATGCCCCAGCTCCCGCAACGCCATTTCCTCTGTCGCGCGGGCGGAAACGAAGCTGGAATAATCGGAATCGGAAATATTATAGCTGGCCTGTCTCTTTACCGTATCGCGCAAAAGAACCGTGCCGGTGGCGATGTCGGTCAGCACGATATTGGCGCGCAACACGAGGCGGTAGCGCTTGGCGATCCCTTGCACCTGCGTCACCACGGGTACGGAATTCAGACCGTAATTTACCTGCAGGGCATAACGCGGTTCGGTGAATTCTACGATCTCGTCTTCCATCGTGCTTTTCAGTATCTGACCGCTGCGTTCGGGTATCGGCATGATCTGGATGGAGGAGAGCGATGTGCGAGATTCCTTCTTGCCGTACACCGGCTCAAAGCCGCAGCCACTGGCGATTCCCAGCATGATGGCCAATGTCAGGAACAGCCTATACCGCGACGACATTGAGAATCTTATTGGGTACGAAGATAATTTTTTTCACGGTCTTTCCATCCAGGAACGGGGTGACTTTTTCATGGGCGAAGGCGTGTTTTTCGACCTCGTCCTGCGGCGTGTCGGCCTGCATATCCAAGGTAGCACGCAGTTTGCCGTTGATCTGTACGGCGATGGTGACGCTGTCGGAGATGGCCAGCACCGGGTCTGCTTTTGGCCATGCGTGCTGGGCGACCATATCGTTGTTGCCCAGTGCTTCCCATAATTCTTCCGCCAGATGGGGAAGGAATGGGCCGAGGAGGAGAACGAGATTTTCTAATGCTTCGCGCATCACCCAGTTGGATTCGGCTGAGGCATTCGGCGTGACGTCGGAGAGGACGTTGCTCAGTTCGCGCAGGCGGGCGATGGCTTTATTATAGCGGAAATGCTCGATGTCGGAACTTACTCCGGCGATGGTCGCGTGCGTCTTGCGGCGAACGAGGATGAGTTGTTCGCTGGTGATTTCCGGAGGGTTCACGAGTGAAATATCGGTGATATGCGGCAAGTGGGTATGCAGCAATTTCCACAGACGGTTGAGGTAGCGCCATGCGCCGTCAATTCCCGCATCCGTCCATTCAAGATCGCGTTCCGGCGGGCTGTCGGAGAGCATGAAGAGGCGCGCCGTATCCGCGCCGTAGGATTCGATGATGTGCAGCGGGTTGACGGTGTTTTTCTTCGATTTGCTCATCTTCTCAGAGCGGCCGACGGTCACCGGTTTCTTGCTGGCAATCTCGATCGCATTGCCTTTTTCGTCTTCTGCGACGTCTTCAGGGTATAGCCATTTGCCCTCCTTATCCGCGTAGGTCTGGTGGCAGATCATGCCTTGCGTCATCAGCTGAGTGAAAGGTTCTTTCACCGAGAGATAACCGAGTTCTTTGAGCAAGCGCGTGAAGAAACGGGCGTAGAGCAAATGCAGGATCGCATGTTCGATACCGCCGATATAGCAGTTCGCAGGCAGCCATTTATCGCAGAGCGCTTTATCGATGCCTTGCGGGGATTTCGGCGAGGCATAACGGGCAAAATACCAGGAGGATTCAAAGAAGGTATCGAACGTGTCCGTCTCGCGCTGGGCGGGCGTGCCGCAGGTCGGACAATCGACGTATTTCCATGTAGGGTGATGGGATAGAGGGTTGCCGGGTTTATCGAAGGTGACATCCTCCGGCAGGGTGACGGGGAGCTGGTCTTTCGGCACGGGAACGACGCCGCAGGATGGGCAATGGATGATCGGTATCGGGCAGCCCCAATAGCGCTGGCGGGAGATGCCCCAGTCGCGCAGACGGAAATTGGTTTTTTTCGTGCCCCAGCCTTTCGCTTCTAAAGCCTCAATCGCCTTGTTCTTGGCTTCTTCTACGCCCATGCCGTTGAGGAAATCGGAATGGATGAGGATGCCGGCATCCGTATAAGCCTCATCGCCCACCGAGAAGGCATCGCCTGCGTCTTTCGGGGCAACGACGGCGGTGACGTTCAGGCCGTATTTACGGGCGAAATCGAGGTCGCGCTGGTCATGCGCGGGGCAACCGAAGACCGCGCCCGTGCCGTAATCCATCAGCACGAAATTGGCGACGAAGACGGGGTAGGTTTTGTCCGTGAACGGGTGCTGGACGGTGAGGCCGGTAGGGTAGCCTTTCTTCTCAGCTTTCTCGATGGCTTCTTCGCTCGTCCCTAATTGCCCACATTCTTCGATGAAGGCTTTCAGGCCACCATCGGTTTCGGCTATTTCCGTCGCTAAGGGGTGGTTGGGAGAGATAGCGCAGAAGGACATACCGAACAGCGTATCCGGACGGGTGGTGTAGACTTCGATGGATTTTTCGGTGCCCGTGATGGGGAAACGGACGGACGCGCCGTAGGATTTGCCGATCCAGCGTTCCTGCATAATGCGTACTTTGTCGGGCCATTCTTTCAAGCTGTCGAGGCCTTGCAGAAGGTCTTCGGCGTACGCGGAGATATTCAGGAACCATTGCGACAAGGTGCGGCGCTCGATCAGTGCGCCGGAGCGCCAGCCCCGGCCGTCGATGACCTGCTCGTTGGCGAGAACGGTGTTGTCGATAGGGTCCCAATTGACGAGTGCTTCCTTACGGTAGGCGACGCCTTTTTCCAGCAGTTCGAGGAAGAAGCGTTGCTCATGCTGATAGTAATCCGGTAGGCAGGTGGTGACTTCGCGTGACCAGTCATAGGAGAGGCCAATCTTCTTCAATTGCTCACGCATGGAGTCGATGTTCTTCAGCGTCCAATGCAGCGGATGGGTATTGTTCTGGATGGCGGCGTTCTCAGCTGGCAACCCGAAGGCGTCCCAGCCCATCGGGTAGAGTACATTATGGCCGGTGGCGCGTTTGTAGCGGGCCAGTACGTCACCTAGCGTATAGTTGCGGACGTGGCCCATGTGGATGTTGCCAGAGGGGTACGGGAACATCTCCAGCACATAATAGGATGGGCGCGGGTCTTCATCGTGGGCGGTGAAGAGATCCTTCTCACCCCAGCGCGCCTGCCATTTACTTTCGACGGCGCGGAATGGGTAGCGCTCAGGCGTCATCCGCGCGCTTCTTGCGTGATGCGGAGCTGACGGGCGCGGGTGAGGATGGTGTTCTCAATGTCGCGGGCGACGGAGGGGTTCACCTCCGTATCCTGCCACTGATTATCCACGCCCTTGACCTGTTTGAAGACGGTGATTTTGATACCGTCGGCGCGTAAGGAACGGTCCAGGATCAGCGCGTTGAACTTGAAGCGTTCGCCCGGTGTTTTGGGGTCTTCGTACCATTCGGAAAGGATAACGCCGCCGAAGGGGTCTGCCGAAGCGAGGGGGACAAAGGAAAGAGTGTCGAGCGTAGCGCGCCACAGGAAACTGTTGACGCCGATGGGGGAATTACCCGCCTCGTCCTTGTCGTCGTCTCCTCCGATACTCAGGCCATCGCCGGTGAGGCGGCCGCGAGATTGTTTCAATTCGCGTTCCTGATCCTCAGGGTACGAAGCTTCACCGCCGCCCAGATCGCCACAGGCGGTAATGGTCAGGCTGAGCATTAATGCTGCTAGAATACGTATGGTCATGCAGGTGTTTCTAGCACCAGCTTCGTATCATGACAAGAGCAGAGGCGTGATTCTGCGTTTGAATACTATGTGGGCTTTACGCCATGCGAACGACCGCCAGCCAGCTCTGGGAGCAAGCGCATAAAAAAAGGGGTGACCGAAGCCACCCCTTTCTCTTTGTCTGATACGTCGCTTAAATTAGAAAGCGAGTTGGGTACCGATGATGACAGCGGTGCCGTCGTTATCGAGAGCAGCACCCGGGGTGTCGAACTCGTAGAAGCTAACTTCTGCGTACGGGGTCAGGCCCGGAGCAAGTTTGTAGTCAGCGCCGACAACGA
>JBGTBD010000034.1:0-84988 GCA_041749475.1 Rickettsiales bacterium
CCCTCCCCTCAAGGGAGGGGTTTAGTTCCCATCCTCGGCATCATCGACCAGCCCATCAGCCGTGAGCGCTGGGTCGGCGACAATCACACCGCGACGCTGAACGGCGAGAAAATATCCGTAAGCAAAAAAACCTCCCTCGCCGACTGCATCCTCGCCACCACCTCCCCGGACTTATTTTCTAGGGAAGGCAAAACCTTCTTCGACGACATGCGCAGCAAGGTAAAACAAACCATCTACGGCGGCGATGGCTATAACTACGCCCTCCTCGCCTCCGGCCAGATCGACCTCGTGATCGAAGAAGGGCTGAAAATCCACGACGTGATGGCCCTCATCCCCATCATCATCGGCGCGGGCGGAAGCATTACGGATTGGGAAAGAAAACCCATCACCCATAATTTTGGCATATCTATCAGCGTGATAGCTACCGGTTGTGTTCAGGCGGATGCGCTTCTCTGACCCTTCATTGTCATTGAACTTTCATCCAACAGCAGGAGTGGGATGATATATACCCCCAATGTCAGAGGAACACTCTCTCAGAATACTTGAAACGGCCACCCCACGCATTACGCCCCACCATTACGCGCACACGTGGCGGTATCGCGTAACCAATTCGGTAAGAGCTCTTAGGAATGATCTCAGGGAGGTCGCTCCCAATCATTCATCAAACACCCAAGAGAATTTGACTCAACGCCTACACCAACTGGCCACTGAACTTTACTCTGAAATTCGTTTCAATCTTGATTACGAAGTTTCTAGTTTACACCAGAACCTCACGGGTAAGAAATCCGTTATCCACAGCGTACGTAGGGAAATGGATAATTTCGCCACCGCCCTACTCGGCCAGCAATTATTGAAACGCGCCGAATCCGCCTTGGAGGCGATTCCGCACCGCGATGAAGAGGCCATCGCGCGATTTCTGCCAAGCCTCCGACCATCTCTGGAGGAAACTATCGATACACAACGGCGCGTCCTGACAGACAAGATAGAATTCCTGTTAACAAAAAAGGGGGAAGACTCCCTATTTGCCTTCACCGAAGCCAAAGCCTTTGCGAATACTGTTGAAACCTGCATGGATAACAAATTTGCTCACATCCCTTTTGTGACTGTACGTTCCGGCGCACGTAGCGTATAACCTCTCCGCATGAAACCCACCCTCCACATCATCGGCGCGGGGCTTGCGGGCTCTGAAGCCGCATGGCAGGCCGCAACTATGGGTGTTTCCGTCATCCTCCACGAAATGCGCCCCACGGTGAAGACCGACGCGCACCATACCGGCCATTGCGCCGAGCTGGTCTGCTCAAACTCCTTCCGCTCGGATGATTGCTATAATAACGCCGTCGGCCTACTGCATGAAGAAATGCGCCGCTGCGATTCGCTGATATTGCAGATGGGCGACCTCCACAAAGTACCCGCCGGGGGCGCGCTGGCCGTCGATCGTGACGCTTTTGCCGAAGGCGTGACCGAGAAATTGCACGCACACCCCAATATCACCTTCTCCTCCGAAGAGATAACGGAAATCCCGACCGACGGTACATGGATCATCGCTACCGGGCCCTTGACCTCCCCCGCCCTTTCCGCCGCCATCCAACACCATACCGGAACGGAATATCTTTCCTTCTTTGACGCTATCGCCCCCATCGTGGCGAAGGATTCGATCAACATGGAAAAAGCCTGGTTCCAGTCGCGTTACGACAAACCCGGCCCCGGCGGCACAGGTGCGGATTACATCAACTGCCCCATGTCCCAGGAACACTATTACGCCTTCATCGACGCGCTGATTGCGGGTGAGAAGACCGAGTTCAAGGAATGGGAAAAGAACACGCCTTATTTTGAGGGCTGCCTGCCCATCGAGGTGATGGCCGAGCGCGGGCGCGAGACGCTTTCCTTCGGCCCCATGAAACCCGTCGGCCTCAAGAACCCGCATAGCGACGAACAGCCCTACGCCGTCGTCCAACTCCGTCAGGACAATAAACTGGGCACGCTCTATAATATCGTCGGTTTCCAAACGAAGCTGAAATACGGCGCACAAAGCACCGTCTTCCGTATGATTCCCGGGCTTGAGGAAGCGGAATTCGTCCGCCTCGGCGGCATCCACCGCAACACCTTCATCAATAGCCCCGAACTGCTCGACCGTCAGCTTCGGCTGAAAACGGCTGCCCATATCCGCTTCGCCGGACAAATTACAGGGGTCGAAGGCTATGTCGAATCCGCTGCTAGCGGCCTGATGGCCGGACGCTTCGCCGCGATGGAATTGCTGGGGAAAGAAGCGGCATTACCCGCCAACGAAACCGCCCTCGGTGGACTGCTCTACCACATCACGGGCGATGCCAACACCAAGACCTTCCAGCCGATGAACATCAATTTCGGCCTGCTCCCGCCTCTGGACATGCGTCTCAAAAAGAAAGACCGCCCCCGTGCCTATGCTGAGCGCGCCCTGAAAGCATTGGAAATCTGGCAGGAGCCGTTACGGCTGGCGAGTTAGCCGGACAAAAATCAAACAAGAATGATGACCGCCGAGGCAAACAGCATCGCGATGGATGCGACGATGCCCATACGGTAGAACAGGCGATCCAACTGGTGGGAAGCAAGTTCACGCGAGTGGCGTGAGGAGACGATATCACCGCTACGAGTCCGCATATGTTCCTCCCTGATAGATGAGGTAAAGTATCCTCGAGTAGTTTTAACGAGGTTCAGTGTCGTTCCATATCGTTAAAATTTTGTTAATGTGTAATGCCAACTCAAACCACCAAGGAGGGTCAGTTGCTTGCGAGATATTCTGTACGATAGTTCATTGAATTTACATGATTTATGTAACAAGAGCTTCTTTTTGGCTAAATATACGTTCAATTGAATGAACGTGCTACTGGGATTTCCCTCTCCCGCCACAGTTGAAATATTAGGTATTTTGGCGAGTTGGCCTTCCGTCACTATGAGCAAATTCCGCATCTCTTCCTCGGCGATACGTGACGCTTCATCAGACGACCGCGCTTCCTGTAGCCGGATTAGGAATGCGGCTGGCACTAAGGCGGGGCGAGGCATCATCAATACACGCGCAATACGCTCACGCTCCTTGAGTAAGCCGAGCATCGTCCCCATCTCCGCGCCCCATGTCGCGACGTCATCAGACATCGTCTGCTTATCCAGCGCACATACTAATGAGAATAACGGGCCGTAAAAGGCTTGTGCGAATCGGGCCAGCCCATCCCAATCCTCCGGTGCATCCTCCGTGAACCATCCGCCCATCGCCTCGCACATCCCCACCCATGGGGCGGATTCAGCAGGTAACTCTGGCATCACATGCGCCAGCGCTTGCAGTGTGGGATGCGGCGGTGCGGGCTTCCCGGCCAGCACATCCAGCACGCTATCCCGCCACCAGACGCAGCGCAGCAGCGCCGTATCCGGTGTCGTCGTCGCATGCGGTATATGCGCAACTTCCGCATGGAACGCCAGCAACGCCCACCACACCTCGCGCTGCGCAGGCGGCAGGAACAGCGAGAGCGCATACCACTCCCGGTCATACGTGCGGGCCATCTGTTGGATATGGTCAGTTGAGAATGTCATGATCTTCTCTCTACCGAAAACCACCAGGCACGTCACCCTGAACTTGTTTCATGGTCTATGCCTAGACGCAAAATGGATGCTGAAACACGTTAAGCATGGCAATTCTTTAGGGATACGAGGGCACTAGCCCGAACAGGGGAAATAATAACGCTCCCTACGCCGCGTCCTTCGCGTTAATGGAGGTCAGGAACGCCTCTTCCAGATTCTCTTCCTGATATTTGGCTTTGAATTCCTTCGGCGTACCCAGAAACAGCATCTGCCCGTCATGGAGAATCCCGATACGGTCGCATATCTGGTCAATATCGGCGAGGATGTGCGAGCTGAAGAAGATGGTCTTCCCTTGCGCCCGCGCTTCCAGCATTTTCTTCTTCAGGAATATGCGCGCACGCGGGTCAAGCCCGCTCATCGGCTCGTCCAGCACCATCAGCGGCGCATCGACCATGAACGCGCCAAGAAGCCCCAATTTCTGCCCCATCCCCTTGGAATAGGAACCGACGAGGTTGTTCAGCGCTTTGGGGTCGAGGTCGAGCAATTCCGCACCCTTCATCGCCTCCTCCTCATTCAGCGTGTGGCGATAGAAGGAAAGCGACAAATCGAGATATTCCGTACCGCGCAGGTAGCGCGAGGGTGCGAATTTCTCCGGCAAATAGGAAAGCTTCTGGCGGGATTCCACCTTGCTGGACGGCACGCCGAAGAGCGATACCTCCCCTTCATCCGCATTCAGCAGGTCGAGGATAATCTTGATCAGCGTCGTCTTGCCGATCCCGTTCAACCCGATCAACCCGAAAATTTCTGCCGGGTTCAGTTCCAGTGAGATATCGGTAAGGACTTTTTTGTTTCCGAAGGACTTGGAAACATGGCTCACCGAGAGCGGCGCAGAGGAGACAGCGGAGGAAATGACGGCGGGGGACTCTGTGGTCATAAGGCAATCTACCGATGGGTTTGAGGCATTATAACCAAAACACACCCCTTGGCAACTTCCCCTCATGGCAAAAAAACAACAGGATGAATTATATCAGATAAAATCCGCATTTATCGGGCATTTTAAATAAATCCTAAGGGCGGCTTGGTACGGTTGTTGATATAATCTCCTACAGTAGCGTTATGGCGGATTCAGACGATCCATTCTCAAGTTACGACAAGAAACCCTCGCCCACTCCCCCGAGCGAGAAGGTCACGCCATTACCCAACGTCACTCAGGTCAATCCTGACCAGACCGAAGTAGGCTTCAGCGGTGCGACCGCCAACGATAACCTCGTCGCCCCGAGCGATGAAAGCCTCTTCCCCACCGATATCGGCAAAGCTCCGCAGGTCGACGCCAACGCCCCCAAGAAACGTATCGGGGAACGGCTGATTGAGGCCGGGTTGCTGAGTACTGACCAATTACAGGTCGCATTACAGGAACAAAAAGGCGGCGGCGGCAGGCTGATTGGTCAAATCCTCGTCGATATGAGCTTCATCACCGAGTCCGCGCTCGCCGAGTTCCTCGCCGAGTCCGCCGGCACACGGAAGTTCGATCCCAAAGCGACGATGATCGACCCGCAGGTCATCACGATGATCCCCAAAGACATCGCCCAGCGGAACAAGGTCATGCCCGTCTCGTATGACGCCGAAGCGGGCACAATCGAACTGGCGATGGCCGATATCTACAACGTCGTCGCGATCGACCAAGTACGCCGCCACCTCGCCAAAGGCGTCAATATCGTCCCCCTCTTCTCGACCGATTCCGAAATCCAGGAACTGATCGAACAATATTATGGCTACGAAATCGCCATCGACGGGATTCTGCGCGAGATCGAGACCGGCATCCGCGAGAAAGACATCGCCTCCATCATGAACGGCGCGAGCGAAGGCTACGTCAACCCGACCGTCCGCCTCGTCAACGCACTTCTCATCGACGCCATCAAGGTCGGCGCGTCCGATATGCACTTCGAGCCGGAGGGTACGTTCCTGCGTCTGCGCTTCCGTATCGACGGGATGATGACGCAGATTCGCTCCTTCCACCGGGATTACTGGCCCTCCATCGCCGTCCGTCTGAAAATCATGTCGGGGATGAACATCGCGGAAACTCGGATGCCGCAGGATGGACGTATCAGCTTTACCGCGATGGGCCGCGAGGTTGATTTCCGGGTTGCGACCCAGCCGACCGTCCACGGTGAAAACATCGTGCTTCGTTTGCTCGATAAAACCAAATCACTCGTGCCGCTGGAACAACTCGGCTTCAGCGATCATAACATCCAACTCCTAAAGCGGATGCTCCGCCGCCCCGAGGGGATCATCATCGTGACCGGTCCTACGGGGTCTGGTAAATCGACGACCCTGTACTCCATCCTGTCGTATATCAATACGATGGATAAAAACATCATGACCCTTGAAGACCCGGTCGAGTATCAATTGCCGCTCATCCGGCAGACCAGCATCAAGGAGGGAACGGTCGACTTCCTCTCAGGGATCAAATCCCTGATGCGTCAAGATCCTGACATTATCTTCGTCGGGGAGGTCCGGGATGAAGAGACGGCGATGATGTCCATTCGCGCCGCGATGACCGGTCACCAGGTATTTACGACCCTCCACACCAACGACGCCCTCGGCGCGATTCCGCGTTTGAACGATATCGGCGTCCCTTCGCACTTGCTCGCGGGTAACCTCATTTGCTCCATGGCACAGCGCCTTGCACGGAAACTCTGCCCCCATTGCCGCGACGAATATGTTGCTTCGCCGGAAGAATGCCGCATCATGGGCGTCCCCGCCGATAACCCGCCGAAAATCTTCCGCCCCAAAGGCTGCGGTCGCTGCGGATATCGTGGCGTCAAAGGCCGTACCGCCATCATCGAAATCCTCCGCGTCGACCGCTCGATGGACGAACTCATTTCCGGGGGGGCCACCCGCGCCCAAATCCGCCAGCACGCCCTCGACCACGGCTTCGTCCCCATGGCGGAAGACGGCATCCAAAAAGTCCTTCAAGGCGATATCGATTTGAATGAATTGATCGACACGATCGACATGACCGACAGACTGTAGTGCAATGCGATTTGGACTCGCCTTTATCATTCCACTACTGGTAACCCCTCACGCTTTTGCTGATGAATTACAGCACGCAGCGGCACTGTATTGCGATTCACGAAACGATAGCATGCTCATCCGTTTTGGAACTGTCACGAACGATGCTCCCTTGTCTGAAATTGTCAGCCCGCCTTTGGGAGACGAGGACTTCAAACCGTTTGCCGACAGCTTGCTTGAAAGTGATACCTGCCAACTCAGAAACGGCCATACATTCTCCATCCAATTGCACCAAGGTCAACCATTCCCCTATGGCGCGGGCGGTGCTTCACCTGACCAGTTTTTTAGTCTTACGATGGACAATCGTAAGCTCTATTATCATCACATCTATTATCAGGGGCGTACTCAGGACCGCTACACCACAAGTGCACTGATGTACAAAAACGGAAGGTTGTCCGAATGCGAACCTGCGTATCCTGATGATTGGAGCTTAGTCAATCAACAACCTCACATACCACCGAGCAGATGCCGCGATGTGTCCGCCAGAATAAGCGGGGATATGAAAAACTTTACACTGGAGGAAAAGCAGTTTTACGATAAAGATAAAGCAAGAAATAAACTAACCGCGAAGCTTTCTGATTTTTGTAAAAATTATCATGCGGCTGAGATATATGATGAGGCGGCATTCAACAATGAGTCTGCAGCCAACATTATTATCAACACATACGGCTTGGTAATTTCTGCTCGCGAGATGGATTTCTTCAAAGACAGGAAAAAAGAATTACTTATTAGAGTAGGGTCATCCGCCGATGATTGCATTGGGTGCGGCAACCGCGCGTTCGACGGTAACTATTTTATTATTGCACCGTCTGATTCCCCTTATAAAAATGAGTTGCTGAACTTACTAAAATCCAAAGACTTCAACATGAACTTACCCAAAGCAACCGTCCAAAAGATTCAAAAATGGGGTGGGCATGTTCTCCCTGCACCCATCCAGATAGAAGGCGAAAAAGGGATGGTTGACCGTTACGCGCATACTAAAATCATGGAGATTCATGAAAAGCATTATGTGGATAGCACGTCCAATTTCATGGAGTCCGTCCCCTCACGCACCATGAGCCTTATTCGGCCTGATTTTTCCACGCAGCCGACCTGCCTATTCCCTTGACATGTGACATGCCCTAAGTCCGCTTACCGTGCGCGAAGCTACTCTTTTCCCGGTGATTCGTCATATCGATTCAGATTGCCCGGTTCTGTTGGGTGTTGGCCTATCCATCCCTGTGAGGGACTACCATCGGAATTGGGCACGACCTCACCGAACCCCTCGATATCCAAGATGATTTCCTGCCCAGCATCACCTTGAAGCCTTGTATCTGTGTGTAATTCGTCCGCCAGCACAGGCGAGAACGATACCCATAAGGTACAGACTAAAAACAAGCATAGAATCAAGACTTTCAAAGTCACCAGCCTTTCAAAGAACAAGGAGTATAACACACCATTTTCCAAATAAAAGTTAATTTCAAACAATAAATGTAAATAATTTTATATAATTTTACTTAAAACTATACTATACGTTACTTACAACATTCAAAACAGGAGCACACCATGTCCAAGTTCAACATCGACCCCAGCCAGACCGATATCGTCAAACTCCTACCCTCGCTACTCGACAATCCGCAGCGCGATTTTATCATCGTGGATAAGCACGATGCTTTGCAGGCGCTGGAGTATGATCTTCCTTCGTTTGGCATTACCCAGAAACAGGAATACCTGATCGTCGGCTCAAAATTCAATGACCGCATCACGCTCGATAAATACAATGACACGGCAGATGGCGGCGCGGGCAATGACGAGATATTTGGCAATAATGGCAATGATGTTCTCTTCGGCAACACCGGGCATGATAGTTTATTTGGCGGTGCAGGTAACGATCTGGTGCGCGGCGGTGCGGGCAACGATCTGCTGACAGGGGATGCAGGCAATGACACAGTTCACGGCGGCGCGGGCAATGACATCGTTGTCTTCGAAGGCGGCGGAACCGACGTCGCTTATATGGGTGACGGCAATGATTATGCTTCGGTAAGCACTTATAATAAATACGCGAAAATATTCCTTGGCGACGGTGCGGACGGTGCGTTCGTGTCCGCAGCCCACAGCAGCGTATTCGGTGATGGCGGCAATGATTCTATTTTCGTTGCCAATCAAAGTATCGTTGCCAACGGCGGTGCAGGGAATGACCTCCTGGAAGCCGGTAGGGCTTTTGTCAATAACGACTATCTGGGAAATGACATTACCATGAGCGATCTCTCCACACGGCTTACGGGCGGCGCCGGAGCGGATACGTTCACTTTTAATTTCAATACATCGGCAACTATCACAGACTTCACCCGTGGTCAGGACAAAATCGATTTCAGCAATCTGGCGGATCTCTACGGGAAGATAACCTTTAAAGACATCACCTCCGTGACTGTTGATACGGGTGAACTTATTCACCTGAATATTAGCATGGATCTCGAAGGGGAGGATTTGACGGGTCCCAGTATCCTGCTGGAGAACTTCAAAGGCACCCTCACCGCCAGTGACTTCGACTTCACCGGATATTTTGGCTGATATAATACCACTACCAACCACCTTGCGAGGGCCGCCAGCCTATGTTGGCGGCCCTTTGTCCTTTAGAACAAAATTAAGACTTATCCGCTATACCTTATAGCATGTACAGTTTCAATTATACCGCGCTGAATGACAAAGGCCGCCGCATCCGCGGTGAAATCATGGCCGATAACGAGCTCGACCTTGAGACGCGCCTCAAGGAAGTGGGTCTCGATCTCGTCAATTTCCGCGAAGTGAAAGAGAAGAAGGCAAGTTTTCTTTCTAAAGTAAAACTGAAAGACCTCGTCGTATTCTGCTTGCATATGGAGCAGCTGGATCGCGCCGGTGTGCCGATTCACGATGCATTGGCCGATGCGCGTGACGCATCCGAAAACCCGAAATTAAAAGACGTGCTCACCAGCGTGCTTGAAGCGGTACGGACGGGGACGTTGTTTTCTGAATCCCTCGCCCAGCACCCGCTAGTGTTCGACAACGTCTTCGTCGGCCTCGTCGCCGCAGGTGAAAAAACCGGGAATCTCAGTGAATCCTTCCAGAACCTGTCGGATCATTTGAAGTGGACGAACGATCTGCGGCGGAAAATCCGCAAGGCCATGACCTACCCTATCGTGCTGTTCGTCGTCCTCAGCGGCGTGATCTCGCTGCTGATGCTCTATGTCGTTCCGCAACTTATCAAGTTCATCACCGCGCAGGGATTTGACATCCCCATGCATACTCGCGCCTTGATCGCCACCTCGGAATTCTTCCAAGACTACTGGTATATCGTCCTCGGTATATTTCCATTGGCGTTCATGATGATTAAGATCGGCTACCGCGTCTCTGAGAATTTCGCCTATTCGTTCGACAAATTCATCCTTCGCATCCCCGCCATCGGGAAAACCACGCACAAGATCGACCTCGCACGGTTCATCCACTTTTTCTCCATCATGTTCAACAGCGGTATCGACATCCTCGACTCCCTGCTCGCCGGGCGGGATGTGGTGCGTAACCGCGTCTTGAAAGAATCCATCGAGATGGTGCATCGTTCGGTAACGGAGGGTAACCACCTGACCGATTCCATCCGCCTCTCCAGCCAGTTCCCGAACCTCGTCATCCGTATGTTCAAGGTCGGCGAGGACAGCGGTAACCTGAGCGATTCGCTGGAGAACATCAACTTCTTCTACCACCGCGAGGTGAATGACGCGGTAGATGGCATGGTGGCACTCATCCAACCCGCCATGACGGTAGTGATGGGTTCCATTCTCTTCTGGGTCATCGCCTCCGTCTTCGGCCCTCTATACGATTCCTTCAGCAAAATGGACTTCTAACACCTTTTGCAAAACCAAAGATTACCCTATCTCGTCATTCCAGCGAAGGCTGGAATCCAGTCCAGAGTGCCGTGGGCGCGACACAATAGATTTCTTGAACCGCACATACTACACTGCTGGATTCCAGCTTTGACAAGGGTCGCCCTTCGGGTCGCTGGAATGACAACGGATGATATGTTGAGAAACTTTTTCCACTCCCCGACACACTCCCAAATATTGCTGCGAAGCCCATAAATTCTTACTAGATATAGTAGATTTTTGTGTTTTAGCATAATATAGTGAGCCGGAATGGGAGCCTGATGCGAACGTAATGGACGTGAAGCAGTTGTTTTCGGCCTCCGCCAACCGGTTCGTCTACATGCTGGGCGATGAAGGGGCGGTTTTGGTCTATCTGGAAAAAGACGTGGTTATCCGCCGTCTATTCGCCCCCACACCCGCTCCCGAACATACCAACACCTTCGTCGAACTCTTAAAGGCCCATCCGAAGACTCCCATTTACGTCCTCGTCGATATGATCGACCAGTCCTACGTACGACATACGCTGCCGCCGGTGACGCCGCTCGGCGTCAACAAGCTTGTCCAGCGCCGTCTGGAACGTGATTTTTCGAAGGATGACATTAAGGGCGCGATCTCGCTGGGGCGCGAGAAAGAAGGCCGCAAGGATTGGAATTTCCTCCTCATCGCCCTCGCCAACACCCCCGTTCTCCAGAACTGGCTGAATCTCGTTCTTGAGCTTCCCAATTTCTTCTCCGGTATCTATCTCGTCCCCGTGGAGACCGAGATCATCTTAAAGATTGTGGATGATGCGATATCGGGAAGAAACGGCAGCGGAAAGAAGCAAAAGAAAACCAAGGCAACGGAAAAGAAAGGCCCACGCCTCAGCCGAAAACAAAAAAAAGAACAGGAGGCGGAAGAAGACGTCGCCGCCCAGATAGAAGCCTTCAAGAACGAGCGCGGCGTATCCAGTGAACATGAAGCCGGAACGGAATCGGAATGGAAGATATTCGTCACCCACAATAAGGTCGGCGGGTTCCGTCAGGTCGTGTTGCGCGGCGGCAGACTGGTCTTTACCCGCTTGGCCCAGACGATGGATAACACCAATCCAGAAGTCCTCGCCGGCAGTGTCGAACAGGAAATCCAGAACACGGTCGAATATTTAAAACGTTTGGGGTATGCCCCGCGCATGGGACTGGACATCTACATCGTCTGCAGTCAAGAAGTGAAGGACGCCATCAGCACCGAACGCCTCGGCGCAACGCAGACGCACCTATTTTCTCCATTCGAACTGGGTGAACTACTGGGACTGAAACAAGCCGTTCTCTCGGGCGACCGCTTTGGCGACATCGTCATCGCAACCATTTTCGGAACCTCCCGAAAAAAACGCCTGCAACTGAACATCCCCTACACCCAGAACATCCAGAAACTGGAAGGGATCCGTAAATTCAGCAAACTGGCAGCCGTTGTGTTTGCTCTGGGATTGATTGCCATGTCCGTTCTCAGCTTTTTCGATTATCAGGGGCTGCAGGGCGATATAGATATGAAGCAGAGGGAAAAAATCACGCAAGCCGCCGCCCTCACCAAAATACAGGAGGAATCTAAAAAACTTCCTGCGGACGTCGATCAGGTAACCGATCTCATCAGCATGGTGGATAGTTTCTCCAAAACGACGCAGACACCCATCCAGTTTATCACTGATCTGAGGCCCAATCTTGTCGAAGGCGTCGTCGTCAGATCCCTCAACTGGGTTCGTAAGGAAGAGAAGCCCGCCCCCGTGTTCAACCCTGCCACCGGCGCGCAGGAGGAAGGTCCGCCCGTAGAAAAATTCGAGATCGCCCTCGAGTGTGAATTCCTCTACACCGATGACACTTGGGATGGGTTTATCGACCGCTCGCTACGCTTCGTCGAGCATCTGAAGAAGGCGTATCCGGAATACACGATTATATCCGAGAACATGCCGGGGGATAATCCCGAAGCATCCAGCGCGCAGATGAACTTCGATGACATCAAAAAAATCAATAACCGCCCCGCCAGGGGAGACGCCTACGTCATCACCATTGGCATGAGCGGGCCGAACGTTTCGGCTCCCGCCGTCGATGCCAACGGCAATCCTATTCCTCCAACCCCGTCACCTCAGGCTCCCTGATGGAAAAACTGAAACAGACAAAAAAGAAAATGACTATGGAAGTGGGGGTTTGCGCCGCCGTTGTCATCGTGTTAGGCGGTCTTTTCTTCATGGCGGATTCCATGGCAACTAGCGCAAACGAGGAGCTGGCGCGTGCGCAGGGTGAAGTCGCCGGCATCGCCAGTCAGATTGCCGAGCTGGAACGCAAATATCAGATCGTCAATTCCTCCCTCGTCGAATACCAGAATTACAATAAGAAACTAAAAGCGGGAGACTATACCATTGGCCGTGAGGTGGCGTTCAATAAGCTAAAAACCATCAATGATCAGTATCGCATTATGCAATTGATGCTGGGTATCCCTTCCGACCCCGCGCCGCTGGGAGATCAGGAATTCAATAAGAAGACCGTCGAAGGCAAGGCGACGGATATCACTCTCACAATGGAAGCCTACAGTGACCTGCACGTATTCTCATTCCTCGACGAAATGCAGCGGGAGCTTCCCGGCTTCTTTAAGTACAATGAGTTTACGCTAACACGGGATCGTGCCATCACCATCGACCTCCTCGCCGAACTAAGCCGCGGCGAGAAGTCCAGCGTCGTCTCCAGTTCACTGAAGGGCACGTGGTACGGCATTTTCCCGAAAATATCCGAACTGACACCGCAGGGGGGGACGCCCCAGCAATGACGCGACGTATACCCTATGTCCTGATGGTGCTGCTCGGCGCGTTCGCCGCCGGATTCCCTGTACACGCATCGGCCCAGCAACCATCGTCCCCGGTCGCACTGACTCCGCTTACACCTGTTGGCAATGACGGCGAAGCCATGCCTGTATCCCAACCTGAGCAGGCGCCTGTGGAACTGACGCCCGCCCCACCTCCATCCGAACTCCCTGCCGATACGTCGGATGTTCCTCCTGCCTCTCTTCCGCCTCTGAATATACAAGCGCCTGCCAATGCTTCTCCGGCTGAAGCTCCCCTCTCCCCGCAGATACCCGGTGAAAGCACCCCCCCGGCGGATGCGTCCGCCACGCCCGCTCCTGCAACTGTTCCTGAAACCGAACCTGCACCCGCGAAGGTGGAAGAACCGGTACAGCCCGTCACCGAGGAGGATAAGAAGAAAGCTTCCATGCTCGGATACCAGCCGTCCTATGGCACATGGCCCTTCTCCATCATGTTCCGTGAAAAGGAAGTATCGGACATCAAGAAAGTGCTCGATTATTACGAGATACAGAAATATCAGGCCGCCAAAACTGCCGATCCCAAACAACAGGAGAACATTGAGCAGGTAGAGGATATTCTGAAGAATGCGCCTACTAACGCACCTGTCATCTACCCTGTATTTCAGTTGCGCTCACTGGTCTATCAGTCACCGAAGGAATGGAGCATCGTCGTCAACAACACGCGCTTCAACAGCCGTGACCCTCTCGACAAAAATGCGGGTAACGACCTGAAGATACTCTCCTTGAATAAAGAGATCGTCTATTTCTCATGGATTCCAGCAGACCCTAAATTCTACGCCGACATGATCCAGAAGAAAATCCTTCGCGATCAGAACATCCCTTCTTCCACCGCAGGCACGGCGGCGCCCGGCCAGCCAGCCGCACCCATGCCGCTCGTAGCCGTCTCCTACGCGAACCGTATCGCGACCAATGCTCCCCGGCCACTTGTGGACGATGCGCTGCGCGGCGTGACCTTCCGCCTCCGCCCCAACCAGACCATCAACATGGAGACGCTGGAGATATTCGAAGGCCGTCCGCCCAACCTTGTCATCCCCGGCGATCCCAAGAAGGATGAGTTACAAACAATCGCTCCCGCTGCCGTCCTGCCCGCCGAACTACAGGGCCAGATCCAAACCGGTGCACCGCCTCCGGCCGAAGGACAGGTCTCGCCCCCCGCCGACGCGACGGCCACCGAGCCCATGCCCGGCTCCACCAGTGAATCCATCACCAAGGAAGACACCTCCGGCCTTCTCAATGGCAAGTCCAGCCCCAAATCGCTTATCGAGAAGGCGTTGGAGCTGGAAGGTAAACAGTAATGTATACCCTGTTGGTGTATGCCGTCGTCTGGTGGCTAGCTTGGTTCATAGTGTTGCCCATTGGTATCCGCCCTAATACGGACCCGGCGCGGGAAGAATACCACGCTGCTCCCCGCAACCCGAATCTCCGGAAAAAAGCGCTCTGGGCGACGCTACTTTCCGCCATACTTACCGCCGCGATTATGCTACTATGGAACCCATGATACGTTCTCTTTTGATGTTCGCACTCTGCCTCGCGCCTGTGGTGGCATCCGCCTCCAGCCCATTACTCATGGGCAAGCGCCAGCCTTGCGGCGTCGGCGCAAACTATCAGGAACCCGCAGGCGTCGCCGTTGAAGACGGTCTTGCTGCCGACGGTCACCCCGTCGCCCCGGCGGATATCGACGGCGGCAACGCCGACCCGTCTTACAATATCTATCTCGGACTTCCCTTATCCGAATATACCACCAGCGGTCGCGGCGCGGACCTCTCCCAAAGCCTTATCGATGTCGGCTCCATCAAGGTCGAAGGCAAGGACGCTGAGGTGAACATACTCGGTCAACACCACGATTCCACCCAGCCCCCACTTGACGCAAACGGCTGCCCCCCACAATAATTTTCTTGGTTTTCTTCTCGTTTTCCCTCGCTCAGTTTTGGGGTGCGCTAACCCGCTGCCGTGAGGAAACTGCAAGTAACGCCAGCGCGCAGGCCCGGAGCGTAGCAGCTCTACGTGAGGACTGAGCGCTGCCGAGACGCAGTCAGATTCCCACGGCAGATAGGGTTAGCGCCCGCAAAATGGAACGCCCCGCTGTCGATGGGACAACGGGGCGTTCACTGGGGACGTGTAATCGGGATCAGGAGGCTGCGTGCATTTCCTGGTGGATGCACTGCGTAAGCTCTTCCTTGAGCATGAGCTTTTGTTTTTTCAGCTGGCTGATATGCATGAAATCAGGCTGCGGGCGGTTGGATTCGTGGGAGATCATCTTTTCGAGTAAAGCGTGTTTTTCCTGTAGGGTTTCGATATGAGTATGTAATGACATAAGCAATGCTCCTTTCAGTGTGCCGATTGAATCAATAATAGTGATTATATCCACGCATAGGATTGTGCTTTTGAGCACCTAGCCATTAAAACAAAACCTCCCTCTCTATGACAAGTCAAAAACAGGTCAAGTAAAAAGATATATTTTTGCTTCTTGACATGGTTTTCATGTGATGGTGCAGCGCGTCAGGTGATTTCAAGCAACATAAGAGGATTTGCCGTTATCCCTCAGATAGTTGGGATAAAACACCGAAAGCGCATGAAAAAAATGTCCTAAGCCGCTAAAAACGCTAGGAATACGCGCTGTTTTTTGGTATACTCCCTCTTTGTGACGGCTTAATAAATGGCGGATATCCGCCATTTTTTGCCACTTGGAGAACCAATCGCTCGTAGAGCATACAACTTGTTGGACAGTAGAAAACATGACGGAAGATAAAGCACTATCCTTAAGAAAGCGTTTAGACTCGCTGCGTTCCCAACACCGTTCCCTGGACGAAGAGATTCAGGCGTCCGGATACGATGAGTTTACCCTCGTCCGCAAAAAACGCGAAAAGCTGACTCTGCGTGATCAGATCATGCAGATCGAAAGCATCGTCTACCCCGACATCATCGCGTAAGCGACACTACACATCAGAACGCAAAAGGGGGGATTTTATCCCCCTTTTTCATGATACTGACACAATCCCCTGCTAGATTTTTAGAAATCAAAGGGGAATGGCCATGGCCGACGGACCAGTATCAGAAGAAACCTTACGTAAAATTCGTGAAGCACTGGAACAACCAGAAGCCCCTTCCGCCACATCCGGCGAGGCCACGGGTGGCCTCAACAGGTTCTGGCTATGCGACGTAGGCGCAACAGCAACAGGCGCCATCTCAGGTGCATTCTTGACATCTCCAAGCGCACCCTTTTCATTAGGAGTAGGCCCGTTACTGGGCGCGGCTGGCGGAGCACAAATAGCAAATACAGCATGCCATGCTGCACTGGACATCAATGCAGGGGTTAATCCACTTCCTGATAACCTCAAGCAAAAATTTGACGAAACAGTCGCCACATACAAAGATGACGGCATTAGCACAGCCATGGCCTGCAATGCAGCCGCCCCATTAGCTGGCGGCGTTATCGGATGGGCTGCAGCGGAATCAGCCCACGTCTTTATACATAAAAAAGGGGTTGCCGCTGCCGCCGCAGGAGGAGCCACTGTAGGATATTATGCATGCCATGGGGCTGTTGGGGCGTATGACACAGCAGCAGAAACATATAACAAAGCGCATGAATTTGTATCCGGCCTTCCCGATACACTTAAGCCTAAAGACCCTGCCAAAGCTGAAGGCCGCTAATGCACATTCACCAGTTCATCGAGTGACACCTGATTCTTCCCCGTCGAACGGGCGATGAACAGACGGCTCTGTGCGATCTTGAACAGCGCTTCGCACTCGTGATTATCATCGAACTGCGCCCCGGCGACGCCGACGGATACGGTGATACCCAGCAACTTACCCTCAGCGGTGCGGAACGGATACCGATTGACCGATTCCCGGATACGATCCCCAACCCAGAACGCGCCCTCAACAGGCGTATCGGGCAGGATGACGGCGAATTCCTCCTCCGCGATACGCGCTGCCAAATCCGTCTCGCGCAGTGACGCGCGAATAAGGCGGGTGATCTCTTTCAACACGTCCGGCATTTGCTCCGCAGGCGCGGGCGCCCCGCCCACGTCAGGCGAGTCGAGCGCAATCAGCAGCATCGACACATCGGAACGATTGCGCTTCAGGCGGCGCAACTCTTCATCAAGCCGATCGAAGAACACAGGCCGCAATGCCAACCCGGTCAATTCATCTTCCAGCCGCGCTTTCACCATGTTCAGCTTAGCGGCATCCTCCGCGAAGATACGGTCGGAGATGTCGCGCAGCGTGCCGATGGAGCCGATGATGGCCCCCGTATCGTCGAACCACGGGTAGGACACGTCAGCCACCCAGATCTTGCGGCCGTCTTTGGTTTTCATCAGATAATCGGCCTGCCATTTCAGCACTTGCCCCGTCTTCCGCTCCTCTTCAAGCGCGAGGTACGAATCGACGACCCGCATCGCATCCGTGACAATACGCGTCTCCATGATGAGCGAACGCAAATTGATATGCTGTAACTCTTCGGCGCTGAACCCCAGCAGCTTGGTGATGGACGGGCTGATATAATCATACCGCATCGTTTCGTACCGCAAGCGGTAGACCACGTCGGAAGAGGTGCTGGTCAACAGCTCGACCTCCGCTTTTAAGCGCTCAATCTCGGTTTGGGGTACATGTGCCTGCATTTGCTTACCACAATATGTAGTTATTTTTTACCAAAATAACACCACAACTGGGGCAAATCAATGCGCGGCAAGCCTGCGGCTACCTAGGTTCAGCCGTTTCCTTTCGAGGTGAGACCTTTTTGCACATACCGGCTGAACCGAGCCGCGAATGCCGCCGCATCCTGTATCGGCTCCCCTTCCACGATGCGCGCCTGATCGAGCAGGAGCAGACTGATATCACGCACCTCCTCTCCCTCGGGTGCCTCTGCAGAGAGCTTCGCCAGCGTCTTGACCAGCGGATGATGGGGGTTGATCTCCAGGATTTTTGCTGTTTTTTGGCGCAACTGCTTATGCTCGACGAGAAACCGCTCCATCCGCAGGTCGATATCCCCCTCCTCCACCGCGAGACAGGCGGGCGTATCGGCCAGCTTGCTTGTCGTCCGCACATCGCGCACCTCGCCGCCGAAAACGGTTTTCATGATACTGATGAGCGCGGCGATGGAATCGCTATCGCTCTTTCTGGTCGCCTCATCCTTTTTCTCCGCAGGCGTATCCGCATCTTCTTCCAGCGGCGCAAAACTATCGAGGTCAATATTCGCCCGCGTAATCGATTTCAGTGGCTTGCCCTGATAGTTATTGACCACGTTCACCCAGAAATCATCGACATGGTCGGCGAAGAGCAGCACTTCCACGCCGCGCTTCTTGAACCCTTCCAGCATCGGGCTGTGGCGCAGCGTCTCGACATCGTCCCCCGTCAGGTAATAAATATCCGTCTGCCCCTCTTTCATGCGGGACGCCACCTCTTCCATCGACGTCAACCCATCGAAGGAGGTGGAATAGAATCGGCAGACTTCTAAAATCTTCTCACGCGGCGAGTTGGCTTCGCACAGCCCCTCCTTCACCACCGCCCCGAAATTCTGCCAGAAACCTAGAAACCCTTCCGGGTCTTTCTCCGCTTTCTTTTTCAGCTCCGAAAGCACCTTGCTGGTGATACTCGCTTCGATTTTTTTCAGCAGCGGATTATCCTGCAATGTCTCACGGCTGACGTTCAACGGCAGGTCTTCTGAATCAATGATACCGCGCAGGAACCGCAGATACGGCGGAACCAGTTCGACGCTCTCATCGGTGATGAACACGCGTTTCACATACAGCTTCACCCGCGCCCGACGCTCCGGGTGGAACAGGTCGAACGGCTTGATGGATGGCACGAACAGGAGGTTGGTATAAGCCAGCGTCCCCTCCGCCTTGTTATGCAGCGTCAGCCAGGGCTCGTCCGGCGAATGAGCGACATGGTGGTAGAACTCCTTATATTGCTCATCCGAAATCTCCGACTTACCACGCGTCCACAATGCCGACCCGTCATTGACGCGCTCCGGCTCTCCCTCGCCTTTATCAAGCCAGATGGGGAAGGCGATATGGTCGGAATAGGTGCGGATGATGTGGCTCAAACGGAAACTATCGAGATAAGCCTTATGCTCCTTCATCAGATAGAGCCGCACCGTCGTCCCGCGCGCATGCTCTCCGCTTTCCGGCTCCACGGTATATTCCCCCTTGCCCTCGGACTCCCAGCGATAGGCCTGCGACTCCCCCGCCTTTCGGGAGAGGACGACGACGCGCTCCGCCACCATGAACGAGGAATAGAACCCCACCCCGAACTGGCCGATCAGGTTCATGTCCTTCCCCCCGCCGCTTGCAAGGCCGGAAATGAAATCAAGCGTCCCCGACCGCGCGATGGTTCCGAGATGCTCGACCATATCCTCCCGGTTCATGCCGATACCGTTATCGGTGACCTCAATATAATGCTCATCCGGATTGCAGCGGATGGTGATGCACAACTCGCCTTCGCCTTCCATCAATTCCGGCTCGGTCAGCCCCCGGTAACGCAGCTTATCGCACGCATCGGATGCGTTGGAGATCAACTCGCGCAGGAAGATGTCTTTGTTGGTGTACAAAGAATGGATCATCAGCTGCAACACTTTGCTGATTTCGGCGGAGAAAGTGTGGGTCTCGCTCTGTGACGGCAGAGTCTCTTCGGTTTTCTGTGCGGCCTTGGCCATAAGTGTCTCCCTCGTTATTATTGTGACTGATTTTGGTTCTATATGGCGGCATATATTTCCATTTCAAGTGCTTGTGTTTTGCGATATAATCAGCGCATGCTCACAGCCCGTTTCCTTTCATTCCTGCTTCTCCCCTTTATCCTCGTTCTGCTCTCCGCCCCGGCACGGGCAGCGGATATGGCGGACGAACTCGCCCACCGGGTCGCCTTCGGTAGCGCGGCGGATGTGGAGATATTGTTGGGTCAGGGGATTGACGCCAACACCGTCACCTCGGCAGGTACGCCGCTTACCGCCGTCGCCGCCGGCCGGTCGGACGGAGAGGCGCTGCCTATCCTGAAAAAACTCGCCGATGCCGGAGCGGATTTGAGCGCAGGCGGATCGGCGGAGGATTTCCCGCTCATCATCGCCGTGCGCAACAATAACTACGAGATGGTGAAATTCCTCGCCGAGCGCAACGTCAATTTCAACGTGACGGATCGGAATGGCGCGACGCCGAAACAGATCGCGGAGTATTATAATAATCAGGATATCTTGGGCCTTATCGCTGATATGGAGGCGAAGAAACAGGCGGAACTCGAAGCCCGCCGCGCCCCGGAGCGCTTCACCGAATTCTATAACAAGCTCGTCTTCGAATACTGCGCCTCGCAATATATCAGCTACTACGTCAAGTCCAAGCAGGACAAGCTGAGCGAGGAAGAAAGCCAGATCATCCTCAGCGAACAAAATACCAAGGTGCGCGACATCATCCTCGTGCTGGCTCAGGATTTCAACGCCGACATCAATCAGTTCGAGGCCATGCGGCAGGACGTGCAGGATAAGATATTTAAAGAACTGGACGTGATGATTTCCAACCGCAACCGCAAAATGCGCGGCGTCGGCAAGCCTAAGGACATGAACGAACGTTGCACCCGCATCGGCAAGAAATGGCTGGCTGCCGGCGATAAAGCAGCGGAGGGGTCACCATCTTCCCCCTCTTCCAACATGCTGCCGGACTATTAATCTTCATATATAACAACAACACGTGTCTCTTCTGGATTAGAGCGGGAGTTTTACGCGCGCTTTTACATAATATGTATTGTGAATATTATGTTACACATAATGGACCGCCCTGTACAGAGTCCGTTAATACCTGTAAACTATACTGTAGATTGCAATACTTCATCTATAGATGACAGGGGGAGATTATGGTTGCACGTTCGGGGGATGGTAATTTGGAAATACACCCAGATCTACAGGATCGATTCACATCCACCGTTGCGATACCTGAATCAATCGTCGATATAATGAGTCAACTTGCCCAAGACATCGATAGCCGCGCGTCAGAAACTCCATCTTTTGTGGCTAGACCTTCAGTACTGGCAGGACTGGGAACGAACACACCCCTTTCATCTGATCCCAGCATACCTGATGCACCGCCTCTACCCGAAACACGTCCCGAACAAACAGGCAATCTTCGTATCGGGATGGAAGGCGAATCCGTCACCGCACTGCAAGAGAACCTGAAGAAAATGGGGTTCGATATAGACGTGGACGGTGATTTCGGCCCTCAAACGCAAAAAGCCGTCAGACAGATGCAGGAAGCGATGGGCATCACGGTGGACGGCGTCGTCGGCCCGGAAACAGCAGGCAAAATGGCGGAAGCGTTGAACCAGACGCCGATACCTGACATCGCGTATGAATATAATCTGATGGAAAGCGCACAAAATCCGCAGAAGCCGATATCCGACATTATCGTTACTCCACTTGCCCCCCCTGCCCCTGAGTTGACCAACGAAATTAACCGCCGCCATGATAACGGAGATACTATTGTCCTCGGCGCAAAATCCATGCTGATCGATGCGTATCATAAAGATTTAGACGGTCAGGTCGCCGCCAATAGTTATGACTCCATCGGCGATGTAGCGAATGCGGTGAAGCGTGACGTAGGCGGTAACGTCAGCATTCCTGATGACTTTCAGATTCCGAAAGATGTACTGAGAGGATTGCAGTTGGGCAAAGTCGTCAGCTTTGAAGACTCCAACGGCCAAACCCACGAAATCGACCCCACCGTAAAAGACAAAGCCGCTCTACGCAGCGAGATGCAGGAATTGGCGGCAGCGATTCAGGCAGGCCCGATTACGGACGTGGAAGCCAATTATGTTCCCATCCCATCCGGCGGCAATGCCGGAAAAGCTGCTCAAACGCCGCAGCGCGGTGGCTAATCCCTAATCCCGCGTTTGCGTCCGGCTGAGTAGCAGGTGATCCGCCAGCACACATGCCATCATCGCTTCACCGACCGGAACCGCGCGGATACCGACGCATGGGTCGTGACGGCCCTTGGTTTCGATGGTCGTGTTCTTGCCCTGCTTGGTGATGGTGTCCACTGGCTGTAAAATAGAACTGGTCGGCTTCACCGCGAAACGGACAACGACTGGTTGGCCCGTAGAAATGCCACCCAATATTCCTCCCGCATGATTCGCCTCGAATACGGCTTTGCCTTTTTTCATACGGATAGGGTCCGCGTTCTCTTCACCGCGCAGTGCAGCGGCGGCGAACCCATCGCCGATCTCAACACCTTTGACCGCGTTGATACTCATCATCGCCCCCGCTAAATCAGCGCTGAGTTTTCCGTAAATCGGCGCACCCAATCCCGGTGGCACACCGTCGGCGACCACTTCGATCACCGCACCGATACTCGACCCCTCTTTGCGGATTTTCAACAAATCCTTTTCCCACCGTGCCGCGGCTTTTTTATCCGGACACCAGAACGGATTTTTCTGAACTTCTTTCCAGTCCCATTCCTTCTGCGTGACCTTGTCCGCGCCCATCTGCACCATCGCACCGCGGATGGTGACACCGGCAGTTTCCAATACTTTACGCGCAATCGCTCCCGCCGCGACGCGCATCGCCGTCTCGCGCGCCGATGACCGTCCACCCCCGCGATAATCACGCACGCCGTATTTCATCCAGTAGGTGATATCGGCATGGCCGGGGCGGAACTTGTCCTTGATATCGCCATAGTCTTTCGAGCGCTGATCTTCATTGAAGATGATAAGCGAAATCGGCGTCCCCGTAGTCACCCCTTCGAATATACCGGAAAGGATTTTGACCGTGTCGCTCTCCTTTCGTTGCGTCGTGAATTTCGACTGCGCCGGTTTACGTTTATCAAGGAACGGTTGGATATCTTTTTCCGACAACAGAAGTCCCGCCGGAACCCCGTCCACCACGCACCCAATCGCCTCCCCATGGCTCTCGCCCCAGGTGGTGAATCGGAATAGGCGGCCGAACGTATTGGTCATGCTGAATCCGTATTATTCTTTGACGACGGAAATATCCGGTGCATCGGTCATCTTCATCCCCACGACATGGTAGCCGGAATCGACGTGCAGCACTTCGCCCGTGCATCCCGCACCCAAATCGGACAGCAGGTATACACCCGCGCCGCCGACGTCTTCAATCGTCGTATTCCGGCGCAGTGGTGAGTTATATTCATTCCATTTCAGGATATAGCGGAAATCGCCGATGCCGCTGGCGGCCAGCGTCTTGATCGGCCCGGCGGAAATCGCATTGACGCGGATACCGAGTTCACCCAGATCGACAGCCAGGTATTTCACGCTCGCTTCCAGTGCCGCCTTGGCAACACCCATCACGTTATAATGCGGCACATGACGTTCCGCGCCAAGATAGGTCAGCGTCACCATCGACCCACCCGGCTTCATCAGTGGATAGGCACGCCGTGCAAGAGTGGTAAAGGAATAACAGGAAATATTCATCGAATTCAGGAAATTTTCCAGCGAGGTATCGACGTATTTGCCTTTGAGTTCGTTCTTGTCCGAATAGGCGATGGCGTGGACGAGAAAGTCCAGTTGACCCCATTGTTTCTCGATTTCAACAAACACCGCGTCCATGCTGGCCGGGTCGGTCACGTCACACGGCAACAGCAGCGGCACGCCCACAGATTCAGCCAAAGGGCGCACCCGTTTTTCCAATGCCTCGCCCTGATAGGTGAAGGCCAGCTCCGCGCCTTGCGCGGCAGCGGCCTTGGCGATGCCCCACGCGATGGAGCGGTCGTTGGCGACGCCCATGATGAGGCCGCGTTTCCCTTTCATAAGGGTTCCGGTAGGTACGGTTTGGGAGTCAGTCATGGAAAGCGCCTGTTTTCGTCTATATTAAGATAATCTCAGGCTGAAATATAAAGGCTTGGAAACCGGATGCAACAGCAATCCTGATTTCCAAGCCTTTTCAATCGTCAAAATGCGTTAAATCGCGAGATTACTCGACAATCTGCCACGTCCCATCAGGCTGGCGGCATGCGCGACCATAGCCTTGCTCGATACGGCCACCGACATTGATGGTCTGCGAGTATTCACGGCAATAGCCACCGCTTGCGGTCTGGTAGTAGTTCTGCGGAACGATGGTTCCGGAAACGCCGGATTGCGGGTTCTGCCACGGCAATGCTTTACCGGGCTGGGAATATTCCAGCGCCTGATTCGCCGCTTGCTGTTGATACATTAAATCAGCCCGGTCGAGCGAGGAGCCGATGGAGTTTCCGAGCGCAGCACCAAGCAAGGTACCTGCACCGATGGCAATTGCGTTACCCGTACCACCACCGATCTTGGAACCGAGCACGCCGCCGACAACCGCGCCGCCCACCGTACCGATCACTTCTTTATTGATACCGCCGCCGGATTGCTGGCCGTAACCATTATTATAGCCCGGTTGCTGCTGGCACGCGACGAGCGTGATGCACGCCACGGAAGCGCAAGCTGCTTTGTAGAAATTCATAAAAACTCCCTGAGAATGTTGATTACGTATCTGGTTGATTGAACCACTCGCATGTTATCGCCAGCTTACAAGAAAGCAAGGGGGGTCAAATGATATTTATACCATCCTGATGCGTCCGCGCGTAGAACGCCATACGGTGATGATGAATAAAAGCCCGCCGATAATTGCTATCAGTCCGCCCGTTCCCATTACCCCCATCGCTGCTTTCACATGCCACGGCAACGCGTCCAGCCCGCCGATGGTCTTACGCAGCACGCCATATCCGCCCGACCATGCGAGGCCGCCCACATGCATCAGCTGCCCCACGGTCAGCACGATGGGTTGCCAACGCGCCACGCGGGTAAACTGCATGGGGCGATAGCCGAATCGCGGCAGCAATGCCACCGCCATCCCCATCAACCCCACCGTCACCCCGACGATGGAACCATGATAATGCGCCGGAATCCGTACATTCTCCCCCGTGATCATCAGCCCGATAAGCCCGCCGGAGAAAAACAGGAATAGCGAACAGACAAGGCTCAGCGATCGTGCATCCCGCCATACCCAGCGGGAACGATGCGCCGCCAGTGCCATGCCGAGGCCCACCAGCACGATCATCGGCGCAAGGCCGTTCCCCATAATCATCAGCTGCGTATAGAAATATTTATGTAGCGCATGATCCGCAGGATAGGCGAATACTCCGTATAGACTTGCCACCACCGGCAACACCAGTGCCAGCAACGCCACACGGTATAATGCTTTGGATACATACACCCCCTGGCTCCGCGCCAGCCAGCACCAGCTGAGGCACGCCAATCCCGTGAAGGCGAATTGCAGGATATGCCCCCCCGCCCAGTAGAGCGTATCGTAATACGTCTCCGCATCATCGGCGTAGGACATATTCTCCAGCAGCGTCAATCGCTCTGCCGACGCCGCGAACTGCACCGCTGCCAGCAACAGGATGATGCACAGTGCGATAGAGGTTTCAGGTAGTAGATGATGAAAATACTGCGCTTCGCGTATAAGTCTGTGGGATGGCCGTTTCCGCAATGCCCACGCGAACCCGGTCTGCGCCACCATCAGCAGCACACCCGCCCCGAACAATGCCAGTGAGAAGAAGAATAGTGGGCTGGTCAGCATCGGGATATAATTACTCTTCAGCGCATCCGCATTCCCGTCGAACGCCGACCCGGTCATCAGCAGGATGCCAAGGATGAAACTCCCCCGCGCCGCGCTATCGAGATAGGGCAGAATCTGCCTAACGGAAGACCCCGCCACTGTCAGCGACATCACCATGCAGGAGAAGGCAAGGAACCAGACAAGTACGGAAAGATCGACATGGATGACGAGCACGATCTGGAACAGATGCTGGAAGAACGGATCATCCTTGATCCCCGGCGAACGCGCCGCCACCAACGCCGTAGCCAGCACCCCGGCAACACCGAGCGCCAGCACGCCGATTAAAAACCACCAGCGGGCAGGCGATTGACGAAAGTCAACGCGGGAAAACATGGGGTCTGACATGATAATCGTATGCATACACAATATATTGGCGGTGTCCATCCCGGAGTGCATCTATTCCTTGCATCCCCTCCTCATCCTTACTATAAGGGCTGTGAAATGACTCAGCACCCCCCTTATGCGCCGGCGCGCACCTGGCTGGTCGCCTGTTATCTCTGTGTTTTTCTCATGGTGCTGATAGGTGGGCTGACGCGGCTGACGGAATCGGGACTCTCCATCGTCGAATGGAAACCGGTAACGGGCGCGCTCCCTCCGTTGACTACCCAAAGCTGGGAAGCAGAATTCGCCGCCTACAAATCCTCCCCCCAATATGTAAAGGTCAATAAAGGGATGACGCTGGGCGATTTCCAGAACATCTACTGGCTGGAATATATCCACCGCCTGATGGGCCGCATCACCGGCTTCGTCTTCCTCCTCCCCCTCCTCTATTACGCGGCATACCGTCGCTATGGCGGCTGGCTGATGGTACGGATGGCACAGCTTACCGTCCTCGTCGGCGCACAAGGCGCGATCGGCTGGTTCATGGTTAAAAGCGGCCTCGTCGATGCCCCTTACGTCAGCCCCTTCCGGCTGGCGCTGCACCTGTTCGTGGCCTTCACCGTCGGCGCATTGCTGGTGACGACGGCCATACGCTGGCGCGAACAGCATACTCCGGAAACATCACCGCTCTCTTCTGGGGGGGAAGCCTCTATGCTGGTGTTTTCGTTTTTCGTTCTGGCTATGGTCATGCTGCAGATCCTTCTCGGCGCACTGGTCGCGGGATATGATGCGGGCTTGGCTTACAACACCTTTCCGCTGATGGACGGGCAGTGGATTCCCGAAGGAGTCGGCAGTCTCTCCCCTTGGTATAGCAACCTCTTCCACAATACGATCACCGTGCAGTTTCAGCATCGCGTTATGGCATTCGTCGCGGCGGGTCTTGTGCTCGCCCATTATATCGTCCTGCGCCGCTCTGGCCAAAGGGTAGCGACCCGCCTCGCCCTTATCGCTACCTGTATCGTAATAATACAAATGGCGGTAGGCATCTTAACCCTCATTCACATCGTTCCCACAGGTCTTGCAAGTCTGCATCAAATGATTGCTTTTTTATTATTCAGTTTTTGCGCCGCCAGTACCTATCTGCTATATTCTGCGCGCAGGAATAAACTGGCGTTAGCACCACCGCCGCATCGCGGCAAACATGTATATGAATCCTATGCTGACTCCCTAGACCCGCGAAAGTTGTGATAATGCCTCAGAATGCCGCTGCCCTCCGTCCCGTTGAAACAGAATTGGATTATGATGCCGTCTTCACCCGCGCCATCACCAAGCTGAAAGCCGAAGGCCGCTATCGCTACTTCAACGACCTGGAACGCATCGCCGGGAAGTTCCCCTACGCTTGGAGCCATACCTACCAGAAAGAAATCGTGATCTGGTGCGGCAATGACTATCTCGGCATGGGCCAGCATCCTAAGGTCACGAGCGCGATGAAACACGCGATTGATACGATGGGCGCAGGCGCAGGCGGCACACGCAATATCTCCGGCTCACACCATGCCGTCACCGGTCTGGAATCCGCCCTTGCCGACCTCCACCAGAAAGAAGCCGCGCTCGTCTTCAGCAGCGGGTATGTCGCCAATGAAGCCGCACTCAGCACTATCCCGAGCTTGCTCAAAGACTGCGTCGTCTATTCCGATGCGTGTAACCATGCCTCAATGATCCATGGCATTCGCTATAGCGGTGCCGAGAAACAGATTTTCCGTCACAACGACCTGGCACATCTACGCCAACTCCTCGCCGACACCGCACCCGAGCGCCCTAAACTCATAGCCTTCGAGTCCGTCTATTCGATGGATGGTGACGTGGGCCATATCAATGCCATCTGCGACTTGGCGGATGAATTCAACGCGCTGACCTATCTTGATGAAGTCCACGCGGTGGGCATGTACGGCCCGCGCGGCGGCGGCATCGCTGAGCGTGACGGTATCCTCGACCGGCTCGACGTGATTCAGGGAACATTAGGCAAAGCCTTCGGCGTCATGGGTGGCTATATCACGGCCTCGAAAACCATCGTCGATGCCGTGCGCAGCTACGCCGCCGGGTTTATCTTCACCACCACCATGCCCCCCGCGATGGCCGCCGGGGCCGAAGCCAGCATCCGCCACCTGATGGAAAGCACCACCGAGCGCCAGCAGCATCAGGCCAACGTCGCTAAACTGAAAGCGATGCTCAAGGAAAAGAACATCCCGTACATGCCGACCGATACCCACATTATCCCCGTCAAGATCGGTGATCCCGTCCTATGCCGCGCGGCAAGCGAGTTGTTGGTGGAAGAGCACGGTATCTACGTCCAGCCCATCAACTTCCCCACCGTCCCCCGCGGCACGGAACGCCTGCGCATCACCCCCACCCCCCTCCATACGCCGGAGATGCTGGAAGAGTTCGTGAACGCGCTGGATACGGTGTTCAAGCAGCTGAAGCTGAAGTAAGCCCTTTTTCATCTGATTCGGTGCTTACGCTCTGCCTTCTCCCCCCATCCTCGTCATTCCCGTTGCAGGCGGGAATCCAGCGCACCGCGTCTGCGGTGCAGGAAAACCATTTAAATATGTATTTCGCGCCCACGGCGCTCTCGACTAGATTCCCGCTTTCGCGGGCATGACAAGAACGAGATACGAATAATTTTACCCATATTTGAGACACATCCCGCCAATAGTTAATTTTATATTAACAAAACAGGTGTAGTGTTAAACCATGCTTCTCATCTTCTCCATCATCCTCATACTATGTGCCGGATTCTTCGTCCTGGTACAGGTGAGATCCATGCACGCTGCGGCGGAGCAGTATCAGGGACAATACGCTCACGCATGGTTTGCAGAGGATCTAATGGATGAGGAGTGAATGAGGGGCATACGCATAGGTCAACCTCACAAAAAAGGCCCGCTGTAAAAAGCGGGCCTTTTCCTTGTGTCGTTTTGGGCTGAGACTATGCAGCAGCCAGCGTACGGGTCATGCGATCTGTGGCATCGGCCATACGCTCACTGATCGGCTCAGCGGCTTTTGAAGCCATCTGGAACATCATCTCGGAGATTTTCGCGGTCTCGTTGAAAACGCCGTCAATGTTAGATTTGAAGATTTTGCTTTGCAGTTCGAACATATCGTTCAGCGTGCGGCACGCGAAGATCTCTTGCGAGAGTTCGACGTTCTGGGAGAAGATGTCGTTCGCGAAATTGAACATCTCTTCGCTCATCGTCTTGGAGATGCCGGCAGCGATATTGCCGCACTCGACGACTGCTTCGATATTGTCCTGGCTCATCGCCATCGCGTCGTTCATGGAACGTGCGGCAGCGTCAGCGGAACGGGTGACGTGTTGAACGCTCTCACGGCTCATGGAGAACATTTTCTCTTGCGCTTTCTGAGCTTCTTTCGCGCCGGTGGACATGATGTCCTTCACGGCCGTTGTGCCTTTACGGGCAGCGCCGGTGGCAGCGGATTTGGCGGATGCGGGCTGGAACGCCGCGCCCCAATTGGCCATGCTCGGCATACCTTGCATACCGCCACCGAAGGCTTTGGTCATCTTCTCGGTATTGTCGGAGGCCCTGCTGAACATATTAGCGAAAGGCTGGAAGTTCTGTGCTGCCTGCATGAATGGATTGTCCATCGTGGTGCGGGTAGCGCGCTCAGCCGTGCGGCGAGCGAACTTCTGTTGTGCGTCGGCGGTCTTGGAAAAAGTGTCCGTCGCTTTGGAAATGGTGCTGGTCGCTTTGCGCGCGGTGGTGCGTTTTGCAGTGCTACGACGAGCGGTGCTACGTTTACGTTTCGGGGCCATGTGTATCTCCTTTATGTGAGCCTTGAAATAATCTTCAGCCGGGCAAAACTCATTGAACGAAAACCCAACCAATTTCGATTGCGTCGACATATAGCACCCCACCCCCCCACGCGCAAGGTTTTTTTGCACTGCAATATTAACTGTTTACCGGGAATTGTATGCTGAACATAAAGGGGGCATAAATACGCGATTAAAACAGCGCTTAATAATTCCATTCTTTGATGCGTTCGAGATGCGCATAATCGTTAAACGTTAATCCCTGTTGCTGATGCGGCAGGGCGATAAATGGCGCATGTTCGGAGAGGAAATAACGCAACAGTTCGAGACACCCATGACGCGCTTCCGAAACGATAGTTTCGACCGTCTTTTTCGTCCCTCCCATTGCGGTGATATTCAGCAAATCAGCACCCCCTAATTTCCAATATTCCAGACCCGAAACCTGCACCCCGGTCATGTCCTCCAGCACGAATGCTTCGACCGATAATTGCGGTGATATTCCCAACTCGACATCCGCTTTCGACGGTACGGTTCCCGTCTTATAATCGATGATGGTCGCACCCCCCTCCGCCGTTGCTTCAATACGATCTGCATGCGCTTTAATCACGACTGGAGTTGGCAGTGCATATTCATGCTTCAATTGCACTTCCGCCGTCACTGAAATTCCTCTCTCATCGCGCCGGGTTTTCTCCTCCGCGATGAACGCAGCGACCACGGCGACAAATTTCGGCCACCAGAAAATCTGCACATGCGGCTCATCGTTGAACGCCGCAAAATGCTGTGTACCGAATGCGAGCAATTGCGCCTCCGCATCCTCCGGTAATATGTCCGGATATGCCTGCACGAACGATCTCAGCGCGGCATGGAACGCCGTACCGTACACGCTGCGCTCAAGCTCGGTATCCAACGCGTCCAGCGGTTTGATGTTCAGTATCTTCTCCGCATAGAACGCGTACGGATCGCGCATCAACTTCTCGATACCCGTCGGCGAATATTGCACGGGACGTGTATGAAGTGGCGGTGCAAATTCCGGTGGCGCGAAACGCACCTCCTGCGCCTGCGCTATCTTCTGCACCGCCCAATACTTCCAGTGCGATGTGCGCGCTTTCCATGTGTCCACATCCACACCCTGCACCGCCAGAAATGTCTCGATACGTTGCCACCATCGCGTCGCCTGTAACGTCACTCCTTTGCACTGCGTCGTGCGCGTCAAAAACACTTCCGCGCCTGTACCAAGTTGAACCACATCATGCGCAGCTAACCCGACCTGTTGTTCGATGCCCGGCAAGCCAACACGTTGCTGCATAGCGACACTTAACCACGCATTGAAATGCGGAGCACCCGGCCATGAATCTTCGTTCATTCCGGCGAGTATCATCCGGTCCGCACATTGCATCCGCGCTTCCATCGGACTGAGGATGTCGATACGCGCATCATTGGCGAACGGGGGGCGGTAATGTTCTTCCCCCAACACCTGCACTAATATGCCCCGATATGTAGTGCGTGACATCGCCCCCAACGCCTCTGCGCTATCTTGCAATCGGGTGATAGTTTTCAGCAGCGCCATCGCGTCATGACGCTGCCAGAAATCACCTGTATGTTCTGGTGCAGAACTGACCGCATCTTTCAACCATCCAAGATGCCGCGCAAGGAAGGTTCCGAACGTCGCCTGCGATTCCTGTTTCGCCTCCTGCCGTAGGGTCAGAATACGCGCGGCAAATACTTTCGCATCGGGTGAGAGCGTTGCCGACATACTCGCCTTATAAAGCACCCGCTCCAGACTCTCAGGCATATGATTGCGCAACACGCCTATCTCTAATTCGCGCGCGATGACGCGCACCTGCCCCGGTGATATGCCGAACAACGCAAGCGGATGTTTGAGCAGCGCCAGCAACGCCGCACTGCCTTTGTCCAATAACAACACATCCGCCAGATGCAGGAACATACGCGCCGCCGCCGTCTGAATCAAAGGCTTGCCCGCCGAGTCATTAGCGATGATGCCATAGGCTTTCAAATGCTCCCCCACCCGCCGCGCAAGCGTACGGTCATGGGTGACGAGCAATGCTTTCTTATCCTTCTGCTCCATCGTTTCACGCAGCAGCAACGTGATGGCTAACGCTTCCTCTTCCTCGCTATCGCATTCGAGGAGGTGGAGTGCATCGAGCACATCGTCCCACGACTCCCTTCTCTCCTCATGCCAATGCACCATAGAGTCCGTCGGCAACATCGCGTGCGACCACAGGGCGCGGAAATGCGCATGGGGGTTGCCCCCCATCGGCAATAACTCCTCGACAGCCGCGCCCTTCAACCCGCAATGCGCGATCAACCGCACCATCCCCCATTGCGGATGGGAAGGCGACAGCGCGTCCTGCAATGTCCCGTCCATCCCGCTATCGAACCCTGGAAGGATCAGCTTCCCTTCCGGCAACCTGCTGATGGTGCATATCAGATCAGCCGTCGCGGGGATGCTCCCCGTCGTCCCGGCGACGATGACGGGCGTGGCGGGCGGCGCATCGTCCCACGCCTGTTTCAACATCCCCAGCATCATGTTCCGCCGTTGGAGCGAATCCACCTTCCCTTCGCGGGCGAGCTGCTTCGGCCACCAGTCGAACACGATATCGAGCAGTTCCAGCGATAATTCCCAGTGATGGGCATATTCCTGCGGTGCGAGTGCACGGATGCGCGCATAGGGAACCTGCTCCCGGTCGCAACTATCGAGCAGCTCCGCAAGCGACCCCGCCAGACCAATCGCCTGCTCCTCCGGCAACTCCTGTTCCTTATTGCGGTAATATTCGGTGATCTTGCGACGGAGATGGCCAAGGCGGGTCAGCGGCGGCATCACCTCGGGAATATCCGCGAGCATTGCATCCCGCCCATACAGCAACTCCGGTATCAATGCGTCAATATCCGCATCCCCTAACGCCTGTATGCGTGGCAATAATAGCGGCTTTCCTCCCGTCTGCCGGAAAAACGCATCCCTGAGTGCCAGCGTCGAGCGGCGGGAGGGCAGGAAAATCAGGCAACGGCTAAGCGCCACCGGGTCATCGCCATACCACCCCAGCATATGCTCCGCCAGCGCATCCCCAAAACTTATCCCCGCAGGAATTGTGTAGATTTTATTCATGACGTCTCCTTCATGGAAATTTAACGCCAATTTGAAAAGATGAACAGCCGTAATATATATAGTGTATGAGTGTGACCGAGATGAGCGAACTGGAACAATCCCTCAAGAGCGAACTGGAATTCATCTGGGCGGCGCATACGTCCGTCGGGCTGGAGGGCTTTATGGCCGTCTATACCGACCCGACGCAGGACGTCTGGCGCTCGAAGGATGCAGGCCAACGCCTGATGTTCGGGCCTGACCAGACGGACGAGGCCATCGCCTTCGTCCTCAAGCATTATAATGACGGCAAGCTTCCAAACTCTTCGCCCCTGCTCAATCCCATCATCCATCACAAACAGGCGGATGGCAGCTACATCCCCGTCGGCAGCGGCGTCTTCTGGAGCACAGCATTCACGCTCGGCATCGCCAAATTGTCCGACGATCAGGAACGCCGCCCGCGTGATCTCGGCATCTTCACGAGCCACATGCATCGCGGCGAGGAAAAAAAGACCGGGCTGAAACTACTCGGCGTTTCCAAGACCGCCCTTCCCGTCACCCCCGATGGCCGCACCGTCACCGGCTGCCGTGAGGTTTACGAACTCACCGACATCCAGTCGGACATGTACTGGCCCTTCTATATCTTCTCCGGCATGAGCTATCTCTGTATGCACGGTCTGTTCAATCATCCCTCATGGGCGTCCATGCTGCCGGAAAACCTCACCGGCAAACCCGCTTCCGAGGTCGTCAAGGATACGGCTATCGACATCCAGTCCCTCATCGACGCCAACACCTGCTGGAATTCCTACGACCGTCACCCCACCCTCTATGACCGCTTCGGGACGGATACGAACAACATCGAGCATAATAATCGTTTCTATAACCTCTGCGCGCGTGACCTCCATCTGTTCGACCGCACGGGGCCGATGCGCAAAGGCGCGGAGGAAAAATTCGAATTCGTCGTTCCCGGCTATATCCCACGCGGCGCGGTATCGCTCCTTGCAGCGGCGGGGGGAACGGGGAAAAGCTCCGTCGCCCACATGCTCTGCGTGATGTCGTCCATTGATTACAGGCCGGACGAGGAAGCCCCCGTCTGGCTCGGCCAGACCCTGAACCCGGAAGTCACCAAAGGCATATGCGTGTATTTCTCAGGCGAGGACGGCCCGGCGATCATCAACGCCCGCGGCCAGCTCTTCGACCCCGAAGGCCGCGCCCAGCGCCTTCAGTTCCACCGCACCGAATTTCAGGATCAGGAGATGTCCTTCGGCGATTATCTCCGGGGCCTGATGAAAATGCCCGATGTCTCCATCGTCGTCATCGACCCCGCGCGTAAATATTTGAACGGCGACGAGAACGATGCCGACGTCGTCAGTGAATTCTTCGAAGCCATCGAGGAATTCGCCATCCGCAAGAACTGCGCAATGCTCGTCGTCCACCACTTGCAGAAGGGTGCAAACCCGCAATCCGTGCGTGAAGTCCGTGATGAACTGCGCGGCTCACAAGTCTTCATCGACCGTCCCCGCTGTATCCTCGGCATGTATCGTGACGATAAACATACCGTGATGGGCGTCGCCAAGACCAACATCCCCCCCAACCTCGGCATGGTGCTGGACGAGCGTAAATTCACAAGAAATCCCAAAAACTTACGCCTCATCTGGCTCCCTGAGGAAACCAAGAAGGCATTTCTGGAGGAAGACGAACTCCAACGCCTCGAAGCCGAGGAATTCCAGAAGCTTGCCGACGAAGCCAAAGCCGCCGCTGAAAAAAAATAACCCTTTGTCATAAAAGGGTCATATTGCTTCGTTAAACTGCTAGTATAAAGTAATCTTACGATACACAAAGGTTAGGGATTATGGGAAAAGATAACATATTCAGTGATTTTGCTGATTCTATGGACAGCTTAACTGACGGCCTAAAAGAAATTACCGGATTTGGCAAAAGAGGCTCCAAAGATGTTCGTGGACTTTTCGACAATGTAGGACGCACAATGAGCGTTGATCCAGCCAAACGGGGGGCACAAGCCGAGGGCTGGCATGCTCGTGAAGAAGGCTCCCTATGGAAGCGAGATGTATTTATTGGCAGACGTCTGGACACACAGGCGGGCAATGAGATAAGTGGTGTGAAACTGCATAAAGCACGGAAATGGGCCGATTACCAGCATGAGCTCCTTGAAGGGGGCGGCCGGTACGTCGACCCTAACCAAAGTAGGCCCCGCTATCAACTCCAATCCGCGGATGGCGATGGCCTGGACACATCCTTGTACCAAGAGGCCGTCCTTCAGGATGGCCGGATGACCGCACCCCAAGTAGGCGGCGGCCGTCGCGAGGATGCATTCGGCGTTGACCCGGAAACCTACGCCGCTCGTCAGCAGTTCCGTGCCGCATTAAGTGCCGAGGACGGCATGTTTGGTGATTCCTATCGTGGTGGTGACGAAGCGACCCTTTCCGCCAAAACCGTGATTAAGTTACGCGAACAGGCGGAGGCTCTTTCTCCGGGAGATCGTCAGGCGCTGAAGCAATCGTTAAGACGTGTCGGACTGGCGACGGATTCCTTTGTCATGACCGACTCTTCCCCAGACCAAATCGCCGCAGGCCTTGCCGCGATTGCCTCCACCCTGCCCCGTCAGGATCGGGAGAGGCTGGAAAAAGGCATGGATGCAGATTACTTACTAGCTAGCGACCACGAGAGAAAAGGCTTCGATATACTTGCCAGCCTTGCTGTATATACCGACGAGGCATTGAGTGCATCTAGAGAAACGCGTGGTACGGGGCCGCGTCCGCTGGTATCCAGTGATGCACGGGCACAGAGCGCAAGTCTGGGTGCAGTCGGCACTGACCCCATAATCGCCATTGCTCAACACTCTGCTAAAGACCCTGCCTTGCGCGATGGACTAATCAACAAAGGTGATAAAGGTGGAATGGTGGCGCAAATCCAGATGGCTCTGGACGCTGCCGGCTATAACCTAGGTATTAACGGTGTGGATGCAAATTTCGGCAAAGACACGAAAAACGCTGCTATTAATGCTGGAAAAGACTTGGAATCATTAGGTGTCAGCAACAATATAGATAGCACTGGTGCTATTTCTCCTGAAGATATGGTAAAACTTGTTGAGAATCTGCCCCGACTGCAAGCGAAGAATGCCGGACAGGAAATCTAATTTCCATCTGGCATCATTCCTGCATCACATACTCTAAAGTTATCTTAATCAAAGGTTAAACACGCCTCTTTTTAATGCGTGACCTGTTAAGATACGCTATAGAGGAGATAAGTGAATGTCCCAACTGGTGTTTTCCGATATGCCGAATAGTTATGACCGCAAGGGCAAACCCCGCACCACGCTGCTGGAGGAAGCCTTCTCGCTGAACGTCACCGGCGGCAAGAAGCGCTTACCCGACCGTATCGCGATGCTCGGTATCCCCGATGACGAGATGACCGAATCCGTCACCCTCGCCCTTTCCGCCATTTTCGAGAAGCTGGATGATTCGCAGGTCGAACTGCGTCAGGCGAAGGAACAATTGAAGGAGATGGAATCGCTGGTCGATGTCGATCTCTTGGCCCCCATCCCCAACCTCCGCGCCTTCATGCGCCGCCTGACATGGGTCGTCTCCATGCTCAACCGCTATAACCACCCGTCGACGATCGTCTATTTCGATCTTAACGGGTTCAAGCAGATAAATGACACATTCGGCCACGCCGCCGGGGATATGGCCATCCGCCACGTCGCCGACCTGCTCACCCGCTCCAAGCGCGAATCCGATTTCCTCGCCCGCTTAGGGGGAGATGAATTTGCCATCATCATGTACTACGCCAATTCCGAAGCCGCCGAAAAACGCGGCCACGCCATCGCCGAGAAACTGCGCCTGTCACCCTTCATCTTCAACGGTCAGCCGTTGCACCTCTCCACGGCAGTCGGCATCCATAATATCGTGCGTGGCGAAACACCGGAGCAGGCACTCGCCTCCGCCGACACATCCATGTTCAAAAACAAACGCTCACAATCCCGTGAGACGACGATGATGGACGCATAACATCCAACAGCCCGCACACTACGTCCCTACGGCGCTTTCACAAGAGTATGATCTGTGGGACGTGCTTGCCATCGGCGTGGGCGGCACGGTGCTGTTCCTGTTGTGCCTGATGTTCCTCACCCATACCAGCAAATCATTCCTGCTCGCCCGCTATCCCAACGTCCGCCCCGGCACGATACTGATGACCAGCATGGGCATCTCCGCGCTCATCACGCTTGTGTACTTCTACCAATTATTCTAACGTCGCCTGTATGAAACAGTATCTGGCACAGCACTGGCGCACCTATCTCGGCTTCTTCGCCGCCATCCTCGTGGTGCAGGTCACCTCCTCACTTGTCACGTTCACCTCGGTCACCACCTGGTATCAGTCGCTGAACAAACCGGCATGGACACCGCCGGATTGGGTCTTCGGCCCGGTATGGACGATACTCTATATCATGATCGCCATCGCTGGCGCTCGGGCATGGAGCGCACTGGAAGGAACCTTCCGCCAGAAACTGAACCACCCCGCCATCTCCGCTTTCATCATCCAGCTCTTCTATAATTGGCTATGGTCGCTACTGTTCTTCGGCCTGCGCAATCCGTTGCTGGGGCTGATCGATATCGTCATGCTGGTCGCCGCCCTCAGCGTCACCATCCTGCGCATGAAGAAACTGGACATCATCGCCACCCGCCTGCTGATCCCCTACCTGCTCTGGGTACTCTACGCCACCACCCTCAACGCAGGCATCTTCTTCATGAACTGATGGATTACCATCCATCACACCCATTTCCCCACCCGGTTTTGTTACAATTTTGTTAAATTGCCTGCGTTATTAATGAAAATTAACTAATACAGCAGTATACTGGGATTGTTACCTTTCCTCTGCATCCCCAAGCAAACCCGCTTATGGAGCAGAGCTAAACCAAGGGAAACTTGATCATGAATACCTCCAACGGTGCTCGTGGTTTTCTGGCTGCTCTCTTTGTCACTCTCGGTCTTTCCGCTTGTGGCACAACTGGCAACCTATCGAGTATCACGTCCACTTCCACCAACCCGGCCGATCTCGCTTACAGGCAGTTCGCGCTGGATGTGGAAATGGGCAAGATACAGCGGAAGAAGGATGGTGTTCTCTGGCTCTACGCGGATTCCAATTACCAAGGAAAATTTTCTTGCAAAATGTGGGTTCCCGTCGAGACAAGCAGTCTGGTTGAGAATGGTAAGCGTACTGCGCTAGCCTTCACCGAGACCAGCGCCTGCGAACCCAACTCCTAGTCCGCCTCGCAAGGAGCACATAGATCCTCTCACAAGGTAATCTATGTGCCCCTTGCACCCTTCTCCTCTCACCCATTTCCCATCGCCTCTCACATATCTCACCACCGCATCCACACCTCCCGCGATGGGTGCATTTCTGATTGCACCCCCACCGCAATTGCGTTACACCGGAAGACTATTCCACCCGCCGTCGATAGGTGATTCCGACATGAAAATTGCCGTACTCAAAGAATCCAGTTCTCTCGAACACCGCGTCGCCGCCACCCCCGATTCCGTGAAGAAACTCGTCGCCGCAGGCGCGTCCGTCACGGTCGTCAACGCCGCCGGGGAGAATGCCGGATTCCTTGATGACGCCTACGTCGCCGCCGGAGCCGAAATCGCCGAAAGCACCGACTACGCACTCGCCGGGGCGGACATCGCCATCTGCGTCAACGCTCCTGATAAAGACACACTGAAACAACTCCCCGCAGGCATCTCCCTCATCGGCGCGCTGAACCCGCACGGGATGAAGACGGAACTCACCACCCTCGCCAAGCAGAAGGTCAACGCCTTCGCGCTCGAACTCCTGCCGCGCATCACCCGTGCGCAGTCGATGGATATCCTCTCCTCGCAAAGCAACCTCGCGGGCTACCGCGCCGTCATCGAAGCCTACGCCGAAACAGGCAAGGTCGTGCCGATGATGATGACCGCTGCGGGAACGATTCCCCCGGCGAAGGTGCTCGTCCTCGGCGCAGGCGTCGCAGGGCTCCAAGCCATCGCCACCGCCAAGCGTATGGGCGCCGTCGTCTCCGCGTTCGACGTGCGTGCGGCCGTAAAAGAACAAGTCGAAAGTTTGGGCGCGAAATTCATCGAAGTCCCCCTCGCTGCGGGTGAATCCGGTGACTCCGGCGGCGGCTACGCGAAAGAGATGAGCGACGATTACAAAGCCCGCCAATCGCAGCTCATCGCCGATACGGTCAAGACGCAGGACGTCATCATCACCACCGCCCTCATTCCCGGAAAACCCGCCCCGATTCTCATTACCTCCGAGATGGTCATGAGCATGAAACCCGGCGCAATTATCGTCGATCTCGCCGCAGCATCCGGCGGTAATTGCCCACTGACCAAACCGGACAAAGTCATCGTCCATCACGGCGTCAAGCTGATGGGCTACACCAACATGCCCTCCCGTTGCGCGCAGGACGCTAGCGCCCTCTACGCCCGCAACCTCGTCACCTTTATCACCACATTGATGGTGAAGGACAAGACGCTGAACATCCAGTGGGACGACGAGCTGATCAAAGGCACGCTACTGACGCACGACGGACAGATTGTCCACCCCGGGTTCCAGGACACGAAATAGAATAGACATGGCGCACAGAATGAGATGACATAATGCAGAATTTTTCCTCCCCCTTGAGGGGGGAGGCCAGGTGGGGGTGATGGTGCAGCAATACACCGGATAGCAAGGTCACCCTCTCCTAACCCCTCCCCTCAAGGGAGGGGAATTACACGGCAAGTAATAAAGAGCAGGAACGAAATTATGGCGAACATCGACACCCTATCGGACGACACGCAAAAGATCGCGGAACAGGCAGAAGCGCTTAACCAGAAACTCCAGATGCTGGAAGCGCAGATGAATCAGGCGCACGTGGTCGATCCCTTCGTCTTCGCACTGACCGTCTTCATCCTCGCCTGCTTCGTCGGCTATTATGTCGTCTGGAAAGTCACCCCCGCATTGCATACCCCGCTGATGAGCGTCACCAACGCCATCTCCGGCATCATCATCGTCGGCGCGATCATCGCCGTCGGGCCTGAGTCCAGCGACGGCTTCTCCCGCGTGCTCGGCTTTTTGGCCGTCGTTATCGCCTCGGTCAATATCTTCGGCGGATTCACCGTCTCCCAGCGCATGCTTGAGATGTACAAGAAAAAAGACAAAGGGAAATAAACCATGTCAGGCTTACCCGCATATCTCTACCTCATCGCCTCCGTCCTCTTCATCCTCGCGTTGAAAGGTCTGTCATCCCCTGAATCCGCGCGGCGCGGCAACTGGCTCGGCATTGCCGGGATGGTCATCGCCGTCGTCACCACCCTCTTCCACCCTGCGGTCAACACCTATACATGGATTCTCGTCGCCATTGCCATCGGCGGCGGTATCGGCTGGTACATCGCCCGCAATATCGCGATGACGGCCATGCCCCAACTCGTCGCCGCCTTCCACTCGCTGGTTGGTCTGGCAGCGGTCTTCATCGCTACGGCGGCCCTCTGGTCACCCAGCAATTACGGCATCGGCGTCCCCGGCGATATCGCTTTCGGGTCCCTGTTGGAACTCTCGCTCGGCTCCGTCATCGGCGCGATCACCTTCTCCGGCTCCGTCATCGCCTTCGCCAAGCTGCAAGGGCTGATGTCCGGCAAACCCATCCGCTTCGCCAACCAGCATAAGCTGAACGCCGCCATCGGCCTCGGCATCATACTCCTGTTACTTGCCTTCTGCGGCGGGGAATCGAAATCGGTCTTCATCCTGATGACGCTCTTGGCATTCACCATCGGCTTCCTGCTCATCATCCCCATCGGCGGGGCGGATATGCCCGTCGTCGTCTCCATGCTCAATTCCTATTCCGGCTGGGCTGCAGCGGGTATCGGCTTCACGCTGGGTAACACGCTCCTCATCATCACCGGCGCACTCGTCGGCGCATCGGGGGCCATCCTTAGCTACATCATGTGCAAGGCGATGAATCGCTCCATCATCAACGTCATCTTCGGCGGGTTCGGTTCCGAAACCGCTGCCGCCGGTGGCGCATCCGGCGCGGATGACCGCCCGGTGAAATCCGGCAGCCCGGAGGACGCGGCGTTCCTGTTGCAGAACGCCTCCTCCGTCATCATCGTCCCCGGCTACGGCATGGCCGTCGCCCAAGCTCAGCACACGGTGCGTGAACTTGCCGACACCTTGGAAGCCGCAGGCGTCAAAGTCCGCTACGCCATCCACCCCGTCGCCGGACGTATGCCCGGCCACATGAACGTCCTCTTGGCGGAAGCGAACGTGCCATACGATTCCGTCTTCGAACTGGAAGAGATCAACAACGAATTCTCCACCACCGACGTCGCCTACGTCATCGGCGCCAACGACGTCACCAACCCCGCCGCCAAGAACAATCCCGCCAGCCCCATCTACGGCATGCCCGTCCTCGACGTCGATAACGCACGCACCTGCATCTTCGTCAAGCGCTCCATGAACGCCGGATACGCGGGAATCGAGAACGAATTGTTCTATAAGGACAATACCATGATGCTCTTCGGCGATGCCCGGAAAGTAACCGAAGAACTGGTGAAGGCGCTAAAACATTGATAAATAACGATTGACTAAAGCGGCAACACAGGTGAGATTTCCTCATCTTCATTAAACTGTCATTCAAAGATAGTACCATTCTGTAGTTTAAGCAGGAATGGACACGTGACAGAGACCCCCAAACCACCGGGCAAAAAACTCAGCGCTTTAGCTTTGCGTAGAGAATTTTCTCCTTTGCACAACGGGGATAGTCGGCTAGGCCTCGCCCGCTATTTTTCAGATATACCTGATGCACAGACGCTCCCCCGCCGCACCTTGCAGATGTTGACGACCGCAGCCGGGGCACGGTTCGGCATGTTCATCCCCGATGAAGGCGCGCCGATGCAGTATGGCTCCGCTATCTCCGCGAAAGATGATCACCTAGCCAAACCCATCATAGAGCAACTATCCCACACCGCCCCAACCGGAAATGGATTACAGGAGTTCACCTATCAGAAGCCGGATGAAAAACCCGAAACCCTCTTCGCCTACGGTGTACGCGTGTCATCCACGGACACGATCAACGGCGAAGCCCATACAAAAAACGGCACCTTATGGTTTCTCAAACCCAACACTCCGGCCGAATACCGAAAAAATCCCTCCCGCGAGAACATCACCCCCGCCAACCTGTTTGCAGGGCCGTTCAACCCTGCGCATCTCAACGTCCTCGATTATTATCTCCATCCTCAGGACTTCATCACAAACCACAATATGAGGGTAGATGGCCCGGTATTGGATGTCGCCAAACCATTACTCTTCCCAAGAACGGCAGAACAGCAGATTCACTCGGACAGTCGTGAAGTGGAAAGCATGAACTTCCTGAAAGGGTTGCGCGCTTGCGTACATAAAGCTCTGGGCACGGATGAGGAGGGCATTCACCCCGAAACGCAGCATCATCAAATGCAGGTAACCCGGTTCATGCAGGATTTCATGGAGGCCATTCGCTCCCTGAAGTTCGCCAACGAATTCCCGGAAAATGCCGAATTACGCAAATTATTGCCGAAAGAGGCTTTCAGTAAACATTTTCAGGAACGTTTGGAAATGGCGAGCGACCTCCACGATATGGGTAAAATATATGTCCCACTGGAGGTGTTGGCGTATTCCGGCGATTATCCACCATTACTACGTAGGACCATGAACGCCCACCCCATCATCAGCACACGCCTTCTCGCGCCTATCGACCCGTTATGCACCCTTCTCAGCGGCACGCATCATATGTTTTCGGAGGCGATGACAATGAGTGAAACAAAAGCGAGAGTAGTACAAGAGAGAAGACGGCATGAGGAATTGGTCAAAGAAGGAAAGAAACCGCCACGTCCCAAACTCATTCCATACCCTTTTTATATGAAAGCTGACCAGTTCGAGTTACCCCCCATCGCCAAAATGATGTCCATCTGCGACAAAGCCGACGCGCTATGGACCTGCCGTGCCTACCAGACAGGAACCCCAGGGGGGCGCGACAAGACGCCTCCCGAGCGAGTGGCTCATATTCTGGTGCTCTGCGCTATGGATGGCGAGATCGACGCAGGGTTGACCAAGCTCTTCCTGCAAGCCCGCAAGCATATCAAATACAATGATTTTGCTACTCCCGTGGAACAAAATATCGATAGTAACATTGCAGCTATTCTGGATCCCGAGAAGGCAGATGAAAAAGATCAGGCATTATATCGGCGCTTCAATGAAAAGGCAGACGCCCAATTGGAAGTGATGAAAGAGAGTCTACGCGCCTCTGGCCGTAAGCGCTAAAACGTGGCATTACACACTTGCGAGCAATCTCCGCACCCCATCACCAACCAGTCATTTGGATAGCAATGATAGGTGACTTCCATTAAAATAATGCCGCATCGACGCTCATTTCAAGATATGCTGAATGGGTGATTGCTGAACCACATCGTCACCCTCTCCTGCGCCCTACAGAGCAAGGTTTCACCCTCGTCGAACTCTCCTTCGTCCTCGTCATCATCGGGTTACTGGTCGGCGGGATTCTGGTGGGGATGGACATGATACGCGGCGCGACCATCCGCGCACAGATAAACCAGCTACATCAGTATAGCGCCGTGCTGAACGTCTTCCGGCAGAAATACGGCAGCGTCCCCGGCGATATATCACCCCGTAAAGCAGCCCGCTTCGGACTGCCCACCCGCAGCGGAACACCCGGACGGGGAGACGGTAACCGCCTGCTTTCCGGCGGCGGCGCGATCGGCGTCTGCTACGAGACCGGACTCATCTGGCGCGACCTCAACCAGCTCGGCCTGATCGACGGGTCGTTCGTACTGGCGGAGGATGACGTCATCACCGCCAACACGCCACCAGAGGTAAAGCAATATCTCCCCGAAGCGATCATCGGCAGCGGGAACGTCATCACCATGTGCGGCACGCTGAGCAGCAACTATTTCCAGATCGCCAACATCACTCGCATCGGTGGCTGCGGTGTGGAGATGACGCCCTCCATTCCCGTGCAGGACGCATGGAACCTCGACCGCAAGATGGATAACGGGATGCCGCTGACAGGCCGGGTGCGCGCCCGCGTCACCGCCACCCCCGGCATCTCCACCGCCAACCTGAATGCCGAACCCATCGGCGCAGTCACTAATGCCTGTACGGACGGCAATACCGACACGCCTGACCGACAGTACAACATTTCCACCGAAGCGTTAGCCAACACCCCCGCCTGCAGCCTCCGCCTCCGTCCCTATTGAGCATAAAAAAGGCAATAAAAAAGGCGACCTTCTGGCCGCCTCCTTCATTCGCTGCTTCAATGGAATTAATCCATCATATCACGTTTACGTTGCAGCTTCCGCCAGCGACGCTGAGATTCCGCGCCTTCACGTACACGACGTTCGGAGGGCTTCTCGTAATGACGACGCATCTTCATTTCACGGAACACGCCTTCACGCTGCATTTTCTTCTTCAGCGCACGCAGTGCCTGCTCAATGTTGTTATCACGTACATTTACTTCTACCACGCGAAATTACCTCCTTCCAAATTCAAAGACGGTTGATATAAAACAAATCTACAGCCCACGCAACCGCCAAGTGCGACAATCGCCCTTTCGGGCAGCGAATTGCGCTTGAGAATGCGGTCTTCATCGGCTAGTTTCTGAGCATGAATTCCGGCCTAGACCGGACATGTAAGAATAACCCATTGAAATAAACAAATCATTAAAGGAAGAATCCTCATGGCAAAGCTCCAGTCCGGCAACATCACCGCAGAACATCTCCGCAGCTATATCGACCGTCTGGAGCGGCTGGAAGAGGAGAAAAAGGGCATCGCGGACGATATTAAGGACGTCTTCGCCGAAGCCAAATCCAATGGGTTTGACACCAAAACCATGAAAACCATCATGAAACTCCGTAAAATGGACGCCAACGAGCGCGACGAACAGGAATACATGCTGGACGTCTATAAACGCGCGATGGGCATGCTCCCGGAGCTGGACGACGCCGAAGCGGCTTAATTCCAGCAGCAATCAAACCTTAACCCAACCTTAACACGCAGGTTCCCCAAAATTTGCTAGTTTCCCTGCACCACAAGGGGAGAGCTATGGATTTCAGCGAAGAATTACGCCGATATCGTTTAAAGACCGAGCATTCTTACACGGATGAGGTCGGCGGTACGGTTACGCAATCGATGGACTTGAAGGAGGCTGCCGCATTTTTGGAGCAAAATCCTGAACATTTCCAGCAGATAATTTTTAATGATAACACGGTCACCAGCATTAGCCTCACCCCGGAATATCGAGTCTCCAAAGTGGCAAATACCCCACTTCCTGCTGGCGCAGAAAAATACGACATCCTTACCGCATATCATAAAGAAATGGACAACGTCGATGGGGACAAGCCCTATAATGCTGTCATCGCGCGTGGCAGTTTCAGTCACCCAACAGGCAGCGATATGGCGTTCCGTTCGCTGGATCTGCAAGGCTACAGTATCGATCCTTCACTGCAGGTCACCGTTACTGCGCCTCAAGATTTTCGCATCACCAGCCGCGAGGGAGGATACGGACTCAACCATACATCCCACATCGCAATGACACCAAACACACTGCCTGCAGAAGGTCTAAGTATCTATCCCTTATCTATTGATTCCCCTGTCAAGGCTGCTATCGAGTTTATCCTGCCGCAAGACGGGACGCCTCCCACTGTATTGATGGGTGGGAGTCCTGTAGACTTTTCCACTGCCGCCGCCTGTGCCAAGTGGGTCACTCAAGATGTGAAGATTGACGATGTCACCGAGCTTCCTTCCGGCTCAGTTTCCTGCCCATGGATAGCCACACCGCTTACCACCCAACATCTGAAATAGGTTCTCTTCCCATGAATTCAAATATGGCGCCAGTTAACAACGAACCACGGAGCGAAGTACGCCAACCAGATCGTTTCTTCCTTGTATCGTTAAGCCACCCTTCTCAAAACAGGCCTCTTACTCCTCGGGAGATGCTTGTGCTCCGCCGCATCTGCTTGCAAGATAAAGATATAGGATACGATTTACATAATGACCCCGTGTGGGATGAGGAGATTGCGCACGCCAAAAATGCAATTCCGGCATCTTCCAAGGTGGAGGATTGTTTTGATTACGCACTGAGCGAACAAGTGGATTCTCTTCGTCGGATGCGCGCCAAAGAGATAGCGGATGCAACACAGCTTACCACAGGTTCCAGTCCAGAAGAAAAAAGATTCAGCGCTGAAAATGGTCGCAAAAATGGGCGTCACAGAGGTGTTACAATCGGTCGGATGGATGACGGACGACCGATTTATAAGGTTGCACAACCGGAAGCACCTGCACCTCAATACACATTTCCTCCTGACACTTGTATGTTCCATTTTAACGGGTTGAATCAGAAAGAATCAGGAGAGATTCGTGCCCAATTGGAAGGCATACCGGGAATCTATAACATCCAACACGTGCCATCCAGAAGAACATCCGATGAAATTTTGGAAAGATTGGGTGTGAAATTACCACAACGCGGTGGCGATATACACCGCTAACATGCTGCACCGCAGCACGTAAAATACTGGACTTCATTACTCAGCTTTTGTTATGACTCACGCGCACGAGGAACCCCAGCGCGGAGAGACATCATGGCGAATAAGCAAGACGTAGTAATCGTAGACGCGGTACGCACCCCCATCGGCGCATTCATGGGCGGGCTTTCCTCCCTCCCCGCACACAAGCTCGGCGAAGTCGTCGTCCGCGCGATTCTGGATCGTACGAAGGTCGCTGGTGAGGACATCTCCGAGGTCATTCTCGGTCAGGTCCTGAGCGCGGTACAGGGCCAGAACCCGGCGCGCCAGACCGTCATCAATGCAGGCCTCCCTAAGGAAGTTCCCGGCTGGGGCCTGAATCAGGTCTGCGGCTCGGGCCTCCGCGCCGTCGCTCTGGGGTATCAGGCCATCATGTGCGGTGACAGTTCTATCGTCATTGCGGGTGGTCAGGAAAGTATGTCTCTCGCACCCCACGCGCAACAACTCCGCACGGGCGCGAAATTCGGTGACATCAAACTGGTGGACACCATGATCCATGACGGGCTGTGGGACATCTTCAATAATTACCACATGGGCATCACGGCAGAGAACGTCGCCAAGAAATTCTCCATCTCCCGTTCCGAGCAGGACGAATTCTCCGTCCTCTCCCAGCAGAAAGCGGGCAAGGCGATGGCGGGCGGTCATTTCGACACGCAGATCATCCCCGTCACCGTTCCCGGTCGCAAAGGCGATGTCGTCGTCGATAAGGACGAATTCCCGCGTCCCGACACCACCACCGAAACCCTCGCCAAACTGAAACCCGCTTTCGACAAGGAAGGCTCCGTCACCGCCGGGAACGCCTCCGGCATCAACGACGGTGCTGCCGTCACCATGCTGATGACGCGCGAAGAAGCCGACAAGCGCGGCCTGAAACCCCTGGCGCGCATCGCCGGCTGGGCCCATGCGGGCGTTGAGCCTGCCATCATGGGCACCGGCCCCATCTATGCGGTGAAGAAAGTACTGCAGAAAACGGGCTGGGAACTGGGCGACCTTGACCTCATCGAATCCAACGAAGCCTTCGCCGCACAAGCCTTGGCCGTGAATAAGGAACTGGGGTGGGATACCGCGAAGGTCAACGTCAATGGCGGGGCCATCGCCCTCGGTCACCCCATCGGTGCATCCGGCGCGCGTATCTTCACCACCCTGCTGCACGAGATGGTACGTCGCGATGCGAAAAAAGGCCTCGCCACGCTCTGCATCGGCGGCGGCATGGGCGTCGCGCTGTGTGTAGAGCGCGATTAATTTAATTTACCTCCCCCTTGAGGGGGGAGGCAAGGTGGAGGTGATGCTCCCGCATTACCCGGTCTTCAAGGCCGATCACCCTCCCCTAACCCCTCCCCTCAAGGGAGGGGAATAACAACAGGATGAATTGAAAAAGGAGCCTAAAAGAATGTCACGTATTGCAGTAGTCACCGGGGGAACACGCGGAATCGGATATGCCATCAGCATCGCGCTGAAAGAAGCGGGCTATACGGTCGCCGCCAACTATGCCACGCGTGATGAAGCAGCACAGGCCTTCAAGAAAGAAACCGACATCGAGGTCTTTAAATGGGACGTCGCCGATTACGACGATTGCAAAGCGGGTATCGAAAACGTCGAGAAGGAACTCGGCGGCACGGTCGAACTGCTCATCAATAACGCGGGAATCACGCGTGACGCAGCGATGCATAAGATGAATCCGCAGCAATGGTCGGACGTCATCAGCACCAACCTCACCTCCTGCTTCAACATGTCCCGCGCCGTCATCGAGAAAATGCGCGAGAAGAATTTCGGTCGTATCGTCAATATCAGCTCCATCAACGGCCAGCAGGGCCAGTTCGGCCAGACCAACTACTCCGCCGCCAAAGCGGGCGTCATGGGCTTCACCAAGGCCTTGGCGCGTGAGACGGCGGCCAAGGGCATCACCGTCAACACCATCGCCCCCGGCTACATCGCCACCGAGATGACCTCCGCGATGAAACCCGAAGTCCTCGACCATATCATCAAGGGTATCCCCGTAGGCCGCATGGGAACCCCCGAAGAAATCGCCCGCGCCGTCCTCTTCCTCGTAGACGAAAAAGCCGGCTTCATCACCGGCGAGACGCTGTCCCTCAACGGCGGCCAATACATGGAGTAACCGTCACAAACTCTTAATTTTACAATATTTTAGAGTTGAATTAAGCCTAAGCGCTTACCCTGCCACTTAAACTTGTTTTTGGCGCTTCAGGCACAACTCCGTGTTTTGCCTACCCTCTAGCGTGTACCGCTTGGAACAAAGGGTCAACACCATGCCATCGCCTCGTGCTTGGATCTTGTTGATCGCTGGTAGTACTTCTTTCGGGGAGTACGTATTCTTTGTCGTTGTCGGACTGTTCATGTTCGCAACCTATCGACAGCGCAGGAGAAACCGACGATACGTCCTCTACCAGTGATGTCCCGACGAGAATGAAAGGAGTCTTCGGACTTCTTTCATTCCGTATCATAGAAACAGCAGGGCTACACTTTTTGCAACAACGAGTTATCGCCCGCGTTCGACGGTATCGGCTCATTGACGATATAGTCCACCAGCGCGTCCAGCGAATCCACCACGTCGAACAGACGCAGCGTGCTTTCCATCGCGAAGCCTTTTTCAATGATGTTATTCATCAGCGCGATCAGGTGATCCCAGTAGCCCGCATGGTTAAAGATGACGATGGGCTTGTTGTGCATCAGCAGCTGCTTCCAGGTCAGGATCTCGAACATCTCATCCATCGTCCCGAACCCGCCGGGGAGTATCACGAACATGTCGGATTTTTTATACATGAGTTCTTTGCGCGTATGCATCGTATCGACGATGACGATCTCGGAGAGATTCTGGTGCTCGTTCTCGATATTGCGCAAGGATTCGGGAAACACGCCGGTCACCCATCCACCTTCCGCCATCGTCGCATTGGCGACCGCGCCCATGATGCCGCAATCTCCACCGCCATAGACGAGCGTGATCTCTTTTTCGGCTAATTTCTTGCCCAGTTCTTTCCCCATATCGAGGTGAATCTGTGGGACTTTATTTTGTGCGCCGCAAAAGACGCAAACGGCTTTTTGTTTAGTTCTGTCAGTCATAAAACTCCTATGTTCCTAGTACGTTAAACGCGCACATCCGCGGCAGGTGAATACTCACCTGCGGTCAGATTAGCGGCGGTTGTGGGTGATTCAGCGATACCTGCTGAGGATGGCATGGTTTCAGTATGCCACGAAACAAGTTTACGTTCCCTTAACGCGATATGCTGCTCCAGCTTCTTCGCGGATTGGTGCATCACCACCCAGCTCGCGATGAACAACAGCTCGATCGCTCCCATCACCCCGAAGACGATACCAATCTCCAGCGTATTGAGCGTCTTGAAATCGATGGTCAAAATCATCACCAAGGCCAGCGCCCCGACCAGTACCGTCACCAGCGCCCACAGTGCGCCGAAATATTTGATGCGCGAAGTATTCTTGACGAGAATTTCCTGCACCATCTTCTCGCGGTCTTTTTCTTCCGAAAGCGTACTCACCCATTCATCGAGCCGCGAATGTTTCTGGCTGACCTGCTGTACCGTCTCCTCGAACTTCGCGCGCGTCGTCTCGATTTTCTGTGCCTGCTGTTCCAGCTCCTGTGCTTTCAATTTCGGGTCGAAATCCTGCGCCCCCATCACATCTGTTTCAAGGAACTGCACGTCCGTGAATTGCGCATTCCGAAATTGCGTTTCCACGACACTGACGCGCAGGAACTGCATGGAAACAAATTGCGTCTCACGGCAATCCGCTTCATCCAGCATCGCGTCATTGAGGATGACTTTTTTTAACACCGCTTCGCGCAAGTTCACCCCGAACAGGTTCGCGTCCGCACAATCACATGCTTCCAGTTGCGCTGATCGGAGCGTCGCCTCGGACAGATTGCACCGCGCGAAATTGCACTGCTGGAACTGCGACTGCGTCATATCGCTCTGCGAGAAATCGCTCTGGCTGAACATCCCCCGTTCGGCCACCACATGCGTCATGTTCGCCCGACGGAAGGACGCGCCGGAGGCGATGACGTCGGACATCTTGGCATCGGTGAAATCCGCCTCGTCACAGAACGCCCCGTTCATCTCCACCCCGCGCAGGTCAGCCCCGCGAAGGGAGACTTGCATGATATTGCGTGAGGAAAGCGTGCAGCCGGTGAGGTCGGCATCGCGTAAATTAGCCCGGCGGCCTTCCTTACCCTCAGATTCCAGCCACAACGCATGCTGGGCGAGGTTGCCGTCCAACTGCTCTTGTGTGAAACGGGTTCCGGTCATGCCGGGCGCTTTCGTGAGGGTTTCAGTGTCCATAACATCCTAAAGGATACCATGCCATGCTTTCCCGCCCGTGACAAGCCGCGAAACAGGCGCTCCCCGTTGCCTCGCCCGCTTTCGACTGAACGCCGATGCAGAAAGTACACTCTTACCCCCTACATGTCACCCTGAACTTGTTTCAGTGTCCATCTGGATGCTGAAACAAGTTCAGGGTGACACAATGAAGCACTTACAGCTTCGGCTGCAAAATATTCACATGCCCCATCTTCCGCCCCGGCCGCACGTCTTCCTTGCCATAGAGATGCAGCCGCGCGAAGGGGTATTCCTTGAGGTAGCTTTCCCAATCATGCACATCATCGCCAATGAGGTTGATCATGTTAGCGGGGCAGAGCTGCGTGGTCTTCCCCAGCGGCAAATTACATACCGCGCGGAGCTGTTGCTCGAACTGGCTGGTCGCACAGGCGTCCATCGTCCAATGCCCGGAATTATGCGGCCGCGGCGCCATCTCGTTGACCAGCACCTCTCCCGTTTTGGTCACGAACATCTCGACCGCCAGCAACCCTACCAGCCCTGTCTTTTCCGCCAGCGTCAGCGCGATGGCGCGCGCCTGTTCGCTGACCTCTTTCGTCACCGGTGCGGGCGCGATGGTCTCTTTCAATATGTGATTCTTATGGATGTTCTGCACGACTGGGTACGTCGCCACCTCACCCGACGCATTGCGCGCGACGAGGACGGAGACTTCCATTACGAACGGCACGAACCCTTCCAGCACGCACTCGGTCTTGCCCAGATTCTCCCAAGCCGCAGCCGCATCTTCCACATTCTGGATCGACGCCTGCCCTTTACCGTCATACCCCAACTCGCACGTTTTCAGGATCGCAGGTGTTCCGATTTCCTTCACCGCTGCCGCAAGCGTCTCCGCATCATGCACCCGCGCAAACTGCGCCGTGCCAATGCCATGCAAACGACAGAATTCTTTCTCACGCACCCGGTGCTGCGTCATCTCTAAAATCGCGGGCGATGGATATACGGGAACGATACCCGAAAGCAATTCCAACGAACGGTGCGGGATATTTTCGAACTCGAACGTCACCACATGTACCGACTCCGCGAAAGAGCGTAACGATTGCTCATGTGTATACTCCGCCCGCGTCGTCAGTTTGGACACCTCGCTCGCAGGTGCATTATTCTCCGGCGTGAAAATATGCGCGTGATACCCCATCCGCGCCGCCGTCATCGCCAACATCCGCCCCAATTGCCCCCCACCGATAATGCCGATGGTGGAGCCGGGTTCGATAGTCGCTAGTGGCAAGTCATCAGTCGTTGGAGATTTCATAACGTAATTCTAATGCCATTTACTAGTGCTGTCATTCCCGCAAAAGCGGGAATCCATTCTTGGTTAGCAGGTGGATTCCCGTTTTCACGGGAATGACACATTATGTGATATTCCGAATTCTGAACTCTACCCCTGCGGCACTTCCGGCACGTCCGCCGTCTGCTTTTCGCGGTATGCAACCAGGCGCGCTGACAATGCCGCGTCGGAAAGGCTGAGGATGGACGCAGCAAGAATCCCCGCATTCATCGCACCCGCCGTGCCGATAGCTAGCGTCCCCACCGGAACGCCGCGCGGCATCTGGACAATGGAAAGTAGCGAATCCAGCCCGTTCAACGCAGGTGATTCCACGGGAACACCCAGCACGGGCAGATGCGTCATGGACGCCGCCATCCCCGGCAGATGCGCCGCACCGCCCGCCCCGGCGATAATGACGGAAAGGCCACGCTCAGCCGCCGTCGTCGCATACTCATAAAGCCGTTTGGGAGTGCGGTGGGCGGAGACGATATGGGTCTCGTATGCGACCCCCAGCGCGTCCAGTACCTCGGCGGCGGATTTCATCGTCGGCCAGTCGGACTGGCTGCCCATGATGATACCGATTTTAACAGTTGTGTTTGCCGCTGGGTTTGTCATGCTATTGTTCCTCTCCCGCTCGGGAAAGGGAGGGAACATAATGGAAAGCCATTCAAAAGAAAAGATTTTTTTATTGTGACGATGGAAAAAGAAAAAAAGGCGGCAAACCCGCACCATTCAGGCCACCGCCAGCGCCTTCGCACCCGTTTCCTGGAGAATGGCCCCTCTGCCCTCGCCGAATATGAACTCCTCGAACTCATCCTCTTCGCCGCCCACCCAAGGGGTGACGTAAAACCCCTCGCCAAGTCCCTCATCAAGGAATTCGGCAGTTTTGCGAAAGTCATCGAGGCCGAGCCGCTAGCACTCAAACGCATCGAAGGCATGGGCGAAGCCGGTATCACGGCGCTGAAAACCATCGCCGCCGGGGCGCAACTCCTCCTCCGCCAGCAGGTCGAAAAACGCCCCGTTATCTCCAGCTGGCAAGCCTTGCTCGATTATTGCACCCTCAGCATGGCGGGAGAGAAGATCGAACAATTCCGCGTCCTCTTCCTCGACAGCAAGAACCAGCTCCTCGCCGACGTCATCATGCAGGAAGGAACCGTAGACCACACCCCCGTCTATCCCCGTGAGATCCTCAAGAAAGCGCTCGAACTCGGCGCCTCCTCCCTCATCCTCGCCCATAACCACCCCAGCGGCGACCCCTCCCCCAGCAAGGCGGATATCGAGATGACGCAACAAATCATCGCCGCCGCCAACGCCGTGGGCCTACGCGTCCACGACCATCTCATCATCGGCCGCAAGGGGCATTACTCGTTCAAATCGAATGGATTGCTATAAACGCGAACGGCCTCCCCACACCACATCCCGCTGGATGCAATGATTTGGGGAGGCCGCCGGTCAGGTCACGTTAGTGACATGACAGTCGCAGCGCCGTGCCTCAGACACCCCACTTTTGATGGCCGTAGGGCAGATCTTCAGGCCAGGTAGGCCAACGACGGGACGAAGCGCTGAGCGTCAACATGGCTGGATTTCTCCGTTGCCAGAAGCCGTTTCTCAAGGAGGTTCACACTTGATAGACGGCAGGTTTTTCCCTTACGGGTTAGTTCTCAACAACGTCTTCTGGGGTAAGCCAAAAGTGCGGTGAAGAAAACCAAGTGAACGCACGGAATTTATCCGAAGGGTACTTATTGTAAAATGAAGGTTTGATGACACATCAACCAGCATTTAAGCCAAAAATCTCCAAGCATAGATGACAAAAATGTAAGTAATATTGCTTGATTTATTAATGAAAGTTTAATATTATAAAGAGATGCAATACCTCACCAGTGCATTTTTACTCGTCGGATTGATCCTGACCCTGTATATGTCGGGCCAGCCCCGTCTGGAAACACCTGAAGCCAAGACCGTTTTCCAAGCCCGCGCCATTGATAGTTTTCGTATCCATGAGGACAAGGTCGTGAAATATGACAATACGGGCACATTCGTCCGTATGGAGTTCGTCTCCAAAAAGGTGAATCTGCCGATACAGGACGTCCACACCCCCCAAAAATAACCCCTTTTTTCATCAAAATGTAACGGAATCACTGTGTGAACCTTGCTATGCTGAAAGCATGAGTTTCGCGATTCAGGTTCCTCAGTCCACACAGGTGGGTGCTGTATACACCCCCTATACCCCTACGCCTGCCCAATCCGCTAGCCTACCCATCCCCGACGCGAAGACGGCCTATGAAGGATTCCTGAACCTCCGCGCGCAGATGCCGGTGGAGCAACGCGCCGCGCTCGACGAATCCCTCGCCACCCGTCTGGCGGATGAAACGGGCATCAGCATGTATGGGCGCGAAATTAAGGACACCATCCACCCTGAACAGCACACACACGCCAAGCTGGAAGTGAATCCCTATTCCCACGTCGGCGCCGGGGCCACCATCGCCGTCACCGCGACGGATCCGACCAGCGGGGAGCTCTACATCCTCATGGCCCGCAAGCATAAGGTGGAAGGCCATCCCGAACTGGGGCTGGGTGATTACATCCTGCCCGGCGGCTATATGGAGGCCCATCCTCTGGCCCACGGCGACCCCACGCGCCCGTTCGACCGCACACTGGAAGACACCGCCCGCCGCGAATTGAAAGAAGAAACGGGCCTGACCATCCCCTCCCACATCCCCTATACCAGCCTCGGGGCGGATAGCCGCTACGGCATCTCCAACGACCCCCGCCTGCACACCATCAACGAGTTCTTCCACGTCCATCTGAACACTCCCCTTCCCCCGCCAATCGCAGGGGATGACGTGGCCGAGGTCACCTGGGTCAACGCCAAACAAATATTGAAGGACGACACCATCGGCGTCCGCCCCTTCGGCAGTCCCGATTCCCGCTACAAACTCGCCACCTCCGAAGGCGAGTTCAACATCCGCGACGAACATGGCGAATTCCTCGAAAAAGCCCTCCTCCGCGCCAAGGAACAATCAACAAATCCCCCCATGAAGCAATGGGTAGACCGCATCTCAACGCCGGGTAAGGGCATCACGTTCAATCGTTAGTCGTTGCATTCCTCGCTTTCGTCATAGCCCGAGTTGCGCAGCAACTATAGGGCTATCCAGCCTATCCTATACCTCCGACGTTTCTGGATTCCCCTATAATCCGCTGCGCGTCTTCGGGGAAGGACGATATATTTCAACTTACGATTAAAGATCAACAAGCACTCCCTTTGCGTTTTCTGGCGCTTTCTGCTATAGCCCGCCCATGAGCACCAACGTCGCCGCATTCTATCATTTCTTCCCCCTGCCCGATTACACCGAGCGCAAAGCGCCATTGCTCGCCTTCATGGAAGCGCGCGGCATCAAGGGCAGTATCTTGCTAGCGGAGGAAGGATTTAACGGAACGGTCGCTGGCGCGGAAAAAGACATCGACGCGCTGATGGAGTATCTCGCAGCACTTCCCCAATCCGGCCCCTTCCACATCAAACGCAGCGAGTACGAACACCCGCCCTTCCAGAAGACCAAAGTGAAGCTGAAAAAAGAGATCGTCACCTCCGGCATGGGCGTCTCCCCCACTACGCATCCCACGGGCAAATACGTCTCGCCGCAAGATTGGAACGCACTGATTTCGCAAGACGATGTCATCCTTATCGACGCGCGTAACGCGTACGAGATGCACCTTGGAAAATTTAAGGATGCGGTAAATCCGGAAACCCGAAAATTCCGCCAGCTCCCGGACTACACCCTCGCCAACTTTCCGCCCGATAAAACCAAAAAAGTCGCCACCTACTGCACCGGCGGCATCCGTTGCGAAAAATATTCCGCATGGTTGATGGAACAGGGATATGAAGAGGTCTACCACCTCGAAGGCGGTATCCTGAATTACCTCGCCGAGATACCGGAAGACAAAAGCCTCTGGGAAGGCAGCTGCTACGTGTTCGACGAACGCATCGGCGTCGGCCACGGCGTGCAGCCCACCCCCGGCCTCGACTATTGCCGCTCCTGCGGCCACCCGCTATTGCCCAAAGACAAACACGACGCCACCCACCGCGAAGGCGAACACTGCCGCTTCTGCAACTCCCACCCGCCGAGTAATGCGGATTAAGACGCTTCAAGGCCTCGGTTATAGCGCTTATCTTGTGAACGGATGTTAACGAATACCCAGTCAGTTAATCATTCATAATGATATGGAATTCTATATTTGGTCATCAAACTGTCATCTGGATCATTTAAGACTCCATCCCCGTCATTTAAAAAAAGGAAAAAGAACATGACCGAACATTTCGATTTCGATGCCCCTTTAGCTTTCCCTACCCGTCATGGCCCGCGCCTCGACACAACTTTAAAGAATGCCACTCTGTCAATTGTCCAAGGGTCAGGTAGCAATCCATCCGTATATATATTGAAATTTGATAGCGCCCAGAGCCGCAATGATGCCAAGGTAGCTTTATGGGAACAATTCCCTGAAGATAAGAAACGCATCCATAAGACTGGTAAGAACACAGAATACCATCTCTCCGTTCCTTACAGCATTGCCTATTATATACAGGACGAATTCGGCATCCAGGGAGATAGGGTTCCCACACCTGCAATCGTGACACCTGCTCCTACCCTTCCTCCTCAAAACACAATTATGTCCCCTACCGTCACCGCGATGCGCGCTCCGGTGAAAGTACCTGTCAAACCTGCAATTTCATTAGGGGATGCTCTTCAAACGGCCCTGATGTATAAAGATACAGCTTTTCATGAATTCCATTGCTACTTTACCACGCGCGATGCCGCCGAAACTTTCCGTACCGCGTACAAAACTGCAATCAATGGCAAGGATTTCGGAACTCAGGAAATCCATCAGGATGAAGGTTTTTCCATGGTTCGTATCGCCTCTACGGCTGGCTTCACCGCATTGGATGGCATCACGGACAATAACTCAAAATACCGTGTCACCACAGATGAAAATACATTGCAGGATTGGTTGATGACCACTCCCGTTCCAGAGGTTGCAAAGGCAGTGCGGAGAGCCTAAATAATTCATATGCCCTGTCCCAACTGCCGCAAACCTGCCAAGGAAGCATTTTCCCCCTTCTGCTCCAAACGCTGTCAGGAGGTGGATCTCAGCCGCTGGTTCCGAGGCAGTTACGCCGTACCTGTCGTCGAGGCGGATGAGTTTTCGGAACTGGACGGTGAGGATGAAACCATCCCAGACCGTGACGCATGAACATGCAACGCATAATTATAGATATAAATCATCGCCTTGCCTCACGATTCCGGTGAATTGCATTGGGGTGACAGTAGCGTTTCGCCCTACATTTTATAAAAACGATGCCTAGACAGGCTCCCCATCATCCATTATAAGCTCCCCCTATTCATCGCTACGCAGATGAACCGACGCATCCCACCCCGGTGGGACTGAGTGCCCAGATAGCTCAGTTGGTAGAGCAAGGGACTGAAAATCCCTGTGTCGCTGGTTCGATTCCGGCTCTGGGCACCATCTTCTTCTACAATGGCGGTAAATACTGGCGCATGAAGTATCGCCATGTGGATAAAGAAAAGCTGCTGGCCTTTGGTACTTATACTAGATAGCTTATAGATAGCTCTGAGGCGACTCTGTCGCAAAAAATATAAGACATGCATTTTTAAAGGTAATGAATGACCGCTTTAAAATCGCTTTCAACAACTCCCTTATGCGAATCCAAATATTATTTTTGAAGAGAAGTTGTTAGCTGCATCAAATGCACTGCAAAAAGCCTTTATAAAACTGGCAGACTTTTCCGCCTGCGAGCAATATTTATCTAACAAAACATTCATTTACTATGATCCTCCATATAGACCGCTAAATCACACCTCTCAATTTACCTCATATTCCAAAGGCGGGTTTAATGATGATGATCAAGTTAGATTGTCGGATTTTTATAAAAAACTACATGCCAAAGGCGTCTTACAGTTGTTGAGTAATTCTGACCCAAGCAACTATTCTGAAGACCTTTTTTTTGATGAACTCTATAATCAGTTTCAAATTATGCGTGTTGATGCTAAGCGCATGATTAACTCCAATGCAGCGGGACGTGGTAATTTAAGAGAAATCCTAGTAAAGAATTATTGATGCCAAAGCCATATAGACTCTATCATGGTGATTGTTTGGAAGTGCTGGCCACTATCCCAGAAGCAAGTGTAGACCTCATTTTTGCCGATCCACCCTACAATCTTTCAAATGATGGGTTCACCTGCAAAGGTGGAAAAATGGTATCTGTCAATAAAGGCGGTTGGGATAAGAGCCAAGGATTTGAGAAGGACTACGAGTTTCATTTGGCTTGGCTTGAAGCGTGTACAGGATGGGACTATTTTGTTAATTGGTTGAAGGTGAATGAAGGCATTCGTAAGGTCGAGATAGATTTAAATCTCTTAAATTATCTTGTCGGAAAAGAGGATATTGAACAGGAGGCAATTAAACTACTTCGGGAACATCCTAAGATAATGCAGACCCTACCGACAGGCTGATGAAAGAGATTGATGAAACATGGAAACCATAGATGTCTTGCGGGGATACGTTGGGGAAGACATAGCAACCCCATAAAGTCATCTCATAGTATTCCAAATAGAGGCGGTCGCCGATTCACGGCCGACTACACCATCAGATTAACCGAAATATCCTTATAATAATCCTTCAGCACGCTATTGAATGATTCATCCGCGAAGTCGGGCCAGTCGTTCTTGTCGAATCCCGGGGCACGCTTGAGGAATTCGGGGTCGGTGTTGAGGATATACTCGACATCGTGGCCCATTTTCTTGTGGGCGATGGCTTCGAAGGGGACGGCGAAGCGTTTATTGAGCCAGTCCGGCCCGTAGTCGCCGGGATAGGAAAGCACCACATACGCCACCGTCCCATGCATCTTGTGGATCATCACGTCGGTGATGGTTCCAAGATTTTCGCCTTCCCAGTTTTCAACATGGGTTCCGACGATATCCGATGCGGGAATAGTATAGTGGGACATAAAAAACCTGCCAGTGGTGAGCTAACCGGAATCAGCATAAACAAGCTATGCTTACTTCCCCACTGAGCAAAAAATAACCGCGATTTCCCGCCACCTCACACCGCCGGCGGCTTGCCCATCAGCAGCTCGATATTCCCTCCCACCGCCGCTGTATTGACGCTCATCACCCGCTCGGTCACGAAGCGCAGCAGGTAATGCGGCCCACCCGCTTTCGGCCCCGTGCCGGAAAGCCCCTCGCCCCCGAACGGCTGCACGCCGACCACCGCCCCGGTCATCCCCCGGTTGACATAATGGTTACCGGCGCGGATGGCCTCGGTGACCTCCCGGTGGAACGGAGCGATGCGGCTATGGATGCCGAACGTCAACCCAAACCCGGTAGAATTGATGTCCGCGATAACCGTCTGTATGTCGCGATACCGGATTACATGCAGGATGGGGCCGAACACCTCCCCCGGCAATTGCGTGAGGGAGCGAATCTCGAACGCATGGGGCGCGACGTAGCTATCATCCTCTAACGTCGCATCCAGCGGCGTCGCCGCAAACATGGTCACCTCACGCGTCATCCTTTCAATATGCTCCAGCAACGGCTCGCGCGCAGCCGCGTCAATCACCGGGCCGATATCCGTCGCCAGCGCCGCTGGGTCGCCCACGCGCAATTCCTGCATCGCCCCGGCGAGTAACGTCACAAACGCCTCGGCAATATCCTCGTGTACATACACCACACGCAATGCCGAGCAACGCTGCCCCGCACTCCCGAACGCAGAGTGAACAACGTCATCCACCGCCTGTTCCAGCAACACCGAGCTATCCAGCACCATGCAATTCTGACCACCCGTCTCGGCGATGAAGGGAAGGATAGCCCCCTCCCGCGCCGCCAATGCACGGTTAATATGCCGCGCCGTATCCGTCGACCCCGTGAACACCACCCCCGCCGTCAGCGGATGGGTGACCAGTGCCTGCCCGATGATCTCGCCTGATCCGCACAGTAATTGCACCGCCTCACGCGGCACACCCGCCTCATGCAACAGCGCCACCGCGAAGGCGGCGATGCGCGGTGTTTGCTCCGCCGGTTTGGCGATGACGGCATTGCCCGTCACCAATGCTGCACTCACCTGCCCCATGAAAATCGCCAGCGGAAAATTCCACGGCGAGATGGCAACCCATACGCCCCGCGCATGGAGCGATAATGTATTGCGCTCTCCCGTCGGCCCCTCAAGCACCGTTGGAACCGCTTGTAGACGCCGTGCCTGCGCCGCGTAGTAGCGGCAGAAATCTGCTGCTTCCCGCACCTCCGCCAGCGCATCCGGCACAGTCTTTTTCGCTTCCGTTGTCAGCAACTGCATCGCCTCGCCGCGCTGCGCTTCCAACGCATCAGCCACCCTCTCAAGAATGCTCGCCCGCACCTCGACACCCCGCGCACTCCACGCCGCACCCGCATCCGCCGCACGGCGTATCGCGCTGTCCACATCATCGGGATGTGCGTCAGCGACATCCCGCGATACCACATCCACATTCATCTGCGCCTGCAACGCTTCGAGCATGAAACGATTCCCGAAATCGATACCGCTGGAATTCTTACGGTCTGAATAAAGTCCCACCGGAAGCACCACTCCTTCCGCACCATCCTGCTTCGCGACTTCCATCGGCGATTGCAACAGCACATCGAGCGGCAACTCCTTCTCCATCATCAGATGCACGAAGGAACTATTCGCCCCGTTCTCCAGCAAGCGGCGGATGAGATAGGCCAGCAAATCGCGATGCTCACCGATGGGCGCGTAGATGCGGCACGCATGGCGCTCCACCACCGGCTCATATAACTTCTCTCCCATACCGAACAAGCGCTGGAATTCAAACTCCGCCGACCCCGCCATCTCGATGATCGCCGATATCGTCGCTGCATTATGCGTCGCGAATTGCGGGAAGAAATGCGTGGCGTGCTTCAGCATTTTCTCTGCGCAGGCGAGGTAGGAAACATCCGAATGTTCCTTCACCGTGAACACCGGATAGGCGTCAAGCCCCGCCACCTGCGCCGCCTTCACCTCACTATCCCAATACGCGCCTTTGACGAGTCGGAGTGGCATCCGCTTCCCCGTGCGCGTCGCAAGCTCAATCAGCAGATCAAGCACATGGATCGCACGCTTCTGATAGGCCTGCAATACGAACCCGATACCGGGATAATCCGCGAACTCTGTATCCGTATAGAGTGCCGCGAACACCTCCAACTCAAGGTCCAGCCGCGTCGCCTCCTCCGCGTCGATGGCAACGCATATCCCCGCCTCACGCGCCGCGCGCACCAACTCTTTCAAGCGCGGCAGCAGCTCCGCCATCACGCGCTCTTTCTGCCGCCATTCATACCGCGGATGCAGCGCCGTCAATTTGATAGAAATCCCCGGCGCGGCATAGATGCTTGTCTCATCCGTCCGGTCGCGTTTCCCGAGCGTGCGTATCGCATGGAGATAGGACTGGAAATACCGCTCCGCCTGCACCGCATCGCGTGCCCCTTCGCCGAGCATATCATAGGAAAAAAGATACCCTTTCGCGGAAAGCTTGTTGCCTTCCTGGAGTGCGGCCTCGATGGTCTCGCCGAGCACGAACTGCCCCGCCACCAACCGCATCGCCGCTTTCATCGCTTCGCGGATGACCGGCTCCCCGGCACGGCGGGCGAGCGAGCCGAGCACGCCGCGCACCCCCTCTTCCTCTTTCCCCCACTGCAGCACGCTACCCGTCATCAAGAGTCCCCAACTGGACGCATTGACAAATACCGATTCACTTTTCCCCAGATGCGATTCCCACTGTGTATCCGTGAAAGTAGAGGCGATCAGCCTGTCCGCCGTCTCCCGGTCGGGGATTCTGAGCAGCGCCTCCGCAAGGCACATCACCGCCACTCCTTCGCGGCTGGAAAGCCCATATTCCTGCAAGAAGGTCTCGACGCTGAACCCCAACCCCTCCTCGCGCAACCGCTCTACCATCCCCCGCGCCCGTACGCGGATGGCAGGCCACCGCGCCTCCACAGGCGCGGTCGTCTCCACCAGCGCGCGCACGCATTCTGCTTCCCGCGTCAGGACGGCTTGGCTGATACGGGCGAGAAGGGAAGTCAGGACAGGCTCATGCATATCCCGCATACTATCACAAACCATCCCCACGATAACACCCACAAAAAAGGGGGCCGAAGCCCCCTCTTCCTGAGATATGCATTGCGTCGCTACAGGATGAAATCCGTCGCGTTCAGCGTGATGACCCCGTTCAGGTTTAGCATGATGTCCGCCGTGCGGTCGCCGTCCACGTCGATGGAGACGATGGTGTGCGCCACGCCCGGTCCGGTAGATTGATAGCCGTTCACTTCATTGCCCGCCCCTGTGAAGGGTGCGGCCATGCCCAGAAACGTTAAAGTCCCCGCGAAGCCTGAGAAATCCAGCTTATCCGTACCCGCTACGAAATCGGCGATAGTATCGCGCGCTACGTTACCAAGGGAGGTTGATTCGGCTGCATCGCTGAATGCGAATATATCCGCCCCCGCGCCACCAAACATCGTATCGATGCCGAGCCCACCGGTAATAGTATCGCTCCCGGCGTCTCCGGTGATATAATCATCGCCTTCGCCACCAGAGATATTGTCGTTATCGTTATTGCCATAGATGCTGTCGTTACCAAGGCCGCCGAACAATACGTCATTGCCGTTATGGCCGAGGATGTAATCCCCGTCGTCACCACCGTCCACGGTATCATGCCCGGTTCCGCCCTGAATAGAATCCGTCCCCGTGCCTCCGGTCAGGGAATCGTCCCCGCCGCTGCCGAAGATGCTATCGTTCCCCGCACCGCCATCGGCCGTGTCGTTGAATCCGCCCGCGTCGATGGTATCGTTGCCATTACCGCCGAGGATGCTGTCATACCCCGCGCCGCCGAGTAGCGTATCCGCCCCCTCGCCGCCGTCAAGCGTATCGTTGTCGTTACCGCCGTCGAGCGAATCGCGCCCCGTACCGCCGAAGAGGGCGTCGTTACCCGCTTCGCCGAACGCCGTGTCATTGCCGCCATTGCCGTAGATGGTGTCATTCCCTTCCAGACCATGGAATTCTTCCCACGCCGCCGTACCGGTCAAGCTATTTGCGTTCTCGTCCCCGTTGATCGCAGGGCCGGAAAGATGGAACACCAGCACGTCGGAAAGCCCGTTGCTATCGGTGAACCCATGGTTAGTCGCCGTCGTTTCGAAGGTGACGGTGCGTCCGTCCTTGGAGAAGACGGGGTTATAGGAATTATCATTGAGGTTCGCACCGCTGATGCTTTGAGAGATGAGTTGCAATTCCCCCGTTACCAGATCGCGCATGTAAATGTCGGCTTTTGTGTTCGTATCGCCCGCGACCAATGCCGCAGCCGTACTGAACAACAGAAGGCTGCCATCTGCAGAGAGGCTATATCCGCTGGAAGTATTGGTCGCGACGGACGTGCCGGATGCATTTTTGCTCGCGACGTCCAGCACCCCCGTCGTCAGGTTCTTCACATAGATGAACCCGTTGCCTGTATTCGTGAACGCCACCGAGTTTCCGTCCAGCGAGATGGTAGGGCGAGAGAATCCACCGCTTAATCCCACCGGGTGCACGGCCACAAGGGCGACTTCACCCGTCGTGAGATTTTTAACGTAAATATCGTTCACCGCGTCAATGTCTGCCGGGTCAAGATTGCGCGCGGTGGAATAGAACACGATTTTCGTGCCGTCCTCAGAGATGTAATTCATCGAAGGAAGATTGAAATTCTGAATAGCAGTCCCGAACAGGTAATTCTGTCCGTTCGCCTGTGTCCCTCCGGCGGTTGCGGAAAGTAACTGTACGCTGCCCGTAGCAATATCCTTGATAAATATGTCCCATAGATTGTTGGTATCGCCATCAACGAGATTATTCGCCTGGCTTGCGAAAATCACCTTGGAACCGTCCGGTGTGAATTGCCCGATGACGCTGTTATCAGTCGTACTCTGCACGCCCAGCGCGCTTTCGGTAACACGGGTAGTAACGCCGGTGGCCAGTACGGTGACGAACAAATCGCCCCTCGCATTGGTATCGCCAGCGACAATGTTGTTCGCCGTGGAATAGAACATCACTTTCGTGCCATCCGCTGAAAGGACAGGAGTAACGGACGCGCCGTTCGGTATTCCACCTGCCGTGGAGATGTCCGCGCGCTGAACCGTATTGGCTTCGATGTCTTTTACATAAATGTGATATCCGCTGACGCCGAATCCGTAATTGCCGTTGGAGGCGAACGCAATTTTCGTTCCCGCCGGATTGCTGATATCCGTCCCGCCCAGAAGGGTTACCCCATCTAGCGTGGATGCGGCTTCGATACCCAATACATTTACAATACTCATACAGTTCTACTCCTCATTTTTTTATTATTAATTGCATACACTATACGGCTAAATTAGCAAATTTTTAGTTAATTTTCTTAACTATTTCATTAAAAAAACACTCGGCATTTGTGCTGTTTTTACCTCAAATAGTGTCTAGGGCATTTATAACAAAAGTCCGTAGATAGTAAAAGAGGGAAAGCATCTGCCTTTCCCCCTTCCTACGTAGTGTATATGATTCTCTACAGGATGAAATCGCCACCCGATACAGTGATGAAGCCGCGCAGGTTGAACATCATGTCGGATACCCGATCGCCGTCGATATCAAGCGAAATAATGGTATGATCCACCCCCGGCTCCAGCGACTGGTTGGCGGTGATTTCGTTGCCCGCCCCGGTGAAGGAGCTTGCCATGCCGCGGAACACCAATGTGCCCGCGAAGGCGGAAAGGTCGAGCTTATCGACGCCTGAGACGAAATCCGTAATAGTATCACGCGCGATCCATACCATATTGGTAGAATTCGTCGTGGCCGTGAAGATGAACGTATCCGTCCCCGCACCGCCGGACATGGTATCCACCCCGTCGCCACCCGTGATCGTATCATTGCCCGCGTCGCCGATGATGTAATCACCACCTTCGCCGCCGTCTATCTTGTCGTTATCGTTATTACCGTAGATACTGTCATTGCCGAGCCCGCCGAATATCATGTCCGCACCGTTATGGCCGAGGATGTAATCCGCGTCATCACCGCCGTCGATGGTATCGTTACCGGTACCGCCATTGAGGGAATCGCTACCCGCATCCCCGTCGATAACGTCGTTGCCGCCGCTGCCGAAAATGCTGTCGTCCCCGTCGCCGCCTTCGACCGTATCGTTAAACCCGCCCGCGTCGATAGTATCGCTTCCGCCGCCACCGAGAATAGTATCATACCCGGCCCCGCCGAAGATGTTATCATTACCGTCTTTCGCGTGAATGGCGTCATTACCGTCGCCGCCATCCAGCGTATCGGCGAAGTCACCGCCTTCCATGGAGTCGTTCCCGACGTCGCCGTACAGCGTATTATTCCCACTGCCACCGAACAGCGTATCACTTCCCTCACCCCCGTAGATAAGGTCGTTCTGCGCACCGCCGTCGATGTAATCATTATCCGCGTCACCGCGTAAGGAATCATTGCCCCCGCCACCGAACAGCGTGTCTTCCCCGGCTTCGCCGTGGTAGCATTCCGCCGCCGCCGTCCCTGCGAAGAAGTTGGCCGCCACCCCGCCGAAGACGCACGGAACGTCAATGACGTATTTCACCACGTCGCTGATTGTACCGTTAAAGTCCGGAAGCCCGGTGTTATCCGCCTTGGTCTCGAAGACGATGGATTTCCCGTCCAGCGAGAAGCTGGCGTTGGTGGATGCGTTATTGAGGATCACGCCGTCGAGGTTCTTGGAGATGAGCTGCAACTCACCCGAACTCAAATCGGCGAGATAAATATCCGAATAGCCGTTTGTATCTTCCGCCAGCAATGCGGAGGTGGAGGAGAAGAGCAATTTCGTTCCGTCCGCCGAGAAATTGACCCCGGCGCTATCGCCGTTACCCGGCGCCCCGTTGGCCATCTTGCTGACCAGCACCAGCGCCCCCGTGACAAGGTCTTTGACGAACACGTCGTTGGTAATGTGCGAACTCGCTTCGGTATATCCGCCGAAATTCGTCGCCTTCGAGACGAACGCGACCTTCGTCCCGTCCTGCGAGATGACCGCACCGCGTGAATCCTGATTTCCCTGCGTTCCCGCCGTTCCGGTGCTGACGCGGCTCGTCACCCCCGTAGTCAGGTCTTTGAGGAACACATCGTATTTACTTCCCGTATCACCCGTCACCAGATTGCTGGCAAGGCTGGTGAACACCACCTTGGTCCCGTCAGCGGAAATGAAGTTGCCACCGATGCCTGACGATGTGGGGAAGAATGGGTCGCCCACGAAGGAATCGTTATTCGCCTGCACTCCTGCGCTGCTGGTGGAGATGCGGGTGATGAGGTTCGAGTCGAGATTCTTGATGAATACGTCGTGATACCCGTTTGTGTCATTGACACCCGTGCCTTGGAGCAGATTGCTTGCCGCGCTGGTGAAAATCACCGAGCTGCCATCGGGAGTGAATTGCCCGGAATAGGAAAAGTTATTGCCCAGCGCGCCTGCGGCGTTTTTACTCACCGTAATCAGTTCAGTGCTGTTGATGTCACGGATGAACACATCATACGCACCGTTCCCGTCACCGCCCGTCACATCGGCGAGGTTCGTCCCCGCGCTGGTGAACATGATACTTCCGCCGTCGGAAGAGAACACGGGCAGCAGGCTGATGCCATTGGACTGCACGCCGGAATTACTGAAATCGACCGCGCGGAATTCCCCGGAGATAAGATTTTTGAAAAAGATATTATACCCAACGAATGTATCAGCCGTAAAATTATTGGCATAGGACATGAACGCCGCTTGCGTCCCCCCCTCGGAGATCACCACCTGAATACTCTGGTTATTGCCATTGAGTATCGTATCGTCAGTTGCCGAAATGCCCTGAATCGAGCTGATATTCACAATTGCCATGGTCATACTCCTTATTGGAATTTTCTAGCGCTAGTTCCACATTATAATAAATTAGCAAATTTTTAGTTAAGTTATGAGAATGTTTTGTTAAATAAACCCTCTGAATTTTATACAAAAGAATAATATTCCCCTGATTGGCAAGCTAAGGTGTTAATTTTTATAGGGAATTATTTGCCTAGTGATTATACCAAAAAACAAATCATCACAGAACCATGCATATTAACCAATTATAAGGAACTTATTAACAGCAATTAAACCCCCTTCCCGTAGAATCCAACAGGTTAGCACATAGTTATACGATTTCATCATGTAGAGAGTCGCCAGTTCACGGGTTCATGAGGCCGCTCATATAGACGCGGTGGCATGATGTTAGGGGCATAACCATGATTAATTCCGCAAGTAGCATTGCGTCCAGCGCTAGCTATAGCCTGTCCGCTCTCAATCGTTCCACCAACGAGATTTCGCTTTCCATCAACCGCCTTTCCTCCGGCAATCGGCTAGTGCGCGCCAGCGATGATGTTGCCGCCCTTTCTATCAGTCAGGGCTTACGGTACGAAGTCACCGCACTGCGCCAAGCGCTACAGAATTCCACACAGGCCGACAGTTTCCTGCAAGTCGCCTATGGCGGCCTTCAAACCATCGGCGATATTTTGAATGAGATGAAATCGACCGCCGTACAGGCCAATTCCGCTTCCCTGACCGATACGGAACGCGCCTACCTCCAGACGTCCTTCTCCAGCATGATCGACGAACTCGATTCTATCGCCAGCAACACCAACTTCAACGGCATCAGCTTGCTGGACGGCTCACTGGCTGACGAAAGCCTCGTTACCACCTATACCAACTCCGCCACTGCTGCCAGCGCCACCCTCAGCTTCACCCTGAACCCGGTCGCCGCCCAAACGGTCAATATCAATAACGTCGCATTGACCGCCGGAGCAAACTTTGCCGTCGGCGGCAGTACGGACGTCACGGTCGCCAATCTTGCCACCGCCATCAACAACTCCACCAACCCTGCCTTCTCCGGCCTCTCCGCCACCGCCAACCTCAACCAGTTGACGTTAACGGCGAAAACGGGTGGCGCATTGAATAATGTCAATATCGTAGATCGCGCCGCCTCCACCACCAGCTTCACGACGGCGGGTAACACAACGGCACAGGTCAACGTCTTCTCCTTCTCCGGCGGGCTGGATAACGGGTTGAATGCAAACTCCGTACGCGCCAGCGGTACGAGCGCCACCTCACTGATTACGGCCCAGAACAGCAATCCGGCGTCCATTCAATTCACCTTGAGCGCACTTCCACTGGACGGGCAGGTACTCAATATCGACAACGGCAACGGCGGTTTGACGGCCTTCACCTACCGCAACACCCCCGTCGGCGTCACCGACATCCAGATCGGGACGGACATCACCACGACACTACAGAACACCATCGAAACATTAGCGACGCAAACGGGTAACCAGCGTTACGTCCTCGACCAGATAGATGTCCTGCGTGAAGGCAATTCCCTCACGTTCCGCAGCAAGAGCAACGGCAACCCGGTAGACCTCAACAGCGCCGTGCTCGATTTCACCGAGACCCTCACCAACGGCTCCCTCACCGCCGCCCAGCTCAATAACGGGACGACGGCGGGCGTCAATGCCGCAGGCGTCACCAACGAAGATTTCATCGGCACGCTCAGCGGCTTCTCCGCGACCTACAATTCGGCTGACAATATCACCGCCGAAATCACCGTCGGCGACTACACTTACTCCGCCACCATCACCGACACGACTCCCGCCACCAATACCAGCATACGTTTTTCCTCCACCACCGCAGGCGGCGGGTTCTTCGACGTGCAGCTTTCCACCAGCGGTCTTGCGGTCGGCAATCAACCGGCAGCGGATACGTATGCCGCGAATCTGGATGCCGCATTCGCCGGACTCACCTTCTCCCAGAACCGCATCGCATCGAGCTTTAACGGGGTGAACAGCCTCGTCGGCTCCACGGCTGAATTCACGCTCGGCGATTTCTCGGGCGATGTGGTAGTAGACCGTATCGACGTCACTGCCCCCAGCGGCAGCGGCACGACCGCTACAATAGAGTTCGACGTCAACGGCGAGACCTTCCGCTCCAGCGGCACACTCGGCACGTCCATCGGTAATTACGAGATCATCGAACTGAACAGCACGACGACGGGTAACAAGATCACCCTGCGCACCGGCAACCAGACCATCGACCTCTCCACCGACGCCGTCGCCGCGACGTTCGAGACGACGCTGGAAACTTCCTTCGGCTTCGGCACAGGCTCCGGCACGGTCAGCTTCCAAATCGGCAGCAGCCCGGACAATAAACTGGAGTTCTCGATCAGCAGCGCCTCTTCGGAAAAACTGTTCGATGGGGCGGACATCACCGTGGACTCGCAATTCAACGCCGCCACCGCATCTGACGCGCTGGACGTGGCGATTGACCGCGTCACCGGCATCATCGCCAATGTCGGCTCCAAGCAGCAAATCGCGCAGCGCGCACAGACCGCATTGGAGAACGAGATAACCAATAAAGATGCTGCTCGCGCAGCGTTAGCAGATACGGACATTGCATTCGAATCGACCTCACTGGCAATAAATCTGGTGCGCTCACAAAGCGCTATCGCTGTACTATCGCAGATACCGGGTCTCTATAGCGGCCTGCTCGACGTGCTGAAAGCAGGCAACGCGTAAACCGCTTACATGGGTGACTGGAAGGCCCGTCCTTGCGGCGGGCCTATTTTTTTGGGCTCGGAGCGGGCGTATCCTTATCAGAGGTCAGCACATCCTCCTGCCGCTTGCGCAATTGTTCCAGCGCCTGTTGCGACAGCATGTAATACCAATCGGACGTTTTGGCATTAATGAGTTCAGCCTGTTTTTTTACCTCGTCCACAGGTGTCAGGTTCTTCTCGAACTGCTTAGCATCCCCCAGATGCACCACCGCTTTCAGATAGGCAGCACGGGAGTCTTCGTTATAGTGTGCGGTGATTTTCGTCCATACCGATTTATCGAGCAGGAAGAATTCCGACACCACTTCCAGCCCACTGAACGTGGTAAACGTCACCTCCTGAATCTTCGGCCCCATCGTGCTTGAGACGTGCCGCACCTGTTGCAACTTTAAAAACTCGAAGGCACTGGCGATCATGTTGAGATCGAACACCGACTTCACGCGCGCCCCTTCGGGTAACTGTAGTACCACGAAATCATCCCCCGGCTTGGCGCGGGAAATGGTCAGGTTGTCACCTTTCGTGCGGCGTATATCGACGCTGCGCACTTCCGCCCGCTCGATGTTGAACAGATTCTCATCCAGCCACGCCATCGCCGCTTCATCGACCGAGAGGTCTTGCGATACCAGCCACACCGCCTCTTCTCCCTTGCGACGCACATAACTGCCGCCGAACCCGCTCGAATATTTGCCGATATAGATATCGGAGATGGGTCGTTCCTTACCCTTCGCATAGACGCGCAGATGCTTGGCGAATTCCTTAGTCAGATGCAGTGCTTTATACTGCTCGGCTTTACTGGTCTTCTGTTCTTTAAGGCGTGCATCTCCCAGCCGCACCATGAGCTGGCGCACCCGGTCGCGATTGGCGGGATAATCGAACACTTCTTTCACCTTCCATACCCCGTCCACAACATGCAACGTTACATGGTCAAACTCTCCGGCGATGTCGAAATGCGTAATATCATTGAGCGCTGGTTTCACTTTCGGCGCGAGCGCCTGTCCGGCCCCCGCATCCGGCGTCGCCGCGCGTTCGTTGCGCTGCACGGCATAGGCCGCCACCAGCAACAACACCATCGCGACCAGTAATACTTTGCTGCGCTTCGTCATGACCGCTTCACCCCAAGTCGGCGCGGTAGGAAGAAGGCGAGGAGGATGACCAGCAACGCCACCGCCCCGATATTGATTGCCTTCAACTGATACCCCAGCGAATCAATATCCTCGATCAGCGAATGCTGCACCTTGCGCAACTCTTTCCGCGTCGCCAGAATCTCGTCACGGAAGCTGAGCAATTCCTGCTCGTCCGCACTGCTCAACAGCAGTTCATTCCCCTCATGCCGATTCGTGCTGCGCATCGCCGTGATCTTCTGTTCCAGCTCGCTCAGCTTCGCACGCAGATCCTGTTCGCGGTTACGGAAACGCACCTCCGCGTCCTGACGGATGGCTTCCACTTTCTTGAACGGTCGGTCGTAATCACTACGGCTGCGCAGCGAAATCAAATCCTCGCTACCGCTGAGCAAATCTAGTGCATTAAGCACGAACGCCCCGTTATGCGCCGTCGGCACGACCAGCTTATTGCCATAGAACGCTTTGGCGTCGATCCAAAATCCGTCCTGCAACATATCCGCATCCGTAATCGCGATGACGTTGATGTCCTTCTTCGATTCCGCCAGATGCCCCTTGTCTTTACGTTGCGGGAACGCAGATGTCGCCTTCCCCGTGAAGCGCGCGGCAAGCACAAGTTTCTTGCCCCCCACCTTATAATTCTTCAGGAATGCGGAAGGGTCTTTATCAAACATCAGCTCGAAACTTTTCCCCACCATCGCCTCTGTTCCGGTGAAGATGAGTGGCTCCATCGTGAGGGGTTTTTCTACTTTGGGGAAAGTGACGTTATTACCCGGAGTCGGATGCTTCGCCGCCTCCTCCACCGTCACTAGCCGCCCCGCCGCCACCAGCCGCATCAGTTGCAAGGTGGAACTAACGAGGTCGTCTTTATTGAAATTATCGCCCGCCAACGCCAGCCATGCCGGGTTGGAAACCGTACGCAGCGCCGACCCGCGCTCACTATCCGCCATACGGATGGCGATGGATTTATCGAGCACGAGGTCTGTACTCGGCATGTCGAAGCCCCACGTATTATAGAGCTTGTTAAGATTGGAATCCGTGCGCTCCAGCCCCTTGATATTGATATAGGGATCGGTGAAGAACAACGCCCGCCCTCCGCGCATCAGGAACTGGTCGATCGCATAGAGCGTATCTTCGGTGATGCCGACCGGGTGTACGACCATAAGCACATCGACTTCCTTGGGGATTTCCTTAGCTGTACGGTCAACATACGTCGATGCGAAATTCTTGTTGATCTGGTCGAGGATCGCCCACTTACCCTGAATATTATCCGGCCCAGACCCGCCACCATAGAGCGGCAACCATGTCATGATACCGATGACGGGTTTTTTGACGAGCGACAGATCATAGATGATGCGCGTGATGTCATATTCCAACCACGACGCACGGCTGGGGTCGAAGAAGGGGATGGAGCCGATTTCATCCACGCTATTGGTGGCGATAAGGCCGAAATAAAGTTTTGTCCCCGTTTCATCGAGCGGGATGGATTGCACACCCAGCTTCACGGCAAGGTCTTCCTCCTCCGTGAATGGCTCGGGGTTGATGATCTCAAGCTGCAACTTGCCGCCGGACTGTTTCACATATTCTTTCAATATACCTTTAACGCGGTTGCCGTATGCCTGGATTTGCGGGAACCCATTAGCCGTCGCGTCCGAGAAGAAGAAACGCAACTTCACGGGTTCTTCTATGGCGGTGACGACATGCTCCGTCCCTTCCGAAAGCGTATAGAGATGATGGTAGGTCAGGTCAATGCGGTAACGATCCAGCAGGTTATTCGCGATGATATTGATGGCGATGAAGATCACCGCGCCGATCAGCAGCGTCGCAAACGAATGCATGCGCTTCGTCGTATTCCCGCTCATGACCGCCGCCCCTCAAGCACCACCGTATTCGCGAACAGGAAGAAGCCGATTAACGTCACGAAGAAGAACAGGCTCCGCATCTCGACCACGCCCTTGGTGATGTCGGTGAAATTGGTGATGAAGCTGAACAGCGAGATGGTCTCGATCAACGTCTGCGGCAACCACCCCTCGAAGAACTTGATAATGATGGGATACCCCGCCAGCGTGAAGACAAAACAGATGGTGACGCTGAGTACGAAGGCGATGACCTGATTGCGCGTTAGTGCCGAAAGGAATGCACCGATGGCGATGAACCCGCCCGCCATCAGAAGGCTGCCGATATAACTGGCGAAGATGACGCCGTTATCCGGATCGCCCAGATAATTGACTGTGATCCACATCGGGAACGTGCCCGCGATGGCGATAGCGGTGAACGCCCACGCGGCAAGGAATTTCCCCACCACCAATTGCCATAGGGATACCGGCAATGTCATCAATAACTCGAACGTCCCGCTCCGCCGTTCCTCCGCCCACAGACGCATGGTGATGGCGGGGATAAAGAACAGGAACAGCCACGGATGCCAGTTGAAGAACGGCTCAAGGTCAGCCTTCCCACGCTCATAGAATGTCCCGAGATAAAACGTGAACGACCCCGCCACCATCAGGAATACGGCGATGAAGACATAGGCTACCGGCGTCAGGAAATACCCGGTCAGTTCACGGCGGAATGTCGTCCAAAGCGCGTGCATCATTGTACCTCCGCCCCCACGCGCGCGATGTCGCGAAAATACGCATCGAGCGTCGGGTGCTTGCTTTTCTTCATTAGCGATTCCGCCGTCCCATCCGCGACCATCTTACCGCCTGCGATGATGACAACGCGGCTGCACACTGCTTCCACTTCTTCGAGAATATGAGTAGAGATGATGATGGCCTTGTCCTTCGCCATCGACTGGATGAGCGCGCGCACTTCATGCTTCTGGAGCGGGTCGAGCCCGTCCGTCGGCTCATCGAGGATCAATATATCCGGATCATGCAGAATCGCCTGCGCGAATCCCACGCGGCGTTTGAATCCTTTGGAAAGCGTTTCCATCGACTGGTCCAGTACCCCTTCCAGATGCAATTGCGCGATGACGTCATCCGAGCGCGACCGCAACGTCGCCCCGTCCATCCCGCGCATCTTGCCGATGAATTTCAGGAACTGCCGCGGCGTCATCTCAGGGTAGAGCGGCACGCCTTCCGGCAGATACCCGATATGCGCTTTCGCGGCGATGGGGTCGGCGGCGATGTCAATACCGTGGATGGAAACGCTGCCGCCGTTCGGCTCCAGAAAGCCGGTAATCATCCGCATCGTCGTCGATTTCCCCGCTCCGTTAGGCCCAAGGAAACCAAGCACTTCGCCTTTAGTAACGGTCAGCGACACATCATCGACGACGATATGGTCGCCGAAGCGCTTCATGAGATGCTGTGTATCGACAAGTATGGTCACCCGTACTCCTGTCAGAAGAAAACCCCATCGGCGATGGGCGTATGCAGATGTAAAAGTATGGGAGAAATTGTCAAGACATCAAATGCCGCTTGTCAGTCGGTTACTACTAAGGAAAAGCTACGCGTACACATTGACGGCGTTACCAGTCGGCGTAGCGAACGGGTTTTGCCGCGTCAGCAGATTGACCGCCCCCGCCAGCAACAGATACGGGTCGCCCGCACCGAAGGTAGCCATGGGCGCGGCAAGGTTCTGGTTGGCGAATTGCACCTTATCGTCCCCGAACGCCATCGAAAATACGCGATTATTCTGCCGTATCGCCTTCACATTCTCGGTGAAGGACAGTTTGGCGTCGTCCAGCGTCATGGACTCCGTCGGTTTGGAGTTCTGAGATTCCTGTAGATTCACCAGCGTCGTAATGTCACGCACCAGCGCCGGGTCACCGCCATTTTCCATCAGCGCCGCCACGGCGGAGATGAATCCTTGTTTATCGGTCAACGACAAAGCCGACTTGGCAATAGCGTCCAGCGCTGTCTCAGTGATGCCATCAATCGCAATGGTCGAAGAATGATACGAGGCGTATTTAAGGGCGATACTGTCATCGGTCTTCTGCGCATAGACACGATCCCTGCTGATCGACTGTGACGGGTCGAACAGGGTCTGGCCGATTGCGTTGGCTGCATTACTCGCTGCTGCGATTGCTACCATCTACCTGACTCACTCCAGGTATTTCTTCATGAAATACAACTGTATTATAGCATAGTTTACCCTCACCGGGCAAATCGTTATAAATCGTGAAAATTCAATTTCTTGGAAAGAATCGCCCTTACAGCCGGGCCAATATCCGCCGGCACCCATCCTCCACCAGCCGATACGCGATGTCGAAATCCTCCTGCTCTCCGTAATACGGGTCAGGCACATCATGCGGTGCAGGCAAGCCTGCATAGTCAAGGAACAGGTGTATCCGCCCCTTCAGATGTTCCGGCGCACGCTTAAGCAATGCATGATAATGCCCTGTATCGAGCGCCAGTATCACGTCATATTCCTCGAAATACCGCGACACCACCTGCTGCGCCCGCTGGCGGGAAATATCCACCCCCTTCGCTTTGGCCGTGGCGACCGAGCGCGCATCCGGCGGCTCACCGACGTGATACCCTTCCGTTCCCGCCGAGGCGACGGTCACATCCGTTCGCCCCGCCTCGCGCAGCAGATGACGCATCACCCCCTCCGCCGTCGGCGAGCGGCATATATTCCCGGTGCAGACAAATAATAGTTTCATATCGCAAATCATCCCATATGATTCCCCTATCTGTAAAGGGGCCATGTGATGTTGATCAATATAGTAAGAACCTACCCATACCGTACCATATATACGCTCTGCGTCCTCGTCAGCGCGTTCCTGCTATTCCAGATTCAACCCATTATGGCGAAGCTCATCCTCCCCTGGCTCGGCGGCAGCCCCGCCGTCTGGCAGACGGTGATGCTTTTTTTCCAACTGCTATTGCTAGGCGGTTATCTCTACGTCCACCTCACCCATAAATATATGTCGCTACGAGCACAGACCATCACGCACCTCATCGTCCTGCTCGCTGCCCTCTTCTTCCTGCCCATCACCCTGCATACCGACCTCGGCTTTGCGGGAACGGATCGCCCCATTACATGGTTGCTGCTCGCGCTGCTCTATTCGGTGAGCCTCCCCTTCTTCGTTCTTTCCGCCAGCGCCCCCTTACTGCAACGCTGGTTCGCCGAACTGCCCGATCCCTCCGCCCATAATCCTTACTTCCTCTACAGCGCAAGTAATCTGGGCAGCCTCCTCGCCTTACTGGGCTATCCGTTTATTATCGAACCGCTGCTCGGCGTCAGTAATCAACTGCTGGCGTGGACGGGGTTGTTCCTCATCTTCGCATCCCTGATGTTTCTCTGTGTGCGCATGGTGCGCAAACACGGCACGGGGCATATCACCATACCCCAACTGGAGACACTGACCGCCACCCCACCGCCCACCCTTTCGCGCCGACTGCACTGGCTCCTTCTCGCCTTCATCCCCTCCAGCCTGATGCTAGGCGTCACCACTTATCTCACGACCGACATCGCCGCCGTGCCCCTCTTATGGGTAATCCCGCTGGCGTTATATCTCTTCTCCTTCGTCCTCTGCTTCGCCAACGGCATGCCCGGCGTCCGCTGGGCCACATTGGCCTTCCCCGCCATACTGATCATCGTGATCTACATGACGCGCATTCAGGCGCAGGAATCCCCCCTTATCTTACTACTCATCCACCTGAGTATTTTCTTCGTCGTCTGCATGGGGTGTCACGGCCAACTCGCCAGCAAGAAACCATCCGTCACCCACCTGACCGAATATTTCGTGTGGATGTCACTCGGAGGTGCATTAGGCGGCATGTTCAACGCCCTCATCGCGCCGGCTATCTTCACCAACGAGATAGAGTATTTCTGTGTGATGCTCATCGCCATCTTCTTCCTCATTCCTATTCCGAGAACATTGAAATATAAGACGTTGTTGATTGATATCGCGCTTCCTGTTGTAATATTTATCAGCATCACGGGGATGTTAGTAAATCCTGACACACTGCCCCTACCGGACGCAGTGCGCCACTTCATCGCCCAGCCCATCAAATCACCCGTGCTACAGAATATATTTTTCCTGATTGTTTTTACGTTGGCAGCAGGTGCTACCTATCGATTCGCCCGCGCGCTTCCTATTGGCTTTTTCCTTTGCTGCGCCACGATGTTGTTCATCTCTCCTATAAAGGAAGAGGCGGACTACCGCCTGTTATTCCAGACTCGCAATTTCTATGGAATCAGCAGCGTGATGTACCGCAAAGATGACAACGTCAATATTTACCGCCACGGCACTACATTGCACGGGTTGCAAAGTCAGGACAAGGACTTGAAACTAACCGTTACTAGTTATTATGCACCGCTGAACCAATTGATAGCAGCCATTCCTCAATCACTGCGCAGTATGCCGATGGCCATCACCGGATTGGGCGCGGGAACCCTAACTTGCCTTGCCACCCCGGGACAGGAACTTGACCTTTACGAAATCGACCGCGCCGTGGTTCAAATCGCCACCGACCCTGCCTTGTTCACCTATATGCGCGACTGCCCCGGCGTGAAGAACATCATCGTCGGTGACGCACGCATCAAACTACAAGAGGCAGATAATGCCCGCTACGGCCTAATGCTGATGGATGCCTATACATCCGATTCCCTCCCCGTCCACCTTATGACGAAAGAGGCTCTGGCGCTTTATCTCCAGAAGCTGCGTCCCGAGGGCATCATCGCCTTCCATATCAGCAATCGTAATTTGGATCTGAAACCCATTCTTGCTAACCTTGCCGTGGATGCCGACCTTATCGCATATGAGAAAATGCTGAAGCCAAAAGAAGTGAATCGGCTCTACAAAAGAAGCCAGTGGGTCATCATGACCCGCGCACCGGAACATTTCGGCGACCTGAACCCGGATAAGAACGGCTGGAAACGGCTGGAGAAGAATGACATGCGTCTATGGACGGATGATTTTTCGAACATCGTTTCCATCTTCAAATAACGCTGCAAGGGAAGATTATTCCGGACAAAAAAAGTCCGCCTGTTTTTGGGGAGGAAACGAACAGGCGGACTCGAAGTAGACTTATTATATATCGCGCTTTGAAATGCAATGCAACGAATTAACTTGTTGCATTGCAACACGTTAATTGAGTTGTCTTAACTGATTGTTGATTGCAGCATCCATGCCTGCTTCTCATGGCTCTCCATGCGAGTGCTCATCACACCCACGGTGACTTCATCACCCTCCTTCTGCGCCGCCTTCAACACAGCATGAAGACGTTTCGATAAGGTACGGTGACTATCGAGCAAATCTTTTACCATCGCTTTCGCATCGGCCTTCTCTTTGGCTTCCTTGATGCTGGAGAGTTCGAGGAATTGTTTGAAGCTTCCGGGCGCGATATCGCCGCGTGCGCGGATGCGTTCGGCCAGCGTGTCGATAGCAGCTGCAAGTTCGGTATATTGATCCTCGAACAACAGGTGCAACTGACGGAAATCGATACCCGTCACGTTCCAGTGGTAATTCTGCGTCTTGAGGTACAGCGTATAGGTATCCGCGAGGACGCCTTTCAGCAGTGTAGTGGTCTTCGATGTGGTAGCCATAAAATCACTCCTTGGTATGTTGATGTCGGTTATAGCACAGTGCAGATGATGGAGGAAATATATGGTATGTATAGCCTCAATAGGCAATACCTATATGCTCGCTTCCAGCGACTCCTTAAGGGCCGCATTTTTCGTTATGGCGGGCCGCAGCTCTGGCTTTAACTGCACCGCACGCTGCGCGGCCAATACCGCCTCTTCCATCAGCCCCAGCGCCGCCGCCGCCGTCGCCAGATGAAAATGCGCTTCCGCGAACTCTGGGGATATATCTACAACGTGGCGGAATCGTCCTGCTGCCTCCTCCATCCGTCCTTCTTTCATGAGCGCCAATCCAAGATTGATATTCACTTCCACGGCGTTCGGGAAATGCTGTAGCGCCACTTCATAATCCGTGATCGCCTCGCGCGCATGGCCCAGCTTGAGCAGCACCGTACCCCGATGCATATACAGCATAGGGTTAGAAAACCCCTTTTCCAGCGCGGTATTCAAATCCGCCAGCGCCTGCATATGCGACCCCCGGTTTAGATGGGCGATACCGCGGTTAAAATAGACATTTCCGTGGTCGGGATAAAGCGCCAGCGTCGCGTCGAAATCCGTGATCGCCTCCGCATAGTTCCCCTGCATCGCATACGCCGCCCCGCGATTGAAATACGCATCAGCGCAAGTAGCATCCCGGCCAATCGCGATAGTGAATAATGAGATAGCCTGCTCATACTGCTGCTCTTTCAATAACGGCAATCCCTGCTGCACGAGATCCTCCGCAGACTCGGTAAAAAGATCATCCGCCGTCAGCGGCACGGTCGGCTCTCCATCCTCCAGGGAAGCGGCATAGGCATAAGATTCTTCCGCCACCTGCTCCTGCGCTGCCTGCACCGGACTAACAGGCGCGGAAGGTGATCGTTTTGGTATCAACGGCGCAGATTCCAACCCTGCCAGCCGCCGCATATAATTCCGCCCCATCCACGCCCCGAACGCGATCAGCACCAGCAGCAATATGAGCAGCCCGATATTCGCATTCACGATCGCCGAATTGACCGTCTCCTCCGCCTTGCCGCTCGTGCTGTGCGTTAATGTCTTCAGACTATCGATTTCCTTTAGCAGCAGCGCTTTATCCTTTTCCGCTGCGCGTGCCACATCCTGCAGTTCCTGCTGGAGCGCCTTGATCTCCCACGCCTGCTCATCCACCCGTAACTGCATCGCGCCGGGCAGCTGTGCGGATAGTCCCGGCTCCTGCAGGAATCCGTCGGCCAATCCCGGCAATTCCTCGGTAGTGTAAGGCTCCGCCTCTGCGGACGGGAAATCCTCTGAATGAATGATCGTATCCGTCATAACTCCATATTCCGCCAGACCCTATATTTGAGGTAGGCATTCCGTCAAAATCCGTTATAATCAAGCCCATGAGAGATGTAACCCTTTTTATGCGTTTCGGTCTGCTCGCGGCGGCACTATGTGTCTCCAGCGCTTCCCTTGCCGACGATAAGGCCGTTGCTAAACAACGGTTCGACGCTGCCTATAAGAAATGCTTCACCCAATGGTACACCCCGTTCAAGGACGTAGGCAGGGAACCCGTCAATGAACTCTGCACCTGCCTTGAGAACAAGACGCGGGAGTTGAACCTCGTCCCCGCGGAAGGCAGCTCGTTCGAGGAAGTCTACGGCCCGGCGGATACGCAGGCTACCCCGGAAGCATTCAATCGCTGCATCGGCCCATTCTTCGCGCAGGTGAAAAAGATTCAAGGCCAGACCAAGGGCGGCATGCCCACCGCGCCGGAACCCTCCACCAAATGAAGACCATCGGCCTACTGGGGGGGATGAGTTGGGAATCCACCCGTCAATATTACCGCCTGATCAATGAGGGCGTGAAGCACCGCCTTGGTGGCTTGCATTCCGCCAACATGCTGATTTACTCCTTCGACTTCGCTGAACTTGCCGAACTTCAGGAATTCGGCGACTGGGAAACCTTGGGCAACATGATCGCCGAGAAAGCCAATCGCTTGGAAGAAGCCGGGGCAGACATGCTCCTTATCTGCAGCAACACCATGCACAAGGTGGCTGACCGCGCCGCCGCGGTGGTCAACATCCCCATCCTCAACATCATCGACTGCACGGCGCAACTATTGCTTGCCGACAGCATCAAAAAAGTCGCCCTGCTCGGTACGTCGATTACGATGGAGGACGGGTTCTATCAGGAATATATTGCCCGCTACGGGATCGAGTGCATCACACCCACGGGAGATGACGCCGCCACCATCAACCGCATCATTTTCACCGAATTATGCAAAGGCAACTTCACCGCCGAAGCCCGCGCGGAATACGCCCGTATCATCGCCACGCTGGTGGAGCAAGGCGCCGAAGGCGTCATCCTCGGCTGCACCGAGATTGGCTTGCTGCTGGAACCGGGCGACGCCACCGTCCCCATCTACGACACCACCATCATCCACGCCGAGACCGCCATCAACAAATCCCTCCTCGCCGATAGCTATCTCGAAGAAGTGCTGTAACGCAGCGCAGCATATTTTCCTATTGCGCAACCCTGATGTTTTTCCCTACAACTGACGCGAACCACAAGGAAGCCAGACCCATGACATTGCATTTCGATACTCTCTCCGTCCACGCCGGCGCTGATCCCGATCCGGTGACTGGCTCCTGTCAGCCGCCGATTCACCAGACGGCTTCCTTCGTGTTCAAGAATGCCGAACATGCCGCCAACCTCTTCATGCTGAAAGAAGCGGGCTACGTCTATTCCCGCCTCACCAATCCCACCGTCTCCGCGATGCAGGAACGCATCTGCGCGCTCGAAGGCGGCACAGGCGCTACCGCAGCCGCCTCAGGCCATGCCTGCCAGATCATGACCTTCTTCAACCTCATGCGCCCGGGGGACGAGATCGTCTCCTCCCATCGCTTATACGGCGGTTCTATCAGCCAGATGAAAAACGGCTTCCCGCAATTCGGTTGGAAGGCTATCTTCGTCGATGTGGACGACACCGCAGCGGTCGAAAAAGCCATCACTCCGAAAACCAAGGCCATCTATTGCGAAAGCTTCGCCAACCCCGGCGGCATCGTGTCCGACATCGAGACCCTCGCCAATATCGCGCATAAGCACGGCATCCCGCTGATCGTCGATAACACGATGGCCTCGCCCTACCTCATCCGCCCGTTCGAATGGGGTGCGGATATCGTCCTTAACTCCACCACCAAATTCCTAAGCGGCAATGGCACAAGCCTTGGCGGCATCATCGTCGAAGGGGGCAATTTCGATTGGGCGCAGAACGATAAGTTCCCGCTGATGACCAATCCCGACCCCGCCTATAACGGCCTCAAATTCTACGAGACTTTCGGCAAGCTGGCCTTCACCATGCGCAGCCACGCGGTAGGACTCCGCGATCTCGGCGCGACGCAATCGCCCTTCAACGCTTTCCTCACCATGCTGGGCACGGAAACCCTTTCCTTACGCATGCAAAAGCATTGCGACAATGCACTCACCGTCGCCAAGTTCCTCGAAGGCCATAAGCATGTAGAGTGGGTGTCGTACGCCGGTCTCCCCAGCAATAAATATTTTGACCGCGCCAAGAAATATTCTCCAAAAGGCGCAGGCGCAGTCTTTACCTTCGGCGTCAAAGGCGGGTTCGACGGGGGACGCGCCACGGTCGAAAGCACCAAGCTCTTCCGTCACGTCGCCAATATCGGCGATACGCGCAGCCTCATCATCCACCCCGCTTCCACCACCCACAGCCAATTGTCGGACGAACACCGCAAAGCCGCGGGCGTCTATCCCGAAGCGGTGCGTCTGTCCATCGGGCTGGAACATGCGGACGACATCATGGCTGATATCGACCAGGCATTAAGCCACGCGCACAAGTAAGAATCTGCGTATCAAGTTCCCCACCTCGTCATTGCGAGGAGGCAGAGCCGACGCGGCAATCCCGCTATCGAGCAGGTTGCGCGATGGATTGCTTCGCTACACTCGCAATGACATAAAACGCAAGCCACTCCGCATTAATTCAAAAATATTAACCTTTCATCGGTTTATACCTCGCAGTAATGCTGCATCGCACAGATTTTATCGTTAACTATTATTAAACGATATTTTAATATAATGAAAGTATGGATAGAGGCTGTCCCATGCTATCACCGACTACGTTAAGCGCATCAGTGATGATGATGATCGCATCCCTTCTTCTCCCCCACCCGTCCCACGGGTGGGACGCCATCCGCATTGACGACAGTAAATACTACGCGCAGCATCAGCAAGCCTCCTACGGCGTCATCGATCCCTACACAGGTCAGGTGATGGATCGCGACAGTTATATGGAATCCGACTATTCCGCCCCGCGCATGTCCTACCAGAATGCCTTATCCCACGACAGCTACCAACCGGTGCTGACCTATCAGCTCAACAACTCCGTATCACTCGACGTAGACCCCGTCACGCAACGCATCGACAGTAAAATCAATCTCGCAGGAGACGACAAAGCGCGCAGCTTCAAAATGAAGGTTAACACCAAGCAAATAAAAGCAATTATGGTATGGCGTCTGAACTAACGTTCAGACAATAAGCCTAGATGGCTATATCATCATGTAACGGAACATTCGACCGCACCGCCATCGCCTTGCGATACGCATCCACCTTCGGCGGATAGATCAATCCTTTGACGATGGAAAGACTCCGCAGCGTCGGGAAGAGATGGATATCATCTTCCGATAATTCTCCGTTCACCGCCTCAGCACTTTGAATCAACGGCTCAAGCTCCTTCAGGTGACGGTTCGCCTGCTCAATATAAGCAGCAGATTCCTTCATCAACTGGTCAAACCCGCCAATGCCCTGCTCCTTCTTCTGCTGGAAATAATCACGCGCACCTTGCGTCTCGAATTCACCAAAGTCCGAACGCACCCAGCGCGGCATCGCTAGCGGGGACGTATAACGGCGACTGAACGCCAGCCAGTCCGCCACTTCCCGGCGCTGCTCACCCGTCAATATCGGCCCGTCGCTATAGGCCTTATCAACGTAATGCACGATATCCATGCTCTCGGGCATGTAATTCCCCTCCCCCAGTTCAAGGATAGGAACCATCTTCTGCCCAATCATCCGCGTCGGCGTTTCCACATCGTCATTGGCGATGTAGTTAAGCGTCACCGGCACGTCCTTCAACCCAAAGATCATCCGTGCCTTGATGCAGTAGGGGCAATGTTCGTAGATATGGAGGATCATGGGCGTCTCGCTAGGTGAGGGGTTGCCTGATACCTAATACAACACCGCAAAAATTCAAGCACAACCTGCCCGGTACACCGCGACCAGCCGCCGACGCCACGCCGCATCGAACGCATGTTCCACCACGCCGCGCGCAGGCGCATAGGCGTGTATCAACCCCAGCCCTCCCGCCGCGTAATCGGTGAATATCGCCAGATGCTGCGGGTTATCGTCGAACATGAACAGCCCTATATCCCCCGGAGCGATGTCCTCTGAATCTAAAGGTGTCAGATGCATAGCCAACGCCCGCTGCAACAACACCCCGTCCGGCTGCTTGCTATAGGTCACCTCATCGAACTGCGTGAACCTGCTCCCGTCCCGGCATGTCATCCCCACCGCAGTAGCGACCCCCAGCACAAACCCCAGACAATCCACCCCGCCCCTCTGCGCCTCACACCTCTTCCGCCGCCCCTGATGCAAAAACCGCGTCCCAAGCCATGTGCGCGCTTCTGCTACCACCGTCTCACGACATATATCCATCCACCCATAATGCTGTAATCATCCCGCACAGGAAGCAATGGAGAATCACATATAGCAGTGTAATTTCCCCTCTCCCTAGAGGGAGAGGGTTGCACAGGCTTAGTGAACGAAGTGAACTTTAGCCGAAGCTGGGTGAGGGGGAATGCAGCGGCGAAACGCCCTCACCCGGATTTCAAGTGAAATCCGGCCTCTCCCAGTGGGAGAGGCAAAAAATCAGCATCCTCCTAGACCCTAGACCCTAGACCCTAGACCCTAGACCCTACCTTAGAACCCGAAAAACCTACTTATCCTCTTCCGTCTTCTCCGCCCGGAAATGCGTCCTGAGCGTAGGCCGCCCGAAAAGCGGTCTTTGTCCCAGCGTCTTGGCATAGGACCACACCAGTCCCGCCATGATGACGATGGCCATGCCGAATATCCAGATGGTCGCGGCGATGGTCTTGTCGCCGTAAATCCCGATGACGCTGGCCGAGATGAAAATTGCGATGGCGACCATGAAGCCTAGTATCTGACCCAGCACGGTACTGAGTGTGTGCGTCTTCAATGCACGATTTTCCCATGCATGACGGTGTTTCTGCTCATTGGCGAACAT
>JBGTBD010000035.1:0-20286 GCA_041749475.1 Rickettsiales bacterium
TGCCGGGGGTCATGCCGCTGGCGGCTTTGTCGGTGAGGAGCATGGCGGAGAGCGGGAAGCCGCCGCCGATGCCTTTGGCGAGGGTGACGATATCCGGCGTGATGCCGCTGGACTGGAAGGCGAAGAGTTCGCCCGTGCGCCCGAAGCCGCACTGGACTTCATCAAAGGCGAGTAGCAGGCCGTATTCATCGCACAAAGTGCGGACGGCCTGAAGATATTCGATGGAATGGGTACGGACGCCGCCTTCGCCTTGGATCGGCTCCAAGAGTACGGCGGCGGTATCATCGTCGATGGAGTTGGTAAGGTCGGAAATATCGTTGAAGGCGATGACGGAGAAGCCTTGCAATAATGGCTCGAACCCTTCGCGGCTGGGTTTGTGGAAGCAGGCGGAGAGGGCGCCCATCGTGCGCCCGTGGAACGCGCCTTCGGCGACGAGGATGGTGGTGCGGTCCTTGGCGGGGAGGGGTTCGTCGTTGCGGTTTCCGCGCTCGGGCGGATGGGTGATGTTGCGCATATGGTGGTAGCGGCGGATGGTCTTCAACATGGCTTCCACGGCCTCGGAACCGGAGGAGCCGAAGAAGACCTTATCCGCGAAGCCGCTGGCTTTGACGAGGGCGGCGGCATAGCGGTCAAGCACGTCCGTATGGAACATGTTGGAGCAGTGCCAGAGTTTCTCGCCTTGGGATTTCAGGGCGTTGACGAGAGCAGGGTGGGAATGGCCGAGTGCGTTGACGGCGATGCCGGAAGCGAAGTCTAGATATTTTTTACCTTGGTTATCAAACAGGTAGCAGCCTTCTCCATGCGTCATCACGATGTCCGACCGGCGGTAGACCTGCAGTAACGGCGAAGAGGACATATCCATTTTCCGCTGCATAGCGCCAATCACGGGAAACTGCAATGACTGAATTGATAAATAAGGAGAAAAAATTGTCACACAAGTTTCACGCATTTGCTTGGTGTTTTGTGCCAAGAAGGGCTCAGAGGATAGTAAAAAAACATGCAACCTGATACGACTATTTTCCCATCTCCTAGCGTAAGATTGGAAGCATTAAACACCCCATTAACATCGCAAGATATTCAAGCATTCTATGCTTATGTAGAAGGTGTAATGCATAAGCTGGAAACTTCAAGCTCTCACCATTTAATAAATGGTGAAACTCCTGTTCTTTCAACATTGAATTTGACGAATAATTTGAATCGATATTTGGGAATAATTCTGGGATTTCTAAAAGCTCCCTCTTTCTTAGCCCACCCCACTATGGAAGCCATTAATGATTTTATGAAAAATTCTCCTTTAGGAAGTGAGCATGCCTGTGATTCGTTGAAAAGTGAGTTTGCCAGAATGTGGGCTGAAGCGCGTGGGGTTAACGCATACCGATGACGTTTGAACGTTTAGTACCAGCCCCACAAAAAAAATTGTCACATAAGTTTCACGCACAGTATGCGTTAATAATTATATAAGCACGTCTCAACACTAAAAAGAAGGTTATGCCATGGCTGAAACGGACCAGTGGGTTAAAAAGGTTGTAAACAGAATGACCTCCACATGGCTTGCAAAGGGTGAAATAAAACGAATTCATACTGCTCTGAAAAATCAGCGTGATAACTTTGTATATTATAACGAAGCCCTCCAAACGGAAGCTGTTGAAGAAGCAAGGATGCCTCATGCTGAGGAGATTGTTGGGTTATATAACAGCGCTATCGAGTTCGTAGCCGAATGCATTACTGAAGAAGTTGATTTATCCAAGTCTCTCACACTGGAGGGATTGTTTAAGCATATAGATGCCATTTCAAATAACACTATCGATCCTGTTGTAGCGACCGCCATAAAAGATGGCATGAAAGCCAACTGCGAACGCGTATATCACGGTTTACCATCGGAAGGCCGCGCCGCCTAGCTTTTCAGTGACCAGCCTTTATTGATCAGCCAGCGGGTGAATAGCCAGAGGGCGATGTTCAGCACCAGTAGTACGGTCGCGCCCATGATGATGTTGCCGTCATTATGCCCGGTCATTGCGTAGCGGAAGCCGTCGATCATGAAGAAGAACGGGTTGGCGTGGCTGACATGTTGCCAGAATTCGGGCAGGCTATTGATGGAGAAGAAGGTTCCGGACAGGAAGGATAGCGGTGTTACCAGGTAGTTGGTGAAGGCTGCCATATGGTCGAACGTCTGGGAGACGACGCCCGCCAGCATTCCCAGAATCGCCATCAGCATACTGGAGGCCAGTAGATAGAACACGGCCCATAGCGGGTGCACCAGCGTGAACGGCGCGAAGCAATAGACGGCGATGCCGACAACGATCCCCACCATCACCCCCCGTGTGACCCCGCCTGCGATATAGGCGAGGGTGATTTCCGTGCCGGTGAGCGGCGGCATCAGGATGTCGATGATGACGCCCTGGAACTTGGCGAGCATGAGGGAGGAGGAGGTGTTGGCGAAGGCGTTCTGCAGCACGGTCATCATGATCAGACCGGGGGCGACGAAGGCGACGAAGGAGATGTCGCCCACTGTTTTGCGCGTGGCGCCGACGGCGACGCTGAGGACGGCCAGAAAGAGCAGGGTGGTGATGACGGGGGCGAGGACGGTCTGGTTCCAGACCTTCAAGAATCGCCATACCTCACGCCGATAGAGCGTCTTCAACCCGATCCAGTTGATCAGGGGGATGGAGGGGGTGGTTGAGGGGGGGTTCGGTTGCATGTCCTCTGCATATAAGAAGTTTCCGTGCAAAAATCCAGCATGCTGTGTGGATTTTCGTGAAATGGGCGGTTTCTCCGTTGCACCCTATAGGTTTCAGGGGTAAAAGATGAAAAAAACCGAGGCTTCCGTGACTTCCCTGCTAGACACCGTCCATACTCCCGCCGACATACGCGGCTTTTCCGTGCCCCAGTTGAAAACGCTGGCGGAGGAATTGCGGCGCGATCTGATCGCGACCGTGTCGGGGACGGGTGGGCATCTGGGGGCGGGGCTTGGTGTCGTCGAGTTGACCATCGCGCTCCATCATGTGTTCGATACGCCGAAGGATAAACTCATTTGGGATGTCGGGCATCAGGCCTATCCGCATAAGATGCTGACCGGGCGTCGCGGGCAAATGCATACGCTGCGCCAGCCGGATGGGATTTCGGGATTCTGCAAGATGGATGAAAGCCCGTATGACGCATTCGGCGCGGGGCATTCTTCGACGTCGATTTCGGCGGGGCTTGGGATGGCTGTGGCGCGGGATCTGTCGGGTGAGCATTTCGAGGTAATTTCTATTATCGGTGACGGGGCAATGAGTGCGGGCATGGCGTATGAAGCGCTCAATAATGCAGGTGCATTGAAGCGTCGTCTTATTGTTATCCTCAATGACAATGACATGTCGATTTCACCCGCCGTCGGGGCGATGAGCAATTACCTCTCGCGCATCGTCGCGTCGCATTCATTCCGCACGGTTCGTGATATGGGTAAAGCGGTGGTGAAGCAATTGCCGGACGGGGTGATGCGCGCAGCAAAACGCGCGGAGCAATATGCACGCGGAATGATGCTCGGCGGCGGTACGTTATTCGCCGAAATGGGGTTTTATTATATTGGGCCGGTGGATGGACATAATCTCGATCATCTCGTGCCGTTATTGAAGGCAGTGCGGGATGAAGAAACCGGGCCGGTGCTGATCCATGTGAAGACGCAGAAGGGTAAGGGCTTCGCGCCTGCGGAAGCGGCGCATGAGCGGTATCACGGTGTCACGAAATTCGATGCCGCGACGGGTGCACAACAGAAGAAATCGGGCGGTGCGCCGAGCTATACGAATGTGTTCGCGAATGCGTTGATCGAAGAAGCGAAACACGACGATAAAATCATTGCCATCACGGCGGCGATGCCGTCGGGAACGGGCATTGATAAATTCGCGGAGATTTACCCCGAGCGTAGTTTCGATGTCGGCATCGCGGAGCAGCATGCGGTGACATTTGCGGCTGGGTTATCGACGCAAAGGTATAAACCTTTCGCGACGATTTATTCGACGTTTTTACAACGTGCATATGACCAGGTGGTGCATGATGTCGCGGTGCAAAAATTGCCGGTGCGTTTCGCGATTGATCGCGCTGGTCTGGTCGGCGCTGATGGGCCGACGCATGCGGGTAGTTTTGACGTCGCGTTCCTTTGCCCGTTACCGCATTTCGTCGTTATGGCGGCGGGGGATGAGGTGGAGTTGATGCATATGGTGCGCACGGCTGCTGCCTATGATGAAGGGCCGATTGCGTTCCGCTATCCGCGTGGTGAAGGTGCTGGCTTGGCCATGCCCGCGCGGGGTGAGATGTTAGAGATCGGTAAAGCGCGATTGATCGTGGAAGGCAATGACGTGGCGCTGCTCAATTTCGGTGGGCGGTTGCAGGCGTGCCGGGAGGCGGTGAAGGCGCTGGAAGCGGAAGGTATCAAAGTAACGCTGGTCGATGCACGCTTCGCCAAGCCGCTCGATGAGGCGATGATACTCCGTCTGGTGAAAGAGCATGCGCTGGTATTGACGTTAGAAGAAGGCTGTGCCGGTGGGTTCGGGTCACAGGTGCTGGGGATGCTGGAAAAACAGGGCATGCTCGATAACCGTCCCGGCATCACCCGCGCCGATATCCGCACCCTGACCTTGCCGGACGTGTTCCAGGAGCAAGGGTTGCCGGAAGCCATGTATGCTGAGGCCGGGATGGATGCGAAACATATAGAACAGCATATCCGTCAATATGTTAAGAGTGGTTCGAGTCGTAAAAAATCAGCCACGGCCTGAACTGACGCCGTATTTTCATAATTCGTCATTATTATAATCATAGAGCTGGAGGAGTATTTATGCCCAAACAACCCCTTATGCCTAAGGTCGCCATCATTGGCAATGAATCCCTCGATTTCCTAAAGAATGGCCAACAGGCTGAATTACAAGACCTGATGCGTGGGGCTCATATCGCTTCCATGTTGGTGACGCCACGCCCTACGCCATATGTCGATCATCAGGACGAGTTGGATGTTCCCCAGCATGATGTGATGCTTGCGATCCGGTTCGAGGACGGAATGGATAATCCCGCAATGCGTGCATGGATGAGGGATGCGCTGGAAGCACGATATCCCAATTCACGGTTCGAAACGATTGAGATGGAGCCCAGTATGCCACATCTCGATTTATTGGTGAGGCAGGAAGCGCAGACGGGATTCGGCGACGCGGCGCGCACGCAGGCGAAGCGTTTTATCGCGCGTGTGCTATCCGTTAAAGAGCATGCGATATAGCGTATGACCAAGGGGCAACCAGCTTCTGCTCCTTTATATAGCAACCGCGTCAATGCGTGGCTGGAGGATGCGCTGGTGGCGTCCCGCAGGGCGGAATTATGGATCGACCTGTTACATACGTTCGAGGGGCTGCCCCGGGACCAGCAACGTACATTCGTGTCCCAGCTTCCTGATGATGTGAAATATTACATCACGCGGGATGCGAGTTATATGAATGTCGTCCGTCTTGGCGAGCAAATACAGAAGACCATTATGCCGAAATTACAGCTCATGGTGCATGCCCGCGGGATGCCCAGCTCGCGCGATGATATCAAGAACCCTATCGGAATGCTGCGTGATTTTTGCAACCGATTTAATCATCCCGAAAAAGCGCTGATGCCGGAGCCGCCTGTTGAGTTGTTGGATAGGCTGCTGCGTGGTGCGCGGGACGATCTGACGTTACTCTATCCTGAAATCGATTTCCATAATGGGAGCACTTCACAAGCTGCGAATACGCCGCAACCGTCTGAGGATACCTCTCCCTGGGATATGGAGCATACGTCGCAAATGCTATGGCATCCGGGGATCAATATTGGGGATGGAGTGGATTACAGTTCGTCGCTGGTTCATCAACCTCAGAAACGTCGTCATCTGGAAGGAATGTCCCAAGTCACCGCGCGCGTGCGGGTGTTCTATCCTACGGAAATCGGGCAGGAGAATTTCGTTTCGCTCGTGCATCAGGCGTTACACTTTCGTACGATGCGGCTGGGATCGCTTATCCGTGCGATAGACGTGGAAACCGGACATCAAGAACTGCTTAGTGACCGTGTTACACGCAAGGTGAAAGATCATCGCCGCCAGATTGCGCATTTCTATGATACCATAAATTTTCGCCCTGATATCCTGATAGAAGAAGACCGGGCGGGAAAACGGTTTTCCGTTCAGGTGGAGGAAGCCATGCGGGCGTGTGGCGCGCCCATTCACGAGGAACGCTTCGCGGCCATCCCGGTGGATAATCAGACATTTATCCAAAGTGTACTGGAGAAGATTGCACCGCCTGAACATCCTCCCCTTGCTAAAGAAGTGGATAGCAAGGGTGCTTCCGTAGAGGGAACAGTTGATGCACCACCTGTGGCGCGCACTAGGGGCGATGGCACACCCTCCTAAAACCGAAAATTATATTCCAGTTTCCAGCGCAGGTCGCCGTCGGGTGAGCTGTCGGTCAGGCCGAAGAGGTAGGCGACTTCGTAGGCAAGGGGTTTATTGTTGGGGAGGGTGAGTCCGCCGTATAGTGCTGGGCCGATGACGTGGCCTTGTTGGTCACTGGAGGCGAAATCGTCAATCGCGCCGAACTCCGCTTGATACTCGATGCCCGGTTTGAATAAGGTGGAATACTCGTACCGCACGAAGCCGCGTGCTTCCACACTGATATCCTGCCCGGCCTTGCCGAAATCATGGACGAGGCCCATATTGATACGGGTGGTGAATTGCCGATAGGTATTCTGCGCCATGAAGAGGACATCCAGCGCGTCCGCATCGTGAGAGGGGGCGCGGTGGATGTAGTTGAGGCGTGTGCCTGTATCCCACCAGTATGCGCCCACGTCGGCGAACTGGTGCTGCAACTCAAATTCGGCGGTGGAGAGGGAAAGATCGTCGTCGGATGTACGGCTGAAACCGGTTTCCACTTCGGCGAGCCAGCGGGGGGCGAAGACGTTGCCCGCGCCGAATTTGTAGCCTTGTCGATTCTTCAGATCGGTATCATTACTATCGTTCGACCAGCTTCCTTTATGGCCGATCTTCCATGTGCCTTCGGGGTTCAGCAATGGACCTTTGACATCGCTTGCGGCCATCAGCGGCGCAGGCACGAGTAGAGAGGCGGTGATCATCACCGCGCAGAAACATATGGATTTCATTCAGCCTCAGTATGTATTTATGTATTTTTTTGTCCCACTGTTATACGCAAAAAACCGCGCTTCTGCAATGGATATGGATTCAAGCGGCATGATTCCTCCCCCTTGAGGGGGGAGGTCAGGTGGGGGTGACGTTCTTGGAGAAAAACTCATTCCCGCCTTTCACCCCCACCAGGATTTCCTAAGCTCACGGTGTTTGCATAAGGAAATCCATCCTCCCCCCTCACAGGGGAGGAAAAGATAGAAAACACCTAACTGGGAACATTTCCGGATTCCCGAAAATAACGCTTCTCATAGGGTGGCGGAGCGTTCTACGATGCGGAGTATGGATGACGTGATACATGTGACGCCGGACGGATACCTCTATTGGCAGGATGAGCGGATGCGCTGCGCTCTGGGCAAAGGCGGGGTGAGTACGGATAAGCGCGAGGGCGACGGGGCGACGCCGGTGGGCGTATTCCCGCTACGGGCTATCTATCGCCGCGCCGACAGGCTGATAGTGCCGGACAGCGAATTGCCGACATATGACATCACCCCGGCGATGGGATGGTGCGATGATGCGGCGTTGCCGGAATATAACACGCTCGTCGTGCTGCCGTTCGAGGGGCGGCATGAGGAGATGTGGCGCGAGGATCATTGCTATGACGTGGTCATCGAGGTGGGGTATAACGACGCGCCCGTGGTGCCGGGGAAGGGCAGCGCTATTTTCATACATCTGGCGAAACCGGGCTATGCGCCCACCGAAGGCTGCGTGGCGCTGGCGTTGGAGGATATGCTTTTTCTGCTGGCGGGGTTGACGGCGGGGACAAAACTCCATATCCATGCGGCTGATGATTATGAACTCATAGAGGAAGATGACGATGCAGACGAAGATTGAGGCACTCTGGGAAAACCGGCTGGAATTGACCGCGAACGATAAAGACGCGCACGGCGTCGTGACCGATGTCATCACCCGCGTGGATCAAGGATTGCTGCGCGTGGCGGAAAAAATCGACGGGGAGTGGCAGGTCAATGAGTGGGTGAAGAAGGCGATTCTGCTTTCATTCCGTCTGAACCCGATGCAGCGGTTCGAGGGTGGGGCGCATAGTGTGGGTGCGGTGACCTCATGGTATGACAAGGTTCCGGCGAAGACGGAAGGGTGGAGGGATGACGAGTTTGCCACCGCCGGGTTCCGCTCTGTGCCCGGGGCCATCGTCCGCCGTGGTGCGTTCATCGCGCGCGACGTGGTGCTGATGCCGTCCTTCATTAACATCGGCGCGTATGTGGATGAGGGGACGATGGTTGATACATGGTCCACCATTGGTTCCTGTGCACAAATCGGCAAACGTTGCCATATCTCCGGCGGTGTCGGTATCGGTGGGGTGTTGGAGCCGTTGCAGGCAAATCCCGTCATCATCGAGGATCATTGCTTCATAGGCGCGCGGTCGGAAGTCGCGGAAGGTGTCGTGGTGGAAGAGGGGGCCGTCATCTCCATGGGTGTATTCCTCGGCGCATCGACCAAGATCATCGACCGGGCGACGGGGGAAATTACCTATGGCCGCGTACCGGCGTATTCCGTCGTCGTTCCCGGCACATTGCCGGGGAAAAAGCTGGCGGACGGAACGGACGGGCCGGGGTTGGCCTGCGCCGTCATCGTCAAGCGCGTGGATGCGAAAACGCGTGAGAAGACGGGGATTAATGACCTGCTGAGAAGCGTTGCGTAATCGTAAGATTTTTCTGTACTTTATGCCGTGTCATTCCCGCGAAAGCGGGAATCCATTAGGATAGTGACACGTAAATTGACAAGTGGATTACCGCTTTCGCGGGAATGACATGGAATATGGAAGTCTGAAACACATAGACTTTCACACAAGCTTCACAAGGGTTAACGCGGGTTTGTGCTATCATGGGTAGAATCACAACTGGAAGCAGGAGTCACTTTGATGTCAGCGGACACAACGCTGGAAACGAACCTACACCCACCCATTGCATCCTCCCGCAATGCGGACGCTTCTGCTGACTTTTACGCTAAAATCAATGAGGCTTTCATCCGCTGCGTCGAGCAGAATGTGATTCGTGACCTCAATTTGTTCCTGCATAAATTCGATGACCATTTCACTTGTCTGCTTGCGGATGCGTTGAAACATAATACCTCTGTCCTCCGTCTGACGCTGGAGTTGAACGAGATTAGCGACATCGGTGCGGTGGCGCTGGCGGATGCGCTCGGGGTCAATGAGACCATCAAGGAAGTCAATATCAGCCGCAACCGTATCGGCCCGGTGGGGATGAAGGCGTTGGCGCAGGGGCCGATGCGCCATAACCGCTCCATCGTGAGTTGGGATCTGACCGATAACGCTGTACCGAAAGGCCATCCCAATCGGTTGGAAATCGAGAAAGACATCATCCGCGCATTGTGGGATCACCGTGCTATTTTCTTCTATGGCGGGCCGGGGAAGGATGTCGTGCAGCCCCTCGTGGACGAGAACCGCCAACGCATTTCGGAACTCGCGCAGTGGGTGACGGAGGGCATGAGTGGACAATAAGGAGGCTGCCTTCAAAGAATTACAGGGGCGCGAGTCCGCCGTAGCCTATTACCTGATGTTGAAAGGTTATCCGTTATCCGCCATCCATACCGTATTTTCCCATCTTCTGCCGCAAGGTGAGGAGGCGCGCACGCCGCTTAAAATGCCTGTGTTCCTCTCGACTTCACCGGGGCCGGGGACGGTGGTGCTTCCCTTCCAGCGCGAAAGTGAGCGCGCATACTGGCTCGATGAGGTGACGTTTTCGGGGTGACAAAGCCTTTGTGCTGCATATAGTGGGCGCATGTCCCATCCTTCCATCGACCTGACCGACCCTCTTGCCCTCACGCAAGCACTCATCCGTGAACCAAGTGTGACGCCCGACCCTAAAGGCTGTTTCACGCTCATCACCGCGTGGCTGGAGGCGCTCGGCTTCACCGTCTGGCGGGAGGTGTTCTCGGAAGCGGGGACGCATGATACGGAGAATCTCTATGCGCGACGCGGTAGTGCGTCGCCAAACTTATGTTTCGCCGGGCATATCGACGTGGTCCCGCCGGGGAACCTTTCGCAGTGGGATTCACCGCCGTTCGAGCCGGTAGTGCGGGACGGGATGTTGTATGGGCGCGGGGCGGAAGATATGAAGGGCGCAATCGGCGCAATGATCGCCGGCGTGGCGCGTTTGTTGCGCGCGCAGCCGGATTATCCGGCTACGTTGAGTTTCCTGCTGACGGCGGATGAAGAAGGCCCGGCACTGAACGGCACATGCAAGATGTTGCGCTGGATGGAACAGAAGAATGAAACACTCGATTTCTGTATCGTTGGCGAGCCGACCAATCCTGACCATCTGGGTGAGATGGCGAAGCTGGGGCGGCGCGGGAGTTTGTATGGCACGCTGAGCGTCATCGGCAAGCAGGGGCATGCAGCCTATCCTGACCTGGCGGATAATCCGATTCCGCGACTGGTGGAGATGTTGCGGTTGCTGGAGGTGACGCCTATCGACCAGGGGAATCAATTCTTCCAGCCGAGCAATCTGGAAGTGACGACCATCGAGGTGGGGAACGATGCGCTCAACGTCATCCCCTCGCGGGCGACGGCGCTGTTCAATATCCGGTTCAATAACGAGCATGACCGCGATTCCATCCAGCGCTGGGTGAGGGATGTATGCGCGCGTGTGCCGGGGGCATATGACCTTGCATTACGTGTGACGGGGGAGCCATTCCTGTCCGAGCCGTCGCGCTGGTCGGAGATGCTGGTGGCGGCCATCACTGCCGTCACTGGGCGGACGCCGCAGCTTTCGACCAGCGGTGGAACATCGGATGCACGCTTTATCAAGGATGTCTGTCCGGTGCTGGAATTCGGATTGACGGGTAAGACCATCCATCAGGTCAATGAATGCGTATCGGTGAAAGATGTGCAGATGTTGAGCGATGTGTATGAGGCGTTCCTGCGCAACGCCGTTGCCTGATTTTTTGAACGACGTTAAAATCACCCGCAATGAAAAAGGCCACCCGCTGGGAAGAGGGTGGCCTTGATCTGATTTGAAAGAAACGAGTGACTATTATTTCAGTTTGCCTGCAATTGTCGTGAACGTTGTGTTTAAGTTAGTGCCCACTGTTCCAAGCACAATGATGATAGCAACGGAAATCAGGGCTGCAATCAGACCGTATTCGATCGCGGTTGCGCCGGACTCGTCTTTAAAGAAAGATGTGATAGTTTTCATGATAGAACTCCTAATTAAGTGTTAACGCTGAATTCTCAGCTACCTAAATATTAGCAAATTACCCGGTTTCCTGCAAATAGAAAAAACGCCATCTATGCAATCAAGCTGTCATATAAACGTAGTATAATTTTTTTATGTTACACTTATTCTAAGTTGGGGTGAAATGGTTCAAACTCAGGCTGATCAAGAGAGAATCATGGATATGGCGCATCAGGCGTTGACCATTTCCGAGCAACTGCCCGGACATTGCAACAATTCGCCTCAAATTGTACCTTCTTTGCATGCGTATCTGACGACGCGTTTGTGCCTGTTGGATAACGAGACAAAGGGGCTTCCTGATTCAGCTATCGCGGAAGTGTTTCACCCGTTGCGTACTTCTTATAAAGCATTCTGTGATGTGAATACGCTTGTTCCGGCCACTACCACGCAAGCGGTGTTGACGGCACTCGACGGTTCTGCAGCAGGGTGTCATACAGTCGCATGGAACGATGTCCATGCATTGGCGGGAGGAATGACGGGATCGTCATTGCCGCAACGCAAAGTTGTGGCGCAGGTGCATGATGGACACGCTATGGGGTGATATGTCGGCCGATTTCCTGATGCAATACTTCCAAGATTTTTTTGGCCAACGTTATCTCCATTTCTTGCTGCTCGATGCAGATGCGTCTTGCGCGCGATAATACGCCATGCGGTAGGGCGCGGCATAATGTATGATATTCTATCTCCCGTGCTTCCCGCCAGCCGGGCGCGTCATTACGGAGGGCGATGCGCTCATTCAGCCGGGCAAGGGTGGATATGGGGTGCGGCAGACCGAAGGCGAGGGTGTGTAGCCAGCGGAAATGCAGTGCGGCGCGGTGCATTTCCGGAGTGATGTGGCCATGTTGCAGCAGTCGGTCAAGCGGTTCGCGCGTGTGGCCTGCGGCATGCCTGGCTTGTAATTCAGGCGTGCCGTGATCCGTCTTCGGGCGGTGCTGGGGCGGGCGACCTCGTCTCATGCCGGGACTATCCCGAAAATATGCGGTTTCCGGAAGGGGTTTCATCAAAATGTCATACTACTGGGCTAGTCTGGTGAGATGTCCGATTTTACCCGTCTTACGCCTGAAGAAAACCAACGCGCTACCGTGATTATGGGAATGCTGCAGGCGATCTATCCTCAGCAGATGCAAGCCCTTGCCGAGCGCGTGGATGCGCAGGTGAAAGAAGTGGGTGTCACAGGCGATGATGCCAAAACGCTCACCGACTTCCATATGTTGCACGGTGCTAGTGTTATCGTGCAACGTATCGTGGAGGATGCGAATACGAATAAGGGTGTGAGCGAATCCAATCCAATCCAACTATCCCTAGTAACCTTCGTGGTCTGGTGAATGAGAATACATTTGCGCATGTGGTGAAAAAGTATCCGGAACTAATGACGGATGCAGAGTTCCAAGCGGCATATAAAGCTATGTTCCTCGAACAAGAAGGTGTGGCTGATGAACTGAAAGATGTGAACCAGCCACTCTTCTCGCCGTCGACATCGCTTTTCCTGAGTGACGCGCGGCAGCAATATGTGGGTGAGTGGGCGCGGATTTCTGATGAACATCGCAAGCCTAACGAAAAAGCGATGAAAATCGATGCCGAGTTGGATGCGTATCTCGCCGCACAGACTCCGGAGTCAGCGGCTTTTATAAGGCAGGTTCTAAGCACTGAGCCGGGTAAGCGTAATACTCTGTTCGAATCCGAGAAGAACCCGGATCTGCAACAAGCTTGGTTAGATTTTAATAGTAAGTTTGAGTCTGTATTGGGAGCTGCAATACCTCAGTCTCAACTCGTGGATGAGGCGCAAAAGGAAAAGGCTCCCGCAGACCCCGCTGCACTCAAAGAGTTAGCCATTGACATTGCGAGGGAGCATAAATTTGGGAACACTGCGTTTTTAGAGAAATACGCAGGGATGGATGACGACAAGAAAGCAGCTTACCGAAAATTGAAGTCAAAAAATGAAAAAATAATAGGGGCATTGGACGCATTCGATGCTGGGGTTTTAGTGCTTGAGGGGAAAGATGGAGGGCGATCTGTTGCAGGAGTGCCTGCACCGTTTGAAAAGGAGGAGAATCCTGCACCTGCTTCTCAAGTCGAGACGCGTTCTGGCGAACCTAGCCAGTATCCCGGTGATGCTAAAAGCATCGTGGCGGTGTTGCAGGGTGGTGTCGGAGAGGGGCATAAGACATTCGACGCATACGTGAACGTATTGAACACGAAAATCTCTTCGCCTGCGGAATTCGATGGGCATCTGGGGCAGTTGAAAACCTATCTGGCTACGCCGGATGCTGAGCGTGGAACGCTTGGTAATCACATTCTTGGTGAAAATGGATACGCCGAATTCTCTGGGCGCGCAGAGGCGTGGGAAGAGAGAGGGAAAGCGCCATCACCGCTTCAGCAACGTACACACGCTGAACTGGAGGAAGAGGCAAGAATGGCACCCCCACCCTTGCCCCTCGAAGCATTTTTTACTGGTAGAGACCCTACAAAGCATCGTACTCGAGAAGAAGAAAAAAGAGATGCCTGCTTTGATAACCTTAAGGTTATCGTCGGTGTAAAAGGGCAGCTTAACCAGATTGCTGAAGCGATTGGCTCGCTTAATCGCTATGATCTAAAGCCTGTTGATGTTAATGACCCTGATTCACCTTGTGCGATTAAAGCTCCTAACGCTAAGGGTGTTGACACCACCCCGCCTCCGCGCAAATAACCCCTCTCCTCGTTATGTGCTACCTCCGTTGTCCCGGTTTGCGATCCGTCTTGCGCGTGCGATTGACTTGCTGGCGTGTGCCATGGCCGGGCATGGCGCGCCAGTTGCAGTTATTCTGCAATGCGCGGGTGACCATGGTGCGGAGATATTCCGGCTCGAACCCCGCATGATTCGCGACGGTGATGAAATCGCGACTCGTACCGCGTAACCATACCAATGCTTCCTGCTTGCTTTGCAGTTCTTCGGGTTTTTTGCTGCCGCAGGCGGCGTCCATGAGTGCTTGCACAATAACGGCGCGCCACATCGCGCGTTCACCGCGGATGGAGAGATGGTCTTCCGTATGATGGCCGGAGGAATGCATGCCGGAAGAAGAGGCGGTGGAGCGAACGGGTGATGAAGTAAGAGGTGGTTTTTCCATGTCTGCATTCCACGTGTTGGGGGTGGGTCGGTTCGTCGAATGCGAGTGATGCTGGCATGATGGGGTGGCATCGGGAAGGGGGAAGTCATCACCATGATCATGGGTGAGTTGGAACGGCGTAGCGGACACGTAGATTCTCCTGTGGCACAAAAAATGAACTCTCCCGGTGAAGGGGAATGGCTAGTAAAGCTATTCGGGGTGAGGACGAGTCACGGCGGGCGTACACTTCGCCGCAGGCCTCCGGGAGGCCGCGATACAACACACATAAGATCCACTCCGCCGGTCTTGTTATTATTTATTTTTATGACCGTGCAACGTCATAACTAGTATGGAAAGATTAACAATATGTTAAGAATCGTAAAAAAATACACTCATAAGGGGAATTTTTGCGAAGAATTTTGGAACATATTAGGTGTATTGCGCGAGGAAACGCGCATCAGTCGTGAATTATGCAGCCGTAGGATGATTAATTTTTTTAATGAAAAGCAACTAGAGGTAGATTCGGCTGAATGGCTGGTGGAATATCAAAAGCTGGCGCCGCTGCTCATGAAATGGCATGTGCATGAGGTGATGTTATGTGAGGTACAGTCTCGGTTAATTGAGTCTAAGACCCACAACAAACGGAAGCAATCCGGCATTTCCGGCGGCCCATTGACGGAGGTGGATAAAGACATATTGCGGCGGGCGGTGGCGGAATGGGATGATGGGATGGCAAAAGAGAACGAAGATTAGACCTCGAAACCGTATTTTTCTTTGAGGAAGGTTTTTACCTGATCGTTCGGTTCTTCGCCGTAGCAGGAGGCGATGACTTTGCCGAAATCCTCAAGGTCGATGGTTTCTTCGGATTTGAGGGCGGCGAGGAACGCCTGTTCGCGCACCGGTTCGACCAGCACGAAGTAATAGGCCCAGCGCCCGGTGGAATCCTTGGCTTTGAGCTTATGGACCAGATGGCCTTTTTTGGCGATCAGCTGGTCGGCAAATGATTTTTTGGGTTGTTCGTCCATGTAACCTATTCAATAAACTTCGATTATCCAGCCGTATACGTGTAAATCAAGCAGAAACCCTCGATTGACCGCGAAAATCCATATTATTTATCATTGTGACGCATTTGATGGGAATTAGTTGCTTGGTGCCTGACCGAAGTAATGGTCATGAATCGATTTTACGTGAACGGTTCCATCATATTCGCGTTCACCGAAAAGTGAGGAGTTTGCTGCGAGATAGCCAGCTCCAGCTCTGCTTGGGTGCTTCGGATGGTGGCGCATATGGTGCGCTTTGTGGCTTTGTACAAATACGCTACCTGGCCCGATTTGCTCTTTCAGATATGCGATGCTCACCGTGGGATTGGTTGCGCTGAGTTGCTTATATTCTTCAACCTTCAGACTTAGAGCATGGACGGTCGCCTGAATCTCATCAGCGAGGGCATGCATCGGGCCGTTGCCATGGAAAATATCTCTTAGCGCCTGACTCACCGCGTTCATGATTTCCACATTGCACACGGTCTCTTTACGGATGTTCTGGAAGGTGGGGTTCTTTGATACAGCCTGATAGATGGCGAGGTCGATGCCTTGCAGCTGCCCGCTCTCATTGGCGGGCATTCCAAAATAATATGCTTCGTAAGGTTGTCGATTTTCGTTTGCCGGATTGGCCACGCTGATGGCTGAGACGGTGCCGGTCTGCGGATGGTGTTCTACCCGGTGGGGTTCAACAGGAATATGTGCGGTGTGAGCCATACTATGACTATAGACCGAGAAAATGACCTTTTTATTACAGTTTGGGCGCTCATCCCACTTCCGGTGGTTTTTGAGGCATTATAGGGTGTCGGATGGCTCCATCTTCCCTGATTTCGCTGCGTAACCGGGTGCTTTCGACGCGGCTGTCGCCGTTCATCGCCAAATCGTTCGAGACAGTCAATCCGGGGACGGTTTATTACCCGAACTGGCATATCGACCTCATCGCGGAATATCTGGAGGCGGTGGAGCGGTCGGAGATTACGCGGTTCATCATCAACATGCCGCCTAGAGCATTGAAATCGATCAGCGTCAGCGTGGCGTGGACAGCGTATCTGTTGGGGCGGAATCCGGCGATGCGGATTATGTGCGCAAGTTATTCGGCGGCGCTGGCCGTGCGGCATTCGCTTGATACGCGGCTCGTCATGACGCAGCCGTGGTATGGGGATGTTTTTCCACGCACAGAATTGATGGAAGGCGAAAATCAAAAACATAAATTCGTGACAACGGCGCGGGGGTTTCGCTTCGCGACATCGGTCGGCGGGACGGCGACGGGGGAGGGGGGTGATGTGCTCATCGTCGATGATCCGTTGAACCCTTCGCAAGCGGCGTCACGCACGGAACGGACGGCAGCGAATCACTGGTATGACCAGACATTCTCGACACGGCTGAATGATAAGCGCACGGGACGTATCGTTATCGTGATGCAGCGGTTGCACACGGATGATCTGAGTGGGCATCTGCTGGCCAAAGGCGGGTGGGAACAGTTGGTACTTCCGGCCATTGCGGAGCGTTCCAGTGTGCATGATTTTGGACGGGTGAAAAAGCACCGTGCGGTGGAAGAATTGCTGCACACGGAACGGGACGCCCATGCGCTGATCCAACGGGCGAGGACTGACCTTGGCAGCGCCGCATTCGCGGCGCAATATCAGCAGGAGCCATTGCCGGAATCGGGACATATGATTGCGCCGCATTGGTTGAGGAAAATGCGGGCAGAAGCGACGGAATTCACGCGCATCATCCAGAGCTGGGATACGGGCATCAAATCCGATCCGAAACATGATGCGAGTGCGTGCATCACGATCGGTGAATGTGCGGATGGGTATGTGGTGTTGGACGCGCTGGCCTGCCGCGTCGAATATCCCGATTTGAAGCGTACCGTGGTGCAGCAGGCGGAGCGGTGGAAACCGGATGCGCTGCTCATCGAGGATAAAGCGAGCGGGCAATCATTGTTGCAGGAGTTGCGGCGGGAAACGACGTTGCCCCTCATCGCGATATTGCCGAAGCAAGATAAGGTGACGCGGGTGGCGCGTATCTCTTCATTGCTTGAGGCGGGGAAGGTGAGTGTGCCCAAGTATGCCGCATGGCTCCCCGCATTCGAGCGGGAGCTGTTCGCTTTCCCCAATGCTGCGCATGATGATATGGTCGATGCCCTGACTCAAGGGCTGACGTGGTTGCAGGGAGGAGACAGAAAAACTCCATCTATCAGATGGTTGTGATTGTCATCAAACGGTCATGGAGCAGGGGTATAATGATTGGCTATGGGCATCACACTACAAGAGTATAGCATAGTTGAGCGAGATGATGGCACTTCATCACTGCATCTTCAGTGCCTTTTTGACAACATACCATATAAGTTTGTGGACCCCGTTCCTCAGGGTTTTTCGGAGTTGAGCCAAGAAGAAAGATCAACCTTCGCTAAAAAACTTTGTGTAAGCATCTACGACAGCGGCAGCTGGCTTTCGCGTGATTCAGGAATCGGCAATGGCTCTGGCCAAGATTATACTCCTCTGCCTGATGATCGATGGCTGGATCATGATAATGACTTCCTAGATGGTGACTCGCGTTATGACCGTGACAATCGTCGCGGGCAGGATGGCCGGAAGCGGGGGAATGAGGATTTATATATCTGTGAAAAAACCCGCAACGGACTTTCCTGTGTGTCGGTGGATTTTGATTCCAGCCGGGATAGCGGTGAGTTTTACTACTGCGAGACAAGAGGAAAAAAACTTGAGAATTGTACGCCTGTAAATAATGGCCGGGGCGGCTGGAAACGCGATTAGTATCTTCCCCGATAATCCAGAGTATAAAAAACCCCGCCGGAGCGGGGTTTTTTGTGTGTGCGCTATTACTTCTTATGAGATGCTTTTGATGGTTCAATGTCTCGTTTGGGTGGTGTTACAGGGTAATCAACTGTATCCAATTCATCATTTGCTTTGGAGTCTCTCAGGCGGTTTTTCATCTCTGGGGGAATCTCAAAATTGTTGGGCACGGTGATTGTCACTAACTCACCTACCAAAAGTTTGTCTTTGGGGTTGTTAACATAATCGGTGTATTCTTTATTCAGTTTGAAATTTGGTGATGCTTCATCCATTTTCTGGACGAAGGCAAGGATATCCCTCTCGGGGATACCCAATTTCTTAGCGAGGACGTAGGGGCCTTCACCCGCAGCAACGTCGATATCATATTGCTTATCCGTAAGGGCGAGGGCTGCGGGGGCGCATGCATTATCATTAGCGAGGGCTGCGGGACCGACTTCCGTGGTCGTGATCGCGATGCACGCTTTCTGGGCGGCTGCCTCGTCGATCTTCGTATAATCCGCGCCATCATAATCGGGAAGTTTGTAATCGGTGGCCGTATTCACATTCCACCCGGCACGGCCTTTTTTGTCCTGAGTTATGCCACCGTTGGCTTCGTCGAACTTCTTCGCGTAATCCGCCCATTTGTCCTTGGTGAGGCCTGCGGCTTCAGCAAGTTCATTGACCGTGCCGCCGGGTTTGAAGCGTACGGTACGTTCGAAGTTTTTTTCTGGAGCAATAGTATCTGGCTGAGGTGCGGGAGCATCTGTGGCTATCGCACCTGAATTTACAGTTTCCTGAGCATCCGCTCGGGGTCCAGATGAAGGCTCAGCGACATCTGGTGCCGGACTTGGAGCCTTCCAGCTCGCAAATACCTGCGATTGCTTCATGACTTCATCAGAAAACAGCCCAACATTATCCGATTGATTGCGTGAAGCGCTATCGCGCAATACGTCATATGCAGTGCCATCAGAAACAGTCGAATCAGTGCGTTCAGCAAGAGCTACGAGTTGATTTTTTCGTTGAATATTGGATAGGCCCTCCTGCTTCATCACTTGTTCCACCTCTTGCGCAAATTGTTCACGATTGAGAGAGGTAGACTCTTCTTTTGCTGCTGCGTCGATTGGGGTGTCAACCTTGTCGCTGGGTGTGACCACCGGCGCAGGTACTGCAGCAGCAGCGGTTCCGATAATGGTTCCGGTTGATGCACCCTCCGCTCGGGCGATCTCGACTTCCGCACGTTCCAGTTTTGCCTTATCATCCTCAGCAATTTCAATGGTGGTTGTGCTTAGGCCACCACGCTTTGCTTCCTGTTCAACCCTTTCCTTTAGCGCCCTGGCCTGCTCGACAGAGACATTTGCTTGCTGAATCACGGTATTATTGCCTGTTTTGCGGGTAATGGTCACCCCGACCGTAAGGTCTTCCGGTGCCACCTGCATATCTTCGGCCAATTGCGTACGGTCGAATGAGCCGATCATGCTATCTTCCAAACCTGCATAGGTGATGCTACGGGGGGAATTTCCTATATATGTCTTCTCTGGAAGCTGGATTGCACTCAAACCAAATTCTTTGAAATTGATGCCTGTATCCTTCAGCTGTTGAAGCTGTGCGGTATTAAGTCCATTTGCTGCAGCAAAGGCTTTGTCGAATGCCACTTGGTCTGCATTGCCGCCGAACACATTTGCAAGTCCATCCACATTAGAAAGTGCATACAAATCTTTGTATTGGAAAGTCGCATCCAGATTTGCAGTATTGATGGTGGTCGTTTTAACAGGAGAAAAACGCTCGCTTGAAGCGAGGCTAGTTGCGTATTCACCGGGCACTCGGAGGATAGGGGCGACGAAGGAATCGTTCGTGTTTGTCGTGGAGCCAGTGTTCAACTCCGCGAGCTGTTCCGCGATACGGTCGGCGAGTTGCCTGATGTTTGTTTCAGACTTACCTTCTCCCAATCCGCCTTCGCGAATCATTTCATAGGCAAGATTCGTA
>JBGTBD010000036.1:0-7205 GCA_041749475.1 Rickettsiales bacterium
GTATGCGACAGCGCAGGCGATTCCCCCGTCGTCCCGCACGGCACAAGCCCATGCACCCCTTGCTCGATCTGCCATTCCACAAGCCGCACGAACGCGTCCTCATCGAGTTGCCCCGCCGAAAACGGGGTGATAAGCGCGGTATAGAGACCTTTAATGTCGGATGGCTGCATCATATGGGGCGGCAGCATAGCTTTTACGTCATCTGAGTCAATACGCGCTATACTGCTTGCTGTTTTTATTCAGAATGGGTACAAGCACCCTGTCGGGGAGTAGCGCAGTCCGGTAGCGCATCTGGTTTGGGACCAGAGGGTCGCAGGTTCGAATCCTGTCTCCCCGACCATTCAAAAGAGCCACCTCGTGTGGCTTTTTTTAATGGTCGGAGAAGCAGAAGAGAACCGCGAAGCCGGTTCGACAGATGTTCAGGAAGAACATCTGGACGGCGCAGCGCAGCGAGCCGCCCCTTGAGGGCGCATGGTCAGTAGACCATGTGTCAATCCTTTCCGCCCGACTATGAAACACCCACCTCGTGTGGCTTTTTTTAATTTTTAATAGTTCTGAAGTATCGTTCTACAGATAGTTGGATTCAAATCTTGTGAGGGCACATGGTCATTTTTTTGCAGTTATGCATTTTTCTGACGGCGGTGACGATACGGGGGCGTTTTCTGTTTGGCGCGCACCTCAAGAAAAGCAGTTCCCAGCCGGATGGGCTTACCTATATAGTGACCTCGAAGAACGGAATCTCCGCCCGTCACATTGGCATCACGCAACCGAGCGGCATTCCTTTCATCATCAAACGGGAAAAATGGTATCACCGCATCTTGAAGAGCTTAGGCATCGCCTCTGAAATACGGGTCACAAGCGACGAGTTCGATAAAACCTACTTCATCACCACCGATTACCCGAACCATCTGGAGCAAACTCTGGCCTCGGGAAAATTACTGACCCATTTACAGGCCCTGTTCGCTCTACCCGTCAAATCCTTGCACGCCACACCCCGGAAGATGTGGTGCGTCATCCGCAAGGATGATTTGCAGGCATCCGACAGCCATTACGCACAACATTTCGCATTGCTGGCCGAAATCTCTAAAACCAGCAGTATCTCCTCAGGCTATGAGGTTGCCTCATCCACATCCAGAAGATTGAGTGTAACCGCGTTCATTTTCATCAGCATCCATGCCGGGTTATTGACGATGGGCCTCCTCGGTGCGTTTCCGACCCTCGCCGATTCCGTGGATATGGTGGATGCCGGTGCGTGGATAGCAAAAGGCATCCTGCTCGGCATTCTTCTCGCGATCGTCTGGTTTTTTGCGATACTGCATATGTTCAGAGGCTCGTCGTGGGTATGCTGGGTGCTTGCGGATTTCGTCCTGTGCGGGGTTCTCGGCTTCATCCTCTCGGGCGTATTCGTCGTCAGGGAAGCCAACACCCACCTCCCTCAACCCCCGGCCCAGGTCTTTACGCAACCCATTCTCCAGAAAGTCTGCGTTCTGGAATGTAAAAAAAGATGCGGCAGGCGCTGTACGCGCCGCAGTTCCTATAGATTCCAATCCGATGCAACGTGCAGCCCCGAGTCCCGCTACGCCATCATGCAGGAAAAGAAACAAACGGATTACATATGCGCAAACAGCGCATGGTATGAATATACCCTTCACGTGCAGCATTGGCGTGAACCGTCGGATTATTCCTTCTCCCCCAGCGAGGCGTTATTTGACAACGTCCGAACCGGAACCATGCTGAACGTCCCCGTCAACGAAGGAGCGTTAGGACTGGAGTGGATCGATACGGATGAGATTCAGGCTCGGTGATAATCCTTATGAGGATCTACCGTTTTATCGAGAATTAGGAGCAGCATCCAACGCTGTATGCCTCGGAAGCTTATATTCCGAATTATGCCATTGTTTCAGGCTGCTACGGTGGCCGACGCTGATGATGATGGCGTTCAGCAAGGCGTTGGAGAGCATTTCATACAGCGTCGATTCCGCCGCTTCATCCAGCGAGGAGGTTGCCTCGTCCAGCAGCAGGATGTCCGGTTTTTGCAGCAATACCCGCGCAATGGCAAGTTTCTGTTGTTCGCCGAGGGACAGGCGCTGGGACCAGTTCTCATCCGCATCGAGCATGGGCAACAATGCCTCCATGCCCACCCAGCCGAGCGCCGCGGCCAATTCTGCATCATCCCCGGCAGGGATAGCAGGCGGGTTGGGGTAGCTCATCACTTCCCGTAATGGAAGGATGGGAATATAGGGTTTCTGCGGAACGAACATCAGGTTGGCATTCTGCGGCATCTGTACTTCACCCGTTCCGAACGGCCAAAGTCCGGCCAGTGCACGCAGCACGGTGGTTTTCCCACTCCCCGATTTCCCCGTCAGCAGCAGTCGGTCACCCGGCTTCAGCGCGATAGCAAAATCATTCACCAACGCCGTGCCATCCGGCAACGTGATCGACAACCCCTTCACCGCAAACCCGCCAGCAGTATCCACGGACACGATATTCCGCGATGCTTCGGCTTTTTCTGCTTCCTCCATCGCGTTGTGGAATCCAACCAAGCGATTCGTGGTCGCTTTCCAGTTCGCGTATTGTGGATAGACGTCGATCAGCCAGCTCAGCGCGTCCTGCACGCGCCCGAAGGCGGATGCCGTCTGCATCAACCCGCCCAGCTGAATCGCGCCCGAGAAATAGCGCGGCGCGGCGACGACAATGGGAAAGATGATAGCAAGCTGCCCATAGCCGGAGGTAAACCAGGTCAGCTGCTTCTGCTTCTTCATGATCTGCCACCAGTTATCCAGAATATGCGAAAAACGCTCACGCAAAATAGATCGCTCCGCCGGCTCGCCATGATAGAACGCGACACTCTCCGCATTCTCGCGCAGCCGTATCAGCGCATAACGGAAATTCGCCTCGAACCGCTGCTGGTTGAACGTCAGTGAAACGAGTCTCCGGCCGATTTTATGCGTCAGCCATGTCCCGATAAGGGCATAGACGATCGCCGCCCAGACCATATACCCCTGAATCGCGACATCCTGCCCCGCAACGGTGAATTCCAGCACGCCGGAGAGTCCCCATAGAATGCCGATGAAGGACACCAGCGTTACCACCGAGCTCATCAACCCGATACTGAGCGAAAGCGTGCTCCCGGTGAAGATGTCAACATCATCCGCGATACGCTGGTCAGGGTTATCCGCGTTCTTATAGATGACCTGCAATTTATAATAATTGTGCTGGGCGAGCCATTTTTCCTGATACCGATCCGTCATCCACCGCCGCCAGCGCATCTGGAGCATCTGGTTGAAATACTGGCGATAAACCGCCACCGCGATGAACGCCGCCGCCAGCCCGCAGAAAATCAGCAATTGGTGTTTGAACTCGGGCAGATCTTTATCCTGCAACGCATTATAGAATTTCGCGTTCCATTTATTGAGCAGCACGGTGATATACACCTGCCCCAGCGCCAGCCCGACGATGGTGGCAAGCAACAGCCTGCCTTTCAGCTTATCCTCCGAAAACCAGTACGGCCTGATGAGTCCCCATATCGTCATGGAGGGCAGTCATATCCGAAAGCTACGGACACTTCCAGCGGGATTATGTGGCCCTCACCAATCCCAATAAAAAAAGGGCTGCCGGGATTCGTTCCGGCAGCCCTCCCACTAAGGAGCTTAGTGTAGCGGTACGTCGATGACGAGGACTTCTGCGCCTTTGGCAGAGGTGATGCGCACTTCTTTCTCATCTGAGAAAGACGCGCCGTCACCCTTGTAAAGCCCCTCACCTGTGACGAATGCTTCGCCTTCGGAGACGAGGACGTAACCTGCGCCGCCGCGGATGGGGATGGTCACGTCCGCCCCCGCTTCCAGCCGTCCGCCGAAGATGGCGGCATACTGGTGGATGGGGATGGCGCCTTTGCCTTCGTCATCCGGAAAACCGGAGACGAGCAGCGGCAAATCCTTGCCCGCCTGCCCACGGAATTTCCGTGTTTCCCAGCGAGGTTGCACGCCGTTGGTATGCGGCTCGATCCAGATCTGGTAGAGATTTGTATCGACGTTCTCCAGATTATGCTCGGCATGGACGATACCGCGCCCTGCGCTCATCACCTGGATATCCCCCGCTTCCGTCCTCCCCTCGTTGCCAAGGCTGTCACGGTGGGAGATGGCGCCGCTACGCACGAAGGTGATGATCTCCATATCCCGGTGCGGGTGCATATCGAACCCGCCTCCGGCACGGACGATGTCATCATTGATCACTAGCAGCTTGCCGATACCCGTATGCGCCGGGTCGTAATAGTTCGAGAAGCTGAAGTGATAATGCGCGTTGAGCCAGCTATTCTTGAATGACCCAAGTTCTTCATATCTACGAATGTCCATCATAATTCTCCTTGATGTCACCCCGTCTTCATGACGGGGTCTGGCCTTGGAGCCGGATGCCGTTATGGGACGGCATGACACATAAAAATGTTAGTCTTTAAAAATGGTAGGAATCACCTTATCGATGACCGGGAATCGGCGCAGTGCGAACGCACCGCCACCCGTGAAGGTCAACACCAGCGAAATCACCGCCAGCATCACCGGGAATTCCCAGCCACCGCCTTGGTTACTGAACACCCAGCCATTGGCGCTGTGTGCCCATGCCGCCCCGAGTAATATGGGGATGGTCAGCGGCGCGGCGAGGCGGGTATAAAGCCCCAGCAGAAGCGCCGCACCCCCTGCCAATTCACCGAAGATGGTGAGGTAGGCGGCGATGGGCGGCAGTCCGATACTGGCGAAATACCCGACCGTGCCGGGGATGGTGAACACCAGCACCTTCAACAGCCCGTGGGCGAGAAGAAGTGTCCCCATGCTGGCCCGCAATACGGCGATACCAACATCTTTGCCATGCACCGCGACTGCGGTGGAATCTTGGCTGTAAGCGACTGAAGGTTTCATCATAAGCTCCTGTATGTCTTGTTTCTGTTCACCGTCGGGACATGGTTGTCTCAGGCGATGAGTGGAATATAATATATTTCCTTAAATATGATAATATGCTATTATTGAAAATGATTAGTGAATAATAGTTGATAGTAAATCATTGTCACCTGTCGCATGACGGGGTCTGGTTTCACCGGATGCCGTCATGAAGACGGCATGACATAAGGAGTACAATGGATCGCTTCACCCAATACCAGATGTTCGCCGAAGTCGTAAAACAACAGGGCTTCGCCCCTGCCGCGCGGGCCTTGGGCGTCACCACCTCCGCCGTCAGCAAATCTCTTCAAACCCTTGAGAACGACCTCGCCGTCCGCCTCCTCAACCGCACCACGCGCCAACTCAGCCTCACCCATGAAGGCGCGATCTATTACGAGCGGGTATTGCGTATCCTTGAGGATGTCTCCGAGGCCGACCAGATGATCCGCGAAACCCACGGTACGCCGCAAGGGGTGCTGAAAGTGAATGCACCACTGACGTTCGGCGTGCAGTATCTCAGCCATCTATTCGCCCAATACGCCCAAACGTTTCCCGACATTGCGCTGGAGGTCGATTTCGACGACCGTTATGTGGATGTCGTGCAGGAAGGCTACGACCTCGTCATCCGCATCGCTGCCCTACCCGATTCCACCCTCATCAGCCGCAAGCTGTGTGACGCCCCCATCCACTGGGTCGCCAGCCCGGACTATATCGCCCAGCACGGCATGCCAGCCACCCCCAAAGAACTGAAAAAACACCGCATCATCGGCTATACCCGCCACGGCCACACGATGGATTGGAAGCATAAAACGCCCGAAGGCAAAACCGGTAGCCTGTCCTTATCCCCTCATAACCAAGCGAACAACGGCGAGATGATGCTGGCGTTGGCACTGGCGGGCGTCGGCGTCGCCCTGATTCCCCAATTTATTCTCGACACTCACCCGGAGAGCCATTCACTAACGAAGCTGCTGGAAGAATACCCGCTAGACCCACCCCGCCACGTCTACGCCGTCTTCAGCCAGAAAAAACACCTCTCCCTCAAAGTCCGCACCTTGCTGGAATTTCTAGGCGAGGCCTTATCGCGTTAGGGCTAATCAGACTGCGGGCAAGGCCTTCAACCATTCCCGTTCATCCTTGTCCAGCAACGGCGAAAGCTCCGCCGTCACCCGTTCATGATAGGAATTGAGCCACGCCCGCTCCGCTCCATTGAGCAACTTCACCTCCACGAGGCGCGGGTCGATGGGGGCGAGGGTGAGGGTCTTGAACCCGAGGAACTCCCGGCCATGCTGCGTCCCGCGTGATTCGACGATGACGAGGTTTTCGATACGGATGCCATACTCGCCTTGCAGGTAATAGCCCGGCTCGTTGGAAAGGATCATCCCCGGCTCCAGCGCCGCGTCACCGCCGCGCTTGCTGATGCGCTGCGGCCCTTCATGCACACAGAGATAACAGCCCACGCCATGCCCCGTACCGTGGTCATAATCCAACCCCTCCATCCATAACGGCTGGCGTGCCAGCACGTCCAGCTGCCCGCCCGTCGTCCCCGCCGGGAACACCGCCTGCGCGAGCGCGATATGCCCTTGCAACACGCGCGTGAAATGCTCACGGAACTGGTAATTCGGCTTGCCGCGCACGACCGTACGCGTAATATCCGTCGTTCCCTCTAAATACTGCCCGCCGGAATCCAGCAACAACACTTCATTCACCGCCACTTCACGATTCGATTCCTCCGTAGCCCGGTAATGCACGATGGCCCCATGCGTCCCGCTACCGGAGATGGTCGCGAAGCTTGGGCCCAGATAACGCGGCGATTTCCGACGGAAATGCTCCAGCTTTTCAACGATGGTCAACTCATCGATTCTCTCATCCGGCGACAACCGATCCAGCCAACACAGGAACCGCGTCACCGCCGCACCGTCGATGCGATGCGCCTCGCGGATATGCCCGGATTCAATGATGTTCTTCTTCGCTTTGGCGAGCAGAATAGGGTTCACCCCCGGGACAACGACACTCCCCGCCGCCTCCAACTGCTGCTTCCACCAATAGGACGCTGCATCGATATCCACCCGTATTTTCTTTGCGCCATACCGTGTCAAGACATCGGGAATAGCCGCAAACTCGTGTACCCGCACCGCCGCCCCGAAATTCTCCGCCACGTCCTCACCCACCTTCGCGGGGTCGATGAACAGCTCCACCGTCGCATCGTCATTCAACAGCGCAAAGCAGAGTGGCAGGGGGTTATAAGGAATATCATCCCCCCGGATATTGAGCAGCCAG
>JBGTBD010000037.1:0-12250 GCA_041749475.1 Rickettsiales bacterium
GGCGTGACCGCCTTTGATGAGCACGGCTTTGGGGCCCATCCTTAATAAGGAATGCGCGGCTTTCAGCATATCCTCACGGGTGGTGATGGGGATGCCGGTGAGGGCTTCGGCTTCGGGGATGTTGGGGGTCAGCAGCCGGGCGCGGGGGAACAGGGTTTTCAGGCCTTCAACGGCATCGGGCTCCAATAAGGCAGCGCCGCCTTTGGCGACCATCACGGGGTCGAGAAATAGCGGGATGCCCGTAGCATCTTCGTTAAGGATAGTGGTGACGGTGCGGATGACGGCGGGGTCATTCAACATGCCGATCTTGATGCTGTCCGCACCGATATCGTCGAGGAAGGTCGTCATCTGTAGGGCGACGAAGCGTTCGGGGACGGGGAATATACCGGCGACGCCGAGGGTGTTCTGGGCGGTGAGTGCGGTGATGGCTGTGCCCGCGTAGCCGCCCATCGCCATCACGGATTTGATGTCCGCCTGTATCCCTGCCCCGCCGCCGGAATCCGACCCGGCGATGATGAGGACGCGTGGTGTGGCAATGGGTTCAGGCATGACGCATGATCACGCGGCCTTGGATTCTTTCTGGATGACGGCGCAAAGACGATCCGCTTCGCGCTCGATTTCGGCGAGGTTATCGCCTTCCAGCATCACGCGGATTTTGGGTTCCGTACCCGACTTGCGAATGAAGACGCGCCCGCGTTTGCCGAGCAACGCTTCCGTTTCGGCGATGGCGGTTTTAACGCCGGGAGTGTCGAGCGGGTCGCGGCCCGAGAAGGGGATGTTTTTTAGGATTTGCGGGAGCGGTTCGAACGGGCGGCCACAAACGCTTAAGGGCTGTTTTTTCTCCAGCATCACGGCGAGGACTTGCAGGGCGGCGACCAGGCCATCGCCCGTCGTCACGTAATCGCGCATGATGATATGGCCCGATTGCTCGCCGCCGATATTGCAGTTGTGATTGCGCATCTCCTCGATGACGTAGCGGTCACCAACGGCGCTGCGGATGAGTTTTAAACCCTCGCTCTCGATGTATTTCTCTAATGCGAGGTTGGACATCTGTGTGGCAACCACCTTGCCGCCTTTCAGGCGGCCCTGACTGTTCCAATAGGCGGAGATGATGGCGAGGATCTGGTCGCCGTCGATCAGGCGTCCGTTCTCGTCACAGATGATGACGCGGTCGGCGTCGCCATCCAGCGCGATGCCGAGGGAGGCTTTCTGTTTCAGCACTTCGGCGCAAATGACTTCCGGATAGGTCGAGCCGCAATGGTCGTTGATGTTGAGACCGTTCGGCTTGTCACCCAGCGTGATGACTTCCGCGCCCAGTTCGGTGAGGACGATGGGGGCGATCTGGTAGGCGGCGCCGTGCGCGCAATCGACGACGATTTTCATGCCGTCGAGCCGCAGGTGACGCGGGAATGTTTGCTTCACGAATTCGATATAGCGCCCGCGGGCATCCTCGATACGTTTCGCGCGGCCAAGGCCAGCTGCGTCGGCCACGAGTGCGGACATATCGCTCTGCATCCGTGCTTCGATGCGCATCTCCACTTCGTCGGACAATTTACTGCCGTTAGGGGCGAAGAGTTTTATGCCGTTATCCTCGAATGGGTTATGGGAGGCAGAGATCATCACGCCGAGGTCGGCGCGCATGGAGCGCGTCAGCATGGCGACGGCGGGGGTCGGTAATGGGCCGACGAGAATCACATCCATCCCTACGGCAATAAACCCAGCGGTGAGAGCGGGTTCCAGCATATAGCCCGAGAGGCGGGTATCCTTGGCGATGACGACTTTGTGGCGATGGTCACCGCGCACGAATTCGAGGCCCGCGGCCATGCCGACTTTCAGGGCGGTATCCGCCGTCATGGGGAACTGGTTCGCGCGTCCGCGAATGCCGTCTGTCCCGAAGAATTGGCGTGTTGTCATCATTCTTTAATAAAAAAGCTGTATTTGTTAACTATTGCGTTTCTCGTTATGTATTTTAGGAGCAAATTATCTCTGCGCAATCATAGAGTGATATTAAGTAAGAAAGCCCTTTATTCAGGAGATAAAAATGTCTACTCCCTCTAACACCATTCAATCCACAACTGAAATTGATTTGAATAAGCCTATTACAGTGCGGGCACTACTTGAAGCAGATAAAGCCATATCATGTCTTATTGATATAGAGGAAGAGAAAAAACATGCAAATAGAGGAGGTAGAAGAAGAATAGAAGATTCCGTAGTGGTGCATATATTGAATAGTATTTCCCGGGATGTAATCGGGTGTAATCTTGGGAATTTGCCGGAGACAATGGGGGCGCTCAAAGAGAAACTGGAAGAATACAAAGTTCCTGCCGATGCGTTTAAACGCGAGGAGTATTGTAAAATGTGGACAGGGGATGATGATGCTCCTCATTATGAAGAAATCTCTGAAGTGGATGCCACTAGAATCAATCAAGCGGTAGATTTTATCTACCACGCGGCGGAACAAAGCATGCGTGGAATAGACCCTTCTATCCATGAGGGAATTGCGGCAATAGATAGTACCCCTATACTACTACGCTAACCGGGTGGCATATCTGCATCCAACTTATCTTCCGGCGTAGTGTCCACAACTTTACTGCGGCGGCCCGGCAAGGAGGATTTCAAAGGCTCGATGGGTGCGCTGTCAGTCGGTTTGCGGTCGAGTTTATTGCCCGCCATCAACTCCTTGATTTCGTCCCCGGTGAGGGTTTCGTATTCCAGCAGGGCTTGCGCGACTGATTCCAGTTGGTCACGGTTGCCAGAAAGAATTTCTTTGGCCTTGGAATGGGCTTCTTCGACAATGCGGCGGACTTCGGCGTCGATGCGGGAAGCGGTTTCTTCCGAGACGCTTTTATCCGGGGACATATAGCCCATGAAGCCTTCCTGCTGATCGCCGCCGTAAAGGACGGGGCCGAGCGCGTCGCTCATGCCCCAGCGGGTGACCATGGCGCGGGAAAGTTTGGTGGCGTACTGGATGTCGGACGATGCGCCGCTCGATACCTTGTCATAGCCGAAGATGATTTCCTCGGCGACGCGGCCGCCCATGGAGACAGCCAAATCGGCATACATCTTCTCGCGCAGGTAGGATAGCTTGTCGGTCTCGGGTAAGCGCATGACCATCCCCAATGCGCGACCGCGCGGGATGATGGTGGCTTTGTGGATGGGGTCGGAAGCGGGGCAATGGATGGAGACTACGGCATGACCGGCTTCATGATAGGCGGTCATCTTCTTCTCTTCGTCGCTCATCACCATGGATTTGCGTTCGACGCCCATCATCACCTTGTCCTTCGCCTCTTCCAGCTCACGCATGGTGACGACTTTCTTGTCACGGCGGGCGGCGAGGAGTGCGGCTTCGTTGACGAGGTTGGCGAGATCAGCGCCGGAGAAACCGGGCGTACCGCGCGCGATGATCTTGGTATCCACATCCGGTGCGGCGGGGACTTTCATCAAATGCACCTGCAGGATTTTCTCGCGGCCCGCGATGTCGGGATTGGGGACGACGATCTGACGGTCGAATCGGCCGGGGCGGAGTAGTGCGGGGTCAAGCACGTCAGGGCGGTTGGTCGCGGCGATGATGATGATGCCCTCATTGGCCTCGAACCCGTCCATCTCGACGAGTAACTGGTTCAGCGTCTGTTCGCGTTCATCGTTCCCGCCGCCCATGCCAGCGCCACGATGGCGACCGACGGCGTCAATCTCGTCGATGAAGACGATGCAGGGCGCATGTTTTTTTGCCTGCTCGAACATATCGCGCACGCGGCTGGCGCCGACGCCCACGAACATCTCGACGAAATCAGAGCCGGAAATGGTGAAGAAGGGTACACCCGCTTCCCCGGCGATCGCGCGGGCGAGCAGGGTTTTCCCCGTTCCCGGAGGACCTACGAGCAAGCAACCACGGGGGATTTTCCCGCCAAGGCGCTGGAATTTCTGCGGGTCTTTCAGGAAGTCGACCAGTTCCTGCAATTCGTCCTTCGCTTCGTCGATACCGGCGACGTCGGTGAACATCTTGCGTTCGGACTTTTCGGTCAGCATACGGGCGCGGGATTTACCGAAACCCATCGCGCCACCACCCCGTCCGCCGGATTGCATCTGGCGCATGAAGAATACCCAGACGCCGATCAATATCAGGAAGGGTAGCCATGAAACAAGCCCGCCGAGCAGGCTGCTGCCGGGAGTCTCCGAGGGAACAGCCGTGATCTTGACGTTATGCTCGGTTAGTTTATTGACGAGGTCGGGATAATTGGGGGAAAGGGTCTGGAAGCCCTCGGTGGAGTTGGTGAAATGCCCGGTGATAATGGTTCCGTCCTCTTTCGATTCACGGATCACGACGTCGGACACTTCGTTAGCGTCCAGCTTAGTCATGAACTCGGAGAAAGGCAGGTGCATCTGGTTGGTTTGCTCCATGCCCCCTTGTACGAAACGATAGAGAATCACGAGCAGGACGAACGCCGCTACCCATAACACAACATTTTTACCCATATTCGGCATTCAATTCATCCAATCCATTCGCAGTAAATCAATCGGCGGCAGCATCAGCAAGATGTTTTCGTTGCAAAACCTCTATTTGCACCGTTTCGGCCAAGCCTGTCACCGCCCAGTAACCGATATGGGGTACGCCGAGCAGCCCTTCAACCCCCCGGAGGGCCGGAAAACCGTAAATCACCTGCTTGGGGACGCCCATATCGCGGCATTTCTTGCGCCACACGGGCGGGAGCGCGGCAACCCCGTCCGCACGGAGAGCGCCGAGGGTAACGCGTCCCTGCCATTCATTGGACAGACGGACAGCATATCTATCATCCCAGGTGATTGTTTTATATGACGAGATGGTTTTATCCTCAGGTAATTTGGCGGGTTCGCGAGTGAGCCAGAGGAGGTTTTTGTTCGGCGTGGGATAGAATAGGATACCGGAAAGGGTGGCGGGTTTAATGAGGGTTCCTTGCGTTAATGCCTGCACCATGGGCTGCATCGCTTCCGCACGGGGAAACGGGGTGTCAGGTCGAACATGGGCGATTATGTGACGGAAAGCACGGAAAGCCGCTTCAGAGTCAATCCCCTGCCAGCTGGAAAGCGGCATCTGGCCGTAGCCCGCTGGTGAGCGCACGAAGTGTGCATCTAAAAATTGCGTCGCGTGATGTTCGAGCGCCGTCGTCGCCTGACGCAGGATGCGAGTGGTTTCGGTGAGGCGTTGGGGAGTGAGGCCTTCGGATTTAAGGGTGGAAGTGATGTTACGCATGCGGTTGCGGGCGAAATGGTCGCTGTGATTGGTAGGGTCTTCGATCCACGGTTGATTTTGGGTGCGGAGATAATCCTGAAGCGCGGATTTCTCGATGGCGAGCAAAGGGCGCAGGATGTTCAGGCTGCCCCGTTTGGTATGGGGCGGGATGCCGGCGAGGCCTTCGAGACCGCTGCCGCGTACCAGATGCATCAGCACGGTTTCCAACTGGTCGTCGGCATGATGGGCCGTGCAAAGGTATGACACCCCCTGCTCCCGACACCATGCCTCAAAAGCGGCGTAACGCGCATCGCGCGCTTTTTCCTGTAGAGCGGGTGCGGTGATGGGGGTGGAAGGATGGAGGATGACGGAGGTAATATGCTTGGCGCGGAGCCAGTCCGCCACCTGCCCTGCTTCGATAGCGGATTCCGCGCGGATGGCGTGATCAACGATGAGGGCGGTCAGGGTCGCCTGATGGTTCCCACACCATTTTGCGAGTAGTAGACAGAGCGCCATACTGTCCGCACCGCCGGATACGGCGACGGCCAGCTTTTTACCCGTGAGCATAACTTCCCACGGGTGCATCAGGGGGGCGAAGCGCGTGGTGTCGAAGGACTCAGAATGCTGTGCGGGCATGGGCATGGTGGGCAGGATAGCAGAGGTTTTGAGGTGGGACGAGAGTGATTTATAATTTACACATACCTCGTGGTGACCGGGGCTTAAGCCGACGAGCGGGTCGCCTGCTCGAAGATGATTTTTAGGATGAGCTCGAACGCCGCGTCCACAGCAGAATACAAGTCTGGCCAATCAAGTCGGCTAAGAAACACGTCCCCCTCGTTAGAAGGTAGCGAACCCTCATTCATTTCAACATCGATTCGCGCAAGGCGGGCTAGCTGTATCTGTAGCGCGACGTGAGATGCACTTGATTCGTTTAATTTTAGGGCTTGGCCCGTCTCACGTAACGTGTTCAGAAATTCCCGAAGTTGGTTGGAAGATGGAGCATGTTTCATTTGTAAGCTTTGTTGCCAAGCCCCCTGAGCATTTAAAAAACGGAGCAATATATCCTGTATATGAGTATAGGATAGGTCATCATGAAACGGGGCTGATTTTAGTTTACGGATGCTATCAGAATCATTTTCCATGTAGTGAGTATATGCGAAACAGGCATGTAAGGAAACATGCAACCTATTCGTCACGATTGCGGGCAGAAATCAATCGTGCGGTGTAGTCTTAAGCATACGAAAGGTGGATTCCCGCTTGCGCGGGAATGAAAAACAACCTGATAGCGTAGCTGACGTTATTGCGGGCAGGAGAGTTGCTGACGCTCGTCGCGGGCTTTCTGGAGGACGGATTCCGCGCCGCCTTTGAACTTGACAAGGATCTGCTGCAGCACGATGCACGCCTTATCCGTTTTGTTCAGCTGAACAAGGGATTTCGCCAGTTTGAACAGGTTATCGGGGGCTTTGATACCGCCCGGCATGGCTTCGAAGCCCTTGCGGAAGCTGTCGGCGGCTTTCAGGTAATCCTCGCGGACGTAGAAGGTCTCGCCCAGCCAGTAATAGACGTTGCTGACCAGCGGATCGCCGGGGTATTTCTGCAAGAATCCCTCGAACACGCGGCCCGCTTTGTCGTACTGGGCTTTGTTCATCAGCGAGAAACCGTAATTATAGTGTTCACGCGAGGAATTGAAGGCGGGCATCACGAAATTATCCGGCGAGCTGGCCTGTTCGGTAGCGGGCGCTTCGGCGGGAGCGGTGGGGAGCTGCTGTGCGGCCTCCGGCGCGGGTGTTTCGGCAGGTGCTTCACCATTAACGGGAGCGGCGGCTGGCGCTGGTTGGGACGCACTCATCTGCTCCAGTGCACCGAGGCGGAAATCCATGTCCTGATTCATCTGGTCGAGTTTACGTTTGATGGAATTGGTGTTGTGCTGGTTCTCTTCCAGCTGGCCGCGGAGCTGGCGGATTTGCTCTTCCAGCGCGTCGATGCGCGCCGTGAGGTTGCCGACCGCACCGCTGGGGGCGACACCGCCGCCGCTACGGTTGTTCATCTGCCGCTCCAGTGCGTCGATACGATAGCGGAGGGCCGAATCGTCATTAGGACCAGCCAAGGCGGGCGAGGCCATCAGGGTCAGAGCGAGAAGAGCGGATGCGGGGCGAAACATGGAATCCTCCGGAAGGGGAATATCGGGCTACATTCAGGATTAACTCATAGCGTAAAACGACACCGCCGGCCAGCACCCTGTTGGGCACGTGGCCGGCGGCAGCTTTACTCGTTCACAGTTCGCTGATTAGCGAGCGATGACCGTTACAGCGCGGCGGTTCTGCGCCCAGGAAGAATCGTTGCTACCAACGACTGCCGGACGTTCTTTACCGTAGCTGATGGTCGTGATGCGGCCAGCAGCAACACCTTGGTTCACAAGGTAGTTACGCGCTGCGTTCGCACGACGCTCACCGAGAGCCAAGTTGTATTCACGCGTACCGCGCTCATCGCAATGGCCTTCGAGGGTGATGTTGAGGCTAGCGTTGCTCTTCAGGAAGTTAGCCTGAGCATCGAGCGTGGACATCGCTTCCGGGGTAAGGGACGAGCTGTTGTAATCGTAGAAGACGCGATCACCAACGCCCGGAGCCAGTTCACCAACTGGGAAACCGGTGGAAGGATCGGTCATGGAAGTGCCGCTACCGTCGCCGGTATTTGCACCATCATCTGGGGTTTCGCAAGCTGCAAGCAGGAATACTGCGGAAAGTGCTACACCGAATTTTACAAGCGTATTCATTGTTTTGACTCCTTGAAATGAAATGTTGTGGGCATTTTCTACCCCGAGATGGCGGTTGAAATCAATCGCGCCATCTCGGGAAAGTGGTCAAAACTTCATTTGGTCAAACAGACCGTGCTATAAAGGCAACAGTGGCGACCAGGCTGGATCAGAGGCGTCCGCAGGCGTTAAGATTTCCCGGAGATTGCGCCCGGTGACGTCGATCGAGTGCAAACGCACCCGTGAGCCGCCGCCAGCCTGCTTATGGAACACCAGAACGCGGCCATTGGGCGACCAGCTCGGCCCTTCGACCAGCCAGCCTTGGGTCAGCAAGCGTTCACCGCTGCCGTCACTGCGCATGACGCCGATGAAGAACTGGCCGCCGCTCATCTTGGTGAAGGCGATCAGGTCGCCGCGGGGAGACCATACGGGCGTACCATACCGTCCGTCACCGAAGCTGATGCGGCGCACATTACCGCCGCCGGCATCCATGATGTAGAGTTGCTGCGAGCCACCCCGGTCAGAGTTGAAAACGATGGACTTGCCATCCGGAGAGTAGGATGGCGAGGTGCTGATGGACGAACCAGACGTGATGGGGTGCATCGCGCGGGAGCGGAGATCCAGTTCATAGATCTGGGTGCTCCCATCCTTGGCGATGGACATCACCATCTTGTTGCCATTGTCGTTGAAACGCGGGGCGAAGGACATGCCCTGATACGTCCCCAGCGACTCTTCCCGGCCCGTCTGCAGGTCACGCAGGAAGACTTGTGGCTTGCCTTTAGCGTAGGAAAGATAAAGGATTTCCTGCGTATTCGGCGAGAAGCGCGGGGTGAGGACGAGGTAACGGCCATCCGTCAGGAATTTATGGTTCTCACCGTCCTGATCCATGATGGCGAGGCGCTTGATGCGTTTTTTCCACGGGCCGGACTCGGACACATAGACGATGCGTGTATCGAAGTAGCCGCTTTCACCCGTGATGCGCTTATAGATCTCGTCCGCGATCAAATGCGCGGTACGACGCCAATTCTGGGTGAGGGTGTTATATTCCTTCCCCGCGATCTGTTCTTCCGCGTAGGTGTCCCACAGGCGGAAGGAGACTTTGATTTTGCCCGCACCGGTGGAGACAACGCTGCCGGTCACCAGACCTGCGGCGTTGATCTGGCGCCAATCGGGGTAGCGCGGGATGGAGAAGTTATAACCCACCTGCTCGATGAACGCGCCCTTGTCGATGGGGCGGAACAGGCCAGAGCGTTCGAGGTCAGCGTTGATGACGCGTGCGATGTCACGACCGATGGTGCTTTCCGCTCCCGTGCTCGACGCAAGATCAGTTACGGCGATGGGAAGAGGTTCGAATTTCGGATTGTCGATGACGATTTTCAGCACAGCGTGTGCCGGACTGACCGCCAGTAATGCCAGTATCATGGCAGTGAGGAAACGACGCATATACTTCTCCATTGGGAACGCGGTTATTAGTAGAGCATCTTGCTCGGATCGAAAGTTATTTCAAGGTCTTTCCATGTACCATATTTGTTTACGGGTAAATTTTTAATTGGGCTGCTCTTACGCACGGCCATCATCGCGCGGTTGGCGGCGGCCCAGAAGGTCTGGTCGCTGCGGGCCTTGGCGGCGTCCTCCGGAACCAGCGTCGCGGAAATCACCGAGCCATCCTCCCGTAACTGTACGCGCATGCGGACAATCATCTTGTAATCGTCCTGCGCTCCCGCCAGAACATTCCAGTTCTCGCCGATCTGCTGGACGATGGCGCTGATTTCGTTACGCGACATGGGTTGCGTGTTGTCATACGTCGCACTGCTCTTGATGGGTTTCTGCGGCGGCGTGACGGGGGCTTCGCGCGCGTCCTCAGCCAAATCTTTGAGGACGGAATCCAGTTCCTCGACTTCTGGTTTGTCCGGTTTTTCTTCTTCTTTTTTCGGCTCGGGCGGCTTGGTCTTGTCGGGGATGACGACTTTTTTCACAGGCTCCGGCGGTTTCGGCGGCGTGGGTTTGCTGGTCGGTGCTTTTACCTGTTTCACAGGCGTCACTTTTTTGGGCGGTGGCGGGGCTTCCACGTTCGGCGCGTTATTCTTATCGGTGATGGGGATATGGTCGGCGAGGACGACTTCGACGATCTCCGGGTCCTCGAATTTCGAGAACAGGTCGGGTAAGCCAAAGATGACGAAAATCACGAGCGCAAGGTGCAGTCCCCCCGAGTAGAAATAGGCCTGTTGCTTATCATGCTTCATGGGGCGTGATTATTTTCCCTTGAGACCGACGGTCACGAGCGCGATTTTATGGAATCCGGCGGCGTTGATTTCACCGACGACGCGCATCATGTTGCCGTAATCAACGATTCTGTCGCCTTGGACGAAAATGGTCGCGTCCTGATTACTGCCCGCGATGGCTTTCAGTTTGGCTTGCAATTCTTCGACCTTGATCTCGGTTTTCTGGATGAAGATTTTCCCGTCCGCACGGACGGAAACGGCGATCGGCTCCGCCTGATCCTTAATAGGTGCGGCGGCGGATTCTGGGAGATCGACCTTCACGCCTGCAGTCAGCATCGGCGCGGTCACCATGAAGATGACGAGCAGCACCAGCATGACATCGACCATCGGGGTGACGTTGATGTCGTTGAACTGTTGCTTGCGGTATCCCCTGCCCCGGCCACCGCGTGAGGTGATCATGCTCATTACGCAGCCCTCCGCACGGTCTCGGTCTGGCGGGAAAGCAGGGCGTGGAACTCAACGCACCAATCTTCCAGACGGCCAGCGTACTTCGCCAGTTCGTTGGAGAATTTATTATACGCGATGACCGCCGGGATAGCGGCGAAGAGGCCGATGGCGGTCGCGAATAATGCTTCGGCAATACCCGGCGCGACGATGGCGAGCGAGGTGTTCTTCGAGGCCGCGATGGATTGGAAGCTGTTCATGATCCCCCACACCGTGCCGAACAGACCGACGAACGGCGCGGCGGAGCCGACGGTGGCGAGGAAGCCGAGACCTTTTTCCAGTTCGTTCAGTTCGCGGTTACGCGAAACACTCATGATCTGGGCGATACGGTCACGCACGGAGGGTTGCAAGATGGCGGCCTTGTTCTTGGTCGCGTTGCCTTCTTCGCCGGAGCGGAACCATTCATCCATGCCCGAGACGAAAACGGTGGCGAAGGGATGGTTGGAGCGCTTGCGGAGCTTTTCATAGAGCGAGTCCAGCGCATCCGCCGACCAGAAGGATTCCTCGAACTTGGAGGCGCGCATCCAGAGTTGTTTGAAGCGGGTGTATTTCTCGAAGATGATCGCCCAGCTCCAGAAGGATGCAAGCACCAGCATCAGCATGATGCCCTGGACGACGATATCCGCATTCGTCACCATATGGACGATGGACAACTCATTCCCCGCCGTGTTCTGCACGCTGCCTTCGAGCGTATTTTGCTGAACTGGCGTGACAGCCGTGTTTACGTTATTCTGTGATGACATCTAGGTTCTCCCCTTGCGATTTTGTCATTAACATTTCCATTACCCCGCCCCGGGGCCGATGACGTTCTTCTCCAGTGCGGCGGCGATGTGAGCAGGCAGGCGCACAGCCCGGAACTCCCGACCGACGCAGACGATCTCTATGGTAATCGTCGCTAGCTTGACATCCTCCCGCCAGACATCCTGACTTAGCGTCATACGCACGTTTTTGAGTTCCTGCAAGGATGTCTTAACAATTATACGGTCATCGAGACGCGCGGGACGGTGATATGTGACTTCCGCGCGGCCTACGACGAAGACGACCCCCTCCTCCTCATGCAACGTGGATTGGTCGAACCCCAACGCCCGCAACCATTCGGTGCGGGCGCGTTCCGCGAACTTCAGATAATTGGCGTGATAGACGACGCCGCCTGCGTCCGTATCCTCGTAATAAATGCGGTATTCCTGCTCAAATATCACCTGTGTCATCCAGTAGTAATTCGGTTTGCAGGGCGGTGCGGGCGGGTTCTTTCTTGCCCAGATGTTTCCATGCGGCGGAGGTGAGGATGCGGCCGCGGGAGGTGCGTTGCAGGAAGCCGGATTGCAATAGGAACGGTTCTATCGTCTCTTCCAGTGTGTCGCGTTCTTCGGAGAGGCCGGCGGCGATGGTTTCGATACCGACGGGGCCGCCGGCGTAGAAATCAGCGATGAAGGAGAGGTAACGGCGGTCAGCGGAATCGAGGCCGAACGCGTCGACTTCGAGGCGCAGCAACGCTTTGTCGGCGAGGGTACGGTCAATAGTGGTTTTTTCCTCGGCATGGGCGAAGTCGCGGACGCGGCGCAGCAG
>JBGTBD010000038.1:0-30104 GCA_041749475.1 Rickettsiales bacterium
CGAATCTTTTTACCGGGCTGTCATAAGGGCCGATGTAGAGTTCCATCTCCTCATTGTCGCGCAGGGTCTTGAAGGCTTCGCTGTCCTGCATCGAGCTACGGTAGTCCATCCAGTTCTGATAGACCTTATCATGCACGGCGAGCTCGATGTCGCCGCGTTCATTGACGAGCGTCATGGCGACGATCTGCGGCGTGCCTTCCACCCAGACGTTGAAGTTATGCACCATATCTTCCGGCAGGTGGCCGCCGAAGAGCATATTGAGATATTGCCGCTCCACCGCATGTTCGAGCGTGAGGTCTACGGTAAGGAAGGTAAGTTCGATCTGGTCACTAAGGATGGCCACCAACCGCTTCACATTGCGTTCCGCATATTCGGTCGTCTGCTGATATTCGCGGAACGCCTGATACAGCACGATCATCCCGAACAACAGCATGATGAAGGAGCTGAAGGCGATCAGGTTGCGGACGCGGGGCGAACGGTCTGTATGTTTTTTTCTCATAGGCTTACGCAGAAGCGTTTATTAACAACATTAACCTTTTGCTGCAAGTTTATAACCATTTCATGGAGTATGGCCGAGTTATGTTAAGACTCGCCTAATAATTCCCTTTTATTTCCTTTATTTTAGTGGGAATAGCCGATAATTTGGAAACTTCAGACGGGGTGAAGAGCGGCTATGGTGTCCACGGTAAAATCCTTTGCATTCCAAGGCATTGACGTTATTCCGGTCGAGGTGCAGGTTCAGCTTTCTCCCGGACTGCCCGCTTTTTCACTGGTCGGATTGCCTGATAAAGCCGTTGCGGAATCGCGTGAGCGGGTTCGCGCGGCTATCTATTCGCTAGGGCTGGCGCTGCCATCGAAGCGTATCACAGTCAATCTCTCCCCTGCCGATCTGGCCAAAGAGGGAAGTCATTTTGACCTTCCGATCATCATCGCCCTGCTGGTGTCAATGGGAGTGCTAACGGACGATATGGTTTCCGAGTATTATGCGATGGGAGAATTGTCGCTGGATGCACGAATTTTGCCTGTTTCTGGCATTTTACCAGCAGCAATGGGTGCTTTAGGGCAGGAGATGGGGTTAATTTGCCCATTTTCATGCGCTCAGGAGGCGTTATGGTCGGGGAATAAGCAAATTTTGGCTCCCGATTCGCTGATTGCGCTGATTAATCACTGTAAAGGGACGCAGGTTCTCTCATTACCTGAGTTGAAAGAGATGCCGCCGTTGCGTCCTTCGGTCGACATGGGGGAGATCAAAGGGCAGTTGATGGCGCGTCGCGCATTGGAAATTTCCGCTGCCGGGGGGCATAATCTATTGATGAGCGGCCCGCCGGGGACGGGGAAATCGATGTTGGCCGCGGCACTCCCGGGAATTTTGCCGCCGCTTTCCGCGCGGGAGATTCTCGATGTCAGCATGATCTATAGTATCGCCGGGAAGCTGAACGAAGACGGGTTGCAGCGGCAGCGCCCCTATCGGGCGCCGCATCACTCCGCCTCCATCGCCGCGATGGTGGGCGGGGGAACGAAAGCAAAGCCGGGCGAGATTACGCTTGCTCACAATGGGGTACTGTTTCTGGATGAATTGCCTGAGTTCAATCGTTCGGTGCTCGATTCACTGCGCCAGCCTTTGGAGAACGGAACCATCTCCGTCGCCCGCGCCAACGCACATATTACGTACCCGGCGCGTTTCCAGCTTATCGCTGCGATGAACCCATGCAAATGCGGGTATCTGGGAGATGCTTCGCGCGCATGTAACAAAGCTCCTCGCTGTGGAGAGGATTATCAGGGGCGACTTTCCGGGCCGCTGCTTGACCGGATCGACCTTCATGTCGATGTGCCGATGGTGGAAACCATGGATATGCTCTCGCTCGCCCCGGGTGAGAGTACGGCAACGGTAGCGGCGCGGGTAATGGCCGCGCGGGGGCGGCAACTCGCGAGATTCGTGGCTTATGAAATGCCCTATCAGCTAATATCCGAAGTAAGCGGTGCGGATTTGGAGCGTATCGTGGCGCTGGATGATAAAGGGCGAAGCCTCATCGAGGAAGCGACGCAACGTTTCCGTCTATCCATGCGCGGCTATACGCGGGTGTTGCGTCTGGCACGCACTATCGCCGATCTGGCGGGAATGGAGCAGGTGCAGGCGGGCCATATCGCGGAAGCATTGAATTTTCGACCGAACGCATATACATTGCGGTCGAATGCAGCATGAAACGCCAGATTTAGATATTTCTGCTTCTTCCCACGGATATGCGCCGATCCAACGACACTGTGCGCGCATGCTTGCTAAGCTAGATGTCATCTGCGCTGAAATCAATGAGATAGAGAAAGAACTTCATTTCTTTTTGGAGGAATATTACACGCGCGTCGGCCGCTATTTTTTATCTCCAGAAACTGACGATTTTCACTCTCTTGATTCATTAGCACCTCATGAAGATAACAAGGCTCTGGATTTCAATAGTTATTCACGAAGCCTGTATATCGAGTTGATGCGACGTCATCATCCCGACCAGCGACATACCGCGGATGCCTCTCCTGACCTGAAAATGACCCAGCGCATCATTGGCGCATATCATTCAGACAACCTTTCCATATTATGGAAAGAATATTTTTCTGATATTTTCTCTGATAGGAATCTTTCAGAAGCTTCTAAAAATAAAATGGTATTTGATTTTTACCATAATCTTCAGCTCTGCGTATTGAAGCAAAGGAAGAAGCTGCAAGACCTCGAACAGAGTGAAGAGAATCGGCTGCGTCTTCGGGTATTCAATGCCAGACTGGAGGGCGTGGATTTAATCCAATCCATCATCCGGTCTATTACATGGGATGTTCAGACGCACGCTTCGCAGAAGTCGCGAGAGCAGGTGAGATTCCACGAACCCCGCCTCCTCTCGGCTTAAAAATTACGCCGCGCTATTGAGCAACAGCATTTCCTTGGTGAGTTTCTCCATCGCTTTTGCCTCGATCTGACGGACGCGTTCACGGGAGATATTGTAGACCTGACTTAATTCTTCCAATGTCTTCGGGTCATCCTGCATCCGGCGCTCCTGGATGATGTGCTTTTCACGCGGGTTCAACTTTGCCATCGCTTTGGCGAGCATACTACGTTTACGATCCAGATCCTGACGTTCGGAGAGCAATTCCTCCTGACTATCCGATTTATCGGCCATGAAATCGCCTACCGAGCTTTTACCGTCGTCACCGACAGGATCGCTCAAATACTGGTCGGAAGCGGTCATGCGCTGATCCATGTCGACCACGTCCTGCTCACTGACTTCGAGTTTATCGGCAATCAGGGTGATTTGCTCCGGTGTCAGCTGCCCACGCTCCATTTGTTGAAGATTCTTCTTCATCTTCCTCAAATTAAAGAATAAACGTTTTTGACCCGCGCTCGTGCCAACCTTTACCAGCGACCAGGAGCGCAATACATATTCCTGTATGGAGGCGCGGATCCACCACATCGCATAAGTGGAAAGGCGGAAGCCCTTCTCGGGATCGAATTTTTTGACCGCCTGCATTAGACCGATATTGCCTTCGGCGACCAGATCCATCATCGGCAGGCCGTATCCACGGAAGGTGAAGGCGATTTTCGAGACCAATCGCAAATGGCTGGTAATCATTTTCTGTGCAGCGTCATAATCCGCATGCTCGACCCAGCGCTTGGCGAGCATGTATTCCTCTTCGGCTTCCAGCATAGGAAAGCGTTTGATTTCAGCCAGATACTGGGAGAAGCCGGAGTTGGTATTGAGGGCAGGTACGGCCATGCGTGACATATGAATATCTCAATCATCTAAGAGTGTGTAAACTTAGGAATGGAGGCTGGAGATTTCAAGTTGGAAACCCCGATGCATATTCCCTACTAATATAGTCATCTTTTCGCGGGAAGCAATCAAATAGTTACACTGATCAGTTTAGTTTTGGAAGGTGAGTATGAATTAACTGATATAAAATCTCCATATCAGCAGGCCAAGCGGCCGTAAACTCCATCCTTTCTTTCAATATAGGATGGATGAATGAAATCTTCCCGGCATGTAAACACTGGCGGGGAAAAGTGGAGAGCAGCGTCATAAGCTCCGGCTCCAGATTCCTGCCTTTCAGTCTTGGAGCGGCAGAGCCACCATAGAGCTGGTCACCGATCAGGCTACAGCCGATATGCGACAGGTGGACGCGAATCTGATGGGTGCGACCGGTCTTTAGCTGGCATTCGACGCGGGAAAGCAGCGCATTCTTGCCCGTCGTGCCGAAGGCCTCCTGCACGTGATAATGGGTGATGGCATGCTTGCCGTCCTCAAGGACGGCCATTTTCTTGCGGTTACGCGGGGAGCGGCCAATGTAGTTGTCGATGATACTTTTGATGGGGTTCGGTCTTCCCCAGACAAATGCCTGATAGACGCGCGTCAGGGTGCGGTCGGACAGTTGGGCGGAAAGACCGCGATGGGCTTCATCGTGCTTCGCAACCAGCAATAAGCCACTGGTATCCTTGTCTAATCGGTGGACAATGCCAGGGCGCATCTCGCCGCCGATACCGGAGAGGGAGTCATGGCAATGGTGCAGCAGGGCGTTTACCATCGTCTTATCCATATTCCCCGGCGCCGGATGGACGGTCATGCCCACGGGTTTATTGATCACCAGCAGGTGTTCATCCTCATAGACGATTGATAATGCGATATTTTCCGGGAGAATGTGCGATTGTTCCAGTTCTGGAATGATTACCTCGATGATGTCCCCTTCACGGCATTTGGAGGACGGGCTGGTAACGGTTTTCGCGTTTTGTTTGACATGGGATTCGGAGATGAGTTGGCTGGCGCGAGAGCGGGAGAGCGACGGCACATGGATAGGGATCATCGCGTCCAAGCGTTTTCCGTTCTGCTTTCGTTCGATGGTGAAGCTGAATATTTTTTGTTCGTTCATGCAGAGCATTCTGCTACAGATACGCGCATGAAGGAAGCACAAGCCCCGACCGCACGCATGCTAAAACTCACCGCCATCTCGTTGGGCCTGATGTTGCTCGGTTTATTAATCATTGTCGTCATCCTTGTTATTAATAAGTCGAACGCGGCGAACGCTGACTGTGATGAGAAACTAGATTACGCAATTAAAGGCGGCAGTTCCTTTGGTAATATCGAAGATAAGGGAAAATTTTTCCTTATTACGGTGCTAAATGATAATAAATCCAGTGCTGCCCTCGTTTCCATTGATAAATGCAGCGGAGATGAATTACAGCGCATCACGTTCACTCTTCCTGCTAAGTAATTATTTTCCAACAACATCTTGCATTGTATAGAAGCCGTGTGGTTTGCCTTCGGCCCAGACGGCGATGCGAAGCGCGCCACGGGCGAAAATATCGCGGCTCAGTGCTTTATGGGAAATTTCAATTCTTTCACCGAGTACAGAAAGATAGGTGGTATGCTCGCCGATGACATCTCCCATACGAAGACTGGTCGTTGTGATGGTTCCGAGTTTACGCATCGCGTCTGGGCCGGGGGTGATGTGTTGATGGGTAGTAGCAAGGTTCACGCCCCTTCCCTTCGCAGCAGCTTCTGCCATAAGTATCGCTGTGCCGGAAGGCGCATCCTTCTTATGGTGGTGATGTATTTCCATAATATCAATGTCGGCTTCTGCCGGAACCGATGCGGCAGCGCGGGCGATCAGATCGGCGACCAGATGCACCATAATACTCGTGTTATTGGATTGGAAGATGCAGGCGGATGTGCCATAGGATATTAATTTCTGCTTTTGGAACTCATTAAATCCGGTACTGCCACAGACCAGTATTTTTCGCTGTTTGGCGACTTCTTCTGCCAGTTGGAGAGAATACGTGGCTTCCGTGAAATCAATAATGGCATCCGACAGGGCAATCGCCTGGGCGATGTTATCGGTCAGGAGGAATTCGTCTGACAATGGATGTTGGCGCTGCAATGATTCCAGCGCACCGGGCCGGATTTCACGCACCAGACCGCAGGTGACGGTAATATCAGGAAATTCGGCGGCCAAGCGTAACAGGCTCTGACCCATGCGTCCCGTACATCCAGCGATGGCGATTTTCATTTTCTCCTCCTCCTTTACCCCAGCTATAGCAAGGGCCTGCGTGAAAACGAAGGAGAATTTACTCTTTCAAGTCTTCCCAAAATTCGCGGACGCGATCGAAGAATCCGGCGGATTCGGGGCTTGTCTGCATCGTAGAGCCACCCGTTTTCTCGAATTCCTTGAGGATTTCTTTTTGCTTCTTATTCAGTCGTACAGGCGTTTCGACGCGAGCGGAGATGAACATATCGCCGCGGGATTGTGAGCGGAGGACGGACATGCCCTTACCACGCAGGCGGAACTGGTGGCCGGTCTGGGTGCCTTCGGGAATGCTGACTTTGACCTTGCCGCCGTCGATGGTCGGCACTTCGATGTTGCCACCCAAAGCCGCCGTGGTGAAGGCGATGGGGACGTCACAATAGATATTAGCACCCTCGCGCTTGAAGATGGGGTGGGGGCGGATAGTGAGGAAGATATAAAGATCACCCGCCGGACCGGCACGGAGGCCCGCTTCGCCCTCATTAGCGAGGCGGATGCGCGTTCCCTCCTCCACCCCGGCGGGGATGGAGACGGAGAGTGTTTTTTCCTTACGAGTGAGGCCGGAGCCTGCACATTTCTTGCAGGGTTTCTCGATGATTTTCCCTGTGCCCTGACAGGTATGGCAGGTGCGCTCGACCGTGAAAAAGCCTTGCTGGGCGCGGATGCGGCCTGCGCCTTTGCAGGTGGTGCATTCGATAGGTTTGGCGCCTTTTTCGCCGCCGCTGCCTTCGCATTCTTCGCATGCGGCAGAGGTGGTAACGGTAATGTTCTGTTGTTTGCCACGGAAGGCTTCCTCTAGGGAAATCTGCAGGTTGTAGCGCAAATCCGCACCGCGTGAGCCGACGCCGCTGCCCTGCGCGCCCGCCCCTGCACCGCCTCCACGGCGACGGCCGCCGGTGAATTCGCTGAACAAATCTTCAAAAATGTCGGAGAAATTGCCGTTGAAATCAAAGCCGCCCGCTCCCGCGCCACCGCCGCCCATACCGCCTTCGAATGCGGAATGGCCGAAGCGATCGTAGGCGGCGCGCTTGTCGTCATCCTTGAGGACTTCGTACGCTTCGCTGATTTCCTTGAATTTTTTCTCGGCTTCGGCGTTTCCTGCGTTACGGTCGGGATGGTATTCCATCGCCAGTTTGCGATAGGCCTTCTTCAGCTCATCCGCCGATGCGCCTTTGCTCACTCCAAGCGTTTCGTAATAATCCCGTTTAGCCATACCGTCCCCGCCTGATGGCGAAGGGGCGGTTCGCACCGCCCCTCCTGCTTCTTAGTCTTTTTTGTCTTCTTTTACTTCTTCGAAGTTAGCATCGATCACGCCTTCTTCGTTGGGTTCGGAACTGGGGCCGGAGGCATCGCCTTGCTCACCACCGCCTTGCATCTGCTGGTGTTTATAGATCTCCTCGCCGATTTTCATCATAGCTTGGGTCAACTCTTGCGTCTTGGCTTCGATATCTTCTTTATTCTCAGCTTCAAGCGCGGATTTGAGGGCGGTGATGGCCGATTCGATGGTTTCCTTGTCGTCGGCTTTAATCACTTCACCATGTTCGCGGATATTCTTCTCCGCTTCATGCACAAGCGCTTCGGAACGGTTACGGATTTCGACCATCTCGCGCTTTTTCTTGTCTTCGGAGGCATTACTTTCGGCTTCCTTGACCATGCGCTTGATGTCTTCCTCGGAAAGACCACCGGAGGCTTGGATGCGGATCTGATGTTCTTTTGCAGTCGCCTTGTCCTTAGCGGAGACGTTGACGATACCATTAGCGTCGATATCGAACGTCACTTCCACTTGCGGGACGCCGCGCGGGGCGGGCGGGATGCCGACGAGGTCAAACTGGCCGAGCAGTTTATTGTCCGCCGCCATTTCGCGTTCGCCCTGAAAGACGCGGATGGTGACAGCCGTCTGGTTATCGTCCGCCGTGGAGAATACCTGACTTTTCTTGGTCGGGATCGTCGTGTTACGGTCGATAAGCCTCGTGAATACGCCGCCCAGCGTCTCGATCCCCAGCGAAAGCGGGGTGACGTCGAGCAGGAGGACATCACGCACGTCCCCTTGGAGCACGCCGCCTTGGATAGCCGCACCCATGGCGACGACTTCATCTGGGTTCACGCCTTTGTGCGGTTCACGGCCGAAGAAGCTTTTCACCGTCTCCATGACTTTCGGCATACGGGTCATCCCGCCCACCAGAATCACTTCGTCGATATCTTTCGCGGAGAGGCCAGCATCCTTCAGTGCGTTCTTGCACGGGGTGATGGTCTTCTCGATAAGGTCGGCGACGAGGTTTTCCAGCTTGGCGCGGGTCATCTTGATATTCAAATGTTTCGGGCCGTTCTGGTCTGCGGTGATGAAGGGCAGATTGACGTCCGTCTGCATAGTGCTGGAAAGTTCGATCTTCGCTTTCTCCGCCGCTTCCTTCAGGCGCTGCAGGGCGAGCTTATCGCCGCGCAGGTCGATACCTTGCTCTTTCTTGAACTCGTCCGCGAGGAAATCGATGATGCGGTTATCGAAATCTTCCCCGCCGAGGAAGGTATCCCCGTTGGTGGACTTCACTTCGAACACGCCGTCGCCGATCTCCAGAATGGATACGTCAAACGTCCCCCCGCCGAGATCGTACACGGCAATGGTCTTTCCTTCATTCTTTTCAAAACCATAGGCCAGGGCCGCCGCCGTCGGCTCGTTGATGATACGTAAGACTTCGAGGCCCGCGATCTTGCCAGCATCCTTGGTTGCCTGACGCTGCGCGTCATTGAAATAGGCGGGAACGGTGATGACGGCCTGCGTCACTTTTTCGCCCAGATAGCTCTCGGCGGTCTCTTTCATCTTGGTGAGGATGAAGGCGCTGACCTGGCTCGGGGAATATTTCTCGCCTTGCGCTTCGACCCATGCATCGCCATTCTCGGCCTTGATGATTTTGTAGGGCATCAGCTCTTTGTCTTTTTGCGCCATCTCGTCGTTGAAGGCGCGGCCAATCAGGCGTTTTATCGCGAACAGGGTGTTTTCAGGGTTGGTCACCGCCTGGCGTTTTGCAGGGTGGCCAACGAGGCGCTCACCATCGTTGGTCAAAGCAACGATGGAGGGGGTCGTGCGCATCCCTTCCGAGTTCTCTAATACTTTAGGGGCTTTGCCATCCATGATGGCGACACAGGAATTGGTCGTTCCCAAATCGATGCCGATAACTTTGCTCATGTCGTCTCCTACTTGAAATCTTTATGTTTTTTGCCCGTTTCGCGAATGGTAACGGGTGGTTGCCTGATGATATATATGAAACGGGTGTGACATTTCAAGCATTTGCACCTCAAGAGTGCAAATGAAGTGCACAATAGCAGAAACTAAGGTCTTTTGTTATGTGCTAGAGGCGTCCCATGTGGGTGCGGAGTAGGGAAATATTCTTCCGGTTGGCTTTGAAGCTGGCATCGAACAGGTCACCCAGCACCGGGATACTCCCTACCAGAAGATCGAGAAAAATGTTCCAGATCATCCGGTATTTGAGGGCGGTGCTGATATCCAGCTTCTGCGCTTCCATCACGATATAGGCGGAGACGAAGAAGGATGCCGTATCCCCTATTCCCGGCAGCAAGCCAAGGATGGGGTCCAGTCCGAAGCGAAAATTGGTCCCCGGAACGGTGAACTTGGTATCCATCCACTCGGCAAGGATTTCCAGACGGGCGAAACGCTCACCCGCGGAGGGGTCATAGGCGCGTCCTGTGGAATCGATGATGAAGTTGGGTGGAGTGACGTCTTTCATAAGATTAGAATATGAAACCCCCTATAAATTTAGCATATGGCGTTATGAGGGCATCTCCGTACCGCCAACGGTCAGCTTGCTGATGAGCATGGAGGGTTGGCCGACGCAGACGGGGATTTTCTGGCCCGCTTTGCCGCACATGCCGACGCCGCGATCCAGCTCCAGGTCATTGCCGACCATGGTGATTTTCTTCATTACGTCCGGACCGTTACCGATGAGGGTGGCGCCCTTGATGGGGTGAGTCACCTTACCGTCCTCGATCATATAGGCTTCCGTCGCGCTGAAGACGAATTTGCCGGAGACGATATCCACTTGCCCGCCGCCGAAATGGGCGGCGTAGATGCCTTTTTTAACCGAGGCAATCATCTCGTCGCGGGTGTGTTGCCCGGATTCCATGAAGGTATTGGTCATGCGCGGCATGGGCTGGCTGGCGTAGGATTCGCGGCGGCCATTGCCGGTGGGGGCGACACCCATCAGGCGCGCATTGGTGCGATCCTGCATGTAGCCTTTCAGGATGCCGTCCTCGATAAGGACGTTGCGGTTGGTGGGCGTGCCTTCATCGTCGATGGTCAGGGAGCCACGACGTTCGGTCAATGTGCCGTCATCAACCACGGTCACACCTTTGGCGGCCACCTGTTCGCCGACGCGGCCAGAGAAAATGGAAGTTCCCTTGCGGTTGAAATCGCCTTCCAGCCCGTGGCCGACCGCTTCATGCAACATCACGCCCGGCCAGCCGGGGCCGAGGACAACGGGGAATTCGCCTGCGGGTGCAGGGCGGGCAATGAGGTTGACCAGCGCGATGCGAAGCGCTTCATCCGCCAATTCTTTCCATGAGCCTTCGGTGATGAATTCGTCGTAATATTTGCGGCCCCCGGCTCCGGCAGAGCCGGTTTCCATGCGTGTGCCGTCACTGGCGACGACGGAGACGTTAAGGCGCACAAGAGGGCGGATATCTTCCGCCGTCCAGCCCCCTGCTTTCATGATGTCAATCTTCTGCCATTCGCCGGAAAGGGAGACAGAGACCTGAGTCACGCGATGGTCTTTAGCGCGGATATAGGTGTCGATAGCTTCAACGAGCGCCACCTTGTCGGCGAAGCCCTGACGGACAAGCGGGTTCTCAGCCGTATATAAAGGAACCGCAGGGCGGTTGGGGGTCAAATCGAAATGGCCGCTCTGCGGTGTGCGGGTGATGGCAGTGACCGTGTCGGCGGCCTTCTTCAGCGCGCCCTCGTTCAGTTGCGAGGCATGGGCGAAGCCGACCACGTCGCCTGAGACTGCGCGGAGTCCGAAGCCTTGGCAGATATCAAAACTCGCGTTCTTGATGCGTCCGTCGTCGAACAGAAGGCTCTCGCTTTCGGCGTATTCGACGTAGAGTTCCCCGTCATCCATGTCTTTAAGCGTATCCGAAACGACACGTTCGGCGGAATCGCGGTCAAAATGTTCCCACGCGCTGGAGGGGACGGACGGGGTGGGGGTTGCAATCTTCATGGGTTTATGGCACTTCCCTGTTATTCGTTGAACGCATCACTTTACCTGCTACTATAGTGAGGGAATTTTTCTCATGGCAATCCGTATTTCTTCTGTATATAAGGCACGCATGACTTTCTTTAAAGCATTGCTTCTCGCATTCTGCATTTTTGCGTTGCCAGAACTCTCGGCGGCAGAGCCGCTGGGTTACGCCAAACCATGGCAATTGGATTTCCAGCCGCCCGCCACCCCGGTGATGGAGCAACTGGAGGATGTGCATAATTTCGTGCTCATTATCATCACCGTCGTAACCCTGTTCGTGATGGCGCTGCTGGCGTATGTCTGCGTACGGTTCAGCCGCAAGAACAACCCCGTGCCGAGCAAGACCTCGCACAACACCGCCATCGAGATCGCGTGGACCGTTATCCCCATATTCATCCTGATCGCCATTGCCATCCCGTCGCTTCGCCTCTTCTATTTCATGGAAGATAACGTAAAGCCGGACATGACGCTGAAAGTGACGGGGTATCAATGGTATTGGGGGTATGAATACCCGGATTATGAGGTTTCCTACCTCAGCAATATGAAAAAAGATGACGAGCTGGACGCGTCGAAAGGCGATATCCGCCTGCTTAGCGTGGATAACCCCGTGGTCGTACCCGTCGGCGCGACGGTACGCGTATTGGTGACGGGGGCGGACGTCATCCACAGTTTCGCGATGCCTTCCTTCGGGGTTAAGACCGACGCCGTACCGGGCCGGATCAACGCCTCCTGGTTCAAGGTTGAAAAAGCGGGCACCTATTACGGGCAATGTTCAGAACTCTGCGGGGTCAATCACGGCTTCATGCCGATCGAGATCCGCGCGGTGGAGCCTGCTGCATTCGAGGCATGGGTAGAGCGCGCCAAGGGCGGGGATTACTCCGTCGCCGGGGCTGCGACACCCGCTACACTCGATGCTTCCGCATCCGAAACGAAACCTGCACCGACTCCTGCAAAGACCAAATAACTAGAGGTATACTTCATGGCTGCTACTGGACATCACGCACACGGCGATCATCATGGGCATGACGGACATCACCATCACGCGCTGCCTACTGGCTGGCGTCGCTGGATGCTGTCCACCAACCATAAGGACATCGGGACACTGTACCTGATTTTCGCAATTTTCGCAGGGTTGGCCGGGGCGGCATTCTCCATCGCACTCCGGTACGAATTGATGTATCCGGGCGACCAGCTGTTCAACCAGAACTACCAGCTTTATAACGTCTCCGTCACCGCCCATGCGTTCCTGATGGTCTTCTTCCTTATCATGCCGGCGATGATCGGCGGGTTCGGCAACTGGTTCGTGCCCATCATGATCGGTGCGCCGGATATGGCCTTCCCACGTATGAACAATATCAGCTTCTGGCTGCTGATTCCTTCCATCCTGCTGCTGTTCGCGTCCGCCTTCGTTGATGAGGGGGCGGGGACGGGCTGGACGGTCTATCCGCCGCTCAGCTCCATCATGTCCCATCCGGGCATGGCGGTCGATCTTGCCATTTTCTCGCTGCATATTGCAGGGATTTCCTCGATTCTGGGGGCGATTAACTTTATCGTTACCATCCTCAATATGCGCGCACCGGGGATGACGCTGACCAAGATGCCACTGTTCGTCTGGTCCATCCTCATTACCGCGATTCTCCTGCTGCTGGCGCTGCCCGTACTTGCGGGGGCGATCACCATGTTGCTGAGCGACCGTAATTTCGGCAGTAACTTCTTCAACCCGGCAGGCGGCGGTGATCCGGTGCTATTCCAGCATCTGTTCTGGTTCTTCGGCCATCCGGAAGTATACATCCTTATCCTGCCCGCGTTCGGCGTGATTAGCGAGGTGGTTTCCACCTTCTCGCGCAAGCCCGTGTTCGGTTATCTCGGCATGGTTGGCGCGATGTCCTGCATCGGGGTGCTCGGCTTCGTCGTATGGGCGCACCATATGTTTACCGTAGGCATGTCCCCCGATACGCGCGCTTATTACATGATCGCCACCATGGTCATCGCCGTTCCGACGGGGATCAAGATCTTCAGCTGGATCGCCACCATGTGGGGCGGCTCCATCGAATTCAAGACGCCGATGCTGTTTGCAATCGGGTTCATCTTCCTGTTTACCCTCGGTGGCGTAACAGGGATCGTGCTCGCCAACTCGGCCATCGATATCGTGATGCACGATACCTATTACGTCGTCGCCCACTTCCATTACGCGATGTCGCTCGGCGCTCTGTTCGGCGTGTTCACGGCCTTCTACTACTGGGCGCCGAAAATGACGGGCTACCAGTTCAACGATACGCTGGGGAAAATCCATTTCTGGCTATTCTTCATTGGCACGAACCTGACCTTCTTCCCGCAGCATTTCTTGGGCCTCGCCGGGATGCCGCGCCGCATCCCCGATTATCCGGATGTTTATGCGGGCTGGAATTACTGGTCGTCCATCGGGTCCTATATCGGCGGCTTCGCAGCGCTGTTCTTCCTCTTCGTCGTCTGGAAGATGTTCCGTGATAAGATTCCGGCGGGCAATAATCCTTGGGGTGAAGGCGCGCGCACCATTGAGTGGAGCACATCCTCCCCACCCGCCTTCCATACGTTTGAGGAATCGGGCATTCCTCATGTCAGCTCTGCGCCGGCGCATGGCTGATAGCATGGCGACAGTCCCCCACAGCGATGTGGACGCACTGGAATCAACCGCGCGGGATTTCTGGACGCTGCTGAAACCGGGCGTGATGATGCTGGTCGTATTCAGCGGCATCGCGGGGCTGATGATGGCTCCGGGGCAACTCCATCCCTTCCTCGAAGTCCTCGCCATCGTTTCCATCGCGCTCGGTTCCGGGGCCGGGGCAATCATTAATATGTGGTATGATCGCGACATCGACGCGCTAATGCACCGCACGCGCAACCGGCCTATTCCCGCAGGCCGCGTCTCGGCGGATGACGCACTGGTGTTCGCCGCCATGCTCTCTGTAATGTCGGTGATGTTGCTGGGGCTTTCCACCAACTGGATAGCGGCGGGGATGCTTGCTTTTGCCATCGGTTTTTACGGCTGGTTTTATACCATGCGCCTGAAACGCCGGACGCCGCAGAATATCGTCATCGGCGGCGCGGCCGGTGCGTTACCGCCCGTCATTGGCTGGATGGCCGTGTCGCCGGACTTCGCGTTGGAGCCGTGGCTCTACTTCCTCATCATTTTCCTGTGGACACCTCCGCATTTCTGGGCGCTGGCACTCTATCGCCACAAGGATTACGCCGCTGCCAATATCCCGATGCTCCCGGTCACGCACGGTGAGGCTGTCACCAAAAAACATATCGTAGCCTATGGTATCGCGCTGGTTCTCACCACGCTTTCCCCGGTCATTCTCGGCAGTTCGGCTGACTTTTATCTGCTGAGCGCGGTGATGCTCGGCGCTATCTTCCTCCTCCACTGCTTCCGGGTGGCGCGCACCACTGAGCCCAAACATGCCATAGCGCTGTTCAAATTCTCCATCCTCTATCTATTTTTACTGTTTTCAGCCCTCATGCTGGACAAGATGATTGACATTTCACTCATTAAACCCATGATTACGTTATTATAATTCAACTGACAGGAGCAGCTCATGGACGATAAAGAAACAGTACAGGATCAAGACGAAGCCGTAACCCCTGAAACCACCGAATCCCCGGCTGAAGATACGCCGGTTGAGGCAGATGAAGTAGAAATCGACGTGGATACGGACGCTCCGGCGGATGATGCCGTGGATGCTACCGATGTCGATGTTGATATGGACACGGACGCGGTTCCGATGGACACTGATACGGAAAGCAAAATCCAGGTTCTAGAAACCCTGCGCGACCTCGGCGTCAACACCATCTATCTGATGGGCACGAGCTTCATTCTCGGCGTGTTGTTCACCGTATTCGTCCTGCTGGTTCTGGATTTCATCCGCCGCAATGCCGAGGACGAAAAGAAAAAATAGATGCCCCTTTCTGATACACATCAGAAAAAGAAACGTAAGAACTTCTTACTTCTGGGTATTCTTGTGATATTTGTGCTAGCGTTATTCGGTATGACGCTAGCCAAATTTCAAGGCGTGTGATGCCACACCCAACTCCTGTTAAGACCCAAGTGTTGCTGTTATGCGCTCTCGTCGGCGGAATGCTGATGCTTAGCTTCGCCGCCGTACCGCTCTATCGCCTCTTCTGTCAGGTGACCGGGTTTGCGGGGACGCCGCAGCGCGGGGAAATTGTGGCGGAGGTCCCCGTCATCGACCGGACGCTCAACGTCTTTTTTACCACCGACACATCCCCTTCCTTGCCTTGGACATTCAAGCCTTTACAGAAGGACGTTACCTTCCGAATCGGCGAGCAGGAGCTGATTTTCTTCGAGGTGGAGAATAAGACGGATAAGCCCATCACGGGAGTGGCGACGTTTAACGTTACACCCGACGTTGCGGGGCAATATTTCGTGAAGGTGAAATGCTTCTGTTACGACGAGGTTCTGCTGGAGCCGAAACAGAAAGTGATACTCCCTGTGTCATTTTATATCGACCCCCGCATCATAAACGAACCGCAACTGGCGGACCTGACCAATATGACATTGTCTTATACCTTTTTTAAGGCTAATGCTCCTACAACTAACTAAGCAATCTACCTTAGGGACACTCGCTATGGCGCACGAAACAGAAGCATATCCGCACGGACAGGATCACCCGTATCACCTCGTCAACCCCAGCCCGATGCCGATCCTCTCGGCCTTTAGCCTGATGCTGGCGGCGGTCGGTGGCGCGATGTATATGCATGAGCGCACCGGCGGCGCCGTTTTGCTCGGCGCGGGCATCATTGCCATCCTGCTGTGCATGTTCTTCTGGTGGCGCGACGTCATCCGTGAGGGCATGTTCGAGAAAGCGCATACCGCCACCGTGCAGCACGGCTTACGCTTCGGCATGGCCTTGTTTATCACGTCCGAGGTGATGTTCTTCGTCGCCTTCTTCTGGGCCTTCTTCGATGCCAGCCTCTATCCGCTGACCCCCATCTCCGATGCATGGGACGTGGCGAAAGGTGTCTGGCCGCCGAAGGGTATCGAGACATTCGACGCATGGGATCTGCCGTTTTTGAACACGCTCATTCTGCTGCTGTCGGGAACAACGGTCACCTGGGCGCACCATGCGCTGCTGGAACGCAAGAATGACGAGGTCGTGATGGGCCTGCTCATCACCGTCCTGCTCGGCGTCTCCTTCACCGCGCTGCAAATGGTCGAATATTCCCATGCACATTTCGGCTTCAAGGACGGTATTTATGCCTCCGTCTTCTTCATGGCGACCGGGTTCCATGGATTCCACGTCTTCGTGGGAACCATCTTCCTGTTCGTCAACCTGATGCGCGCTCGTAACGGGACACTAACGCCGCGCGGCCATCTCGGGTTCGAGTTCGCGGCATGGTACTGGCACTTCGTCGACGTCGTCTGGCTCTTCCTCTTCATCTGCGTCTACTGGTGGGGTGCATAGGCGTTGGAGCACGAAACCGGAGGCCCGGATTATTTCCGCCGCGGTATCCTTGGTCTGTGTCCTCGCTGCGCTCAATCCTCCATATTCGACAGCCTACTCGCATATAAAAAAACCTGCCCCTCCTGCGGCTTGGATATTTCCAGCCACGATAACGGCGACGGGCCGATCTTTTTCGTGATCGTCATCGTCGGGTCCATCGTTACAGCTTTGGCCGCGTGGGTAGAGATCGTCTGGTCACCCCCTTTCTGGCTCCATGCGGTCTTATGGATTCCGATGGTGATGGTGCTGACCTTAGGGTTGCTCCGCCTGTTCAAGGGGATTATGCTGGCTTCGGAAGTCAAACACCAACGCCTCGGACATACTGATGACCAATAACCATATTATACCGCTCGCCGCTAACACCGCTTGGCGCAAACCCAGCGCCTTCGCGTGGGTGATGGCAGTCATCGCGTTCTGCATATTGATTGCCCTCGGCACATGGCAGATGCAGCGGCTGGCGTGGAAAGAAGGCCTAATCGCCAAAATGCAGCATTCGGCCACGTCTGAGCCCGAGGTCGGCTTGCCCGCTACGACAACTCTCGGCGGACGTGGGTTCGATTATTTCCGCGTACGCGGGGTGTTCCTGCATGACAAGGAATTCCACCTTGGCGCACGGACGCATAAGGAAAAGCAGGGCTATCACATCCTCACCCCCTTCATGCTGGAGGACGGGCGGCAGATACTGCTCAATCGCGGATGGGTCCCGGCTGATAAGAAAGAGGCGTCGACGCGGCTGGACTCGCTGACCCAGCTGGAGGATGACGCCAGCATCGTCATCCGCATCCGCACCGATGACGACCGCAATTATTTTACGCCCGAGCATAGCGTGAAGGATAATATCTGGTTCTGGAAGAATATCCCGGCGATGAACGCGGAAAGCGGGTTGAAACTCATTCCTTACAGCGCCGACGTGATGAATCCTCGTGAAGAAGGTGTGCTGCCCGTCCCTCTCGCCCGCGAGATCGAATTGCGCAACGACCATCTGATGTATGCGGTAACATGGTATTTGCTAGCCGTCTGTGAGCTTTTAGTGGGCTACGCCTATTACCGGAAGTCGCGCGCAGCATGAGCGCTTACGCGGCACTTGAGCAAAAATTTCGCGAGATGGCTTTGCTAGGGCAGGTTGAAGCCATCCTGCATTGGGACGCCGCCACCATGCTGCAACCCGGCTCGCAGCCCGTGCGCGGTGAACAGCTGGCCTTTCTGGCCACCCAGCGCCACCGGATGATTAACGATCCGAAGCTGGAAGAACTCCTCACCCGCGCCGAGAGCGATATTTCCTCATTGGAGCCATGGCAGCAGGCGAATCTCCGCGAGATGCACCGCGCGTTTATCCATGAAACCTGCCTGCCAGAATCATGGGTGGAAGCATTTGCCAAGGCCGCCTCGGAAAGCGAATTCGCGTGGCGGGATGCGCGAGCAACTAATGACTTCAAGGGATTCGCGCCGTATTTGGAGAATATCCTGAAAGTCGTCCGCGAGAAGGCCGCCGCAAAAGCCGACGCGCTACACGTAGGCCTTTACGACGCACTGCTCGATGCGTATGACCCGGATATGCGGCAAGCGGTCATTGACCCGCTTTTTGCTACCCTGAAAGAACGCTTGCCCGGTATGATCGCCATCGCCGCGGAAAAGCACCCTTCCCTCCCTCCTTCTGACAGATGGGCGCTGCCTGTCGCCACCCAACAGGCGATGGCAGTGGAGTTGATGGAGATGCTCGGCTTCCCGATGGATGCAGGGCGGCTCGACATCAGCACTCACCCGTTCTGCGGCGGGGTGAAGGGCGATATCCGCATCACCGCGCGCTATATGGAAAACGACTTCAGCGAAGGCATTTATGCGGTCTTACACGAGACCGGGCATGCGCTCTACGAGGCGGCATTGCCGGAGGCATGGCAGTACCAGCCGGTGGGACAGGCCCGGGGCATGAGTCTGCATGAAAGCCAGTCGCTGTTCGTCGAGATGCAACTCGGGCGGTCGCGGGCGTTCTGCGAACCGCTGGCGAAGCTGCTGGCGAAGCATGGGTCGCGGATCGACCCTGACCTACTCTATCAGCACCTGACCAGCGTCGGGCGCAGTTTCATCCGCGTCGATGCGGATGAAGTGACGTATCCGACGCATGTCATATTACGCTATGAATTGGAGAAGCAATTGCTTTCGAGGTCGCTTTCGGTGGGCGATTTGCCGGAGGCATGGGCGGCATTGCAGCAGGAATTGCTGGGTATCCGCCCTACTACACCGGCAGAGGGCTGTTTACAGGATATCCACTGGCCGGGCGGGGATTTCGGGTATTTTCCGACCTATACGCTCGGGGCATTGACGGCTGCGCAATTGATGGCGGCGGCGCGGAAAGCGCTTCCGGCCCTTGATAGCCAACTGGAAAAAGGTGAGTTTTCTGCGTTATTCCAATGGCTTAAAGCGAATGTGCATGGTAAGGCCTCAAGCCAAACCACGCAAGCCATTATTACCGAAGCGACCGGGAAACCGCTTGATACGGAAGCGTTTTTCGACCATATAACCGGGCGTTACCTGCAATAGGATTGTGTCATGCGTTATCACTCAACCCGGGGGAATGCTCCCTCATTAGGATTCGAAGAGGTCGTGCTGACGGGTCTCGCCAGTGACGGCGGACTTTATGTGCCGGAATCCCTGCCGCATTTTTCGGCTACCGAGTTGGCGTCCATGGCAGGCTTGTCCTACCCCGCCCTAGCGGAGCGCATCCTTGCGCCATTCACTGGCGGGGAAGTGAACGAAACGGAACTGCGCGCCATTCTTGAAGAGACCTATGCCAGCTTCCGACACAGCGCCATCGCACCGCTGAAACAGACGGGTAAGCAGGAATGGTTGCTGGAACTTTTCCACGGGCCGACTCTGGCGTTCAAGGATTTCGCGCTGCAATTCCTCGGGCGGTTGCTGTCGCACATCCTGCAAAAGCGGGGGGAGAAGATCGTTATTCTTGGCGCAACATCGGGCGATACGGGTTCTGCGGCCATCGCGGGGTGCCGGGGGTTGCCGAACATGGATATTGTCATCCTGTATCCTTATGGGCGCGTGTCCGAGGTGCAGCGGCGACAGATGACGACCTATGGGGAGGAGAACGTCCATCCTCTTTCCATCGAGGGAACGTTCGATGATTGTCAGGCCATCGTGAAGCAGCTGTTCGTCGATGCCGATTTCCGAAAGAAACATACGCTGGTAGCGGTCAATTCCATCAACTGGGTGCGTATCCTCGCGCAAACGGTCTATTATTTCTATGCCGCGCTGGCGCTAGGAGGGCCGGAGAAAAAGATCGCCTTCTCCGTGCCGACAGGGAATTTCGGGGATATTTACGCCGGGTATCTGGCGAAGCTGATGGGCTTGCCGATTGCCGACCTCATCATCGCCTCCAACCGTAATGATATCCTCACCCGCGCTCATGCGACAGGAGAGTATAAAATGGAGGGCGTATTCGCCACGCCATCCCCTAGCATGGACATCCAGATATCGAGCAATTTCGAGCGGTTGCTGCACGGTTTTTATAACAAGGACAGCAGTGCGATTCACGGGCTAATGGAGTCGCTGAAACAGTCGAAATCCTTTACGCTATCGCCTGATGTGCATCAGCAATTGAAGCACCATTTCTCGGCCGTGTCGGTGGATGATAAGACGACGCTGGCTACTATCCGCGAGATATATGAGCAGACCGGGGAAATCCTTGACCCGCACACGGCCGTCGGCGTCAAAGCCGCGCGGGAATGCTGGCGTGATGATTCATGCCCGATAGTAACGCTGGCGACAGCGCATCCGGCGAAATTCCCCGACGCGGTGGAAAAAGCCATCGGCATCCGCCCTGCATTGCCGCCGCATCTGGCCGATCTGTTCGAGAAAAAGGAAAAAATGTCCGTCCTCCCCGGTGACGCCGAGGCGGTGAAGGCCTATATCGACAGGATAGCATGACGTATCATATCACCACACTTCCCAACGGCCTGCGCGTCGCTACCGAGCGGATGCTGGGTGCGGAAACGGTTTCCGTCAACGTGATGGCGGATGTCGGCGCGCGGCATGAATCCGAGGCTGAGAACGGCCTTTCTCACTTTCTCGAACATATGGCGTTCAAAGGCACGGCGCGGCGCACGGCGCGGGAGATCGCGGAAGCGTTCGACGATATTGGCGGGAATTCCAACGCTTATACCTCGCATGAGCATACCGTCTATTACGCGCGGATATTGCCGGATGATATGCCGGTGGCGCTCGATATCATCAGCGATATTCTTCTACATTCTACGTTTGACGCTTCCGAGATGGAGCGGGAGCGGGATGTCATCTTGCAGGAAATCGCGATGCAGCAGGATATGCCGGAGGAGATGGCGTTCGATTATTTCCAGATGACCGCCTTCCCCGACCAGCCGCTTGGTCGTACTATCCTCGGGCCCGAAGAGCGTGTCTCCAATTTTGCGCGGGAAGATCTTTCCAATTATGTCAAAAAGCATTATTTCCCGCAGAATATCGTGATCTCGGCCGCGGGGAAGATCGACCATAACCAGTTCGTGGAGCAATGCCGCGAGCTGTTCACCTTCACCGGTGGCAAGGGGGCGCATACGCTTGCTCCAGCGACCTATCAGGGCGGGGAATACCGCAAGAAAATGCCGTGGGAACAGCTTCATATCTTTCTCGGCTTCTCGGGGACGACCATTCTGGATGATGACTATTACGCCATGCATCTGCTGGCGGTGATTCTCGGCGGGGGGATGTCGTCCCGCTTGTTCCAGGAAGTGCGGGAGAAGCGTGGGCTGGTCTATAACGTCTCTGCCTCACATGCGGCTTATATCGATTGCGGGGTATTTTCGCTCTATGCCGCGACGGGGGAAGACAAGGCGCATGAGGTCGTGCCTGTGCTGTGTGATGAGGTGCTGAAGCTGGCGGATACGTTGACGCAAGCGGAGCTTGACCGCGCGAAGAAACAACATCTTGCGATGATATTGACCTCCAAGGAAAACAACGCCTCGGTCAGCGAGTGGATTTCACGGCATCTGACCGTGTTCGGCGAATACCGGACGGCGGAGATGTTGCGCGAACGGCTGGAGCAGATCACGCTTGCCGACCTGAAACGGCTGGCAGGAGGGTTTATCGACCGCCCGGCAGTGTCCTTCACGGCGATGGGGCCGCTCGGTAAATTGCAGGATTTTTCGGACATTCAGAAGCGGTTTGCTTAATGTCATGCCGTCTTTATGACGGCATCCAGATGTACCAGACCCCGTCATACGACGGGGTGACAGGGTATTATTTATTCGTCCCAAACGCTAGGTTGGGCGAAATTGAGGGATTTGGCGGGGAGCGGCGGTTTTACGTCCACCAGATTATAGGTGACGGCCATTTCGCTGCGGAGTTCAGGGGTAGGTTCACCCGTCCCGGCAAATAAGACTGTGCCGAAGTCGCTGGGGAAGAAATCTTCTTTGGATTTTACCTTGGCCATCATCTTCTCCACATTACGGAGAGAGAGCTTTACATAGGAATAGACTTTGTCACCGAAGCTATTGTTTCCCTGCATGAAAAGGACGACTTCTTTATCAAAGTCAATCTGCTCCTCTTCCTGAGAAAGAGGATTCTTGAAATCACTTAGTGCTTTTGCTATCCATTCTGACATTAGGTACTGATAATACTGTCGTTTTATTGGCCAGTCCTAAATTATAGTAGCAATTTACGAATTGCCTATATTTTTTTCCGCCCTGTGGCGATATTAGCTGGAATTCCCGGCGAATTGCACCCGTTTAGATGGACATCCCACCACGGTCTTTGTCATGTTTATTAGCAATGCCTTGACCTTCATGAATGGCCCCGGAGACGATATTGTTCAGAAACTGGGCTTCCGCACCGTTCACATTACCACCATATGCCACTTCTCTTACTGACCTGAAGCTGATGGCAGCGCCGTTTTCGTTACTAATTGCCATTTTTTCCTCTATCCTTCTGCGGGCTTTCCGCGTCTTATAGATTCACTATAACTCACACCAGTCCCCACTCACAAGCGGAACCCGACCACCGTCAACAAGTCTTCATCGAACCGTCACACAACCGTCAAATGCGTTACGAGGCGATTAAGAATTGGCGGGGTTTAAATTAAATGTTTTGGATTGGAAATGGCTGATTTGCTTGATTTTTTGGCATATCACTGAATATTCGTCCACATCACGCGTGGAAGAAGTCAAAAATCTTGCGGGCGGTCTTGCTGTCGATGCCGGTGACCTTGCCGATCTCCTCCAAACTCGCGTTTTCTACGGACTTCGCCGAGCCGAAATGATGGAGGAGCGCGCGTTTGCGGGTGGCGCCGATGCCGGGTATCTGGTCCAATTGCGAGGTGGTGAGGGCGTTCGCGCGTTTGATACGGTGGGAGGAAATGGCGAAGCGGTGGGCCTCATTTCGCAGGCGTTGGAGGTAATGGAGCACAGCGGAATCGACCGGAAGCTGGTACGATTCCTTCCCCACTTGAAAGAAATGCTCGCGCCCAGCATTGCGGTTTACGCCCTTGGCGATGCCGACAAAAGGCAGGTCATGGAGGCCTAAATTACCCAGCACTTCGCGGGCTACGGCCAATTGGCCAAGGCCGCCATCGATCAGCAACAGGTCCGGCCAGACGCCCTCTGCCTTATCGGGATGTTCCTTAGCAAGACGGGAGAAACGGCGGGTCAGGACTTCGCGCATCATCGCGTAATCATCCCCCGGGGTGAGTTCGGTTCCGCGGATGGTGAAGCGGCGGTAGGATTTCTTGTCGAAGCCTTCGGGGCCAGCGACGATCATCGCGCCCACTGCGTGCGTGCCGCTGATATGGCTGTTGTCATAGACTTCCACGCGGCGTGGGGTGGCCATCAGGCCGAAGAGTTTGGCGACTTCGCCCAGCATCTGTTTATCGTGACTGCGCTCGGCCATATGGAGGCGGAGGGTCTGTTCGGTATTGCGCAATACTTGTTGCAATGCTTCACGCTTCTCGCCGCGTTGGGGGATGTGGAGCGTCACCTTCTGTTTGCGGCGGATGGTAAGGGCTTCCTCGATGACCGACTGGTTCTCCGGCATATGGCTGAGGACAAGATGCTTGGGCGGTTCATGCGTGGCGTAATACTGGCCGATGAAGGATTCCAGTATTTCGGCTTCGGTCTGGTCTTGCGCGACGGAGGGGAAGAAAGAGCGGTTGCCGTAAGCCTGTCCGCCCCTATAGAAGAAGACCTGTACGCATGTGCCCCCTTCCAACCGCACGAGGGCGACGACATCCACCTCCTCCAATGTGCCGAAACCGAAATCATGCTCCTGCTGAACTTGCGTCAGTACACGCACGCGGTCACGCAGGCGGCCAGCTTTTTCGTATTCCTGCGCGTCGCTCAAGGCTTGCATCTCGGCGATCAGTTTCTGCTGTATCTCGCGGCTTTTGCCGTGCAGGAAATTCTCGGCTTCGGTCACCAGTGCACTATATTCCTCTTCGGAGACATGGTTCACGCACGGAGCGGAGCAGCGTTTAATCTGGTATTGCAGGCAGGGGCGTGAGCGGGTGGCGAACATAGGGTCGGAACAGTTGCGCAGCAGGAAGGCTTTTTGCAAAATATCCAGCGTCTGGTTCAATGCGCCGACGGAGGCGAAGGGGCCGAAATAAGTTCCTTTGACTTTCTGCGCGCCGCGATGTTTTCCGATTTGCGGATAGGTGTGGTCTTTGGTGATGAGGATATAGGGGTAGGATTTGTCGTCCTTATAAAGGATATTATAGACGGGCTTGAGTTCCTTGATGAGATTCGCTTCGACGAGCAGCGCTTCCGCTTCGCTGCGGGTGGAGATCACTTCCATTGCCACCGTATGATCGATCATGCGTAAGGTACGCGTCGGCAATGCGCCTTTGGTCGCATAGCTCATCACACGTTTCTTCAGGTCTTTTGCTTTGCCGACATAGAGCACCGTGCCCTTCTCGCCGACCATGCGATAAACGCCCGCGCCGGAGGGCAGTTTGCGCGCGAATTCCTTGATGTAAGCCGCGCCGCGTAAAGGGTTTTCGGAAGGGGGTGGGTGCATGTCGCTGGAGCTCATCTGATTGAATGGCGATTCACGCGTGAGGCACAAAAATACGCTTTTTCAAAATGGCACGGTGTCCATCCACGAAACCTGTGGATAAAGCTGTGAGTCTTAATAGGGGATAAGGATAAGTAAGCCATAAATTCACCGTTTTTTCACCTTTGCACAATTTTTAGGCAGGAGTTTTAGATTGCTGATTATCGGTAGTATTTTTATGTCTGCACCTACCATGAGCCGACGGAGTGATGCATCGATAGCGCAGTGTGTCTTGCATCCCTTGCATGGCTCCTTCCTGTGTACAAATTAAGGTAAAAAAATTTCATGACATTACAATCCCCTGCGGAATAATTTAAAGATTATTCGGCTTTGTGGTGACGCTGGATGTTCATTCCCCCCGTGAGGTCGAGGCATTGCCCCGTCGTCCCTTCCGCGGCCAGAAGATAGGCGATTGCGTCGCAGACTTCCCTGGGAGAGGAGACACGTTTCAGCGGCAACAGTTCGCCGAGTTTGGAAAACGTACCGGGCTTATCCTGATGTCCCGGCATGGTAGGGCCGAGGAGAATACCATTGATACGGATATCCGGGCTCAGGGATTCGGCCATCAGGGTGATAAAATTCTCCATCCCCATGCGACTCATCGCATAGCTGAAGAAGGCGGGTGAAACGCTCCAGCCGCGCATTCCGTCCAGTAGGCAAATGACGGAGGAATGCTTCGGGGCCTGAGCGACGAAGGCGCGGGTCAGTAGCATGGGGGCGAGAAGGTTGACGCTCATATGCTGGTTCCATGAGTCTTCGGTCAGGGATTCCAACGCATCGCGCTCGAAGAGGGAGGCGTTATGGATGAGCAGGGAGATGGGGCCGAGGGTGGCGGCGGTTTCGGTGATGACGCGCTCGACCGCCCAAGCGCCCGACAAATCCTGTTGAATCGTAAAGGCTTTTACGCCTTTTCCGCTGAGTTCAGCCGCGAGGTAGGCCGCGTCATCACGCGAACGGTTGCAGTGGATCGCGACCTGCCAGCCATCGTTTGCCAGTCGGCGAACGATCTCCGCACCGACGCGTTTGGAAGAGCCGGTGACAAGGGCGGTTTTAAGGGGTTTGTTCATGAGGGGTATCATATCGCGAAGTCTTGCTTGGGTTCAAGTCTCAGCGCACATCATCTTGTCATTCCTGCGGAAGCGGGAATCTATATATGCTCCAAAGCTCGATTGCCAGATGGATTCCCGTTTTCACGGGAATGACATAAGGGGGGGCTAGAATAGGCCAGAAACGGGGCCATTCTTGATATTAAAAGCGTTACATTTCAAACATTCCCGTTTACTTTTTGAAAATTGGCTGTTAGATTTCCGACCCTTACCCGGATAGAGGTGTTTTCTGCCGGATAAACTTTTGAAAAATATATAAAAATTTATGAAGCTTCTGGCAGGAAATAGCAACGGTTCGCTAGCGCAAGCTATGGCGAAATATCTCTCGGTGGAATTGACGCAAGCCTCGATCAAGCGTTTTTCCGATATGGAGATATTCGTCGAGCTGGAAGAGAACGTGCGCGGGCAAGATGTATTCTTGATTCAGTCGACTTCGTACCCTGCCAATGACAACCTCATGGAACTGCTGATCTGCCTCGATGCGCTGCGCCGTTCCTCCGCCAAGCGGGTCACGGCCGTCATCCCCTATTACGGCTATGCGCGGCAGGACCGGAAACCAGGGCCACGCACGCCCATTACCGCCAAGCTGGTCGCCAACCTCTTCACCTCCGCCGGGGCTGACCGCGTGTTGACGCTCGATTTGCATGCCGGTCAGATACAAGGTTTCTTCGATATTCCCGTCGATCACCTCTATGCCGCGCCCGTCCTCGCCGAGGACATCAAGCGCCGGTATAAGGGTAAGGACATCATGATCATCTCGCCGGACGTGGGTGGGGTGGTGCGCGCACGGGCGCTCGCTAAACTGCTCGACGCCGATCTCGCCGTGGTCGATAAACGCCGCGACCGCGCGGGCGTTTCCGAAGTGATGAACATCATCGGGGACGTCAAAGACCGTAATTGTGTGCTCTATGACGATATGGTCGATTCCGCCGGAACTATCTGCAATGCAGCGCAAGCGCTGATGGAGAACGGCGCCGCAAGCGTCTCCGCCTATGCCAGCCATGGCGTGCTTTCGGGCCCGGCGCTTGATCGCATCACCCGTTCGGCGCTGGAAGAATTGGTCATCACCGATTCCATCCAACCCAATGACGCCGCCCTCAATACCAAGAAAATCCGGATCGTGACCATCGCCCCGCTGCTGGCGGAAGGCGTGCGCCGCGTTTCAGAAGAAAGCTCGGTTTCGAGCCTCACCCTCCCACCTTCACTTGCCATCCAGTCATAGATTTCAGAAAGGAACTGACCCATGAAAGCCTCCACCCAATTCAAAGCAGAAGCCCGCAAGGACGTCGGCACGGGTTCCGCCCGCGCTACCCGTCGTGAAAGCCGCATCCCGGCGATCATGTACGGTAAAGATTTTGCGCCCGTGCATTTCAGCCTCGACCAGAAAGAACTGGAAATGACATACGGCAAGGGCCGTTTCTTTAGCCAAATCGTCTCCGTGACCGTCGACGGTAAAGAATATTTCGCGCTGCCGAAAGACGTTCAGCGTCACCCGGTAACGGACCGTATCGAACATGCGGATTTCCTTCGCGTGGATGAAAAATCCAAGATTACCGTGCAGGTTCCCGTGAAGTTCAGCAACATGGAACGTTCGGTCGGGATCAAGCGCGGCGGCGTACTTAACGTCGTGCGTCACGAGATCGGCCTGATCTGCTCGCCGAGCACCATCCCGCCATTCATTGAGATCGACCTGCTCGATATCAACATCAACCAGTCCATCCACATCTCTTCCGTAACGCTGCCCGATGGCGTGACCCCGGAGATCACCAGCCGTGACTTCACCATCGCCACCGTCGCGGGTCGTTCCTCCAAGATGGACGAGCTGGAAGACAAACCCGCAGCCGCTGCCGAAGGCGACGCTGCTGCCGCTGCTGCACCGGGCGCGAAACCCGCTGCCGGTGCCAAACCTGCCGCAGATGAGAAAAAACCTGCGCCCAAAAAATAGGTGCGTTTGGATTTGCGTTCTTGCACAATGGCGTGGTTCCGGTCGGAGTCACGCCATTCTTTTTGGGGAAACTATACATCTCGTCATTCCCCGAATGTTACGCGAGTAACATTATAGGGGAATCCAGATATGGAGCTACGGCTGGATCGCCCTATAATCGCGTTGCGATTCGGGCGATGACGAATAGAGTAAAGTAATAAAATATGTATCTCATCGCTGGTCTCGGCAATCCCGGTAAAGAATACGAAGCGACTCGACATAATATCGGGTTTCTGGCGGTGGATGCGCTGGCGCGGGAATACCGTTTTCCGGCTTTCTCCGCCAAACATCAGGCGCATTGTGCGAAGGGGGAGATCGCGGGCAAACCGGTCCTGCTGATGAAGCCGCAGACGTTCATGAATCGCTCCGGTAATGCGGTGGGGGATGCGGTGCGGTTCTACCAGATTCCCCTCACCCACCTCATCGTCATCCATGACGAGCTGGACTTGCTTCCGGGCAAGCTCCGCACCAAGACTGGCGGCGGCGCAGGGGGGCATAACGGATTGAAAAGCATCGACCAGCATGTGGGGCCGGACTATCACCGCGTGCGTATGGGTATCGGCCATCCGGGCGAGCGGGCGGATGTGAGCAACTATGTGCTCTCCCCCTTCTCCAAAGCTGAGTGGAAAATACAGGAGCCCTTCATCAATGCGGTTGCGGAGGCCTTGCCTTTGTTGCTAGAAGGGGACGCTACCAAATTCATGAACCGCGTCGTGATTCTGACGCAGGAAGAAAGTTAGAAAAATGGGATTCTCATGCGGTATCGTCGGGTTACCTAACGTCGGCAAATCCACGCTGTTCAATGCGCTGCTCTCGACGCAGGCGGCGGAGTCGGCTAACTACCCGTTCTGCACCATCGAGCCGAACGTGGGCAAGGTCGCTGTGCCCGATACGCGCCTTGACGAGCTGGCGAAGATCGCAGGCTCGGCGCAGACCATCTATACGCAGCTTGAATTCGTCGATATCGCCGGTCTCGTGCGCGGCGCGAGCACGGGGGAAGGGCTTGGCAATAAGTTCTTGGCGCATATCCGCGAGGTGGACGCCATCGTCTATGTGCTGCGCTGTTTCGAGGATGAGAATATCACCCATGTGGAAGGCTCGGTCGATCCGTTGCGCGATTGGGAAACTATCGAAACGGAATTGACGCTTGCCGACCTTGAAAGTTTAGAGAAGCGCAAAGGCAATCTGGAGAAGAAAGCCAAAAGCGGCGACAAGGAATCGAAAGAGATTCTTTCTGTAGTAGAGCCTATTCTGGCCCTCGTTTCTGAAGGAAAGCCGGCGCGGGTCTATCATCCTGCGGACGCAAACGAGGTTAAGCTGGTCGCTGGATTACAGCTACTGACCTCCAAAAAAGTCATGGTCGTCTGCAATGTCGCCGAAGAAGATGCGGCAATGGGCAACAGTCTGACCGAGAAAGTCAAAATCCGTTGTGCGGCGGAGCATATCCCCACCGTCATCGTCTCCGCGAAGATCGAATCGGAAGTGGCGTCGCTGGAAAGTCCAGAAGAGAAAGCGGAATTCTTGGGCGCGCTGGGGTTGACCGAAACCGGGCTGACGCAGGTCATCCGTACCGGGCAACAGCTGCTGAACCTCATCACTTTCTTCACCATCGGCCCCAAGGAAGCGCGGGCATGGACGGTGCATCGTAATGCCACCGCGCCGGAAGCGGCGGGCGTCATCCATACCGATTTTGAGCGCGGCTTTATCCGTGCCGAGACCATCGCCTATGCGGATTATGTCGCTTGCAAGGGTGAGCAGGGTGCAAAGGATAATGGAAAACTACGTTCCGAGGGCAAGACCTATATCGTGCAGGACGGCGACGTATTCCACTTCCTGTTCAACGTATAGCGCTTCTTTTCTTGCCTTTACCTCCGCCGCCTCGATAATAGAGTACGGCCAAGGGGGAAAACATGCTGAGGAAAAAGAAGACAACCGACCCGTTCAGTCATTCATGGTTGCGCTGGGTCATGTTCGGTGTGCTCGCCTATGCCGCCTATATTCATTTTACGGGCAAGAGCGATGCGCCGACCCGTCCCCGTAGCGAGCGCGAACGGCCTGCCTCCTTGCTCGACAGCGCGACACGCCCGGCGGCGAAATTGCCCGACATCCCCGACCGCGGCATCACCGTTCTCGGCGACATCGCGGG
>JBGTBD010000039.1:0-2747 GCA_041749475.1 Rickettsiales bacterium
GCGGGACGACGGGGGAATCGCCTGCGCTGTCGCATACCGAACATAAGCGCATCGTCGAGCTGTGCATCGCCACCGCGCGGGGCCGTGTGCCGGTGATGGCGGGGGCGGGGTCGAATTCGACGCGTGAGGCCATTGAGTTCACGCTGCACGCACAAGGAGCGGGGGCGTCATCCGTGCTGCTGGTCGCGCCGTATTATAATAAACCGACGCAAGAGGGGATTTTCCAGCATTACAAGGCGATCCACGACGCGACGGAAATTCCCATGATCATCTATAACATCCCCGGGCGCTCGGTCATCAATATCACCGATGACACGCTGGCGCGGCTGGCGAAATTACCGCGTATCGCGGGTATCAAGGACGCGACGGGTGACCTTGCACGGGTTTCTACCTTGCGGGCGAAAGTGGGTGATCGTCTTGCGATCCTCTCAGGCGAAGATATGACCACCGTCGGCTTTAACGCGATGGGCGGGCAGGGGCTGATCTCGGTGACCGCCAACGTCGCCCCGCGTATCTGCTCCAGCATCCAGAATGAATGTCTGGACGGAAAATTCGAAGCGGCGCTGGAGTTGCATGAGAAGCTGGTGGCGCTACACGTAGCCCTCTTCTCAGAAACCAACCCCATCCCCGTGAAATACGCGATGCACCTGATGGAGAAATGCACGGGCGAAATTCGCTTGCCGTTGGTGCAGCCGTCCGAATGGGTGCAAAAAGCGGTTCAGCAGGCGTTGGCTGGGCTGAATCTCGTCTAGTCTGCATCTTTCTCATAGCAAATTGTGATAAAATCCCTATGTAATGCAGCATGGCTGCTAAAAAGGAACGTCAGGCTCCCAGTATCCTGAACCGTCGCGCACGGTTTGACTACCATCTTGAGGATGAGATGGAGGCGGGGATCGTGTTGTCCGGCACGGAGGTGAAGTCGCTGCGTGAGGGCAAGGCCAATATCCAGGATGCGTTCGGCGTGGTGAAAAACGACGAGCTGTGGTTGCAGAATGCCTATATCGCGGAATATTCCGGCGGGAACCGTTTTAACCATGAGCCGCGCCAGCCGCGGAAGCTCCTTCTGCACCGTAAAGAGGTGAGAAAACTCATCGGCAAGTTGCGGGTGAAGGGCTATACGCTCGTACCCATCACCCTGTATTTCAATGCCAAGGGCATCGCCAAACTGAAGATCGGCGTGGGTAAGGGGAAGAAGGAATACGATAAACGCGAAGATAAGAAAAAAGCCGACTGGAATCGCGAAAAAGCGGCGATGATGAAGAATAAGGGCAAGGAAGCGGAGTAGAGAATCCGCATCATCGTCATTCCCCGAGTTTGCCCTTGCAAACTATAGGGGAATCCAGCGGTAAATACAGGCTGGATCACCCTATAATTCGTTTCACGAATTCGGGTGATGACGAAAGAGGTACGCCCGTTTTCTAGACAGTAACTACTTCGCCTTTTCCCCGTGCGTTTTATTGTATTCTTCGAGGGAGATGGATTTGTCCTGTTGGGCTTTATATCCCTTGGTCACCTCGTCCTGAAGTTTCTGGGCTTCGGAGGTATTCATATCAGGGTTTAGCGGATTGATGACAACGGGTTCGTCCGGGGTGACCGGAGGGGAGGTTTCCATGTCTTTCCGGATGAAGTCGGGGAGGGTATCGTCGGTCGCGGGGTCATTTTCGCGGCGCATAGATTCAGCGACAATAAAGATGACAATAATAGTGGCGATAAAGATTAACAATGGTATAAATCGTCGCATGAACCACTCCTCTTTCATTAAGCTTTAGCGGTGATGCTCCAGCAAATCAAGCAGCTTCTCGTGCCTGAAAAATGGCCTATGCGCAAGCCTACTTCGCTGGAAGGAGGGTGGTGGAAGAAGCTCACCATCGGCAGTAAACTGACCTTCGGCTTTATGGCGCAGACGGAGTTGACGCAGAAGGAACTCGAAGTCTCCGACATGGTGCTTTATGATTTCGGGCAATTGCAATTCCTCTCCTATAATCTCAGCGAGCAGGGCAAGCCGATGGCGTCCTTCATCATGGCGGGGACGGAGACGGGCTCGCCCTATCTCGCCATCTCGCGGAAGCTCAGCCAGCGTGACCTTGAGAAGCTATTCGCGGATGAGGATTTGAAACGGCTCTCCACGCCTGGTGCTATCAAGAACCTCTATGTGCGCGACCATGTGCCCGGCCTGAAGGAATGGGTGACGATGAAATATTCGCGCCGTATCGAAGGTATACGCGGCAAGAAGAACGATAAGGGTACGGATCGTGTGTTCGAGTATGCGCTGTTCGTCAATGAATCCAACGAGAAGGCCGTGGAAGTAGAATATTTCCTCGACGGGCATGTGGAGATGTATGCCACCATCTACCGCCCGATGAAGGATGTGGTGTCGCTGCACTTGCGCTCGAAAGCGGCGGAGACGATTACTATTGAGCCTGAATTCAAGTTCGAGAAACGTCCGCCTGCGCCTGTTCCCGTTTCTCCGATGCAGGGGATGACGAACGGTGTGCCACACATGCCGCGCCCTGTCGCGGGGCCACGGGTGATGCCGGAGCCTGTGAAGCCGAAGCCGGTCGCCGCGCCGCCCATGTTCGCTCCCAAACCTGTGGAGCAGCGGAATGGGCATCGCGTTATCGAAGAAGCACCGCCCCCTCCGCCTGTGATGCAAAAGCCTGTCCAGCCGGAACCTGCGGCGCCGCCTGTGCACGTGCAACGTCGCGTAGAGGCAGTCGCTCCCCCACCGCCGCCTGTGAGTATGCGGC
>JBGTBD010000040.1:0-68269 GCA_041749475.1 Rickettsiales bacterium
TTGAAAATTCAAACGGTACTGGTTTCTGTTTTCTAAGTTCGGACACCAAATATTCCTCATAACTTCCGATACAAAAATTCGAGAAATCCATATATACTCCTTGTGTTACGGTAAATTATAAATGGAAATAAGAAAAAGTCAGCACCTCGTCCCCGATATCCTCCCCACAGGGCTGGACGTGGTATTCTGCGGCACGGCGCTGGGGAAGGAATCCTATCGCCAGCGTGCTTATTATGCGCATCCGGGTAATGTCTTCTGGCGGACGTTGCACCGGACCGGGCTGACCCCGCGCCTGATGACCCCGCACGAATATACCGACTTGCCGCGATACGGCATCGGCGTCACCGATTTGTGTAAAACCGCGTATGGCAATGACGATGAATTGTCAGCCACCGATTTCGACGTGACGGCGACGCGGGAGAAGATACTAGCCTCCGCCCCCCGCATCCTCGCCTTCACCAGCAAGAATGCCTGCTCCATTTTTCTGGAGAAAAAGCTGAAGGATATTCCCTACGGCAAGCAGGCGGAACAGGTCGGGAAAACAATCCTGCATGCCCTCCCGTCTCCCTCGGGCCAAGGCAGGCGCTATTGGGACATCACCCACTGGCAGGCCGTCGCTGACGCTGCCAAGCATGCCCATAAAAAGGGGGCTGCATGAACCTCGCCTCTACGGGATTACAAACCTACATCTGGAACAATCAGCTGAAATCGGTGCTGATATTGTTCCTGTTCCCCATCCTGCTGCTGGGGATGATCTACTGCTTCTTCGGCGCGCTGGGGATGCAGCAGGGCGGTACCTTCGCACAGTCGGGATTAGAGGGTGTAAAATACTATGCACACTGGGCCTTTCTGGGCGCGCTCATATGGTTCAGTATCGCATGGGCGTTCCACGGGACGATGGTGCAGATGGCGACGGGCGCGCGCACGCTCACCCGCGCTGAATCGCCCGAGCTTTATAACATGGTCGAGAATCTCTGCATCTCGCGCGGGATGACGATGCCGAAATTGCAGATGATCGACACCCCGATGATGAACGCCTTCGCCAGCGGCATCGGTGAGAAATCCTACTGTATCACCGTCACCCGCGGTATCGTCGAGGCGCTCAGCCCGGAGGAAATAGAAGCGGTGCTGGCGCACGAGCTATCCCATATCCGCCATAAGGACGTGCGGCTGCTGATCACCACCGTCATCTTCGTCGGCATGATTTCGTTTGCGTGCCAGATGATCTACCGGATGCTGGTCTATGGCGGCAGTTCAGTCTCCCGCCGCCGTGAGGGGCAGGACGGGCGCATGCTCCTCATTGCGCTGGCGGTGCTGGCAGTCGGCTACGGGTTAGCCCTGATTTTACGTTTTTCCCTCTCACGCAAACGCGAATATCTGGCCGATGCAGGGGCAGTGGAACTCACCAAGAACCCGGACGCGATGATCGGCGCATTACAGAAAATCTCGGGCAAGACCGACCTGCCCGATATGCCGGAGGACATCAAGCAGATGTGCCTGGAGAATACCCATAGCTTCATGGGCCTATTCGCCACTCACCCGCCCATCGAAAAACGCATCGCCGCGCTCGTCGGCATGGGGGGCAGGGAACTGCCGTCATCGGGCGCAGGCTCTCCGGCACATGGCCCCTGGTCGCAACCCACCAAAGCATGGAGCCGCCCGCACGGGCCGTGGAAATAGTGGCTTAGCGGCCATCCCGCTGAACAATAAAATATTTACATAGTATTTGTTTTTTTATTTATAATTCACTATAATTATTAATAAGCTCTATATTAATACTTGCCGTGCGCAGTATATAAGGAAAATATATGCTCCATAAAACCATCTCAAAATATTGTGTTCTTCTCACTCTTTCGGCAAGTATACTATCTGCTCCAGTGCTGGCGGTTCCTTTCGATAAGTCCAGCCGGTATTACCCCGAATACACGCATACTTCTGCGCAAGGCACACCGTCGATCAGAACATCCGGCCAGACCTTCATCTATATCCGTAGCGGCGCTGGTATCTATCGTCTTACCACGATGAGCGGGGGACGCTATTGGGCGAAAAAAGCATGGCCTACGCTTGCCGAACGTATTAAGACGGACCATGCATCCTCCATTATCGACGCTCCCTTGGGTACTAACCCCATCAAGCTGATCATCAACGGTCAGGAAGTCTCGTTCGATGCCGCGCAATTATTGGGGGGCGTGAAGGGTGAGATTAAACCGATAGGCAACGGTTTGGCACGCTCTTCTGGCGGTGTAGAGGTTATAGATCAGGATGCCTCATTGGGGTCAAACCCCGATTATAATAACAGCGACAGTACGGCCCTATGTAAACGGACCGGCAGTTGCGGCGGTGGCGTCCTCGGTTCCTCATCGGGTGGTATCGCATCATCGAGCGGTTCCGTCGGTTCCTCTTCCGGCTCGGGTGGTGTGTTAGGTGGTTCTTCCTCCGGTGGTCCGGTCAGTATACCGCCTGCGCCTTACGCATGTATGCCTGCGACTGAAGCGGCGACGATAAGCCCCGCCACACAAGTGGGCATCGCGCAACGCATCAATGGCGGAGTCCATATCATGGCCCCGGGTAATTACCGCGGATTGACCCTGCAGGGTAAATCATTCGGCGGGGCGACATTGAAATGCTCCGAACCGGGCGCATGCGTTTTCGGTAATACCACGATGAACGAAGTCAGCAACCTGACGTTGGACGGCATCAAGGTCGTCGGCGGCGGTGTCGATATACGCCGAAGCCAGAACATCACCATCCGTTGCTCTACCTTTGCCGAGCAAACGAACACGGGTGTCCTGCTAAGCCCGGGTGGTGGCAATAGCAATATCCAGATCGATAACAATGTATTCCATAACCACAAGGTCGGCTGTAACCTGAATAATAAATCCTTCTGTGAGACTGTAGTCGGCGGCACAGAGGTCGCGAATATGGATTACGGTATCAGGGTCTATAACGCGACGAGTGTCTTCATTCGTAACAATATCTTCGGTAGCCTCGCCAATCATTGGATATCGCTGAAGTGGGGTGCGAAATATACGCTGATTGATAATAACAAATTCAATTCATGCGGCCGGAACTGTATCGAATTAGGTCAGGAGCCTAACACCGTGAAAACTGGATATCGTTCGGTTGGCGAAGCGATGCTTTCTAACAATACGCTGAGCGGGAAAGCGAATATGGGCATCCTGATTCAGAATATCGAGAAAGCAACGCTGAAGAACAACAATATAAACATCTCAGGCACGATGGTCGCCATTCCCCCGAACTACAAGAAATGTAAGGAGAGCACAGGCGGCTGCCCGACGCTGGGTACGGGCTATCCTGCGAACCGACAAATCATTAGGCAGTAAATGTAGTGATATAACTTTATGTTAGTGTAGGGCCATTATGAATCAGTTCGAAAATACCTACGCGATGCTCTCCTTCATCTTCAGCCTCGGTATGGCAACGGCTGCACACGCCCTTCCCCTAGATAAGGGAAGCCGATATTATCCAAACTATACCCATAGCACCACGCAAGGGACGCCATCCGTCATCACTTCTGCCCACACAGCCATCTATATTCGGCAGGGCGGTCATATTTATAACCTCGTGCCTATGAGCAAAGGACGTTTCTGGGCGCGCAAAGCATGGCCTTCGCTGGAGGCGCGGCTGGAAGAACATCACGCTGCTTCCCTCATTGATATACCCGCCGGAGCAAACCCGGTGACGCTGGTCATTAATGGCAAGAGGGTCGCCTTTGAATCCTTCGAGAAATTGGGCAGCAAGAAAGGTCAGATCACCCCTGTGAGTTCTTCCGGCGGTGCGATGTCAAGCGGCGGTAGCTCCTCAGGTTCAGGCGGCGTGGATGTGGTCGATCAGGATGAAACCCCCGGTCAGGGGTATAATAACGACGACAGCATTCCGCTCTGTCAGTTGACCGGCACGTGCGCTGGGTCTTCGTCCGGCAGTTCCAGTTCCGGCATGGCATCCAGTTCATCAAGTGGCGGCGTCATCATCCCCGGCAGTTCGTCCGGCGGGTCGATACCCGACGGCAGTGCACCGGGCACATTACCTTCCGCGCCAAGGTATAGCGGCAACGTCTATTTCGTCTCCCCCGGCGGCAGCGGTATCAGTACCGACCTGTCCCGCCCCGGTAATGCGGTGGCGACGTTGCGTGGTGTAGACGACGGCTCGACCATCAAATTCCTGCCCGGTAATTATGGCAATATAGCAGTAAATAAACCGAAGCAGACAGGACGAATCAAGCTCATCAGTACCATTCCCGTATTGACCGGGATCGACACCACTAAACGCACGAGCGCCGCTTACGCAACCATCGCCAGCCAGATCGTCAAGGGCTACCGAACAGACGGTGCGCGCTTCGGACGACTGGAGCTGGAGAAGTTCTCAGCACCGTGGGTGGAAGGGTTCTACTTCCCGGCAGGAGGAGGGGGCATCAATATCCTTTCCTCGCCTCAGGCATGGGTTGTACGTAACCACGTGTTCAATTCCTCCAACGGGACGATGATGTATGGTAAGGATGAAAACCGAGCATACGTCATACTGGAGAATTGGATCTGGAATAATCGCCGCGGGATGAACAAGCGTGGCATCGAGGATTGGGGTATGGATTACGCTGTGCGGCTCTACGGGTCGAAGGTCGGCGCGGTCTATGTGACGAAGAACCTGATACTCGGTGGCTTCAACCAGCCTATTTCCACCAAGTCCGGTTTCAAGAACACCTATATCGAGAATAACTTCTTCGTGGGGGGTGACGGCAAGACGCCGGATAATCCCGGCCCCGTCAAGAACATCATGGTCGGGCAGGAATCCGATAAGGCGGGTATCGATAATACCGGTGAGAATGTATTCATCCGTAACAATACATTCCGTGGTAAAGGGCGTGGCATGATCATCTTCAATGTGCAGAATGCTTACGTAGAGGGGAATAATTTCATCAACCTCACCTCTGCCGTGTCGCAATTCTTCTCTGCAGGGGTAGGGCAAAATGCGCATGCCTTGAACGGTATCCATCCGCGCCTGACCGTCGTCAAGAATAACTGGTTCAGTAACTCACCTTCCATCGACGCTTGGCCCCGTGGCAACACGCCTGAATCGCTGGTTGTGGAAGGCAACACGGTCGCGGGTGGCAAGGGTAGTATCCTGCTGCATACGACCATCACGGGCGACCCTGACCGCCCGCCGGCATCCAATCTGGTGCTGCCCAGCGTGAACCGCGTCGGCGGTGATGCCAGCGGCTTCGCAGCCCAGCAGACAGTGAATTAATTTTACAACATCTCGTAACCTGAACGCCCGTTCAATCGAATAGAAGGGGAAAGGGAGGTTTCGATGGATTTGCTGATAACGATTATACTGGGCTGGGTGGTATTCTTCCTGACGCGCTTCGCGTTGGAATGTCCTGTCTACCGTTCGATGGGAAAGACATCATGGCGCAAAGCGGCGCGCACTACGGGAGGAATCGTAGGCGTGACCACCTCGGTGTTCTTCCTCATCCTGCTCCCGGCGAACGATGCGCTGGGCGTCATGAAACATGAGAATCTCCTGATACTGATGATTGCACTTAGCGTGATGATCGAAGGTTGGATGGTGCATCGCCGGGTGGTGAAGCTTACGTATAAAACGGCGCCTTATATCGCCCTGCTGCAGTATGTATCTTGGTATGCCGCGTTCATGGTGATGTTTCTCCTGCGCGGCGTGCTGACGGCATAACCGATACTTGCGTCTAACCCCACCCTCGCTTAGGGTGGGGGCATGGTCTTCCGCACCCACGTTTTCGTCTGTACTAACAAACGCCCTGACGGGCATGAGCGCGGCTGCTGCATCGACCGGGGCGGCGGCCCCATCCGTGATTACATGAAGAAGCGCTGCGCTGAGCTGGGCGTGGAGGGTGTCCGCATCAACGCCGCCGGATGCCTCGATCGCTGCGAGGAAGGCCCCGTGATGGTGGTCTACCCTGACGGCGTCTGGTATCGCCTGACCACGACCGAGCAGGTGGACAGGGTAGTGGCCGAGCATATCATCGGCGGGAAGCCCGTTGAGGAATATCGAATTTAGTCACTTTTGATAGTATAGACATGTATTTCTCATGAATAATGAGCTATACTTGTATCTATGGCTGATACTCCGTCTGACAATGTTAAGTTCACTCCTAAAGGCAAGTTGATTAAAGCCTACAGACGGGATCAGGGCGAGTTTGTCAAAGCATTCATCGAGAACGTCGTGTACATGTCCAGCAACGCCGACGCGGATAACAGCAAAACGGTCGATGAAAAAGAATTACGCGCCATGCTGAAAGAAACTAAGACGCATATCGATGAGTTCTGCACCAGCTCGGGTGACAGGGAGCATGCCGATCGGTTCCAGACGATGATGCGCGATATCAAGCAGGCAGCGGGAATACCCAGCAATCCGGAAGCGGCGGAGCGCATAGGGACGGCGATAGAGACGACATTGAATGAGCAGATGGGCGGTTTGCGATTCTTCTTCGGGCCCGAGAACGGCTCATTCGCTCCTCACGTGAGGGAGGCGCTGCAAGACCCCGCCATTATTGCCGCCAGTGAGCGGATGGTGACGGAGCATACCCCCGGATTTGACCCCGTGAAGATATGCGACGCTCAGATAAAGACAGCTCCCCACAGACGCCGCGAACGCTAAACTTACTCGCACAGAATCTTGATCTTATACGGCGAATTGACGCCGAGGGTGAGCGTGTTCTCTCCCGGCAATAGCGGCGCTTTGAAGGAGAGTTTCGCACGACCGATGGCGACGCCGTTGAGCACCGTACAGTGGCGCGAACCGGAATCGACGATGAAGACGCCGTCCGCCGTCCGCTCAATCTGGCAATGCTGGTAGGAGATGAAGGGCGGCGAGCCTGTGGAAGGGAGTTCGAGATTGCACATACCCTGAGCGCTTTCCGTTTCCGGATGTCCGCCGATGGTGAAGGGCAGGTTGGCGGCGTGGACGACAACAGCGTTCATCACCCCGCGTAGTGCATCGCATTCGGGGGTGAGGGTGAGTTTGTTGATTGCGGCGTCGAGCAGCACGGTCGCGCGTTCTTGCTTGGCGATGCGCTGGTTCAAATATTTCAGGCGATGGATGAGGCTGACGATGAACGGCTCCAGTCGGGGCGGGCATTGTGCGAACAGGGTTTTAAGTTCGGCAGCGGAAAGCGTCTCCAACTTGGTAGCGGTGATGGTGCGTGCCGTAGCGGAGCGTACTGCGCCGGGCTCGAAGAGCGCCATCTCACCGAATACGTTGCCGGGTTCGAGGACGGCGAGTTGTACTTCCCCCGCTTCGGCATGTTTCAGAATCTCGACGCGCCCGGAAAGGATGTGATACGCAAAATCCCCTGCATCCCCTTCGCGGAAGAGAATGGTCTTCGGGTCAACGAAATGTTCGGCCATACATGGTGCTCCCCATCTTTGGTCTTACAGCTAAAAGATTGAGCAAAGGTTAAAAGTGATTGTTTTTTATGGAAAATGAACCGACATCAAAGCGTCATAAAGTATAGATATTATATATACAATAAAGGGATATATACATATGATTTCAGAAGCAGATAAAGCACGGATACAAATCTTGGTGGATGCTCCGGATGTGCAATGCGCCGTCAATAAGCTTGCACAAAGCGCTCGTGACACGTTCGACGGGTTGAATGCATGGCAAAAGTTTGAGCTGGTCGCTAATTGGGAAATGGCGAAAGCGCAGGGTATCGAAGATACGATCAAGATGATCTCGCTTGATCAATGGACACTTCCCTCCGGCGTGAAAGAAGGAAGTCGTGCAATCCTTGAGCAATATAACGCATTTTCCCCTGAAACGCAGGATAGGCTCAATGATTTGAACACCCGTCTTGCTAAGGCAGGGGAAGGAATATCGCTGGCAAATGTTGAGCACAATCCGCAAGAAATAATGGATGCGGCGGCGGATCTATCTCCCGTCCTAGAGCCGCTGACCGAGGAACTGATAAACGGGCTGGGCAAGAAACCATCCCCCGCTTGCAACACCCTTAGCCGCTAAGGGATTTCAGGCGATACAGTACGTCGAGCGCTTCCTTGGGTGATAGCTCGTCTGGCTTGATCGTACTCAGCAATTCCATAGCGTGGGACACAGGTGCGCTTTCCACCGTCGCGGGTTTTCCCGCCATGGCAAACAGCGGCAACGCCCCCGATGTAATCGCCTGCACAGGACTGTGGTCGGATGTCTCCAACGCTTTCAACAACACTTTTGCCCGCGCGATGACCTTCTCCGGTAATCCCGCCAATTGCGCGACATGGATACCGTATGACCGATCCGCCGTGCCCGCCGCGACTTCATGCAGGAAAATGACGTTGCCCTTCCATTCCTTCACTTTCACGGTGTAAAGCGCGAGGGAGGAAAGCGATTCTTTGAGGTGCGTCAGTTCATGGTAATGCGTCGCGAACAGTCCCCGGCAACGCGTGGCGTTATGCAGATGTTCGGCCACCGCCCAGGCGATGGAGAGCCCATCATACGTTGCCGTCCCGCGCCCGATTTCATCGAGGATGACGAGTGAACGCGACGTGGCTTGCGAGAGGATTGCCGCCGTCTCCACCATCTCTACCATGAAGGTGGAACGCCCGCGCGCGAGATCGTCCGACGCGCCGACGCGGCTATAAAGCCTGTCGATGATACCGATATGCGCCTCCGTAGCGGGGATGAAAGAGCCCATTTGCGCCATCAGTGCGAGGAGCGCGTTCTGCCGCAGGAAGGTCGATTTCCCGGCCATGTTGGGCCCGGTGATGAGCCATAGCCGCTGGTCGCCCGTCAGGTCACACCCGTTGGCGATGAAGCGCTGCCCCTCCCGCCCGAGGAAGGATTCCACCACCGGATGGCGCCCGCCGGTGATGCGGAAGGTAAGGGAATCGTCGATAACGGGGCGGCAATAGCGTTCATGCTGCGCCAGTTCGCTGAGTGCCGCCGTCACGTCGAGCGCCGCGATGGCGCGCCCGGCGGCGACGATGGTATGCGCATCGGCGCGTATTTCCTCGACCAACCGCTCGAAGATCTCCAGCTCGATACGCAAAGCGCGGTCGGCGGCTTCGGCGATCTTCTTCTCGATTTCCGCCAGCTCCGGCGTGGTATACCGCATCGCGTCCTTCATCGTCTGGCGATGGATATATTCAAACGGAATTTTCGCTTCGTGCTTCTTCGTCACCTCGATGAAGAAGCCGAGCATGTAGTTGTATTTTATCTTCAGCGAGGGAATGTCCGTCGCGGTCTTATACTGCACTTCCATCGCGGCGATCAGCTTCTTCGATTCATCACGCAAGCAACGGAATTCATCGAGCGCCGCATCATACCCTGCACGGATGAAATTCCCGTCCCGCGCCAGCATCGGCAATTCATCTTTCAGTGTCGCGGTGAGATGGGCGATGAGGGAAGTATGCGTTCCAAGCCCAGCGACGATACTCTCCACTTCTTCCGGCAACGAGCCATGCGGAATCGTGCGTAACGCATCGGCCATCGCAGTGGCGGCGGAAAGCCCGTCACGCAGCGCCGCCAAGTCTCGCGGGCCGCCGCGTTGCATCATCAACCGCCCCAGCGCCCGCTCAAGGTCAGGGCAACGGCGTAGCGTATCCCTGAGACCCGAACGCAATGACGCATGTTCGACGAAGAACGCCACCGCGTCATGCCGCGCGGTGATGGTATCGACGTCTGTCAGCGGATTGCACAGGCGTGAGGCAAGAAGACGCGCACCGCATGCGGTCTGTGTCCGGTCGATAGTCGAAAGCAAACTGCCCTGCCGCATGCCTGATAGCGTAGAAACCAGTTCCAGATTCCGCCGCGTCGCCGCATCGATGGCGAGGCCGGAGGAGGCGGCGTATTTCTTCGGCGCGTCAAGCCGGGGAGGGGTGTCCTTCTGCGTCAGGTGGACATAATCGAGCAGCGCGCCGCAGCAGGCGAGGTCGGCCAGCGTGAAATCGCCCCATGCGTCGAGTGTACTCAACCCATAATATTCGCGCAGCCGTTCTGCCGAGCGCTTGCCATGTAGAGAAGATTCGGGAATTGGGGTCAGACAGGCTTTATGGTCGGAGAGGATCGCGGAGAGCCGGTCGCTATTGCATTCCTGTTCGGAGATGAGAATCTCGCTGGGTGTCAGTCGCGCCAGTTCAGAGGCGAGTTGCGCAGGCGAGGTTTCAATCACGGAAAATTCCCCTGTGGAAATATCCATCCACGCCAACGCCCAGTCGCTTTTGACTTCGGCGATAGAGGCGAGGTAGTTGGAACGGTCGGGCGCGAGCAACGTCTCCTCCGTTACCGTTCCGGGGGTGACGATACGCACGACATCGCGATGGACGACGGATTTGGAACCACGCTTCTTGGCTTCTGATGGGTCCTCCAATTGCTCGCAGATGGCGACCTTGATGCCGTTGGCGATGAGTTTTTCCAGATAAAAGTCCGAAGAATGCACCGGCACGCCGCACATGGGGATATCCACCCCACGAATCTGCCCGCGCTTGGTCAGCGCGATATCGAGCACCGCAGCCGCTTTCACTGCGTCGTCAAAGAACAACTCATAAAAATCCCCCATGCGGTAGAACAACAGGAAATCCTGATGCCGCGACTTGATCTCCATATACTGCGCCATACCGGGGGAGAGCGGGGCGGCGGAAGTCGCATCTTCCGCGAAACCATCATTTTTTAAGGGGGCTGCAGGGCTTGTCATCCCTGCATCTGAGCAGAGTGGGAGCAGAAATCAACTGAAAATATTAATGTGCCGGCAAATCCACTGCACGCGCTCTCTCACGTGCTTCCATCTGGTGTAGTGCCCATTCATACATGGGGATTTCTTCCGGGTAGGTGGGAGTGCCATTTTCCTGGAATACATCCAGCGCCTCTTTTATGCGTTCCGGGGTAAGGTGGATTTCAGTGAATCCCGTTTGTTTCCCGTTTGGATTGTAGAGTATGATCGGCAATGTGCCGTTATCGGGGAAATGTTCTGCCATATAGCCGGGCTGCTGCTCGTTGAGTTTCTCAGTGATGCTTTCGCGGATATAGAGTGCGCGCAATAAGCGTTCGGGGAAAAGATCGAATAATAGGTCAGGTTTCATATTACCCGAATTCTCCAGCGTGATGGCTGAGAGCCCACCTAATCTTGGCATTGAAATCGATCTCGTGATCTAAAGCAGATCCTATGGGCTGTATCGTATTCCAGTAATGATCCAAAGCGCGTTCCACCCCTTGTACTTGTTTGTCATCGCCGTGCACAGGAAGCAAATAATCGCCTCCCTCTCCCGGTTTGTGCTGATGTTGTAGAGAAAGTATCTCCGGGTCGGCGTAGTGCCCATCATGGATATAAAGATGCGGGTCGATCATCTTGTCTTTCTGGATACAGACGGATTTTGCGTCCCTATCTGTAAAAAAAAGGGGGCGTACATTCTCATGGTCCGTACCGTTGAACATTAAACCATATTGGCAATCTTCAAACGTGGGAACGGGGATGTGGGCTTTCAACGCACGGCCTGCAAGAGCCGTCACCCCACGGTCTGGCGCGCTGTGAACGAGGCGGAATTGATGTTTGGGGCCTAGCAATCCATAATCATTATATTGGATATGGGGCTGGCCACTCATCAATCCAACTAGCGGACTTAATATTTTTTCCTCCAGCCCTTCGAGGGTGAATTTATAAGGCGGTAATTCCATGAAGTGGACGTAGGCGCGGCCTTTCTGGAACGCATTCAATAATCCAAGGCGTGATTCCAGTTCGGGCGAGGGCGTAAGGTTCACTGTAAGCGATTGCGGCTCCGTCGGGTTTGCCCTAGGCAAGGGCAATATCCTGCCCGCTGGCTTCGCTCCGAGGAAATCGAGTGCATTCTGGAATTCAATGCGGGATTGTGGGTCACAGGAATGCTCCGTAACCTTCACGGCGATCTGATCCCTGATATTAATGGTATCCACGGAGATATGTTCAGGCGCTATTCCAGAAAGCACTTGTGAAAGTGACGATTGTAAGGTTTTCTGGACAGGGTTCGAGGTGATGTTTAGTTCCATGAAATACTTTCAAAAAAACCATTATGGACGGGATTCTTTGCAATTTCGTTAAGGTTTGTATGAAGATGCTGCGCTGCACCAAGCTTTTCTGCCGCTTTTAACTTGCAATTCAACAGGGTTTTTGCAACTTTACTGCTCCCATTCACCTTGCGAGAGTAGTGTCCATGCCCCCCAAAGCCAATAAATCCGAAGCGATGCAGACCGAGAACATCCCCATCACGGATGAAGAGGCGCTATTATTCCATACGCAAGGGCAACCGGGCAAGCTCGCCATCCGCGCGACCAAGCCGTTGGTAACGCAGCGTGATCTCTCGCTGGGGTACTCCCCCGGCGTCGCCGTGCCGTGCCAGCGCATCCATGAAGATCCGGACAAGGCATACGACTATACTTCCAAGGGCAATTTCGTTGCCGTTATATCGAACGGGACAGCTGTCCTCGGTCTCGGCAATCTCGGTGCACTCGCCTCCAAGCCCGTGATGGAGGGGAAAGCGATCCTCTTTAAACGCTTTGCCGACATCGACGCGGTGGACATTGAAGTTGATACGACCGATCCGGAAGAATTCATCAACGCCGTGAAATATCTGGGACCGACCTGGGGCGGGATCAATCTGGAGGATATCGCCGGGCCGGAATGCTTCATCATCGAGCAGAAGCTGAAAGAGCTGATGGACATCCCCGTATTCCATGATGACCAGCACGGGACGGCCATCATCGCTGCCGCCGGGATCATCAATGCCGCCCATATCACGGGCCGCAAGATGGAAGACCTCGTGGTTGTGGTAAACGGCGCAGGCGCGGCGGGTATTGCCTGCCTTGAGCTGTTGAAGCTGATGGGCGTGCCGCATGATAACGTTCTGCTCTGTGACCGCGATGGCGTTATTTATCAAGGCCGCGAAAAGGGCATGAACCAGTGGAAATCCGCCCATGCGGTGAAGACCGACAAGCGCACGCTGCTCGATGCCTTCACGGGCGCGGACGTCTTCCTAGGGCTTTCTGCCGCTGGCGCGGTGTCCAAAGAGATGGTGAAAGCCATGAACAAGAACCCGGTGATCTTCGCGATGGCGAACCCGGTCCCCGAAATTTTGCCGGAAGAAATCCGTGAAGTTCGTAAGGATGCGATTATCGCGACGGGCCGTTCGGACTATCCGAATCAGGTCAATAACGTGATGGGCTTCCCCTACATCTTCCGTGGCGCGCTGGATGTGCGCGCGCGTGAGATTAACGAGGAGATGAAGATCGCCGCCGCCGAAGCCCTCGCCAAGCTGGCGCGCGAAGAAGTGCCGGACGAGGTGTTCAGCGCCTATGCCGGACGCACGATGGAATTCGGCCCGGAATACATCATCCCCACGCCATTCGACCCCCGCCTGATTTCCACCATCCCCATCGCAGTCGCGAAGGCGGCCATGAAAACCGGCGTGGCGCGCAAGCCCATCACCGATTTCGAGGCCTATAAACGCGAACTCACCGCGCGTCTTGACCCCACGGCCAACACGGTCAGCCGCATCCTCGATAAAGTCCGCGCCAACCCGCGCCGCATCATCTTCGCCGAGGGCGAGGAAGAAAAAGTCATCCGCGCCGCCGTGCAGTGGCGTGATAACGGCTACGGCACTCCCATCCTCGTCGGCCGCGCCGACCGCATCAAGGAAGCGATGCACCGGATGCAGATCACCGATGTCGAAGGCATCGAGATCACCAACGCCGCCATCAATAAAAGCGTCAATAAATACGTCGATTATCTCTACGAAAAACTGCAGCGTAACGGCTTCCTCTATCGTGACGTTGCACGCATGGTGAAGAACGACCGAAACACCTACGCCGCATGTATGCTTGCTTGTGGTGACGGGGATGCGCTGATTACCGGCCTCACCCGCACCTATTACCGGGCGCTGGAGAATATCTGCCGCGTAATCGATACCAAGCCGGGTGAGCATATGATCGGCATCTCGATGATGGTGACGAAGACGCGCACCATCTTCATGTCCGACACCGTGCACCATGAACTGCCGGATGCGCAGGAACTGGCCGACATCGCGATTCAGACTGCCAAGAAAGCCCGCCAGTTTGGTCATGACCCGCGCCTTGCGTTCCTCTCTTTCTCCAATTTTGGCAATCCGAAACGCGAGAAATCGAAACGGATTCAGGATGCGGTGAAGCTTCTCGATACCCGCGAGGTCGATTTCGAGTATGACGGCGAAATGGGTGCGGATGTGGCGCTGAACGAGGAATTGATGGCGCTCTATCCCTTCTGCCGCCTCTCCGGCCCCGCCAACGTCCTCGTCATGCCCGCACTGCATACGGCGAATATCTGCGCCGGTATCCTTGATGAGCTGGGTCGCGGCGCGATGTTCGGCCCCATCCTGATGGGTCTGGAAAAACCCGTGCAGATATTGCAGATGAACTCGACCGTCTCCGACATCGTCAACATGGCCGCCATCGCCGCCATTGAATGCATCGAGGATGATGAGCGCGTGGGCGATAAGGTGGCTGCTTAAACTTCGCCTAAAGCCGCGACTTTCCTCTGAATCCGGGCTATGGACGCTTTGAGCCGATGTACGTCGGAGCTTTTGCGCCGCGTGGCGACGATCTGCGTCATCACCGCGCCGAAGAGGAGAATCTGCGCCGAGTAATAAACCCAGACCAGCAATACAACGAGCGACCCCGCCGCGCCATAGGCCGAGCCGACACCGCTTCGCCCCAGATAAAGCCCAATCGCCAACTTGCCGATGCTGAATAGCAGCGCCGTGATGAATGCACCCACCCATACATCCCGCCAGGCGATATGCACATCCGGCAAAAATTTGAAAATCATCGCGAACAGGGTGGTAACCATGCCGAGCGTCACCACGAAATTGACCGCTTCCAGTAGGGGGGCAAGGTCAGGTAGCAGGCCGACGAAATACCCGCCCATCGCCGCCAGCACGGCGCTGACGACCAGCGAGACAAGCAACAGAAACCCCGTCACCAATACCATGCCGAAGGATAATATCCGCGCGCGGGCCAATTGTGTGAATCCTCCACGGGCGGGCGGTGCGTTCCAGATGGCATTGAGCGCCGCCTGCAATTCACCGAACAGGCCGGACGTGCCGATGATGAGGGTGAGGACGCCGACGAAGGCAGCGAAGAGGCTGTCGCTCGGCTTCTGCGCGGCGGCGATGATCTCCTGAATCGTTTTCGCGGCCTCTCTGCCCGTCATCGCCTCCATCTGCGCGACCACGTGTCCGCTCGCCGCCTCCTGCCCGAAGATGAGGCCGACAATGGCGATGAAGATAAGCAGGAGCGGGCTGATGGCGAGCACCGTGTAGAAAGCGAGCGACGCGCCCATGCGCGGGACGTTATCGTCCAGCCATGTCTGCACCGCGTCCTTCAGGATGCTGTATGCGCTTTGCCACCCGCTCATGATGCCTCCAAAACGGCCACTATTGGCGAAGCGAAATAAAGAATCCATATCCCGCCTTCTATGCGAGGAGTCGTTGCTAAATGCGCGTGCTTGCGGTAATGTGCGGGCATATAAATAACTGGGAGTACTATTTATGAAACGTGCATTGCTTGTGATCGGTCTATTGGTTTCCACCCAGCCTGTATGGGCTGCGGAGCGCGTGGGTGAAGCGCGTGAGATTCCGCCGCATGAATTGCTGAAACTGAACAAGGGCGAAGTCTATCTCGGCAAGAAAGACGCTCGGGTAGACGTTATCGAATATGCCTCCATGTCCTGCTCGCATTGCGCGGACTTCTCCAACACCATCTTCCCCGAAGTCTCCAAGGAATACATCAAGACCGGAAAAATCCGCTACGTCCTGCGCCATTTCGTGCTGAACGAACCGGCGATGAAAGGCGCGCAACTGGTCGAGTGCGCACCCAAGGGCAAGCACTATAAATTCGTCAAAGTCCTGTTCAAGTTGCAGGAAAAGTGGGCCTTCACGATGGACACCGAGAAGGCGCTGAAGACCATCGCTAATGTCGGCGGCATGTCGGATGCCGATTTCACCGCTTGCATGAAGGATAAGGCATTGCAGGATGAAATCCTGCAGACCCGTCTCGATGCGGAGAAGAATTTGAAGATCGAAGGCACGCCGACCTTCTTCATGAACGGCGAGAAGGTGACGGCCGTTTCCGACTTCGCGAAGTTCAAAGCCGCGCTCGACCCCATCCTGAAACAGGCTGAGGAGAGCGAAGGTGCTGCGGCTCCGGCGGAGAAGACATCCCCCGACCCGAAAAAGGAATAAACGTGCCGCGCGAATTGCCTTCGGTTGACGCGCTCCGCGCCAAAATCAAGGCCGCTAAGGTGGAGGAGAAGGATGCGAGCCCGCCGCCGCCTTCGGGTGCGTCACTGGTGATGCGGTTGGGGACGGAACTCGTCGCCGGGGTAACAGTGGGGACGATGATCGGGTATGGTATCGACACCCTCGCCGGGACGCTGCCGCTCTTTCTGCTCATCTGCATGGGCTTCGGCACGGTGGGGGGCTTCATGAATCTCTACCGCACCAACGCCCGCTACGCGAGCCTTTTGGAAGAACAGGAAAAAAAGGCTCAAAATTCTGCCAAGAAATGATAGACAAGCGGGGGAAAATCCCTTAAACACGTCCCGATTTTAACCTCAGGTTTGTAGGTGCAAACCCCGGAGGCCCACTATATATAGGGTGCGCAACCGGAACACACGACGTATAAGAGTGATATGGCCCAAAGTCCACTTCATCAGTTTGAGATCCAGACCCTGATCCCGTTGCCGCAACTGGGTCAATATAATATCGACTTCACCAATTCCTCCCTGTTCATGGTGCTCGCGCTCGCGCTGTCCTTCCTGTTTATGTATGTGAGCATGGGCCGGAAATCACTGGTTCCGGGCCGCTGGCAAATGATGGCCGAGATGTCCTACGAGTTCGTCGCCGGTACGGTGCGGGACTATACCGGGTCCGAGGGCAAGAAATATTTCCCGTTCATCTTCACCCTCTTCATGTTCGTCCTCTTCTGTAACCTAATCGGGATGATTCCGTATTCCTTTACCGTGACCAGCCATATCATCGTCACCTTCGCACTGGCGCTGGTGATTTTCCTTGGTGTCACCGTCATCGCCATCATGAAGCATGGTCTGGGTAAATTTCTGATGTTCTTCCTGCCGCACGGCACGCCGTGGTGGATGGCCCCGCTGATGTACGTCATCGAGCTGTTCGCCTACCTCGCCCGCCCCATCAGCCTCTCCATCCGTCTGGGAGCGAACATGATGGCGGGTCACTTGCTGATGAAGGTCATGGCTGGACTGATCCTGATGTTCGGCGCGACCGTCGGCTGGGCTCCGTTCATCTTCCTCGTCGGCTTGACCGGATTCGAGATTTTCGTCGCCGTCCTGCAAGCCTACATCTTCACGGTACTGACCTGCGTCTACCTGAACGATGCCTTGCATTTACATTAAAAATTATGTTTAACCTCACTCACAATACATCACACTAAGGAGTCTTAAAATGGAATTGGAAGCATTGAAATATCTAGGCGCTGGTCTCGCTGCATTCGGGATGCTCGGCGCTGCAATCGGCGTGGGCAGCATCTTCGCTGCGATCTTGAACGGTATCGCGCGTAACCCTGCCGCGGAACCGAAACTCGCGAAATACGTCTATGTCGGCGCCGGTCTCGCGGAAGCCATGGGGATCTTCTCCTTCGTGATCGCGATCCTGCTTCTCTTCGTCGTATAATCCGAAGGAATAGCAAGACGTGCCACAGTTTGATACATCGACGTTCGCCTCCCAGCTCTTCTGGCTGGGAGTCACGTTCTTCCTGCTCTATATACTGATGAGCCGGCTGGCCCTGCCGCGCGTGCAGGAAGTGATGGAAAAGCGCCGTCACCGCATCGCGCAGGATCTGAGCAAGGCGGACGCCTTCTCCGATCAGGCCGAAGCCGCCCGCATGGAATATGAGCGCAACTACGCCGACTCGAAAGAGAAGGCGGCCCTCATCATCTCCGAGACGTCCATCAGCATGCGCAACTCCATCGAGGAGAAACGCAAAGAGCTGGACCGCGAGTATCAGGACAAAGTGGAACAGGCGGTGCAGACCATCGCCGCCAAACGCGGTGTGATTCAGGGACAGTTGGAACAGGTGGCGCAGGACGTCACCCAGACCATCATCACCAAACTGGTCGGCGCGAAGGCGGATGACGCAGCTATTGCCGCTGCATTGAAAAAGAAATAAGCCTGATAAGGGCAAGGAGAGTGGATATGTTCGAGGATCCGACATTTTGGGTGGCGATGGCTTTCGGGCTATTCGTCATTCTGACGTTCCGTCCCATTGGCCGCATCATCGGCAAGACGCTGGATGGCCGCATCCACCATATCGAAGCGGAACTGGCCGAAGCTGTACGCTTGCGTGAAGAAGCACAGGCCCTGCTCGCTGAATATCAGCGTAAGCAGACGGAAGTCGAAGCCGAAGCTGCCAGCATCTTGAAAGCCGCCCGTGAAGAAGCGCAAGCCTTGCAGATTCAGGCGCAGGAGCAATTGCAACAAGCCATCAATAACCGCGTCGCCCTCGCTGACCAGAAGATCGCGCAAGAAGAAGAAAAAGCGATTCAGGACGTGAAGAAACAGGTCGTGGACATCGCCATGAAAGCCGCCCGCGACGTCATCGCAGATAAGATGTCGGAAGAATCCGATGAGGCGTTGATTCAGTTAGCGCTGAAAGACATCCAGCGCATCGTGCATTAGTCTTAGGGCGCGTAACTCCCACTATTATTGTGTCATTCCCGCGCAAGCGGGAATCCATCTATCCGGAGTCCGCTGTGCTATGGATTCCCGCTTGCGCGGGAATGGCGCTTGTATAACTGTTACAAAAAAGCGCATATAACCATATATATGCTCTTAAGAGTTGCAATAACTTAACGCTAAACTCGTTACCTTTTTCCGTAATTGGTATTCTCATAATATGGGAATTGTCGCAAACGGAAGATGGATTGTAGGTGTAGGTTTGTTGACGGCGTGCCTGTCACCGTCCATCCCACACGCCGCTGCATGGACCCAGAAAGAGGATGACACGTTCCTCGCCTTCAACACCTTTTATTATCATACCAGCAAAAGCTTCGATCTCTCAGGTAATTCCCAACAGACTGACCCCTTTACCAAGGTGGAATTGAACCCCTATTTCGAATACGGCCTCACCGACCGGTTGACGCTGGGTGCATCCCCCTTCCTGCAAGTCATCCGCCAGCGCTCCCGGGCGACGGGTGATTCGGAGAATAATATTGGCCTCGCGGAAGCGGAAATCTTCGCGCGGTGGAAGGTGTGGGAGCAGGGGGCATACGTCACCTCCCTGCAACCGCTGCTCAAACTACCAAGCCTCTATAGCGACCGCGACGGGCTGAAAGCCGGACGCAGCCAAATGGATGTGGAACTGAGCTGGATGAACGGCTACGGCTTCGATCTCTATGGCGAACATCACTTCCTGATGGGCGATGTCTCCTACCGCCGCCGCCTCGGCGTGCTGGAGGATCAATTGAAATTGCATCTCGGCCTCGGCATCGGCCTGTCCGACACTTGGACAATGCTACCGCAACTCTATCAGACGATTCCCATCGGCACGTCCGCCAGCAATACGGTTTCGGTATCCGGGCAGAATGATTACAGCCTCACCAAGTTGCAACTCAGTGCCATCTATACACTGAACGACGCGACAAGCGTCGAGATCGGTGGCTTCGCGCATGTTGCGGGGAAAAGCACGGGGGAGGGCGGTGGCGCGCTGGTGTCGGTATGGAAGCGGTGGTAAACGAAAAATCCCAGCCGTTGCTGGGTGAGATGTTGAAGGACGAAGGGCTGGTCAGTCATGAATCGCTGCAGAAAGCCTTAGAGCACCAAGGTAACACGAAAGACGCGCTGGGGCAGGTGCTCACGCATCTCGGCATAGTCAAGCCACTGGCGCTGACCCGCATCCTCGCCCGCCAGCAACAAAAGCCCTTCGCTGATTTGGTCGCCGAGCCTCCGGAGCACGCGTTACTCCATACCGACCAAATTCCCGCCTATATCCATCACCGCCTCCTGCCGTGGAAACGCGAAGGGGATACGGTCTGGGTGGCGATGGTGCAGGAATCACCCGCCGCGATTGCCTACGCCAAAACACTCTTCGGCGACTACGTCCACATCGCTTTAACGACGTCCTACGATATGACGCATGCGCTGGAAAAATCCTGCGGTGCGGTGCTGGACGACCACGCACGCAATCACCTGTTCAACCTGGATCGTCTTGCATCCGCCCGCGCCGAGCAACGGCCCCTGCCGCTGGTGGTGCTGGCGAGTATCGTCGTCATATTATGGTTTTGTTTACATCCGGATGTGATGCCGTGGATCGTCGGCGTGGCGGACCTGCTGTTCATCGCCACCATCGGTATGAAATGCCTGCTTTTCCTCGCCGCGTACGGCATGCCGCGCATCACCACACCCAAGGATGGGCTGAAAGCACTGGAGGAGGCAACCCTCCCCGTCTTCACCATCCTCGTCCCGCTTTACAAGGAAGCCGAAAGCATCCCCCGCCTTGTGCAGGCATTGAAGCGGCTGGACTATCCGGCAACACGGCTCGACATCAAGCTGATCGTCGAGGAGGATGACGCGAACACACTGGCCGCCATCCACCGCGAAGCGCCGCCCGCCTGCTTCGAGATCATCCGTGTGCCATACTCCGAACCACGCACGAAACCCAAAGCCTGTAACTTCGCCCTGCAATTTGCCCGTGGGGAATTCATCACCATCTACGATGCGGAGGATGCCCCCGAACCGCAGCAACTGAAAAAAGCCGTCTACCAGTTCCGCACCTGCTCGCACGATGTTGTCTGCCTGCAAGCGCGCCTCAACTATTATAACCGCCGCGAGAATCTACTGACCGCACTGTTCTCACTCGAATACGCGACGCTGTTCGATTTCCTGATTCCCGGCCTCTATCGTTTGCGCCTGCCCATCCCGCTCGGCGGAACCAGCAACCATTTCCGCACCCACATCCTCCGCCAGATAGGCGAGTGGGACCCGTATAACGTGACCGAGGACGCCGATCTCGGCATCCGCCTTGCCTCAAAGGGGTACAAAACCTTGCCGCTCGATTCGCTGACGCTCGAAGAAGCGCCCATCACTCTCTGGGCATGGATGAAACAGCGCACGCGGTGGATCAAGGGCTATATGATCACCTGGCTGGTGGCGATGCGCCGCCCGGTGCAATTATTCCGCACACTTGGCCCGTGGGGATTCCTGGGGTTTCAACTCTTCATCGGCGGTGCATCCTTCGTCTATCTCATCACACCCATATTATGGACGATGATGGTGCTCTGGGTGACGGGAATCGTCGATGCGGCCTATATGCCGCCTGCATGGGTACAGATGGCATGTCTGGGCGTGCTGGGGGCGGGGGTGGCCGTGCAATGGGCTATTGCCTGCTGGGTGGCCTCCATGCGGCTGTGGTGGGACGAATGGCTGGCCTTGCTGCTGTTTCCCTTATATTGGCTATTGCACTCGATCGCCTGCTATCGGGCGCTGTGGCAACTGCTGACGGCCCCGTTTTATTGGGAAAAGACCTCGCACGGGCTCACCCGCATGGTTCCGGGCCGTTTCGAGGCGGTTGATTTTGCTTGACGGGCTGGGGTTCACCCGCTAAAACACCCGCTCTTTCAGGGGAATATTATGAAAATTCTGAGTTCGCTAAAGTCCGCAAAAAAACGTGATAAGAATTGCCGCGTCGTTCGCCGCAAAGGTCGTATCTACGTGATTAACAAGACGAATCCCCGCTTCAAAGCGCGTCAGGGCTAATTAGCTTTTAATCGTTGGTTACTAGGCTTTGGTCGTTAGCAATAGGATTGCTGCGTGACCCGCTATCCATTTTTCATTTTACATCTTCATACCAGCGAAAGCTGGTATCCAGCAGTTTTGTTCGCGATGAAAAAGACTGCTATACAAGAGCATACAAAGCTGGATGCCAGCCTACGCTGGCATGACCATAAAAATGGGTAATTGAATATTTTGGTAAATCTACTGAACGTAGATATGCACTTCGTGATAGCGCAGTGCGGCGGAGCGTTCGTTGACGACGTTGATGCGCTCGCGCGGAACCCCCATTTTCGTCAGTGTCTGGATAACGTTGCTGAGGTTACGTTTGGCCATATCCTCAGTCACGCTGCGGTTACTCGTGCCCGTGGGGACGAAGGAGACGACTTCCAGCAGCACGGTCGGCTTGATGGCGACGGCGCGGGAAACCGCATTGTAAAGCTGCTGCTCGAAATAGACCTTCCGCTGGTTGAAGCGGATCACCACCAGCGGAATATCCGCCGACGCGGAGGCGACAGGGGCTGTTTGCGCGAAGATGGGGCTGGCGGGAAGGGCGACGTTGATAATGGCCGCAAGTAGAAGAGGAAGTGTTTTCATATCATCGCTTATAAAGCTGACGGCATAAGGATGCAAAAAGAATTTAGTGGTAGGGGGACAATTCCTTTGCCCTGTGACGGATATGGGCAAGCAATCACAGGTTGCGCTATCTTCGTGTGAGTGTAAGTGGATCACAGAGAGCACACAACACCAAAAACTAAACCTATGCGTGTAATTCGCATTGAGCATATTGCTTTTTTATGCCATATTGCAGCCGGAAATGGGAAGGAACGCATGCTCTCTACTCACCCGCTGACGCAGGAAGACTCAACCTTTGGTCGCAAAGAGTGGTCTATACCTATGGTTGTGAACAGTGAGCGTGCCCCTTCTTCTCAGGCGCATATCTGGATAGGGGCGAAAGCGCTTTCCACCATCGGCTCCTACCTGCCGGCCACGGCGACGTTGATTGAAGACAAGACGCGTCTCCTCTCCGATGAATTCCAGAAACTGGCCGAAGCCGCCTCGACTCAGGCCGCTCACGTGGAAGAAGTGGTGGAGGTGGCCAATACCATCCTGCTCGACGGGGCAGAGGTGGAGCTGACGGCGGCGCTTGACGTCATCCGCCGCAGTCTGCGGGAGGCGATCCTGAACATCCTCGAAGTTTCCAAGCTTGCCGTGTCGATGGCCGACCAGTTTGAGAGTGCGCTATCCGACCTGCGCCAGATTACCAGCTTCGTCAACACCATCCGCAAGATCACCCGCCAGACCAAGCTGTTGGCCCTGAACGCCAATATCGAGGCGGCCGCGGCGGGAGATGCGGGCAAAGGGTTCCGTGTCGTCGCCAATGAAGTGAAGGTATTGTCGCAGGAGATTTCTGAACTGGCGGAGCATATGGAGCGGTTGATATTCAACGTCAGCGAAAGCGTTAACCGCAGTTACAAAACTCTTTGCGAGGTTGCCGCCATCGACATGACCGAGAATATCCTGATTCAGGAAAAAGTCGGCAACATCATGAACGCCATCATCCACCAGAACGAAAAATTCTGCGGCGTGATGCAGAAGGCTGTCAACGATTCCCGCCACTCCGCCCGCGTCATCAGCGAGATGATCGTCGGCATGCAGTTTCAGGATTACGTGTCGCAGAATCTCGGCAATAGCGTCAACGTCCTGCTCGCCTTGGCAGATATGCTGGAGCAGGTGACGCATGAGCCAGTGGGTGCGCTCCCCTCAGGAAACGAAATGGGCAGGCGACTGTGGGAATTATTCCGACTGGGGGAGCTGCGCGGCAAATTCCTCGCAAGTCTGGAGGATGATGAACTCTTCGCCGAACTGGCGCAGGAACTCTGCGCTGAACTGGGACACACGGCCACCGTGAAGAGCGCAACACAACATGACGAGATCGAACTTTTTTAGAGGAGGTAGCCTTGGAGACTATGCAGGAACGTCTGGACATACGTGATGCCCATGCTTTTCAGGATTTACTGATTCGCCTGATGGAAACGAATGCACCCGTGTGCGAGCTGGACGCTTCACGTATCAGCGCTATCACCACCCCGAACCTCCAACTGCTCATGGCCAGTCGCCGTGCACTTGCACGCACTGGCAGTCGTCTCACCATTGTCAACCCGTCTGAACCATTCCGTCAGGCCGCCTCACGACTGGGTCTGGAAGAATTACTCGAACCCTAAGGAGCATCTATGGCCAAACGTGCCATTTCAGTCGACGATTCCAAAACCATGCGCGACATGGTCTCCTATACGCTGACCCATGCGGGGTTCGACGTCATTCAGGCCGAGAACGGCGAGGAGGCGCTGAAACTGCTGGGGCAGGAGAAGGTCGACGTCGTCATCACCGACCTCAATATGCCGATCATGGACGGCATCACCCTGATACGCAACCTGCGCGGCATGAGCGATTACAAATTTACCCCCATTCTGATGCTGACTACAGAATCGGACGGCAGCATGAAGGAACAGGGTAAATCCGCCGGGGCGACGGGTTGGATCGTCAAGCCCTTCAACCCGGAAAAGCTGGTCGAAGTCGTCCAGCGCGTCTGCGCGTGAGGGGCTGATGCAACTCGATCTCCAGCAATTCCGCGAGACGTATATACAGGAATGCACCGAACTCCTCATGGATATGGAGGAGAAGCTGCTCGAACTGGAAAAGGGCAACGAGGATATCGAGTTGCTACACGCCATCTTCCGCTGCATCCATTCGGTAAAAGGCGGCGCGGGAGCGTTCGGGCTGACGCAGATCGCGGAATTCACCCATGAATTTGAATATCTGCTGGATGCGATGCGCAGTCACCAGATTCCCCTAACGCCGCAGCTGATAGAATTGCTCTTTCATGGCCATACCGTCGTGGAACGGATGGTGATGGCCGCGAAGCAGGGGCAGGAGGATCGGGGGGAGGACGTCGCGCCGTTGCTCGATGCCATCCGCGCCATCATCCGTCCTGGAGAGAAAGCATTGGTTGGTATGCCACTCACCGCATCGCCACGGGTGACGGGTAGGCAGCGCTATTATATCGTCTTCCGCCCCGCCCCGGCATTACTCCAGACCGGCAACGACCCACTCTACATTTTCCGTGGGCTGGAAGCGCTGGGGGAGATGGCGGTGCAATGTGACGCGTCGGGGTTGCCGGAATTCACCGCTATCGACCCCGAGCAGTGCTACCTCACATGGCATATCACGCTGGATACGGAAGCAGGCCGCGAAGCCATCGCCGCGCAGTTCGAATTCGTTGAGGATTGTGCGGATATTGCCATCACCGAAGCGTCCGACAAATCGGACAGTTCTATCACGAAGAATGACTGCATCTCACCCCAAGTGATGCATCCCACGCCATTCGCTTCTGCCCACCCCATACCCCCTGCGGCAGAAGCGGGGCGGGGTGGCGGCACACCTATCCCATCTCCCGCCGCCACCCCGTCGAGTCACCCCGGAAGCATCCGTGTCGATATCGAGAAAATTGACCGTCTGGTGAATATGGTCGGCGAACTCGTCATCTCGCAAGGCATGCTGCAAATGCAGTCGCTGAGCCTGCCGCAGGATCATTACATCCTCATCGCCCACGGTATCGAGACCCTGGCCCAGCACACGCGCGAATTACAGGAATCGGTGATGAGCGTCCGTATGCAGCCTGTCAAGAACCTCTTCTCCCGCATGCCACGCACGGTGCGTGACGTGGCGCAGAAGATGGGCAAGAAGATGAAACTGGAGATGCACGGCGAGGCGACCGAGATTGACAAGACCATCATCGAACAACTCTCCGACCCGCTGATGCACATGATACGCAACGCCGCCGACCACGGTATCGAGATGCCTGACATTCGTAGGGCTGCCGGCAAGCGGGAAGAGGGGACGATAGTTCTTTCCGCGCTGAACCACGGCGGGCGCATAGAGATCGTCATTGAAGACGACGGCGCGGGCATTAACCGCGAGAAGGTACAAAAACTCGCCATCGAAAAAGGCGTCATTTCCGCACAGGATAATCTGACGACACAGCAGGTGGACGAACTCATCTTCGCCCCCGGTTTCTCGACGGCGGATACCATATCGGACATCTCCGGACGCGGGGTGGGGATGGATGTGGTACGGCGTAATATCGAAGCCATCGGCGGCACGATCACCACCCAGAACATGCCGGGCAAAGGGGCGCGCTTCGCTATCTCGCTGCCGCTGACACTGGCCATCCTCGACGGAATGGCGGTGCGCTCGGGTGACGAGACCTACATCATCCCCATCGTCAATATCGTGGAAACACTACGGCCAAAAAAAGCGCAGGTGAACGCGCTCGGTACGGGGGTGGATGTCGTCAGCATCCGCGGGGAATATCTGCCGCTGGTCTATCTCGGCGATGTCTTCTCCATCACCGGAACGATGCGTAACGCGTGGGAAGCGTTGATCGTCGTCGTTGAAACGGGGAAAGAAAAATATGGGATCGTGGTCGATGACCTGCTCGGCCAGCAACAAGTGGTCATCAAAAGCATCGAAGAGAATTCCGACCCCGTCGAAGGCATCTCCGGTGCAACGATATTGGGTGATGGAAAAGTCTCCATGATCCTCGACGTGCTGGCCATCTTCCGCATGGGCCGCCACACCGCCAATACGCATTCATTCACCCCCCCGTTACTTGCAACCGCATAAGGAGCAGCCGATGCAAATGGAACTCAATACTCAGGAGCAAAACCAGTTCGACCTTGAATTGCACCAGTTCCTGACCTTCACCGTACAGGAGCAGGAATACGGGGTCGATATCCGCTCCATCCGTGAGATCAAGGCATGGTCACCTACCACGCGCCTGCCTAACGCTCCACGCGCCATGCGCGGCGTCATTAACCTGCGCGGCAGCATCATACCCGTATTCGACATGCGCGAACGCTTCTACCAAAGCGACACGGATGCCAGCAGCAAGCATGTTATTATCATCGTCGATATTGGTAATCGCCTGATCGGAATGTTAGTCGATACTGTTTCCGACATCATCACGACCGAACGCGGCGACATTAAATCCCCGCCAAGCGGTACGGTGCAGATCGACGAACGCTACGTCGCCGGTCTGGTCTCTATTGAAGAACGCATGATCATCCTGCTCGATACCCTCCAGCTATTCGATATGCACTCCCTTTCCCAACTTTCCCAGCCCAACGCACAAAATGGAGCCTCCTATGTTCAATAACTTGCAATATTCCGCGAAATTGCCGCTAATCATAGCAATGGCTGCTATCACCACGGGCGTGGTCGTCGGTTTCGCCAACTTCATCACCGCCAAGCACGAGATTAGCCAGATCACCATTGATAGTCTGAATACGGTGATCGACAGCAAAAAGCATGATCTCGAAGAAGATATGAAATTGATTCAAGGGAACGTGACGCTGATGGCGAAAAACCCCAGCCTCATCAACGCTTTGCAGGAATTTCAAAAAGGGTGGGAAACAGCCAAAGCTGAAGGCAAGAACCCGACGGAGTATTATCGCCATCTCTACGTCGATGCCAACGCCAATCCAATTGGCAGCAAAGGAGCGCTGGACGCCGCACCGGATGGATCGTATTACAGCGACGTCCACCGCCAGTTCCACCCGTGGTTGCGAGAATATATTGTTCAGAACGAGCTATATGATCTGTTCCTATTCAACGCAGCAGGGGAAGCGATCTACACCATCGCCAAGGAGCCGGACTATGCGACCAATTTCGCGCGGGGGCCATACCAGTCGAGCAATCTGGGCGCCATCGTACAAAAAGCATTAATCGGCGAGGGCAAGGATGCAACGCTTTATGCGGATTTCGAAACTTATGCCCCGAGCAATGGCGTGCCTGCCAGTTTCATGGCTGCACCCGTGTACGGCGCGGACGGCACGCTCATCGGTGCAGTAGCGGTGCAACTCTCCACAGCCAAGATGAACGAAGTGACGGATAACGATAATCTGGGTGAGACGGGCGAGGCCTTTGTCGTCGGCCCCGATTATCTACTGCGCACCGACAACCCTGACACGGAAGCAAACGACATCCTCGCTCAGAAGATGGATATGGAAGCCGTACGGCTGGCACTGGAAGGAAAAAGCGGAGAACTGAACACGGTAATGGATAATCAGGCGCTAATACAACTCTACGCACCGGTGCAAATAGGCGGCGTGAACTATGCCCTGATCGCCCAGATGCACGAATCGGAGATCTTCGCACCTATCGTTAGAATGCGGGTGGATTCACTTACGCAAGGGGGCATTGCGCTCCTCGTCATCCTGATGGTTGGAACCTTTGCCGCCCGACGTATGAGCCGTTCCCTTAAATCGCTGGGGGCGACCATTTCCGAAATCGCAGGGGGAAAATTGAACCTTCAGATTCCCATGCTGAAGCAGAAGGACGAACTGGGTGACATCGCCCGCTCCATGCTGGCTATCACCAACCTCGGAGGCAGGAGTGCTCGCCTGCAAAGTATGATCGATAACATCAACCTGCCGATGATGATGTGCGACAGGAATTTCATCGTCACCTATACCAACAAGGCCTCTGTTAGCGAGCTGACAAAGCTGGAGCAATACCTGCCCATCAGGGTTGGTGAGTTGGTGGGTAATTCTATCGATATCTTCCATAAGAATCCTTCACATCAAAGGAAATTGTTACAGGACAGGATGAAATTACCGCACAAGGCAAAGTTTCCTATCGGCCCGGAATGGATGGCGCTGGACGCCGAAATGCTGCCGGACGATAAGGGAGAGTTTGACGGGGCGTTCGTTACCTGGCGTATCGTCACCGATCAGGTAAAAGCGGAACAGGCGGTGAAGGATGCACAAGAGAGCATTAACCAAGTCCTGAAAGCCGCCAGTGAAGGCCGTTTGGAAGAACGGCTGAACCTGAACGAGTTTGATGGTTTCTACCGTGCTCTGGCGGAAAGTATCAATCTCCTGATGGATACTATCGTTGAACCGATCAATAAGTCCATTGAGGTGGCACGCATCATGGCGGCAGGAAACCTCACGCGCACGATGGAAGGCGAGTACGGTGGCTCCTTTGCCGATATGCAATCTTCACTGAACGATACCATCACGGGTTTGCGCGATCTGGTCTATAAGATCCGCGAGGCGAGTGACGCGGTCAACAGTTCCGCCAAAGAGATCGCTGCCGGCAGCCAGAATCTCTCAGAACGGACGGAGAATCAAGCCTCTTCTCTGGAAGAAACCGCGGCCTCAATGGAAGAGATAACAGGCACGGTCAACAGCAATGCCGAGCGCACCCGCGAAGCGCGGGAGGAATCCTCGCAAGCGCGAGAGGCAGCGCAGAAGGGAGGAGAGGTCGTCAAGACCGCAATTGAGGCAATGGGTCGCATCGAATCTTCCTCGCAAAAAATCGCTGACATTATTGGAGTCATCGACGAGATCGCCTTCCAGACCAACCTGCTGGCGCTAAACGCCGCCGTAGAAGCCGCCCGTGCAGGCGAAGCAGGCAAGGGCTTCGCCGTGGTGGCTTCTGAGGTGCGTTCGCTGGCTGGCCGTTCCTCATCGGCGTCTAAGGAAATCAAAGGACTGATTCAGCAAAGCGTCGAGCAGGTGAAGACGGGTTCGCGCTACGTCAACCAGACTGGTGAAACACTGGACGAAATCGTCCGCTCGGTGGTGAAGGTCTCGGACATCATCACCTCCATCGCCGAAGCAAGCCGCGAGCAAAGTTCCGGAGTGGGCGAGATCAACACCTCCATCTCCCAGATGGACGAGATGACGCAGCAGAATGCGGCGCTTGTAGAGCAAACCAATGCAGCCGTGCAGATGCTGGCGCAGAAAGGTCAAGAACTGAACCGCCTGATGCAACAATTCAAGCTGGACGAACAGGCTCGCGATGCGGGGTTTGGCACCAAACCGATGTTGACCAACGCCTCTCAAAAGCCATTCAAGCCCAAGGCAAACGGCAACGGGCATCACTATAAACCAGTGAAGTCTGCCGCTGCTGCAACGACTCTGGAGCAGGGATGGGAGGAATTCTAGGATGTCTGAGTCCGAGGGGGGAGGTCGTGAATTCGCATTCACCGAGCGGGATTTCCGTTTCCTGAAGGATCAGGCCTATGCTTATGCGGGCATCGCGCTCTCAGATCAGAAACAGGCGATGGTCTATTCCCGCCTCGCCCGCCGTATACGGCAATTAGGGTTGAGTAGCATGGCGGAATATTGCGAGTTGTTGAAGAGTGACTATGCGGATGAGGAACAGGTGCACTTCATCAACGCGATTACCACAAACCTTACCAAATTCTTCCGTGAGCCGCATCATTACGATCATCTCGCGGGTGTACTACGCGACTATACGCAGAAACGTTCTACACCGGAATTCCGCTTATGGTCGGCAGGCTGTTCCCGTGGGATGGAAGTGTACTCCGCTGCCATCACCTTATTCGATACATGGCCCTCCGTTAGTGCAAGGGATGTGGTCTTCCTCGCCACCGATATCGACACACGTATCTTGCAAGAAGCAGAGCAGGGTGTTTATACGGGGGAGGGTGTGGAGGCGCTTTCATCCCTGCATAAAAGCAAATATTTCACCTCCCATCCCCGTAAGGAAGGAACGGTGCAGGTAGTGCAGAAGTTACGCGACCTGGTGCACTTTCGGCATCTCAATTTTATGCATGACTGGCCCATGCGGCACCGTTTCAACGTCATCTTTTGTCGCAATGTGTTGATCTATTTTGATCGCCCGACGCAGCAGAATATTCTCAGCCGTTTCGCCCAGAAACTTATCCCCGGAGGAACGCTCTATATCGGCCATTCGGAAAGCATCGGCGAGGCCGCACGCTTTTTCTCCTATCAGGGTAACACGACCTATATCAGGAATGACGTGCCATGACGATCCAACGCCGTAGTGATATGGAGAAAGTAAAAATCGGCGGATTCGACGATGGGTGTTACCGTTATTATGATCAGCGGACGGAGGAGTTGGTCGTCAAACTCATCGCCGGTGATTGCTATGTATCCACGCAGAAGCAGGAGGTCATCGTCACCATTCTCGGCTCCTGTGTTGCCGCCTGCATCCGCGACCCCCAACTCGGTATCGGCGGGATGAACCATTTTCTGCTGCCGACAACTCAGGAAGCGGGGCCGTTCCTCAACCGTTACGGCGTCCACGCGATGGAACAGCTCATCAATAGTCTTCTCAAGGAGGGGGCATCAAAAGCGCGTATGGAAGTCAAGGTTTTCGGCGGCGGCAATATGCTCGCCAACATGACTGATATCGGCGCGATGAACATCCATTTCGTTAAGGAGTTTATCCGTAATGAAAAGCTGAACATGGTAGCGGAAGACCTTGGCGGTACTAGCCCGCGACGTGTTCATTATTACCCGGAAACGGGCAAAGCATTGGTACGCAAACTCAAGCGTGAGGAAGACCGTCGGGTCATCACTCATGAATATGATTATATGCTGAAACTTTCTAATACACGCCAGACAGGGGAGATGGAGTTGTTTACATGAATAGGAAAAAAACGGTGCTCATTGTCGATGACTCACCGATCATGCGCGGGCTGCTGGCGAATATCATCGCCACCGATCCCGATTTTGACGTGGTGGGCACGGCGCAGGACCCGATCGACGCACGGGACAAAATCAAACATCTCCATCCCGATATCATGACGCTCGACGTCGAGATGCCGCTTATGAACGGGATAGAGTTTCTCAGGCTCGTCATGCGCCTCCGTCCCATGCCGGTGGTGATGATCTCCAGCCTCACACAGCAGGGTGCCGACAAGGCGTTGCAGGCGATAGAACTCGGCGCCTTTGACGCCATCGGTAAACCTGATCTTGCCACCCCTAATGCGTTGGAAGAATTCGCAAACCATGTGCTGCATGCGTTGCGCGCCGCCGGCATGTCCCGCTTTCCTGAGCCTCAGACTGGCCCCCCACCTACTTTGGCTAAACTGCGCAGCTCCGGCTCAGTCAAGCTGATTGCCATCGGCTCATCCACGGGTGGGGTGGAAGCCATTCGCCATTTGCTCGGCGAATTGCCTAGTGGTTTGCCTCCCATCGTCATCACCCAGCACATGCCCGCTTCCTTCCTTACCTCGTTCGCGGAACGGCTGAATAAACTATCTTCTCTACATGTAAGGTTAGCGGAAGGGGGAATGACCTTGCGTCCCGGAACGGTCACTATCGCCCCCGGCATAGCGCATTTGGAGATACGCAAACAGGGTGATGACTTCGTCTGCAAACTCATGACGGGAGAGAAAGTGTCTGGCCATGTGCCGTCGGTGGATGTCATGTTCCGCTCGGTCGCAGAGCAGGTAGGCAAAGACGCGCTGGGAGTTTTGTTGACCGGCATGGGATCGGACGGGGCGCAAGGCATGCTTGCCATGCGCAACAGCGGGGCGATGACCATCGGCCAGTCTGAAGCGAGTTGCGTTATTTACGGTATGCCGCGTCGCGCGATGGAACTTGGCGCCGTCCAGCAGGAACTGGCGCTGAACGACATATCCCGTTTTATGATCACCGCCACACAGGGAGTACACGTATGAGCCTCGAAGTCATTATGCTGAAACACGATGATATTTTGCGCATCCATCTCAACGGAAGCTGCACCTTCTCACATTATAACGATTTCCAGAAGATTATCCGTGAGGTGGAGGAGAAGCGATTTCATGAGGTGTATATGCATCTCTCAGAACTTACCTATATCGATTCTTCAGGCCTGGGTATGCTGCTCCTGATGCGGGAAAAATGTCAGTCCCGCGAGTGCGGGTTATCCATCGTCCAGCCGCGCGGTCAGGTGAAGAAAATGTTCGAGATAGCGCAGCTCGGCGACATCTTTCGCGTCGAGCACTAAGTCAATGCTGAAATCATTTAAAGAACAACGTATTCTCATCGTGGATGACGTGAAGTTCAGTCGGGACATCGTGCTGCACATATTGCGCCAGAACGGGATGACCGAACTGCTGGAAGCATCCAACGGAGATGAGGCACTGGAAATCTGTCACCGGATGAAGCCGGACCTCATCATCGCCGACTTACTGATGCCGGGGATGGACGGTTATGAACTCTGCCGCCGCCTGCGGAACAACGCTGCGTTCGCCGAGACGCCTATCATTGTCCAGACCAGCGTGGAGGACGCCAATAAACGCGCCCACGCATTCAACGCGGGTGCGAGCGACCTCATCGTCAAACCTATCAACCCGCATGAATTGTTGATGCGCACACGCTTGCACATCCACCGCCACAAACTGATGATGGAACTTCGCCATTACCGTGAAACCACCAGCCGCGAAATGCAGTCTGCCAAAGTGATGCAATTCTCCCTCCTTCCTACGACGGAAGAGCAGCAGGCGATTATGACATCGCTACCCGTGGCGATGAGCATATTCTTCGAGCCATCCTACCTATTAAGCGGCGATATGCTGGGAGCGCAACGGCTCGTAAATGACAAGCTTGCATTCTACCTCGTGGATTTTGCGGGGCATGGCATCCTTGCCTCCCTCAATACCTTCCGTCTGCATACTCTGATGCATACGCAGCTCCCGCTGACGGATGACCCGGGAGAATACCTCACCGCGCTCAACGCCTCGCTGTTTCCCTTATTGAAAATCCATGAATATGCGACGATGTTCTATGGAGTCGTGGACATTGCGAAAAACGAATTGCGCTATGCATCCGCCGCCAGCCCGCGCCCGATGATCTTCACCGGCGGCAAGCTCCACCCCAGCATTATCGACTCCTCCGGCATACCGCTGGGTGTTGTCAGGGATACGCGGTACCAGACGCGCGCTATACAGTTCCATGAAGGGGATGTGTTTTTCGGCTTCAGTGATGCACTCATTGAAGCCCGCAAGAACCCGACGCAGGTGCTCGACGAAAAGGCGCTGCACGAACTCTGCTATGAATACATGCTTTATGGCTCGAAGGATATTGCAACGAACCCGAAAGGCTTTCAGGATTGGATACTGGAAATGTATCAGGCCTACTCACTTACGACACACTATCTTGATGATATGACGCTTTTTCTGGTGTCACGCCTGCCCCGATCTTCTTGATCATGCGCACCACATTGCCGCTACCGAGATAGGATACTTCGTCAAAACTCATCAGGCGGGCGATGGCAATGCCACGGCCGTTGAGATCAGTGACGCTCATCGCATTCTGACTGGCGTATTGCTTATAGTCGAATCCTTTTCCTTGGTCGCGGATCGTGGCTTCAATCCGGTCATCAAACCGCTCGACGGTAATGGTGGCCATCTTACTTTTATACTCAGGCAGTTTCAGCATATCCTGAATATGCTGTTGCCACGTACCGTCCATAATCAGCTTGCGTTTCCCTGCAAAGTCGATGCCGAGATTCCCATGCTCAATCGCGTTCATCATCAACTCGGAAAGTCCGACCATCGTCTGGGCCGGGTCGGGGAAGAGTTGCGAAACATGCTGCGACAATTCCCGCGCTTCTTCGATGGTGTTGAACGAATAAAGCGCCATCTGTGTCATGTGGATGATGGGCGATTGTGCCTCTGGTTCGTCGAAGGAAAGCAGGTTCCGCAAATCCTGTATTGCCGCTCCGACGATGTTGAGCAACGTTTGCTTTTCGTATGGCTTAGTCAGATAATAAAACACGCCTGCCTTGATACCCTGTAATATCTGCTCGCTCCCCGCTGCCGCCGTCTGCATGATGACGGGAATATTACGATAGCGCCGATCGTCCTTCAGTTTATTGACGAAGGCCATCCCGTCCATCACGGGCATCATGCGGTCGAGGACGATGACGGTGATCTCAGGATGCGCCTGTAACACGCCCCACCCTTCCAGCCCGTTACGTGCCAGCAGTGTATTGAACCCTTTATCCGAAAGCGTTTCCTCCAGGATGTCGAGGTTCAGTTCTTCATCGTCAACGATCAGTACGGTGGGTTTGTACATAGGTTATTCCTTTGTGGTGATATAGGTGGATGAGGGGAGCAGGGGAAAACGCAGGACGAACGAGGTCCCTCCCTTGGGATGATTTTCGGCATGGATGCTGCCTTGGTGTGCAGCCATGATCTGGCGGCAAATGGTGAGGCCCAGCCCCGTTCCCCCCGCCCCCGTGCTGGTGCGTGAACTCTGTGTAAAGGTAGAAAAAATAGTCTCCAACTCTTCATCGGGGATACCGGGCCCCTGATCGATGACGCGGATATCAAGAGCCGGCATGTCCTCTCCTTCGATGTCCATGAGGGTGTCTTCGAATCGCAAGGTGATGCGCTTATCCTGCCCGCTGAATTTGATAGCGTTGGAGAGGAGGTTGATGAACACCTGCACCAGCCGCGTAGAGTCGCAATAGAACACCGTGTTGTTCGCCCCGCCTTCGAGCGCGACGGTGATATTTTTCTCTTCCAGCAGTGAACGCAATTCATCGATGGCCTGATCGGCACAGTCGCGTACATTCACTTCCGAAAAATGGAATTGCATCTTACCTGCTTCCATCTTGGAAAGGTCGAGCAGATCGTTGACCAGGCTCACCAACCGTCTGCCGCTTTTCTCGATGTTCGAGAAATATTTGGGCAGTTTGTCAGTACTGGCCGCCGCAAGCTTCTCATTGCCCATCTGCGCGTAATTGATGATGGCATGCATCGGCGTGCGTAACTCATGCGACATGTTGGCGAGGAATTGGGATTTAGCCTGACTCGCTTCCTTCACCGCATTCACGGCTTCCAGCAAATCCGCCGTGCGCTCATCGACCAGTATCTGCAAATGATCGCGATGCTGCTTTAGCTGCTTCTGCATCGTCAACCAGTCCGTCACGTCATCGACGAAGCCGACGACGATCTCCGGCTTGCCGTCGAGATCGTAGAGCGGGAACTTGATGAGATGGATGTTGATGGTCTTGTCTTCCGTCTTCACATCCTCATAGAATTCGAGAATATAATTGCCGTCCGCCACCTGCAAATCCGAACTGCGGCGGAACTCGCCTTCCTGCTGGCCGAAAAGTTCGATGTCGCTTTTGCCCAGCATCTGTGACGCCGCCGTGCCGAAAATCTCCTCCATCTTCGCGTTCCATATCTGGTAACGGTACTGGTCTTTCGCGTCCTTCACGAACAGGCCGACGGGTAAGTTCTCGATGACGCTGTCCAGTAGGTTACGCTGACGGTGCAGTTGCTTCTCGCGCTGGACACGTTCCGTCGCGTCAAAATAGATGCCAAGGATGCCGATGACTTTTCCCATCGTGTCCGTCATTGCCAGTTTGGTGATTTCGTACCAGCTGATGTCGTCGTTGAAAAAGGGTTGAGAACTGAATGTTTTATATTCACGGCGTCGCTCGCTGCGGATTTCATCGTCATATTGGCGATAGAAATCAGCAAAATGTGTGTGTGGGAAAATTTCTGCATCCGTCTTGCCGACGATGTCGGCGAGGGACTCTGCCCCGGCACGTTTGAGGAACGCCTGATTACCGCCCTGATAGAAGCCGTCCAGATCCTTCCAGAAAATCTCCCCCGGCAGATGGTCGATCAGCGTATCGACAAACGGCGAGTGCGATTCCCCGAACGTGGTCTGGACGCTGGCCATGCGGAAGCGGTTTTCCATGATGCCCACCCTAGCTGCAATCACTTAAAAGTTGCTTAAATTCTCGTGATATTACCGTGACATCAGCCAATAAAACGGCTTGGCCGCAGCAGGGTTGCAACCGATCGAGGCAGCGGTAGCGGGTCGCCGCACAGCTGCGAAGCCAGTAATTCTGCCGCGATGGGGGCAGAAACCAACCCCCGCGATCCATGCGCCGCATTCAACCACACCAAACCATTGGAAGGCCAATTTCCTGAGAGTGGGAGCCGATCCCGGCTGGTACTGCGCAGCGCCGCCCACCCGTCACACGCCGCATCGGGGGGGATGGGGATAGCCAGTGCTACGGACGCTTTGGCGATGTTCTCCGCATGGCTCGCCGGATCCACCGTCACATCCTGCCGACCCCGGTCGAACGTTGCCCCGATATGGTACAGACCATCAATGGGAGGGGTAATATATGTGTTGGAGGAGAGGATGGTATTCAACCCGTGCAACGCAGGCTGGGGAGGGATGCAGGAAATCTGACCGCGAATGATGGTGAGGACGGGCACAAGCTCCGGCAGAAGCGCACCAAGCCCCACTGAGGTGCAGAGGATTGTCGGCATGTCAACTTCCCGCACTGACTCCAGCGTGTCTCCCAGCTTAAGCGTAATCGCCGGATGCGCCAGCAGATGGGTGGAAACATCCTCCAAGTTCGCCCAGCCGCTATGGGGGAACCATAGCGCATCGCTGTGGCAGGGAATGCCTGCGATGCGCGTCGCCTCGTCTTTATCCACCCAGCGTAGCCAGTCTGGCGGCAGCGGCGTGGTCTCCGCCAGTCGGCGCAACCGCTCCGGCGCTTCGTGCGGTTTGGCGAAAAGCAACATGCCACATGCCGACCTCGCCACCGCATCCCCGCAAGTATCAAGCAGCGCGCGACTATGCGCATACCCATGCGCATAGAATTGTGCCTGCGCGGGGTAGCCGACCGCGAAGCGTGGGAACAGAATCGCCGATGGATTGTGCGACGCGCCGCTGGCGGGCTTTTTTGCCGCGTCCTGTACGGTGACGCGCACACCGCGTAATGCCAACGCATGCGCCGTTGCCGCACCTGCCAATCCCGCGCCGATGATGGTAGCCTCACGAATGGGTGAATGCACGCGGGCCGCGCCATCAAGCCGCCCCGCGAGCATATATTTTTTCTTACCGAAGCCAGAGCGTTTCTCCAGCGTGAATCCGGCTGAGCCGAGCGCCTCCATTGTCATCGTCGCGGTAGAGAAGGTGGCGAACGTTGCATCCGGCGCAGAGAGGCGATGTAGTTCGTGCGTCAGTTCCGCCTGCCACAATTCCGGGTTCAGCCGTGGCGCAAACCCGTCGAGGAACCACGCATCGACCACCGCATCCTGATCGCGGAACATCTCCAGCGCGTCGCCCTGCATCAACGTCAGCTGAATCCTCCCGCCCGCGAAATGGCGACGGTGATAGCCGGGTATGAGCGGTGGCAGGGAGGCCTGTAATGCTTTCGCATACAGAGCCAGTTCCGGGAATAATCCATGCGCCCGCTGCATATCGGGAAGGGCCAGCGGATGTTTTTCCACCGACAGGAAGTTTAACCGCGCCTGCGCCGGAGCGGTTTCCAGAAACAATTTCCACACGCTCAGGAAATTCAGCCCCGTGCCGAACCCTGTCTCGCCGATGGTGAATACATCGCGCCCCAGCCAGCGTTCCGGCAATCCGTTCCCGTCAAGGAACACATGCCGAGTCTCCGCGAGTCCGCCTTCGCGCGAAAAATACACATCCCCATGCGTCGCGGAGACGGGATTGCCACGCTCATCCCAATCAAGGACGGCAGGGGAGAGGGGGAGGATGGACGGTGGCATAGGATGGTTATACAGGGCCACACCGCCATGCGCCAAGGGCATTTCATAAAAGTTTCACACGCGTTTAGGCGGTGGGTTGGGTAAGGTGAGGCCCACCACTGCACATCCGGGGAAACTATGCAGATCTACCGCCGCTACCCTGACGAGAAGGGCAACACTGATATTTCCGAACTCGTCGACCCCAAAAGCCTGCGCAAGGAATCCCCGCAGGCGATGGATCTTTCACGTCCGACGCTGTTCTTCTTCCCCGGCTTCCAGACCATGGACGACAGCATCCCACTCCACCCCGTCACCAAGAAACCGCTAAACAACCAAGATTCGTATACCTCGCTGAACCTGAAATCCAGCGTGGTCGAATCCCACCTGGGCAATGCGGCTGACCTTTATCGGCAAGGGAAGGTGAATTTCTACACGCTCACCTACTCACCCACCCGAATAATTCCAAAACGTATCAAGAACCTGCTTGTCGATGCCTACAATGTGCTGGCTCCCGACGTCATCAAAATCAGGCGCACCACCCCGCGCAGCGGTAAACTGTTCGATGCAGCCAGCTTTATGTTTTTTCCTGAGGTTTATTATCGGGAGGACGCTGAGCATTTTGTCGATCAGATGATCCTTCCCGCCATCATGCGCGCGAATGGTAGTTTTCTGCCTAAAGATGAAATCATGGAGAAATTCCGTAACGTTACCTTTGCTGCGGACTCCTACGGCAGCACTTTCGCACACCAGATCGGGAACTACCTTAAATTCTGTCTTACCAAAAACAAGAAGCACCCGAAAGGTTTCCCTGCCGAGGAGGTAAAGGAAATGTTGCAGCAGTTTGTCTTCATCGGGGGTTCCAATATCGTCATCAATGACAAGCCGGGTCAGAAAAACCCTTTCACGGGGATTTATTTCGAGGGTAGGGGAGATCAATTCATCGCCATGGCGCGCAGACTGGAGAATATGCGCTCCCTCATCCTCCCCCACCTCCTCAGCGGCAAACGCTTCCCTGAAACCATCAATCACGAGGAGGAATATAATGGCATGAGCAAGCTTTCCGACAGCGGATATTACGAGATGGCAAATGAGCAGATTCATGTCATCGAAGCGGCCGAGCGGCACTACAAACCTACGCCCGATAAGGATAACACGACGTTTCGCCCTGTGGATAAAGGCATGGTGGTGGAATTTGACGTGCCCACCCGCTTCCACGTCTTGCTCAAGGATCACGGCAAACCGCTCGCCCGTTTCTATCCTAACGTACCGGAACTCCACCAATCCTACAGCTATTACTACCCCATCCCCGAACACCGCGACCACGCCGACCTCTATGGCCGAGCCTTACGCAACGCCGTCACCCGCTCCCCCAAGGAAGAAGTCACCGCCCAAGACCTCCTCACCCGCGACGTCCTCCCCCACAAACCCAAAAACGGCAACGACGAGTCACGCACCGACTTCACCTCCGGCATCAACCAAGCCCGCATGAAGGCGCATCTGGATGAGGTGGTGGCGAAGCAATTGGCGGAGGTGAGGGGAGAGAAGGTTGGGATGGAAGGTCGCAATTTTTGATTTGAGAAGCAATCTAACTATGATTGGCTAAAAAATTATTTTTACTAAAATAGAGTTCTCTTCGGAATTCACTGAAATGGCGGCGCCATGCTGTTTGGCAATCCAGTTGACGATGGCTAGTCCAAGACCGGAGCCGTCACCATCATGGTTGACCCGGTAAAATGGATCGAACACCCGTTTTGCTTGTTCGGATGTCAGCGCCACCCCTGTATTATGCACCGATAATTCCACGCCGCCTTCCTGCTTCAGCGTAATGCGCACGGTGGCTCCCGGAGGGCTATGACGGAAGGCATTATCCAACAGGTTGCGCAGGAGAATTTCCAGCATGCTGGCATTGCCCTTGACGTGGATATTGTCCTGAATTTCAGCAATAAGCGTGTGTTGCCGCTTTCTGGCAAGCGGTTCCGCTTCATCTGCCATGCACCGTGCAAGGATCGATAAATCCACATCATCCAATTCCTGCTCAAGCTTCTGAACGCGCACCAGCGTCAGCAATTGTTCTACCAGACGCGCCATGCGGTCAATGCCGGGAAGCACGTCCTGGAATAATTGCTGCTGCTCCACCGCGTTGTTGCTGCGCAATGCCACCTGCACCTGCGTCTTGAGCGCAGCTAGAGGCGTGCGCAACTCATGCGCCGCATAGCCGGTAAAGCGCTTTTCGCGGTCGATGACTTCTTCGATACGCTGCATCAGGCGGTTCAGCGCACCGACGAGCGATGTCACTTCGCTGGGAAGGGTTTCGGTGGGAATGGGCTGCAACGCCTCCGGTTGCTGGGATTGGATTTGCGCAGAAAGACGGTCAAGGGGTGCGATGCCGTACCGTACGCCGAACCAGATGACGCAAACGAGTAACGGGAAAACAAGCAAGGAGGGCAAGAGGACGCTCACTCCGACCTTTTCGATCAAATCCATCCGGGCGTGATAATCCTCCGCTACTTCCACGATCACATTTTGTTCGCGCAGGATGAATATCCGCCACATGCGATCATTCATCATGCGGTCGGTAAACCCTGTGGACTGGGTGAGGGGGCCAAGTGATGTCGCGTTATCCGACTGCATTAGTACATCTTTCCCGAGCCAGACGCGGTAGGCGAAATCCTTTTCATACGGCGTATTGAACTTGCCATCATGCAAATCAATCAGCTTTTCCGTGACGTCCCCTTCCTCGATTTCATGCTGGGAAAGCAAGCCGAGAACGCGGGCAAAATGCGCGAGCTGGGCATCGTAGATTTCTTCCGCTTCGTGCCGCGCGCTGAGATAGGAGGCGATGGCAATGCTCGCCACCCCCAGCAACAGCGGGATGGCTAAAACCCGAAGCAGCCGGAAACGTAGTGAACTGCTTCTCATGTAGCCTCCATGATGTAACCCAGGTTACGTACCGTGCGAATGATTTCCTTGCCTAGCTTGCGGCGCAGCGAGGAAACATGCACTTCTACCGTGTTACTGCCGATGGCGTACTCCCAGCTATAGAGATTCTGTTCAATCCTTTCCTTACTGATATGTTGACCAGCATTTTCGAGGAGCAGACGAAGTATCTCAAATTCTTTTTGCGACAGGGTAAGCAGGTTGTTTCCACGCGAAACGGTTTTGGTAAGAGTATTGATCGTGATGTCGCGCCAGTACAGGATGGTGGGCGTCAATTCGGGCTTCCGGCGGGAGAGAGCCCGGATGCGCGCCAGCAATTCTTCGAAATCAAAGGGTTTAACCAGATAATCGTCCGCTCCCGTATCCAGCCCTTGCACCCGTTCCGCCGTGGTATCGCGGGCGGTGAGTAACAATACCGGAACTTGGTTTTTCTTGCGCCGCAGCTGGGCGAGCCATTCCAGCCCCGACTGGCCGGGAAGGTTGATGTCGAGCACGATCACGTCATAAGACGTGACGTACAGCGCATCCTGCCCTTCCTCGGCGGTGCGGAACCAGTCGGCTGCATAATCCTGTTTCAAGCCTTGATGAATGGCCTTGCCCAGTTGCTTATCATCTTCAATCAGCAGAATTCGCATCTTAGTGTTTTATCTGATGGGACTCGGTTTGTGTATTATAAGTGGTATAGATGATTAACACAATGAGGACTGATAGCAATGTAGCGGAAGAGCCTGCCGTACCTAAATCAAGGCCCCCTTTCTCGATGGGTTTGGTGAGTACGTCGCCCATTGTGGCGCCAAAGGGACGAGTTAATACGAACGCACTCCAGAATAGCAAGAGACGTGAGATGGTTGTGAAATAATAAAGCGCTACAATGAATCCAATGACGCTTCCTATCAGTAATGCCCCTCCTGCGAAGCCTAAACCGGAATCATCCGCAAGATAGTCTCCCAAAGCCGTTCCGAGCGTGTTGGAAAAAAGGATGGCAATCCAATAGAAAATTTCCGCTTTCGTCGTTTGGATGGATGTTACCGACAAGGATCCTATACTGATACGCCACCCTGTAAGGGTTAAAAGCAGCAGACTGAGAAGGATCAGCGAGCCGATTGCATAACCCAATCCCAAGGTGCGATCCATGTAGTCGGAAACAGTGGTGCCAGCCGTGCTGGTGGCGAGAATAACGCCCCAATACAGAAACGGGTGATGACGCTTGGCGGAAAGTTGCACGGCCAATGCAACGGCAAACACACCGAGGAGGGCAAGTGAACTTATGGCATAACCGATATCAAGGGTCATGGAAAACAGATCACCCGCAGTTTCACCGAGGGTGGTGGCACTGATTTTCATCAGCCAGAAAGCCAGCGTTATTTCCGGCAGCTTTCTCACGCTGATCGCCTTCGTAAGTTGCATGGCTTACCCCTGAACCTTGCTTTTAGCTTTGGCGATGGCGTGCTGGATTTCTGCGCGGCGTCCGGCATCGGCATCTTCGCGACCGGGACGGGCTGGTGCCTGCAACGCGTGTTCTAGCACGGGAATGGCTTCCGCATACTTGCCTTGCTCGATCAGGTAATCACCATAGAAATAGTTTGGGTCGATACCGTCCGGGTTAAGCGCGCGTGCCTGTTCCAGATAGGCGAGAGCCTTGTCGTTATCCCCAAATCCCATTGGCCAGCCGGGAACTTTGTAATAGAGCGAGCCGAGCGAGGTATAGACGGAACCGTCCAGCGCTTTGGGATTAAGTTTTTCCGCCTGTTCCAGCAATACTTTAGCGTCTTTTGCAAGCCCGAGAGCGCCCAGCCCGCCATTAATGCCGGCTTGCGTGCTCAGGATAATCGCCTGCCAGATCTTGGCTTCCGCATAGGCAGGGAATTTCTTGCTTACGCCTTCGGCTTTGACGGCAAGCGCTTCCATTTGTTTTTCCTGCGCGTCCTGATTCTTGAGCACATATTTAATGCGCGCCCATTCATGCTGTAGTTCCCGCAGCGATGCGTCCAACTCGGCATTATCGGTGATAGCAGGTAGTGGATTGACCGCCGATGCTGGCGGCTGCGCCATGCCGACGGGCGCTTGTAGCATATGCGAGGGATTTGTTTCTTGGGCGAATGCGCTGGTCGATACAAGCAAGGAAGCGACAAATAAGTGAAATGCGGTGTTCATAATAATCTCCATGATTTGGTTAAAGGTGAAAGGTTTCAAGAAATTCAAAAATGGGCAGCGGGAGGAACCACCAGATAGCGTCACGCACGCTGGAAAGTAGGCGATCCGGGCTCATGGGGACGTAATCCGGTGATTTGTAGAGGCGGAAATCCGGGATTACCCGCGGTGTCGTGTTTTCATAAATTGTATAATTCTTGCCGAATTTTCCTCGCAGAAATTTCTCCTCACGGCGAATAAGCAAATAATAGATGATTCCGATAAAAAGCGGCGCGATGATCATGATGGCAGGGCGCATGCTTGCTAGGCTGATACCCAATACCCCAAGCCAGGAAAAAATATAAAGCGGGTTCCGGACCATGGAGAAAGGACCGTAAGTAATCAGTTCTGTGTTTTTATGGCCCCCCAGAAAAGCTGTGGTGTAAACCCTACCTAGCGCGCAGGTGGTAATCAGTAGATAGCCGATGAAATCAAGCGCCTCGTGTTTGTAAGAGCTGCTATTAGCCAGACTATGTGTGAAAATGAATAACGCGACGCATAATAAAGCGATAAGCCTTGAATCGCGAATACGGCTTTTGTTTAATGCTGTGGCCATGGATAGTTCCTCCTTAGATAACTCGTTGCCAGATAGGGTTTCGGTCGATCAATGCATGCTTCAGCGCACCCACGACATGCAAAGCAATCAGGGCCAGTAACAAGAAGGCGAACGGCTCATGCCAGTGACGCGCAAGTTTTGCGAGTTCGGGGATCAAAGGGGTGAGCGGTGGGATATGCAGCCCAAAGAATGGCACCGACTTTCCTGCCAAGGCCTTCATCCCGTATCCCGATCCGGCCATCAGTAACATGCCCCCGTAGAGTCCGAGATGAACTATTTTGGCAAGAAGCGTTTCCAAACCGGGTTTGGTGGGTAGCGCCGGTTGTGCTTCCGTGAAGCGGAACCAGAGCCGGACGGGCAATAGCAACCCCACCAGAAGCCCTAATGACTGGTGCAGTTCCCAAGCGGGCTTTCGCCATTCCTTGGGAAAGTCATTGACGTAAAAACCAATGATCAGGGCTCCTGCGATGCCGATCGCCATTACCCAATGCAGCAGGCGAATCGCGCTGGAATAGCGTTCTGGCGCTAAAGTTAAAATTTCCGATATCATAAATTACGTCTTGAAGAGGGTTGCGGCAAGTTGATCATTCTTTCGAAGCGCGTTATCGACAACACGCGGCAACAGGGCGTTGACCCGCACGAAGAAACGTTCCGGAAACCCGATAAAAACGTCCTTCTCCTTCTGCTTGATCGCTTGCAGAATGCGGCCTGCCACGTGTTCGGGGGTGTCCATGTTCATCTTTGTCAGTTCGGCGAATGTAAGGACCTTCTCGTTATTCAGCTTTGTCTTTACCGCGCGCGGGGAAATATGGGTTATGTCAACTCCGCACCCCGCCACCTCCCGCCGCAATGCCTGACTGAACGCTCCCATCCCCGCTTTCGAACTGGAATAAGTCACAAAATGCGCGAAAGGGATGGAGCCGAAGGTGGAGCCGATATTGACGATATGCCCGCTTCCCCGCTTTTTCATGTGGGGCAGGACGGCTTGCGTCAGCAGGACTGGTGCAAGCAAATTGATGGTATAAGTGAGCGCGACATGCTCGGGCGATTGCTGCTCAAGCGGCCCGAAATACTGGATTCCGGCGAGGTTGATCAGCATATCGACCGACTCGGAAGCCAGCTTTTGCGCGAGAGCGGTGATGCCCTCCATATTTCCCAGATTATCTTGAAGCAGCCGGGCATCGAAATCGAGCGAATCCACCCGGTCGATGACGGTAACATCCGCCCCTTCCGCAATCAGTGATCTGCACAACAAACTGCCGATGCCCCCGGCGCCTCCGGTTACGACGATATGAGCTTCCTTAAGCGGCATGGCGGGCCTCGCTTTCAAAGGGCAGGCTGCGGAAGATATTGGCGTAAAGCACGAACATGCGCTTAGCCATATGAAGAATGGCCGCTTGATCTTCCTCGTTAGTAATCTGGTTCATCAGCTTCTCGAAAAACTGCATATGCGAAATATCGAGTGACCCATGCGAGGTCAGGTAGGAAAAGCACTGTTTTGGCAAATTGAGCGATGTGGCAATGGTTTCTGCCGCTTTTGTTGCTATCGTGGTACTGGTGCCTTCCAGCACAAACACCATGCCGAAGAAGGAAACCGGATTACCGCGGCTGACGCTGTCATAGGCGTAAGCGACCATCATTTCGGTTGCCATGTTTGGCTGGCCGTGGCGAATCTGTTCTTTGTCCTCGCCGCAATGGGCGATGTCGTTCAATATCCATTCCTGATGGCCGACTTCCTCTGCGATATATTCGGCAACGGCATTGCGCAGCCACTCCTTCTCCTGCGGCAGGCGGGAGCCGGTAAGCATCAATAACGGCGTCGTATGTTTGACGTGATGATAGGCCTGTTCGAGGAAGGCGACGTAGGCGGCTTTGTTGATGATGCCTTCCAGCGCCGAGCGGATAATAGGCACATCGTAAAGCGCACTCCGCTCAACCTCCGTTTCCTGTTGCAGGCGTTCAAAGAAATGCATGATGGGCTTCCTTTCCATGGAAATTCTCAGAAGTGAATAGGTTGTAATAAGCGAGTATCTCAGAGCGTTTGAGGCGCCCATTAGGGGTAAGAAAACCGTCGGCGGCCGTGAAAGCAGGAACCTTCTGCCATTGCTGAATACACGCATATTCGGGTAGACGGGCATTGACCTGATCCACTGCGTACGTGATATCGGCATTGAAGGATGCGGGAACTATAAAAGCGCTTAAATGCTCCGCTGCTTCCCCAAACACAAGCACCTGCGCAATTTCCGGCTGAGCAAGGAGTTCGCTTTCCGGCCATTCGGGTGAGATGTTGCGCCCATTAGCGAGGATGATGACATTGCGTTTGCGGCCTTGAATGGTGAGATAACCGTCGCCATCGAGACTGACGATATCGCCGGTGGTATACTCGCCTTGCTGCGCGGACTCGCCCACATAACCTAGCCAAGCAAGATTCTTCAGGATGAGTTCCCCATCTTCCGCGATGCGGTAACGTACATGCGGCAGGATTTTGCCTGCGCTTGCGGGTTTGTTGTTCGACGGTGTATTGACGGCGACCACGGAAGCCGCTTCACTGAGGCCGTATCCCTGATAAAACGGCAATTCGAGTGTTTCAGCTTTTTCCAGCAGGCCGGAGTGAACCCGCGCGCCGCCCACCGCCATGAACTTCATTTGCGGTAAGGCGACCGGCATTTTTTGTTGGGCTTGTAATAAAGCAGCGGCGTATTCAGGAACGAGGATGCAGCTGGTGATATTTTCAGCGGCCATGTGTTGCAATAATTCAGCCCCGTTCGGTTGTAGCCCTGTGAATCCGAGCCGGACGAGCGGCTCAACTACATATGTCCCGCCCGCAAGCAGTGTCGCGTAAAGTCCACCGATATTCTCCAGCAACACGGAAAGAGGCAGGACGGCCAAATGACGCGCTGCGTTCTCTTTTTCAATGACTTTGATAAGGGATTCCGCCACCTGTTCCATACCGGGTTGGGAGAGGCAAACACCCTTGGGCGTACCGGTCGTGCCGGAAGTAAATGTGATTTTTGTTGTTCCTTCCGGCAATGGAACGGGGGAATAGTCAAGACGCGTGAATTGCCATTGCGCAGTGTTGGTCAGAATCAGGTTTGCGCCAGCGGATGCTAGAGCATGCTCACGCTGTGCGGCGGAAAAGAAGGGAGGCAGGGGTATGGACGGAATCTCTGCCATCACCAGCGCGAGATCAGCGATACACCAGGCAATACCGTTTTCTATCTCCAGTCCTACGCAATGCGGGCGTTTTTCTACTAACTGCGCAGCCAGTTCATTGACCGCCTGAAGCAAGTCGAAATAGGTGATATCCTTGCCGCCGCTGCGTAGGGCAACTCGCAACATATCGGTTGCGGCATGATGGGCAAGGGCAGTGAGTACCTGGCTTTTGTGGGCGCTAGGGGACATTTATGCGTTTACAGGTTTGGGATGGATACGGGTGTGGTAACCGTCGGTTTCACCGGAGAAGCTGAGATGTAGGTGGCGTTTCAGGCGATTATAGGTATCGGGCATGTTGCCGGTGATGATGCGCGGATTGGCGCTATAATAACTCCCCCAGCTTGCTCCACCATCCGGCAATAAAGATTGATCCGCCGGGCCGAGGACGGCTGGCTTCAGACCAAGCTGCAGGAAGTAGCGGTGCAGGAAGTCGGTCGCGGTGACGGCAATGCTATTGAACCCGTGCTGCAAAAGATAAGCATGCATGGCGGTGAATAGGAAAATGGATGCCCCGTTGCCGAGGGAGGCGAGACTGCCCGCTTCGACGAAACTTTGTCTTGCCTTCAATTCGCCGGTAACACGAAAATGCGCCTCTTCGATGCTCTCGTGCAAATATTGCTCTAGGAACAACGGCTCCTCTTTAGCGTAGCGGAAGCCCAGTGCGCCGAGGATGGTGTCGTCTTTATCCCGCACGCTCATCAGGACTGGGTAATGCTCAGTGATGTGGGCCCCATAGGATTCCCGAAATTTGGCTTCGATGAATTTTTCCACGCGACGCCGCTCGGGCGAGAAGAGGCCTGCGATGGAAATGACGGTAGGCAAGAGTTTGGTGTAATGTTTCAGGCGTTGCTCGTTGAAGTCCAACGCCTGCTCGTAGCCTTCATCGTTCTTGAGAATGATATGCAACATAGGTGCTTTCAAAATCCACTTCACGTTATTGAATTATTCGCTATGGTAGCGGCGTTTACTGAAGTGAACCTGAAGCCCGAAAGCACTCAAAAAAATGACTGTCAAAGTGAAAGCATTACTGGCCAGCGTGCTGCTGGCTTCCACCGTATCGATACCCGCAATGGCGGTCGATAAGCTCTATGCACCTTATGTTGATAAAGGGGAGTGGGAGGTTGAGTATTTCGGCAGCAACAGCTTCGATAATGACGATACGAAAGATACGGCGCAGAAGCATGAATTTTCGGTTGGATATGGCGTTACCGAGTATTGGAAAACCGAGTTTTATACCATTTTTGAGAAAGAACCGCAGGATCATATAACCTTCGATGCGCTGGAATGGGAAAACGTCTTCCAATTCACCGAGCGCGGCGAATACTGGCTCGATGCGGGCGGTTCGCTGGCCTATGAATGGACGCCGGAGGACAACCACCCCGATGCGATTGAGGCCCGCCTGCTGCTGGCGAAAAGCACCGAAAACTTCACTCATATCCTAAATCTGATTGCGGAAAAGGAAGTGGGCTCCGGCGACCGGGAAGATCTGGAAGGCGGCTTCATCTGGAGCAGCCGCTATCTCTATTCGCCGCTGTTCCAGCCAGGATTCGAGATCAGCAGCGATTTCGGGGAATTGGAAGAAACCGGCTCTTTTGATGAGCAGGAACATTATATTGGCCCTGTGGCCTATGGTATGATACCGCTGGAGGCCGATGAGCCGGATGAGGGGCTGCAATATCGCGTAGGATATCTCGTCGGCGTTTCCGATGAAGCCGCCGATGGCCAGCTACTTATCGAACTGGAATATGAGCTTGAATTCTAGATTTTTCCTCGTTTTTGCCGGGATCAGTGGTTTTATCGCTGTATTGATGGGAGCGGCGGCGACGCATTGGCTTGCCGCCAGTTTAGCGCCTGAAGATATTTCGCGTATCGAAAAGGCCGCGACATACCAGATGTATCATACGCTGGCGCTGCTCGGGCTGGGCGTATGGATGCACCTTGAACCCCAGTGCCGCTTAAAGCTTCCCGCGAGCCTGTTTGCCGTGGGTATCCTGTTATTTTGCGGTAGTCTATACGCCTATAGCGTTCTTCATTTGCAACCGCTTGTTTATGTGACTCCGTTAGGCGGCACGGCGATGATGGCAGGTTGGCTATCATTGGCAGTGGCTGCATTTAAACGCTAACTTCAGGTTCGCTTCAGCTTTTGGCATTACTCCTTTACAACAGAGGGGTTCCTATGGCGATGGTACAGATTAAATCCGAAGAAGAGAAAACCGACCGGGTCTTCGAAACACAGGCGAAGGTCGGCGATTTTGCGTTCGATGCAAAAGTGGCGTCGGTATTCGATGACATGGTCAGCCGATCGGTGCCGTTCTATCACGAAATGCAACGCATGATCGTGGAACTGGCTCAGGAATTCGCCACCGACGGCAGCCGGATTTACGATATTGGCTGTTCGACGGGAACGACTATCCAGCTGCTCGATAGCTATCTCGCAAACAAGCAGGTGGAGTTCGTCGGAATCGATAATTCCAAGGAAATGCTTAAAGAAGCAAAACGCAAATCCGACGAGATGGGACTTACCCACGAATACCATTTCAAGTGCCAGGACATCCATAAACAGCTAAGCATGCAGAATGCGAGCGTGGTAACACTTATCCTCACCCTCCAATTTGCAAGGCCGCTTTACCGGGAGAAAATCATGCGCCGGATTTTCGAGGGGCTTAATCCTAATGGCTGCCTGTTGATGGTCGAGAAAATCACGTCAGAAGATACGCTGTTCAACCGCTTGTTCATCGAGCGCTATTATGATTACAAGCGGCGCAACGGCTATACCGAAACGGAGATTTCCAAGAAGCGTGAAGCACTGGAGAATGTGTTGATACCCTATCGCCTGGAAGAGAATGAAACCCTGCTCAAGATGGCCGGTTTCCGGCATGTTGAAGTATTCTTCCGCTGGTATAATTTCTGCGGCATCCTAGCGGTGAAATAGGATGGCAATGCAAGAGACAAAATCTGCGTTGGTCAGAGCTGGAGATTTCTTTTTCAAATACCGCAACCTGCTTTTCCCCGTGGTGATGGGGATCGTGTTTTTTACCTACGCCCCACCTTATGAATATTTTTCCAGCGAATGGGCTGAAGAGAGCAAAGATATTGTAGCCGGTCTCGTTATTATGAGCGGGTTGATGGTACGCGGCGCGGTAATTGGTTTCGCGTATATCAAGCGTGGCGGGTTGAATAAGAGAGTCTATGCTGAGCATCTGGTGACGGAGGGGTTCTTTGGCGTTTGCCGCAACCCGCTCTATGTCGGTAACATGCTTATCTACACGGGCGTTTTCCTGATGCACGGTAATCCATATGTGTTCATTTTAGGAACGCTAATCATGTTCGGCATTTATACATGCATTATCGCTGCGGAAGAGCATTTTCTGCGCATGACGTTCGGTACGGCCTATGACGAATATTGTCGTGATGTGCCGCGCTGGATACCGCGTGTGAGTAAATTCGGTGAGGCAACCGCAGGCATGCGTTTCAATCTGAAGCGGGTATTGTTGAAAGATTACAGCACTATTGCTAATGCCGGAATCACGATAGCGACTTTGGAACTGCTGGAGCAATGGCACGAAAAACCCTTTTCGTTGAGCGACACCCCTCTCGGTGGAGCGGTTGCCATTCTACTGCTGTTGGGTGGTGCGCTTTTCATTTCCGCCATGAAGCGGAAAAAAGTTTTCTAATAATTTGCTGGCCTGTTTCCATTAAGGAAAAGACTTGATTAGCGTTGGCTAAATCCATCTGTAAAAACTGGAGCGGGTGACGCGATTCGAACGCGCGACCCCGACCTTGGCAAGGTCGTGCTCTACCCCTGAGCTACACCCGCATCCTTGGGTAAAAATCCGAAACTGTTTAACATTGCTGTTTTGACATGTCCCAGATTTTGCGGCGCCCCGGGAAATCCCCGAAGCGAGCGGGATACTAGTAAGCAATTCCGGTTTTGGCAAGCGTAAATCGTCATGCCTGCTTGACCCGGCGCTAAACCGCGCTATATCTGGTGAAACCAAGGATTCTCGCCATGACCCACCGCCTCGACAAGACCCTGCTCGACATCCTCGTCTGCCCCCTCACCAAGGGCACACTAGTCTATGACGAGGAGAAGCAGGAGCTGGTGAGCAAGGAAGCCGGGCTGGCATTCCCCATCCGTGACGGCATCCCCATCATGTTGCCGGATGAAGCGCGCAAACTGCCGGGCTGAACGCGGGCTTTACTTTCCATCCATTCCTTCACGTCCACTTCCCTCTCTCTTGAGGGAGAGGGTTGCGCAGCTTAATGAACGCAAGTGAATTTAGCCGAAGCTGGGTGAGGGGGTAGCGGTTGAGTTGTTACTCCCGCGTATACCCCCTCACCCGTATTTCCAAGTGGAAATCCGGCCTCTCCCGGTGGGAGAGGCGACCCGTAATATCATTAAAATAGTAACGAATTGCGATTGCATCTGGGCAAACACTCTCCTATGCTGCCTTAAAACGCGCTGTCAACGTCACTTTCGGGAGGTTTCATGGATATTTCGATGATTGCAAAAGGCGGGTTCGTCATGGTCCCGCTGATCCTGCTGTCGATCTATGCGCTGGCGGTGATTTTCTATAAGATTTTCCAGTTCACGGTAGCGGGTGTGTTCAACCACCGCTTCATCGACCCCATCATGGTCTATGTGAAGAAGGGCGAACTCTCGACGGCGGAGGAGTTGTTGAAGAAAGAACAGGGCCCGATCGCCCGTATCATGCAGGTCTCCATCTCCTGCATCACCAACCGGCTGATGTCGCAGAGGAGCCGCGAAGCGGAGATCACGCGCATCGGCTCGTCGGAACTGTACGCGCTTGAATCGCACATGCGCGGTCTTGAACTCGTCTCCTCCACCGGCCCGCTGCTGGGCTTACTGGGAACCGTGACCGGGATGGTCGTGATGTTCGCGACCATCGGGAAAGCGGGCAGCCACGTGGACCCCGCCATGCTCGCCAACGGTATCTGGGAAGCGCTGATCACCACCGTCACCGGCCTCATCGTCGCCGTGCCTGCGGTCTTCGCCTATTACATCATCGACGGCGTGATTGAGCGCGTGCGCCTGACCATGAAGGACGTGACGGTGCAGATTCTCGCGCTGGAAGACGAATATATGCGCAACGAAAAAGAGCAGGAAAAGCGAGAGGTTATGGAACAGGAACGCAAAATCCGCGAGCAGCAGGAAGAGGAAGACCGCGTCGCCCGCCAGTTCCGCTCTACGGCGCAGACCTCTTCAACGCTTCGCCTGCTCAACCCCAGCTATACGCAAATGTGATGCTGTGGGGCGTCGTACATTCTCATCATGTCGCCCCGTCGCATGACGGGGTCTGGCTTCTCCTTCAACCCGGATGCCGTCATGAAGACGGCATGACAAAAAGGGGTTAAAAATATGCATTTCGAGCGTGCAGGAAGGACGCAGCGCGAATTCGATTTGACGCCATTGATCGACGTGGTGTTCAACCTGCTGCTGTTCTTCATCCTCACCGCCAGTTTCGTCCGGCTGGAATCAATGGAAGTGGGCCTGCCGAGCGATGAAGCGTCCACCAGCCCATCCGCCCATTCCCTGCTGGTCGATATCGGTAGTGAAGGCCGCATCTGGCTGAACCGCGCCGTCGTCCCCCCGGCATTAGTGCGCGAAAAGCTACAACAGGCCGTCACCCAGCATAAGGACATCTCCATCACCGTGCGCTCCGGCGCGAACGTCCCGGTACAAAAGCTGGTGACGCTGCTGGATATGGTCTATCAGTCCGGCGGCAGCAAGGTCGTCGTCGAGAATTGGGATGAGGCGGATAAACCGGCGACCCCGACGCTCATCGAACCGACCCTGCCGGAGAATGCCCCGTTCGAGATATTAGAGGAGGGGATCGGACAATGACCACCGACATCTATTTCGAACGCAACATGAAGAAGGGCAAGAACTTCTGGCGCATCCCCATGATTAACGTTATCTTCCTGCTACTAATCTACGTCGTCATCGGCGGGTCGATGAACGGGTTCGAGGTGTTGAAGGTCGTCGTTCCCGTCGCCGAAAGCACCAAGGAGCTGAATCAGGGTAGCCTGATGATCGTCCTCGGCAAGCATGACGAAGTGCTCATCAACGACGAGTTGATGCTGCCGGAAGAAGTTGACGCGAAGCTGGTCGAAGCCGTGAAGAAAGCGCCGGGGATGCTGATTTCCGTGAAAGCCGATGCAGGTCTCGCCGCGCCGAAGCTGATTACGATGCTCGAGAAAATTAAGAAAGCGGGCGGGCAGAACCTCACCCTCGCCACGCAGAAACCGTGAAGGAGGGGATAGCATGATAGGCGACATGTTCTATTCCGAATATCTGGCGATACAGGAGAAGTACGCGCTGAAACGCCGCGAGTTCATGCCACCTTTCTCGGTGATGATGACGATTGCCTTCTCGCTGCATTTGTTGGCTATCATTATCTGGTCGCTACTGCCCGCGCCCGTCGACGTCACACCTCCCTTCCGCGCCCTGCACCTAAAATTCGGCAGTCCGACGGGAACGGTGCATAATGCCGCCTCCAGCGGAAACGCGACCGCCGCCGCGCTCGATGCGGCGCTGGCCCAAGCCTCCGCTCCCAAGCCCTCTCCGCCCATCACCCGGCCAGACGCTTCCGCCCCCAAATCTTTAGTGAACAACGCCCCAGCGCGCACCGAACGCAAACCCAACCTTTCGGCGCTCGCCCCCGCCAGCGGGCGGCAATCCATCGCCGCATTCCGCTCCGGACTTCCCGGCACAAACGTCGGCAAAGCATCAGCAGGGGAAGGCGTAGCATTCGGCAGTCCTATGGGGACGGATGCAAGCGGCGGCGAAGAAGTCGCCCGTCGGTATGAGCAGATGCTCTCCGGCTGGATCATGCAGCACCGCATCTACCCGCTCGAAGCGGAAAGAGAGGGAATCGAGGGTACGGCGATACTCCGCATCCGCATCAATCGCGGCGGGGTGATCCAGTTCGTCTCCATCGAACGTAGCGCAGGCAATCCATTGCTCGATGCCGCCGTTATCCAGACGGCCCGCGCCTCCAACCCCGTACCCGCCGTCCCGGTCGCATACCCCGGCGGCGACCTGCTCGAATTCAAGATCGCCATTGAATTCAAGCTGGTACGCTAATCCCGCACTTGCCAACGCCCTGACAGGCTGATATTCCAACATCTATGAACGAAAAAACGATGATAGTCACAGGCGGTGCGGGGTTTATTGGCTCCACATTCGTTGCCCAAATGGTCGAACGCGGATTCCATGTCGTGGTGCTCGACGCGCTGACGTACGCCGGGCATGAAGAGAATCTTACTTGGATCGCGCCGAAGAACGGCGGGAAATATGAACTGGTGAAAGGCGACATCCGTGACGGGGCGCTTGCTAAAAAACTTTTTGACCAGTACCAACCAAAATTCTTCATCAATTTCGCCGCCGAGTCGCACGTCGATAATTCCATCGAACGTCCGTCCGAATTCATCGAGACTAATATCATTGGCTGCTACACGCTGCTCGAAGCTGCGCGGGGGTACTGGAACGCACTGCCGGAATCGGACAAAAAAACCTTCCGCTTCCTGCATGTCTCTACGGACGAAGTCTACGGCTCACTGGGCGAGACAGGAAAATTCTCTGAAACCACGCCGATGCAACCCAACTCGCCATACTCCGCATCCAAAGCGGCGGGCGACCATCTCTGCCGCGCATGGTTCCATACCTACGGTCTGCCCACAATCGTCACCAATTGCTCAAACAATTACGGCCCGCGCCAGTTCCCCGAAAAACTCATCCCGCGCATGATCACACAAGCCCTGAAAGGCGAAGCGCTGCCTATCTATGGCGACGGCAAGAATATCCGCGACTGGATCCATGTCGAAGACCATTGCCGCGGCATCCAACTCGCATTGGAGAAGGGCACGCCGGGCGAGACCTATTGCTTCGGCGGCAACGCGGAGAAGACCAATCTCGACGTGGTGGACACCATCTGCACGACACTCGACGCCGAGCGCCCGCGTAATGACGGCTCATACAAAGAACTGAAAAAATTCGTTCAAGACCGCGCCGGGCATGACCGCCGTTACGCCATCGACGATACGAAAGCCGAAAAAGAACTCGGCTTCAAACGTGCCTACGATTTCACCACCGGCATCCAGCAGACCATCGCATGGTATCTGGCGCACACCGACTGGTGCAACGCCGTGACCACCAAGAAAGCTGCGTAAACCCGTTTGGAAATCACGCTAATTGACATTCTCGGCTTCTGCGGCGCGACGCTGACCACGGGCAGCTTCCTCCCCCAGGCCTACAAGGTCATCCGCACGCACGAGACCGAGGCCATCAGCCTGTGGATGTATATCCTCTTCACCGTCGGCGTCGCCTTCTGGTTTGCGTTCGGGGTGCTGCTGAACAGCTGGCCCGTCATCCTCTCTAACGCCATCACGTTTGTGCTTACCCTCACCATCCTTATCATCAAACTGAGGCAAAAAAAGGGTTGAGAAACAGCGGGTTTTTGCTACATCTCAAGCCATAAACTCCAGAACAAAGAAGAATCACCATGAAAGGTATCATTTTAGCAGGGGGAGCAGGGACGCGCCTTGCGCCGCTCACCACTTCCATCAGCAAGCAGATTTTGCCTGTGTACGACAAGCCGATGGTCTATTACCCGCTATCGATGCTGATGCTCTCGGGTATCAAGGACATCCTCATCATCTCCACCCCGCGCGATGTGCCGATGATCCGGAATTTACTTGGCGACGGCAGCAACCTCGGCATCTCCATCTCCTACGCCGAGCAGGCGAAGCCGGAAGGCATCGCACAGGCCTTTATCATCGGTGAGGAATTCATCGGCAAAGACCCAGTCTGCCTGATTCTCGGCGATAACATCTTCTATGGCCACAACATGGCGCCAAAGCTGGAAAAAGTCGCGCAGGAATTGACCAAAGGCGCCGTCGTCTTCGGCTATCACGTCAAAGACCCCGAGCGCTACGGCGTCGTCGAATTCGATGCCAGCGGCAAAGCGATCTCCATCGAGGAGAAACCGAAACAACCGAAATCCAGCTGGGCGGTGACGGGGCTTTATTATTATGACAATACCGTCGTCGATATCGCCAAAAATCTAAAGCCTTCCGCACGCGGCGAGTTAGAGATCACCGACGTCAACAAAGCCTATCTGGCGCAAGGCAATCTCGCGGTGGAGTTGCTTGGTCGCGGCGTCGCATGGCTCGATACCGGCACGTTCGATTCGCTGCTTTCAGCCGCTCATTTCGTTCAGACCATCGAAGCCCGTCAGGGTCAAAAGATCGCCTGTATCGAAGAGATCGCCTACCGCAAAGGCTTCATCGACGCCACCAAACTTACCCAACTCGCCTCCCAATACGGCAAGAATGAATACGGCCAATACTTGCGCGCCCTACTGACCGAAACCGGCCCGGACGGCGCGTTGGCGTTGGGATAAACTAATGATGTCACCCCGTCGTATGACGGGGTCTGGCCTTACCGGATGCCGTCATGAAGACGGCATGACAAAGGAAATGATATGAAATCAAAACTCCTCATCTTCGGCGGTAACGGGCAGGTGGGTCGTGCGCTGAACCAGTTGGCCGAGGGCAATGTGGTGGTGCTGGGGCGTGACGAAGCGGACCTTTCCAAACCTGAATCATTACGCAAAATCATCGCCGACCTCGCTCCGACAAAAATCATCAACGCCGCTGCCTACACAGCGGTCGATAAAGCAGAGGAAGAGGAAGCGCTCGCCACTATCATCAACGCCGAAGCCCCGGGCGTGATGGCGGAAGAGGCGGCAAAACGCGGCATTCCCTTCGTGCATTATTCCACCGATTACGTCTTCAACGGCAGTGGTGAGCGCCCATGGAAAGAAGACGACGCCACCGCGCCGCTGAACGCCTATGGCCGTAGCAAACTAGCCGGTGAGAAGGCGGTGCTGGCCGCTGGTGGCCAAGCCCTCATCTTCCGCATCTCATGGGTCTATGACGCTTACGGCAAGAACTTCCTGAACACGATGCTGCGATTGGGCAAGGACAGAGAAACCCTAAAAGTCGTCGCCGACCAATACGGCGCGCCCTGTTACGCTCCGCACGTGGCGCAAGCGACGCTCGCTATCCTCCAGTTTTACTCCCCCCTTGAGGGGGAGTCGAAACCGTCTTCGGTTTCGGTGGGGGGCGTTCTTGAGCAAGAAAGGCTTCCCCCCACCGGCTCCCTGCGTTCGCCGACTCCCCCTCAAGGGGGGAGTAAAAGTGAAAGTGGCATCTACCATATGGCTAACAGCGGCGTGACCACATGGCACGAATTCGCCACCACGATCTTCGATGAAGCGAAAAAGCGCGGCATGAAGCTGGCGGTAAAGGAAGTCCTCCCCATCCCCGCCAGCGAGTATCCCACCCCCGCTACCCGTCCGCAGAATTCACGGTTGGACTGTTCCAAATTGCAGGCGACATTCGGTGTCACCTTGCCCGCATGGGAAGACGGAGTGAGGGAGGCATTGGAAACCATATGAATTTTCTAACATTTCTCAATGCGTCCGATGTGCAATTAGATTACTCCAGCTATAAGGTTCATTTGGCGACACACTCTACTGATTCACCGCTAAATGCATTTTTGGCAGGAAAGTTTAAGGAATGGCAGGAGTTGCAAACCAAAAGAAATTTTCCATGCAAGCATATTCTTAGTCTTATACAGTATAAGAGGAATTATTGGGTCTTCGCAGGTGTATATGAGGTCATAGGCGACCCCATAAAAGTAGAAAACACAATATTATATAAATATAATACGCGCCTTTTGCCAAATCAGGAAAATTTAATCGGAAAAGTAATAGTATACCATGAGAGGAAAGGCAGGCCATCCTATTTGGTGGGGGCAAAAAATGATTTACGATTTTCTCTTGGTTATATTCTTGAGAACCAACTAACAATACGAGACTTCCCAGGGTACTATAATATCAATATTTCCCATGTGGAATTACAAACGATTATTTCTCAGCAACTGAACTCTTGGGTGGTTGCCCTCCGGCATATGAAGGGTGTCTATTTAATAACAGATTGTGCTACAGGAAAGTTATATGTTGGAAGTGCGTACGGAGATCAGGGAATATTGAGCCGATGGTCACAGTATGTCCTTGACGGACACGGCGGTAATCAGCGTTTGAAAGTGAAAGTTGCAACTAATAATGATTATGCAGGAAATTACCAATACTCAATATTAGAAATTGCTGATCCTCATGCTCGTGATGAGTATGTTATTGAGAGAGAAAATCACTGGAAATCCGTTCTGAAATCTAGAGAATTTGGTTATAACGAGAATTGATATCATGAAACTACTCGACTGCCCCATCGACGGCCTGAAGGTCATCCAGCTGCAAGTCCACGGTGACGCGCGTGGCTTTTTCGTCGAACGCTATCACCGCCAGAAACTCTCCGATATCGGACTCGACATTGATTTCGTGCAGGATAACCATTCCCGCTCCGCCCCCGGCATCCTGCGGGGCTTGCATTACCAGCACACACCGCCGCAGGGCAAACTCGTCGGCGTCACACGCGGCGCGGTATGGGATGTAGCGGTCGATATCCGCCCCGGTTCCTTCACCTACGGCCACTATCACGCGGTGGAGTTAACGGGCGAGAACGGCGTGCTGTTCTGGATTCCCCCCGGCTTCGCGCATGGGTTCTGCGTATTGGGCGATGAACCGGCTGATATGCTCTATAAGGTCAGCGGCCTCTACAGCGCGGCGGGCGAGGGCGGTATACGCTACGACGACCCCGCACTTGCCATCGACTGGCCCCTCAAAAACCCTACTATCTCCGCGCGTGACGAAGGGCTGATGTCCTTCGCCCAATACAAATCCAACCCACCTTACTGGAACCACAGTGAGTAACGCGCATAAAATAAATATATACTCCCCCCTTGAGGGGGAGTCGAAACCGCGTCGGCGGTTTCGGTGGGGGGCTACTTTCATTTATTGCATCACGGCTTTTCCCCCCACCCCCGCACAAGGGTTCGCCGACTCCCCCTCAAGGGGGGAGTGAAGATTATGCACGACATTGTCGCTATCATCGTGACGTATAACAGTCCGCTCGATGGGGTGCAGAAAGCCGTGGAGAGCTTCCTCGCCACCCCGCTCGATGTGCAGTTGATGATCGTCGATAATAATTCCGGGGCGGGATATTTTTCTCATCTTCAAGCACTCGCGAATGAACGCGTCACCATCCTCTCATCCGGCGATAATCGCGGCTTCGGTGCGGGAAATAATTTCGGGCTGCTACGCGCACCTAACTGCCGTTACCTGCTATTCCTGAACCCGGATGTCGTCGTCCACGAAGGCACGCTTGAAACACTGACCACTTACATGGACTCCCACCCCGATGTCGGTGTATCCACCCCGAAAGTCTTCTACGAGAACGGCGATCTCCAGCCGCTGAACAAGCGTGACCCAAAGGTGGTCGACTTGTTCCTCCGCCGCTTCATGCCTCCGTTCATCCAGGAATTGCCACTTTTCAAACGCCACATGGAGCGCTACATGATGCTCGATGTCGGCTATGAAAAAGAATGTGACGTGGAGTTTGTCACGGGATGTTTCATGTTCTTCCGCAAATCCATCCTCGACCGTATCGGCGGTTTCGACGACCGATTCTTCATGTATCTGGAGGACGCCGACATCACCCGCCGCACGCGTGAACTCGCCCGCGCGGTCTATATCCCTTCGGCCAGCATCACCCATAGCTGGCGGCGCGGCTCGCATAAAAGCATTCGCCTGCTACTGGTGATGTGCCATTCGATGACCGTCTATTTCAACAAATGGGGCTGGAAATGGTGGTGACCCCGCTGACCATCCTCGTGACCGGCGCCAACGGCTTCATCGGCCAGCACCTCTGCGCACTACTCACTGCCCAAGGCCACACCGTCCGTCGCGCCGTGCGGAAATCCGATGGCCAACCCAACACCTTCGCCACTGACCGCATCAACGGCAATACGGACTGGCGGGAGGCGGTGAAGGGGGCAGACGCTGTCGTCCATCTCGCTGCGCGGGTGCATGTACTGCGTGAACGGGACGACGTGCCACTCGCCCGCTTCCGCCGCACTAACGTTGAAGCCACGCGTAACCTCGCCCTTCAAGCTGCCGCTGAAGGGGTGAAGCGCTTTGTCTTCCTCAGCACGATTGGGGTGCATGGAGTCAAGACCGAAGGGCGCGGTTTCCGTGAGGACGACCCGCTGCTTCCGGTCAATGACTACGCCTTCTCTAAGGTAGAAGCCGAACTGGTAATGCGCGACATCACGCTGGAGACGGGTATGGAAACCGTCATCCTCCGCCCGCCCTTGGTATACGGCCCCGGTGTGAAAGCGAATTTCTTAAAGCTCATGCAGGCAGTGGAGAAGGGGATTCCGCTGCCACTAGGAAGCATTAGGAATAAGCGCGACATGCTCTATGTTGGTAATCTGGCGGATGCCATTAGCCGATCCATCACCCACCCCAATGCAGCGGGGGAAACCTTCCTTGTGGCGGACGGGCATGCCGTCTCCACGCCGGAATTAATCCGCGGGGTCGGCGCATATATCTGCCGTCCGGCCCGCCTGCTACCGTTACCGCCGCGTATGCTGTCGCTCATCGGACGCATCCTCGGCAAGTGTGACACGGTCTATCGCCTGACCGGATCACTGGAGGTCGATATCACGAAAATAAAGCAAACACTTGACTGGCAGCCGCCTTATGCGTTTGATGAGGGCCTGAAAGCCACCGCCGAGTGGTACCGGAGCCGGGAATAATAAATTTTCGTCGTCGCCCGAATCGCATTGCGAATATAGGGCGATCCAGAAAAAAACATAGATTCCCCTATAATTTTGCCGTAAGCAAAATTCGGGGAATGACGAGGAAAAAAATGTCCAACATCCGCTATGTGAACGGCCAATATGTCCATGCGCGCGAGGCGTTCGTCTCGATGGAAGACCGCGGCTACCAGTTCGCCGACGGTATCTACGAAGTGCTGGTATTCTATGGTCGCAAATTCGTCGATGAAGCGCTGCATCTGAAACGCCTGACACGCTCGCTGAGGGAACTGCGTATCGACGCGCCGATGTCCTCGAAAGCGCTTGCTTTAGTGATGAAAGAACTCGTCCGCCGTAACCAGCGGGAGGACGGCGTGCTCTATATCCAGGTCACGCGCGGCGTCGCACCCCGCAATCACCCATTCCCTACTAGCGCCGTGAGACCCGCACTGACCATGGCCGTCATGCCCCTCAAGCTACCCAAAAAAGAAGAGGTGGAAAAAGGCGTACCCGTCGTCTCCTACCCCGACCTGCGCTGGAAACGCTGCGACATCAAATCCATCGCCCTGCTGCCCAACATCCTCGCCAAGCAACATGCGGTGGAGAAGAAGGCGCGTGAAGTGCTGCTGGTCAACGACAAGGGCATCGTCACCGAAGGCTGCCATTCCAATGTCTATATCGTCAAGAAAGGCGCGGTCATCACCCACCCGGTGGCGGACGACATCTTGAACGGCGTCCGCCGTCAGGTATTGACCGAGCTCTGCAAGAAAATGAAAGTCTCCTTCACCGAAAAGCACTTTACGCTGAAAGAGGTGATGGCGGCGGACGAAGTCTTCCTCTCCAGCGCCACGACGATGGTGCTGCCGGTGACCTCCATCGACGGCAAGAAAATCGGCAAAGGTATGCCCGGCACAGTGACGAAACAACTCCTGGCGCATTATAAATCCGCCGTAACCAAACAAACGGGAAAACAATGGGACTGACCAAACCGAAAGCCGTACTCTTCGACTGGGATAACACGCTGGTCAACACCTGGCCGATCATCTTCCAAGCACTGAAGGACACGTTCGACGAATATAAGATGACGCCGTGGACGCTGGAGCAGGTGAAAGCCAAGGTCGCCCGCTCAATGCGGGACGCGTTCCCCGAACTGTTCGGCCCCAACTGGGAAGAGGCGGGACAACGCTACCAGACCAAATACCGCAAATACCATATCGCGCAACTGGAGCCGCTGGTCGGTGTCGATACGCTGCTGAGCTTGCTCGAAGAATCCGGCCTCCCCGTCGCCATCGTCAGCAACAAGAAGAACACCAACTTACGCGAAGAAGTCACCCACTTGGGCTGGGACGATCATTTCGACGTCCTCGTCGGCTCCGGTGACGCCGAAGAAGACAAACCCCACCCCGCGCCCATCTTCCTCGCCTTGAAACAGATGGGTCTTGAGCCCAGCCCCGACATCTGGTTCATCGGCGACAGCCATGTAGACCTCGAAGCCGCCAAGAACGCCGGCCTCACCCCCATTTTCTACGGTGACGGTGAGATCACGGAAGACGACCAAGGCAACAAATGCCACCGCGGCCACGCCATGCACCACCATGTGCTAGATCATGACGCGCTGGTGACGTTGATTAGGACGTATATTTAATGTTACATTTGTCACCCCGTCGCATGACGGGGTCTGGTGTGCAATACCGGATGCCGTCTCATCCGACGGCATGACGCACAATCTTAATGCTTCTTCTGCTTCAACTGCTCCAGCGCCGCATTCGCGTCTCCAAACCGTCCCTGTAACGCATCCCACTGGTCAGTGCGCATGAAGCCGATCCATTCGCGTAACGTGCGCTCAAACCCGTCCAGCAACGTCGCCACTTGTCCATAGGCGTTGGAGATGCGCTCGATGTCTGTCTCCGGCGAGGTCTGCACCACGTCGGTCATGTCGCGGAACCCTTGGCCTGCATAGCGTGCAAATTTTTCGTCTTCCTTACGCTCGGTCAGCGCCACGGTGCTGATGAGGCAGGAGGCGATGACGCGCGGGAGGAGCTCGGTCGCCGCGTCCGGGTCGGTAATGGCTTCCGTATCCTCTGGCGCGCCGCTGGTCAGTTCGGTGACGATATGCCCCAGCACGAACACGAAATGCTCAATGGCTTCCAGCACGGCGGAGCGGTTATGCTGGAGGATATCCACCCATAAGGCCGGCGATGACCCGGCGATGCGCAGGAACGGCGCCAACGTTGCAGGCAGACTGGACGTATGCTGCACCAGCGTCAACGCCACCGCGAAGGCCGTCACCTGTGGCAGGTGGGACATATAGGCATAGATATGGTCATGCAGGGCAGCATCCATCCCCTCGCACTGCCCGCCCATGCTTTCCCAGAAGCGGATGACGGCGGCGGTCTCTTCCGGCTTATCCTCACGGTACGGCGTCAGGATGATACGCCGATGCAGGAACAACCCCGACTTCCCCGACCCCGCGCCGGATTTCTCACTTCCCGCGATAGGGTGGCAGGGAATGAACGTGGCCTGCGGTGATAAGTTCGCGGCCAGCGTAACGATGGCATGTTGTTTCACCGACCCCGTATCGATCAGCAAGCCGTGTTCTTTCATCAGCCGTGGCAACTCGGGTGAAAGCCCCGCGAAGGTGCGCGGCGGCGTGGCGACGATCACGAGATCGGCCTTATCCACGCAATACTCTATCGACGGAAAATATGTATCGAGCAACTGGTGGTCGCGCATGCGCTCCCCCGCTGACGAGTCGGGGTCGATGCCGATGACGGTCTTCGCCAGCCGGTGCGTACGGATGTCATGCACCAGCGAGGAGCCGATTAGCCCAAGGCCGATGACGGTGATGGTATCGAACATCTCAGCCATGATGCAGCTTCGTAAGTGCCGCTAGCATCAACTGATTCTCCTCTGCCGTGCCGATGGAGATGCGTATATGCTCCGGCAGCCCATACGCCACCACGTCGCGCACGAAAATCCCCGCCTCTGCCAACCCGCTGACGATGCGGGACGCCGCTTCCGCGCTTCCCACATGCACCAGCACAAAATTCCCTGCGCTGGGGACGACGGTGAAGCCGAGTTTTTCTAACGCATCACCCACAACGTCACGTTGCTCCGTATTCAAGCGGCGCTGTTCGGCGACATACGCCTGATCCTCCATTGCCGCGACCCCGGCGGTCTGCCCTGCGCCGGAGGTATTGAACGGCCCGCGCACACGGTGCAACACATCGCATACCTGCTTCGGCCCATACATCCACCCCAGCCGCAGCGACGGCAATCCGTAAATCTTGGAGAAGGTGCGGAGCATCACCACATTGGTTGAATCCTTGACGATGTTCTTGCCCGAAAGCGCGTCGCCATCCTTCAGATATTCCGCATACGCCCCGTCGATGGCGAGGATGATGTCTTCGCGCAGTCCCGCGCGTAAACGTTTCAATTCACTTTCCGGCAATAGCGTTCCGGTCGGGTTATTCGGGTTGGCGAGGAACACGAGTTTCGTGCGCGGCGTAACGGCGGCGATCAACGCATCAACATCCGCATGCAGATTTTTCTCAGGCGCAGTAACCGGCGTCGCCCCAGCACCGAGCGCGTAAATCTTATACATCAGGAACCCGTGCTGGCTATAGAGCACCTCATCCCCCGGCCCGGCATAGGCATGTACCAAAAGTCCGATGATCTCATCCGACCCAGCACCGCAGACGATGCGCTCAGCTTCGATGCCATGCACTTTCGCGATTGCCGCAACTAACGCATGTGCCCCGCCATCAGGATACCGCCCCAACTTCTTCGCCGCACCCCCATACGCTGCCAGCGCCGACGGGCTTGGTCCATACGGATTCTCGTTGGACGATAATTTAATCAATCGCACGTCCTTTCGCTCGGCGGATTTGCCGGGAACGTAGGGCGTGATGGAAAGGATACCGGGTTGCGGGGTGGGCGTGGTCATGATGCAGTCGATTCGTCAGGGTTATACCAAGGGTTAGCGTAAGCGCCGATCCAGTGCAGGCCGGTGAGCGTATTCTCGCTCTGCTGGGTCAGCTTGAACTGGAGCGTGTTGAAGGAATGCGCACCGTCTTCAAGGAATCCATCAATCTCTAAGAGCGCCGCATTCTCATGAATGGTGATAGCCGCGACCGGCAACCCGCAATCGAGGATCGCGTGATTACACCGTGCCGCAATATCCGAAGCATTCCCCTCGAACCGCGCGACCAGCAACGAAACATCCTTTCCCGTCGGCTCCAGCGGCACATCGGCGATGGCGAGGCAGCGCATCTCGGCATCCAGCTTCTGCCGCTGCACAAAGGGCATGATGGCGAACACCTTAGCGGGGATACGCGCCCCCGCGAGCGACAGCCACCACGGTTCACCTTCCTGCTGGGTCGATGCAGGTGGCACGATGCCGATCAGGTGAGGGTCGGCCTTCAGTGCTTCAATGAGGGCCGAAGTGGTGAATACCTCCGAAGCCGGGATATGCCGTCCAAAATACTCCCGCGCCACGGGCAGCGTATGGGCATACCCGACAGAGGCGAACGCGCATATCTTCAACGGTGATTCCACCGACGTCGCCACGCCGATCAACGTCCGCCACAACGATTCCACCGCCTCTGGAGGATAGTCGGACGCCGCGAACTGGGCGATCAACGCCCGGAGCATCGTCGCCTCCCGGCAAGGATAGATGTAACTGCCGCGCACCCCGGCGCTCTTCTTCAACTCGCCGACCTGATGCACAATACCAACGCGGGATTTCAGCAAATCGACGATCTGCTGATCCACCCCGTCGATCCGGGTCCGTAAGTCCTGCAGGTCGGATTTATACTTGTCTAAGTCCATCAGCGCGTTATGTTCATTGAAATGCGCGGGCAGTGTGGCAAATTCCCTCTCCGCTGGCAAGTATTGGTTGGCACGTATCGAACATGGTCACAAGTGACGCACAGACAATGAGCAAGGAAGTGTTCGGCCCCTCCTACCGCGAGGTGGAGGTCGGCAACATCATCCGCCTGTGTAAGGACGCGCCCCTGAAGCTTGATTGCGGCGTCACCATCTCGGATTTCCCCGTCGCCTACCAGATGCTCGGCACACCCAACGCCGATAAATCCAACGTCATCCTCATCTGCCACGCGCTGACGGGGGATCAATATACGATAGGCACACAGCCCGTGACGGGCCGCCCCGGCTGGTGGGAGATCATGGTCGGCCCCGGCAAACCCATCGACACCAACCGCTTCTGCGTCATCACCAGCAACGTCCTCGGCGGATGTATGGGAACCTACGGTCCCAAATCCCTGAACCCTGATACAGGCCGCGCCTTCGGCCTCGATTTTCCCGTCGTCACCATCGGCGATATGGTGAAGGTGCAGGCCGCACTCCTCGATGCGCTGGGCATCGACTCCGTACTCTCCGTCATCGGCGGGTCGATGGGGGGGATGCAGGTACTGGACTGGACGGCACGTTTCCCCGACCGAGTCCACTCGGCTATCGTCGCTGCGACGACGGGGCGGCATTCCGCGCAGAACATCGCCTTCCACGAAATCGGCCGCCAGGCCATCATGGCCGACCCTGAATGGTGCGAAGGCCGCTACATGGACGAAAAACGCTACCCCATCAAAGGCCTCTCTGTCGCGCGGATGACGGCGCACGTGACCTATCTTTCCGAAGGCGCACTGCAACGCAAATTCGGCCGCGCCTTACAGGATAAGGAAAAGGTCGCCTACGGATTCGGCGCCGATTTCCAAGTGGAAAGCTACCTGCGGTATCAGGGCGCGAGCTTCGTCGATAGGTTCGACGCGAATTCCTACCTCTACATTACCCGCGCGATGGATTATTTCGACCTCGCGGGGACGACCGGCGGCACGCTGTCGGAAGTCTTCAAGGGTACGAATACGCGCTTCTGCGTCGTCTCCTTCAGTAGCGACTGGCTCTTCCCCCCGGAAGAAAGCCGCGCCGTCGTCCGCGCGCTGAACGCGGTGGCAGCACACGTCAGCTTCTCCAACATCGATACCGACAAAGGCCACGATGCTTTCCTACTCGACGTCCCCGAACTCCGCGGCGCGATGCGTGGCTTCATCGACGGCGTAGCACGGGAAAGGAGAGTGCGATGATATGTATTTTATATCGTCATAGCCCGAGTTGCGCAGCAACTATAGGGCTATCCAGCCCGTCCAAGATGGATTCCCCTATAGTTTTGCTAAGACAAAACTCGGGGAATGATGAAAGAGGGAAAGCATGACCGAACCGCTACGCGCCGATCTTTCCGTCATCGCCACGATGATCACCCCCGGAACCACTGTGCTCGATATCGGTTGCGGCGAAGGCGAATTGCTCGACTGGCTGGGACGCGAGAAGCAAGTGAAGGGCAGGGGCATCGACGTGCTTCCGCGCAACGTCACCCATGCCATCGAGAAAGGCCTCTATGTCGTGCAGGGCGACGCCGATGACGACCTCCCATACTATCCCGCAGGCGTCTATGATTACGTCATCGCCTGCAACACGCTGCAAGCGATGAAGGAGCCGGAAAAGGTACTGCGCGAGATGGCGCGCATCGGAAAGGAAATCATCGTCTCCGTCCCTAATTTCGGCAACTGGAAGAACCGCTTCTATCTCGGCATCAATGGCCGCATGCCGGTGACCAAGAAACTCAGCTACCAATGGTACGAAACGCCTAACATCCATTTCTGTACCATCAGCGATTTCATCGACCTGTGCCACGCGGTGGATCTACGCATCGTCAAACGCCTCGCCATGTATCCCGGCGGGAAGGCGTCGTCGTTCATCGGCCACAGCCCGCGCGCCAATATCCTCGGCGAGCAGGGGATTTTTCTGTTGAGGAAAGACTAAATCATGCTGCACGGAGTCGCCGACAACCCTGAAGCCAGCCGTTACGAACTGGTAGAGAACGGTCATACCTCCTTCCTGAATTACCGCAAAGAAGGAAACACCCTCACCATCACATGGGTCGAAGCGCCTGAAGCCTTGCGTGGAACGGGAGCGGCGGGCCGCATCGTTGAATCGGTGGCCAATGAAGCGCGGGATAAAGGATGGAATATCATCCCCGTCTGCGGTTACGCCGCTTCATGGCTGAAACGCAATAGTGGTGTTGCAGGTAACGTTAACGCACCTCGAAGTATTTGATGTCTTATTATCAGGTTGTATTTAAGTGGCTAATATAATTGAACATTTCCCACACACTCACGATATTGCAATTAACAAAAAAACCATGACTTACCCGTTGCAAAACGTGCTCCCTGTGCTAGTCTGCCGCACTGTAATATTTTGTTGTAATTTGTTTTTGTTTTTTTTGTGCCTATTTATCCATGTGAAACATGGAAATCAGTCGCAGTGCCACGGATCCCTCTTTGGCATGTGCAGGATGTTGTGTGAGAGAAGGAAACTATGGGATCGTCTTTCAGCGATAAATTGAAGAAAGTGGTCATTTCCGGCAAGGAAGTGCTGCCCATCGTCGAAGGCGGCAAAGGCATCGGCGC
>JBGTBD010000041.1:0-8429 GCA_041749475.1 Rickettsiales bacterium
CTTCCGAGAGCCGGAAATGTTGCCTTAAACGGTCCAGAAACTGAGGCTGGAAGCGGATTTGCAGTTCTCCTGTTGCAAATTAAAATGAGTGCCCTACACTGGTTATTAGAGAGGTTTTTTTTGCAAATGTCACTACCCGCATTCATCGCTGCCGGACGCTACAAGATTCCTCTGGAGATTAAACGCTCCCCATCGTCGCGCCGCATCACCCTGAGATTCAATCCGCAGAATGACGTGATGATGCTGACGATGCCCTCTCATTGCCGTACCACGCAGGTCGCGGAATTCCTCTATAGCCGTCAGGACTGGATCTCTGAGCATATCGCGACGCTGCCTCCGCGTATCCCGCTCAGCTTCGGCACGACCATCGAAGTGCTGGGCGAAGAACTCACCATCTTCCCCGCGATGCAGAAGACGCGCCGCAAGAAAATCCTCCCCGTCCTCGCCTCTCCCGGCCGCTGTGAAGCGATCACGCGTGAGATGCTGTCGGGCATGCTGATGAAATACATCAAGCCGAAAGCCAATCGCTATGCGAAGAAGATCGGCAAGAGCATCGAGTCCATTACCATCCGCGATCCACATACGCGCTGGGGAAGCTGCACGCATGACGGCAAGCTGATGTTCTCCTGGCGCATGATATTCGCACCGAAATTCGTGGTCGATTACCTCGTCGCACATGAAGTGGCGCATCTGAAATACCATCATCACGGCCCCCGCTTCTGGATGACGGTCGAAGAACTCCTCCCCAACTACCGCGAAGGCCGCCAGTGGTTGAAGGAGAACGGCCTGCTGCTGCAGCGTTATGGGCGAAAGCTTTAAGTGGGTTGTAACGTGTTCAGTGATATTGCCATAAAAACTTTGCTTGCTGGCGGAAGTCTTCACTAAACAAAATATACCCATCCTGATTATAGCCACTATACCAGAACACCCATTCATCATCATATTGGTCGTTCAAGTTCGTGTGTCCAATTAACTCAAGGTTGGTCCCCACCAGTTCCATCCGGTCTCTGGCAATATAAAACCAGAGTGAAACAATTGGATCAGGCCCACACACCTTTGATACTTCTACAGGTTCCAAGGCTATTACATAACGTACTTCTGCGGCGGCACCATTTTGGTACGATTCTTTGATGCGAAACGCTTTTTCATCCAGCTGATTCCGAGGGTTAGATTCTGCATCACATAAAGGATTTTGCTCCAGTAATGGTTTGATCCTACTTATCAATTCTCGTTTCATATCGGTTGAGATAATGGCTAAATTATAATCAAGCCGTGCGAGAGGTATTTCCCGGGTTGTCAAAATTTGAGGAAGATATGTAAACGCTGAAGACCAACCAACATAGGAATGATGCTCGATATTCTTTGGTGTAAGTGGCTTATTCTGAGTAGGGTTAATAGTATAAAGGTATTGATCAATCCCATACCTTTTATTGGAAGATCGGTTCGCGGCAAGTTGCTCCGGGAGCCCAAAAAGATGCCATTTAATTTTCTTAGGGGTTTTTTTCTCCTGCACACTGGTCCATTTACTGCCATCCCACGAGAAGAGTAATTTCGTACGGGAGAAATCGGGCTTATTATCAAGATAGCTCAATCCACCTTCATAGACACCTACATAGTCCAAGTGATCTGCCGCTTGGACGGGAGAAAAAATGCAGCCCGTTAAAATACACAACAACATCAATTTTATACGCATCGCGCCCTCCTTATTGCCGCTTCTGCCCCGGGTAAGAATATTCCATCTTGTCCTTATCGAACAACTTATCCCAGAATTCTTCGCCCAATAACCCTTCCGTGTCATCGTCGGCGGGGGCTTGGCGGGTAGGCTCGGCTTCGGCGGGTTGCCGGGCGGGTGCTTGCTGTGTGGGCTGGCCGTCTTCGGTCACGGGCATTGTGCCTGTATCCTGCGGGGGCTGATAGGGCGCGTCACCGGGGTTGCCGTTCCAGGGGAGGGTCTCGTTCTGGTATTGTTGGTAGTTCACCGGCAGGTAGGCCTCGGCTTTGCCTTTATGGGCTGCCATCATGTAGGTTTTCCAGATACGCGCTGGCAGGTTACCGCCGGTCACATCCTTCATCGGTGTGTTATTATCGTTCCCTACCCAGACGCCCGTCACCAGTTGCGGGGTATAGCCCATGAACCATGCGTCCTTATAGTCGGATGTCGTACCCGTCTTCCCCGCAGCGGAACGGCCTATTGCTGCGCCGCGGCCCGTACCGCCCCAGATGACGGCGGAGAGCATCGAATTCATCTCCGTCACCACCTTCTGGCTGAGGACGATGATGGTCAGCGGCGGCTGTTGCTGGAATAATATCTTACTGTCGCGCTGGCGGCGGATCTCGCGGATGGCATAAGGCCGTACGCCGTGGCCGTTATTGGCGAGGTGGGCGTATGCGCCCGTCATCTCCAGCAAATTCACCTCCCCTGCTCCCAATGCCAGACTCGGCGCGTTGGGGAGTTTGGTCTTGATGCCGAGGCGACGGGCGGTGTTGATGACGCGGCTGATGCCGACCGACTGGCCGAGCTGGACGGCGATGGTGTTGATGGAGCGAGACATCGCTTCACGCAACGTCACCGTGCCGAAATGTTCATTCTTGTAATTGGTGGGCCGCCATTTTCCTATTTGAATCGGCTTGTCGTCCAGCAGTGAATCGGGTGTATAGCCTGCTTCCATCGCGGTAAGATAGACAAACATCTTGAAGGCGGAGCCGGGTTGGCGTTTGGCTTGCACGGCGCGGTTATACTGACTTTTCCTATAGTCGATACCACCGATCATGGCTACCACCGCGCCGTCCGGCTCCATCGAAACCAGTGCCGTCTGGCTGGCTTTGCTTTTCTCGCGCACCTCTTCCGTCATCACGGTCTCGACGGCGGATTCAGCTTCGCGTTGGTATTCAGGTTTCAGCGTGGTCTCGACGACCAGATCCTCCTGCACATTGCCGAGATACCCGGCGAGGGAATCGACGACCCAGTCGGAGAAGAAGCGCGCGCTGATCGCCTCGCCGTCGGTCAGGCGGGAGGGGAATTTCAATTCTTTCAAGGCGGCGGCGACTTCCGCTTCGGAGATGATGCCTGCGTCCTCCATGTTCAATAACACCTGATGTGCGCGCTTGGCGGAGAGTTCGGCGTTGGCGGAGGGTGCGTAGCGCGACGGAGCTTTGAGTAGTCCCGCGATAACGGCGGATTGGGCGACGGAGAGGTCACGGGCAGGGATGCCGAAATAATGCCGCGCAGCCGCGTCCACCCCGAAATTCCCTGCGCCGAGATAGACGCGGTTGAGATAAATACTAAGGATTTCTTGTTTAGAAAAACGTCGCTCCAGCCAGAAGGCGAGGATCATCTCCTGGAATTTGCGTTTGAACGTACGCTCGGGGCTTAAGAATACGTTCTTCGCCAATTGCTGGGTGATAGTGCTTCCGCCCTGCACGAAGCGGCCTTGCCAGAGATTCACCATCATCGCGCGGGCGATACCGAAAGGGTCTACGCCGTAATGCTCGAAGAAATTGCGGTCTTCCGTGGCGACGACGGCGGCGACGAGCGAGGGCGGGACTTCCTTGAAGGTGAGATAATCGCCGCGCACTTCGCCGTAGGTGCCGATGATGTCGCCCTCTGCGGAAAGCACCTTGATGCCCACGGCCTTGCGCGGGTTGCCGAGGCCGCTGATATCCGGCAGGTCGGACACGAAATAGATTAATGCGCCGAAGACGAGGATGGTCAGCGTCATCAGCAGCGAGCCGATGGTAGCGAGCGACAAGCGTGGGCGGAAGCGTTTGATATTTTTCTTCAGCCATAGCAATGGTCGTGTGCGTGTACTGCTGACGATAACGCGGCGCTTAGGGAGACGCTTGACGGAGGCGGGCTTGCCTTTGCTGGGGGAGACAGTGCCGGAGGCATGGCGCGATTTGCTGGCAGGTTTGCTGCTGCCGGAGGTGAGCGACGGGCCTTTCCTGCCGCCTGTACCAGTTCCCTTGCCCTTCCCGCCTTTCGATTTGTCGTTCATTGCCTTGCCTTGTGTAGGCTCGTGATTTACATGTTAATCAACCATGAGGCAATAGTTATGGATTTAACCGAATCCGATTTCCACCGCGTCGCCGACGCCTACCTTGAGAACTTGTTCGAAATGCTTGAGGAGCAGGACGTTGAAGGTGCGCTCGATATCGATCTGCAGGACGGCGTGTTGAAAATCCTCACCGATTCGGGGAAGACGTTCATCATCAACAAGCACGGCGTGGCCAAGGAAATCTGGCTGGCATCGCCCTTAAGCGGTGGCCTGCACTTTTCCCCAGCCGATAATGGCAATGACTGGAAACTCTCTGACGGGCGGCGGCTTTCCGTCGTCATCTCCGAAGAGCTAAGCCACGAGACGGGCAATGAATTTGATGTGGCGACCGATGTGTGAATGGTATAGATAAGCATCACCCATATCCTGTCACCCCGCCCTTATGACGGGGGTCTGGTCGGGCCGGATGCCGTCATGAAGACGGCATGACGCTTGGATTAAGAGTTTAGAAAAATGCGATTCTCCGGTGAAATCAAGGCTCCGCAAGGAGCGGAAGAGCTTAAAAAGGGCGAGCTGAAAAGTCTGCGGCTGGTGATGGGCTATCTTAAGCCATACCGCGTGCAGTTGGCCGTGGCCATCCTTTCCATGATGATGACGACCGTCGTAGTGCTGGGGCTTGGCAAGGGGTTACAGCATCTCGTCGATCGCGGTATCGCCACCAAGAATGCGGATTTGCTTTATAACGGGTATCTGACGTTGCTGGCCTGTGTCGCGCTGTTCTCGGTCGCGACCTATATCCGATTTACGCTGGTGACGTGGATCGGTGAGAAGCTGGTCGCTGACTTGCGCGGGGATATCTATAAAAAGCTAGTGCAGATGGATGTGATGTTCTTCGAGACGCATCGCACGGGGGATCTGCTATCGCGTATCACCACGGATACAACGTTGTTGCAGACACTGCTTGTGGGTTCAGTCGCTGTGGCGCTCCGGAATTGTTTCCTGTTCACCGGCGGGGTTGTGCTGCTCTTTTTCACCAGCGCGGAGTTGACGGGGTATGTCGGGCTCATCGTCCCCCTGGTCGTCATCCCCATCATCATCCTCGGGCGGCGCTTGCGCAAATTATCGCGCGATGCGCAAAATAAGGTGGCGGAAGTCAATATCCATGCCGAGGAGACGCTTTCGGCAATTCGTACTGTACGCGCATTGGCGTTGGAGGATTATGAGAGCGCGCGGTTCCAGGCGAAGGTGGATACCGCCCTGCAGGCCGGGATGCGCCGCATTCGTTCCAAGGCGCTGATGATTTCACTCGTCATTCTTTTGGTACTTGGCGCAGTATCGACGGTGCTCTGGATCGGCGGAATGGATGTCATCAAAGGTAATATCTCCGCCGGGGAACTGTCTTCGTTCATTTTCTATGCGGTGCTGGTCTCAGGGTCAGTCGGGGCCATTAGCGAGGTATTCGGAGATTTGCAAACAGCTGCCGGGTCATCCGAGCGGTTGATGGAACTTCTGATACTTGAGCCGGACATCGTCGCCCCCGCCTTACCCGCCCCTCTTCCGGCGCGTCTGCGCGGTGAAATCACATTCGATAATGTGACGTTCTGCTATCCGTCACGGCCCGACACCAAGGCGCTAGAGGAATTTTCACTTACTGTCGCACCGGGCGAGACGGTCGCGCTCGTTGGGCCTTCGGGCGCAGGGAAATCGACCATCTTCCAACTATTGCTGCGTTTTTATGACCCTTCACAAGGCACACTGTCCGTAGACGGGCTTGCGTTGCCGACATTACATCCGCAGGAATATCGCCGTCATATCGGTCTCGTCCCGCAAGACCCTGTCATCTTCTCCGCCGATGCGTGGGAGAATATCCGTTGTGGGAACCCCACCGCGAGCAAGGAAGAAATCCTCGCCGCTGCGCGCAAAGCCGAGGCGCTTGAATTCCTTGAGGCGCTGCCGCAGGGCATGGATACCTATCTCGGAGAAAAGGGCGTGCGGATTTCGGGCGGGCAACGGCAGCGTATCGCCATCGCCCGGGCTTTGGTGCGGAACCCGGATATTCTGTTGCTGGATGAGGCGACCAGTGCGCTCGATTCCGAGAATGAGCAGAAGGTGCAGCATGCGCTCACCCAACTCACGGGCCAGCACACCACCCTCGTCATCGCGCACCGTCTTTCCACCGTGCAGAATGCCGACCGCATCGTCGTTCTCGACGAGGGCCGCATCCAGAGTATCGGAACCCATGCGGAACTGATGCAACGTTCCGAACTTTATAACAGGCTGGCGACCATGCAGTTCAGCGCTGCGGCGTAATCCTTATTATCATCTCTCCCATTGGGAGAGGTCAAAACGCATTCGCGTTTCGGGTGAGGGAATGGGAGATATTCCCGATACACGCTACTTTTATTCTATGGCTGGTAGAGCCCTCACCCGGAATGGCTATTCCATTCCGGCCTCTCCCGGGGGGAGAAGCTATATTATGCGTGATCCAGCCTATCCAACCCGCGCATCCAGAAGTAGCAGCCGAGGTTGAGCACTCCGAGAATGGCGAAGACTTCGGCGATGCCCAGCTTCAATGAGAGTAACCCGATGGTGAACGCAGATGCGCCCACCATGAAAATACTGTCGAGGATATTGCTGCCTGCGATGACACGGGCGCGCATCATGACCGGAGTGCGCGTCTGCATCAGGGTGAAGAGCGGTACGGCATACATCCCCGCGGCAACGGCGAGTCCGAAGAACATCGCGAGCAGGATAAGGTGCTTCGGCACGGCGAGGAATTCGCTCGCCCCGGTGAGCGCGACATCGCCCGGGAATTGCTGTTCCGGGCTGAGGAGGAAAATACCGAACATCATCAGGCTCATGATGAGCACCATCCAGCCGTTATAGGCGGCAGAGATGTGGCTGCCGAGCAGCGCGCGTACGCCCAGAGAGCCGCAGGCAATACCGACCGAGAAAGTCATGAGGAACAGCGTCACCACCTGTTCGTCGGCATGGAAATAGAGTTTCGCATAGGCCGGGAACTGGGTGAGGAAGACGGAGCCGATGAACCAGAACCACGAGATACCCATTACCGCACGGAAAACCAGCGGGCTGTGCCGGGTGAAGTTCACCGTACGCCACGTCCCGGTCAGGAAATCACGCTGGAGGACGAGATGCGGCTCGGCTGCCACCGTGGAGGGGATGAAACGGCTGGCGATGACGCCCGCGATGGAAACGCCGATGACGAGGATGGACGTTAGCAGGATGCCACCGTCACTGAGAACGACGAGCACACCGGTGATGGTTCCGAGGAGGATGGCAAGGAACGTCCCCGCTTCGACCAGTCCGTTTCCGGAGAGGAGTTCATCGTCATTCAGGTGTTCGGGTAGGATGCTGTATTTCACCGGACTGTAGAATGCCGCTTGCGAGCCGAGCAGGAACAGCACCGCCAGCAGTACCCATGCATTCCCTAGAGGGAAAGCGGCGACACCAAGCAGGATGATGACCAATTCCGTCCATTTCAGTTTACGAATGAGGGAGCTTTTCTCGTATTTATCGGCCAGTTGTCCGGCGATGGTGGACCAGAGGAAATAGGGCAGGATGAACAGCGCGGCGGCGAGGCTGACCATGATGGGGGCGCTGAGGCTGGTGGCATAAGCGGCGTTATACGTCATCAGCGCGATCATCGCGTTCTTGTATACGTTATCATTGAACGCGCCCAGGAACTGGGTCAGGAAATAGGGTAGGAATCGGCGCTCGGCCAGCAAATAGAACATATCCCAGTTGCCTCTTGCAAAATGAATGCTCTGCTCTAGCATATGGGGCGAACGAATGAAAGGCCATAGCTTGTGATACTCCGCCTTATCCTCCCGTACCTTGCGGTGCTACTTACCTTGCCTGCGGTGTCCTTCGCTGCGGGTGAATTGCAGGAGAGTACGCTGGAACATCTGGGTGAGGAGCGCAGCTTCGCCTATCACCTGCCCACTGATTTCATCAGCAAGGGCCAGATGCCTGCCATCATCGTGCTGCATGGCGGGATGGGGAGTGGCAAACAGGCGGCACAGCGTTGGGGCTTCAACAAGCTGGCCGACAAAGAGGGCTTCATTGCCATCTATCCTGACGGTCTGCACCGCCAATGGAATGACGGGCGGGGTGTTTATTTCGGCAAAGATAACGCGGAAGAAGGCGAAGTGGACGATGTCGGATTTATCGCAGCGCTCATCAAGCACGCCACAAAGAACTTCAACGCAGACCCCAAGCGCATCTACGTCGTGGGCGCATCCAACGGTGGGATGATGGCGCTACGCGTGGGGTGTGAACTGGCGAAGAAAGTGGCGGGCATCGGCGCCATCATCGCCAATATACCCGAAACGATGTATGATGAATGTAAACCCGCACGCGCCATTCCCTTTATCCTCATCAACGGCACGGACGACCCCGTCGTGCCATATGACG
>JBGTBD010000042.1:0-25339 GCA_041749475.1 Rickettsiales bacterium
CCACATGCCGGCCACTCTGCTCCGGGGATGATGGCTCCTCCCCCACCCCCCGCCGCTGGCATGACTACGCCACCACCGTCCGCTCCGGCTCCTGCACCATACACGGCAGCGCCAGTCGCCCCCCCGCCGAACCAGATGTTCATTTCCGGGGGCGTCGGGATGCGGGAGCAGGCCTACTTCAAATCCGTGGAGAAGGATTATAACCTGAAACTGTTGTTCGCTGGCTCCGGCGGCGAGTTCCTCGCCAATGTCAACGTCACGCTGTCCGATTCCAAAGGCAACGTGATCTTCACGACCGACACCCAAGGCCCGGTTCTCCTCGTCAAGCTCGACCCCGGCACATACAAAGTCCATGCCGAGAAAGAAGGCCAAGTCTATGATGCCACCATCAAGACCGGCAAAAACCTGACCACGAAGAACATCCATCTCAAAGTGGCCAACTAGTTTTTCATACTATAAAAAGGGCTGCGGTGTGTGCCGCAGCCCTTTTTGTGTGCAAAAGAAATGCCTAAAGCAACTTCTCCAGCTTCGGCAATATCTCGAACAAATCTCCCACCAACCCATAATCCGCGATCTCGAATATCGGCGCGTTCTCGTCTTTGTTGATGGCGACGATGACTTTGGAGTCTTTCATGCCCGCCAAATGCTGTATCGCGCCGGAGATACCGACTGCGAGATAGAGGTCAGGCGCAACGACTTTGCCCGTCTGCCCCACTTGGTAATCATTGGGCACATACCCGGCATCCACCGCCGCGCGGGACGCACCGATAGCAGCATTCAGCTTATCGGCGATACTCTCCAGCAACTTGAAATTCTCTTTTGAGCCAAGCCCACGCCCACCCGAAATCACCACGCGTGCCGAAGTCAATTCAGGCCGGTCGCTCTTGCTTTCCTCCAAGGATACGAAACGCGTAAGCCCGCTATCGGAGCCCACAGCAACCGTTTCCACCGCCGCGCTTCCACCGTCACCCGCCTTATCGAACACCGTCGCACGGATGGTGAGCAGTTTGATGGTATCAGAGGATTGCACCGTCTCGAACGCATTGCCCGCATAGATGGGGCGGGTGAACGTATCACCAGATACGATACGCATCACATCGGGGATGATCTGGCTATCCAGCAGCCCCGCCAGTCGCGGCATGATATCCTTCCCGAACGTCGTCGCCGCCGCAAGGATATGCGAATAGTCTTTTGCGATTGTTTCAACGGCACTGGCGATATTCTCGGCGAGGAAATGCGCATACGGTTCACCATCCAGCACGTGTACTTTAGTGACGCCCTGCACCACAGCAGCGATCTTCGCCACCGCGTCCACACCCTTGCCGACCACCAACACATGTACGTCACGGCCCAGTTGCTGCGCTGCCGTCACCGCCGCGCGCGTGGCGGGTGAGAGGGAAACATGGTCGTGCTCGGCAATCACTAAAACGGTCATATCATCTATCCTGTCATCTTTTTTGCCCTGTCATTCCCGCGCAAGCGGGAGTCCACCGCCATGTCTATAGCGTTAGAAACCAAGGATGGATTCCCGCTTGCGCGGGAATGACAAAAACCCTAACCCCTAGCCCCTAACACTCAAATCACCTTCGCTTCGTTCTTCAATTTATCTACCAGTTCCTCAACGCTGGTGACTTTGCCGCCGCCTTTGCGCTTGGGCGGTTCTTCCACTTTCAGTGACGTCAGGCGCGGGGTGAGGTCGATACCAAGACCCGCCGCATCCACCACGGCGAGCGGCTTGGCGCGCGCTTTCATGATGTTGGGCAGCGTCGCATAACGCGGTTCATTGAGGCGCAGATCCGTGGTCACCACCGCAGGCAATGTAACCTTCAATGTGGACAGCCCACCATCCACTTCCCGCGTTACGGTCGCCGCGCCATCGGCAACGGAAAGCTTCGACGCGAACGTCCCCTGCCCCCACCCGAGCATGGCCGCCAGCATCGGCCCCGTAGCGGCCATATCGTCATCAATCGCCTGTTTGCCGAGGATGACCAGTTGCGGCTGCTCGACCGCGACTTGCGTCTTCAATAATTTCGCCGCAATCAGCGGCTGGATGATAGCGTCGGTCTTGATATGAATCGCCCTGTCAGCCCCCATTGCAAGGCCGGTACGCAGCGTCTCCACTACCGAATCAGGGCCGATGGAAATCACCACCACCTCCGTCGCCACGCCTTTTTCCTTAAGCCGAAGGGCCTCTTCCACCGCGATCTCATCGAACGGGTTCATCGACATCTTGACGTTGGCGAGTTCGACGCCGGACTGGTCGGTCTTGACGCGTATCTTGACGTTGTAATCAACCACACGTTTGATAGGGACGAGTATTTTCATGAGCTAAGTGTAGGATGTCAGGGTTTAATATTTGGTTAGGCTCCGCGTGACGCGAGCGCTCCGAGCAGCATCAGCAGCGCCAGCCCCTGGAAGACCACACGCCACATCATCAGCTTGTTGGAGCGTTTGGAGGAAGCCTCGGGGTCATTCCCCCCGCGCACGAAATTGACCATGCCGATACCGAGCACCGCGAGGGTCGCCAGCATGAAGACGATCAGCAGGATGAAGAATGTCTGTGCCATGATTATGCCGCGTGCGTGTGTGAATGCATGACGAACAGGCGGCTGCAATAAGGACAGCCAATACGGCCCTCTTCGCGTCGGATATGGAGGAATACTCTTGGGTGGCCAAGCGCGCCTGCGCCGCCATCGCATATTACTTCCGGGGTTTCCACCGTCACCACTTCAACTTGTTTTTCCATAAGGGGTCCTTGCGTTATGAGAAGGCACTATAAGGGAAGTTCACTGAAAAATAAAGTTCGGCCCGCGCCGGGGAGCCGTCGTCGTCAGTACGCGATTGTTAGGCGCTGGTTCAGACTCGGCGCTGGAGGCCACGTCTTCCACTGGAATCGCCCGCGTTACCTTCACCGTGGCGGAACCGCCCCGGCTCCCGGTAGCAATAATCTGCGGCTTTTGATACTCGGCTTTCGACTCATTCTTCAGCGGGCGGATGACCAGCACCGCGTCGGTCGGCGTCGCGTCGGCCATGTCCTGCACGCGCGTCACCTTGATGACTTTCATACGCGGCAGGCGACGGATGGAGACCGCTTGCCGGGTCACGCCCCCGCCGCTTTTAGCGGTCGGAAACCCGACCTCGTTCTCATACCCGTCCGCAAGGTCCACCGCCGTCTGCTCGGGCGACAGCCCCGCGAACCGTAAATAGGGTAGCGATTCATACGTGCTACTGCCCAGCGCAGTGATGATTTTCTTCCAGTTGCGCTTCACCATGCCGAAATACTTGTCGCCCCGCGCCGGGGTCTTGGAATGGTAATCCCCCACCGCCCCCGTCCATGATTTCGCGCCTTCGTAATTGCTTTTCAGGAAGCCAGCCGCATATTCCACGTTCTTCGCGGGGTCGAACGCGTCGCTGAGTGAGAGAAAGGCTTTCGGGTGATGTTTCAGGCTGATCTGCATGCAGCCCACATCGAGGTTATTGGCCCCGCCTTCCATCAGGCGCCGCGCGGCGGTCACCGCCTCGTGCTTGGTCTCGAAATAATAGCCTTTGCCGTCGGCGTTGATCGTCCACGGCCACGGCAATACCATACCCATCTTATCGTTCCACCGCCCGGATTCCGTCGCGGAGATGGCGAGCAGCAAATGCTTCGGAATCCCGTGCGTGCGCTCCTCCCGCGCGAATTGGGAGGTGCAATAGCTGGAGATGCGCGTCGTCTGGTCGAGGGCAAGGGGTACTTCCGCCGTCGCGGTCGATGTCGCCGCCGGGGTAGCAAGCGTGGGCAGGGCGAGCATGACCGTCGCCACTCCATATAGTACACCCCTGAATCGCTGGCCCATCATTTCCCTATTGGAATTTTATGCATTTTCAGTATTTTTTTATACAAGCTTTGCAGCCGGGGAACAACTAGTTATAGTGTTCGGAGTTCCCATTATACCCTAATACCTCTAAAAAGGATACAAAACTCATGCCAAGCCCCCCCACCCTTGCCTTCGCCATGTTCGCCCTCGCCGTCAGCATCGCAGGCACGGCCAACGCCATCAGCATCGCCAATATCGACCAGACCCCCCACCGCGTACAGGTGACCCCCTCAGCGGGCAAACAGGCCTATGTGCTGGAAATCCCCGTCAACCGCACCGTCCATCTTGGCACGATGCCCTCCGAACTGAAACTCCTCACCGGCGCACAATCCCGCATCACTAACGCCCGCGACCACGACGAATACGTCATCTGGCCCGGCGGCAAGATGTACATCCAGCAACGTCGCCGTATCAAGGGCACTGCTTGGTAAACTACTTAAACAAGGAGAAACCAGTGAAGATGATAGGATATGCAGTTTACTGAGCTTATGCTATTCAGGGGCTTATGCGCAGCAATACGCATTAGGAGACGAGACTGGTTCCTATACCCTCCCATCAGGGAGCAAGGTGGCGTGCATCACCACCCACCAGATGGGAGCAACTACCGGGACCGCTAACTGCACTATGAAGCTGGCCGCAGGGGATACCCGCGCAGTATTTCCCCAATCAGTCGTACGCCATGGCGTTACGCATAAAGTCATGGATAACGAAGACCCTTATGCCGCATGGCTCGATTGCGGAAAAAATTGTATCCACGGCAAATAGGCAAGTCTATTTCTTCGCCTTCAGCGCCGCCTGTGCTGCTGCCAGCCGTGCGATAGGCACGCGGTAGGGTGAGCAGGAGACGTAATTCAGGCCTGCCTTCTGGCAGAAGTGGATGGAGGCGGGATCACCCCCATGCTCGCCGCAGATACCGAGCTTGATATCAGGCCGCGTTTTCTTACCGCGTTCTGCTGCGATTTCTACCAGCTCGCCGACGCCTTCGATATCGAGCGACACGAACGGGTCTTGCGGCACGATGCCGCGTTTCTTGTAGATCTCAATGAAGTTGGCCGAATCATCCCGGCTGATGCCGAACGTGGTCTGCGTCAGATCGTTCGTACCGAAGCTGAAGAACTCCGCATATTCAGCAATGTCACCCGCACGCAGTGCCGCACGCGGCAACTCGATCATCGTCCCCACCATATAGTCGATGGTCACGCTTTGCTCAGCCATCACCGCTTTACCTGTCGCATCGACGAGGTCTTTCAGGATGCGCAGTTCCTCCGCCGCCATCACCAGCGGGATCATGATTTCGGGCACGACCGTGCTGCCCTGCTTGATGATTTCCGCTGCCGCTTCGAACACCGCGCGCGCCTGCATCTCATAGATTTCCGGATAGGTGATACCCAGACGGCACCCGCGATGCCCCAGCATCTGGTTCGATTCTTTCAGCGCTGCGGAAAGTTGTTTCACCACATCGACCGACACATCTGCCATCTGAGCCACTTCCTTCATTTCCTCTTCCGTATGGGGAAGGAATTCATGTAAGGGAGGATCGAGTAGGCGTACCGTCACCGGCAGTCCCTGCATGATGCGGAAGATGTCGAAGAAGTCTTTGCGCTGCATCGGCAGCAATTTGGCGAGCGCGGCTTTACGTTGCTCGACCGTCTCAGACAGGATCATCTCGCGCATCGGTGTGATACGGTCGGTCTCGAAGAACATATGTTCCGTACGGCACAGGCCGATCCCTTCCGCGCCGAAATGCCGCGCGGTCTCCGCGTCCTTCGGCGTCTCCGCATTGGTGCGCACTTTCAACTCGCGCACCGCGTCGGCCCATTCCATCAGCTGCGAGAAATCGCCCGATAGATTCGGCTCGATGGTCGGCACAGCGCCCACCATCACTTCGCCCGTGGAGCCGTTGATGGTGATGATATCGCCTTCCTTGATCGTCTGCCCACCAGCTTTGAACGTGCCGCTGGAGTACGAAATCAACACATCGCCCGCGCCGGAGACGCATGGTTTCCCCATGCCGCGCGCAACGACGGCCGCATGGCTCGTCATCCCGCCGCGTGCGGTGAGGATGCCTTGGGAGACATGCATCCCGTGGATATCTTCCGGTGACGTTTCGATACGTACCAGCATCACTTTTTCACCCAAACGATTCCACTCTTCAGCCTTTTCTGCAGAGAACACGACCTTACCAGATGCCGCACCCGGTGACGCAGGAAGCCCGCGCGCAATCAATTGTTTCGGTGCTTTGGGGTCGAGCGTCGGGTGCAATAATTGGTCAAGCGCCTGCGGATCGACGCGCAGAATCGCCTCTTCCTTGGTGATGAGATTTTCTTTCATCATCTCCACCGCGATGCGCACACTTGCTTGGGCCGTGCGTTTGCCGTTACGCGTCTGCAACATCCAAAGCTTCCGGTTCTCGACCGTGAACTCGATATCCTGCATATCGCGGTAATGCAGTTCCAGTTTGTCGAACACATCCGTCAGCTGTTTGAACACATCCGGCATCACTTCTTCCATCGCGGGCAGATCGCCGCCGATTTCTTTGCCTTGGATGGTTAGCGGCTGCGGCGTGCGGATACCCGCGACGACGTCCTCACCTTGCGCATTAACGAGATACTCACCGTAATACAGCCGCTCACCCGTCGAAGGGTTGCGCGTGAAGGCGACGCCCGTCGCGCAATCCTCACCCATATTGCCGAACACCATCGCCTGTACATTGACGGCCGTGCCCCAGCTTTCAGGGATATCATGCAGGTTACGATAGGTGATCGCACGCGGCGTCATCCATGAATCGAACACCGCGCGAATCGCACCCCAGAGCTGTTCTTTCGGATCTTGCGGGAAGGGGCGGCCCAATTCTGCCTGCACTTTTTCCTTATACTGGGTGACGAGCGTTTTCATGTCGTCACCGGAGAGTTCCGTATCGAGCATCACGTCGCGGTCACGCTTCAATTCTTCGAGCATCTCCTCGAAATAATAATGCTCCACGCCAAGCACCACATCCGAATACATCTGGATGAACCGGCGATAGGAATCATACGCGAAACGCGGATTATTGCTTTTCTTCGCCAGGCCCTCAGCTGTCGCATCGTTGAGTCCAAGGTTCAAAACAGTATCCATCATCCCCGGCATCGACGCGCGTGCGCCGGAACGTACCGACACCAGCAACGGATTTTCCGGTTCCCCGAATTTTTTTCCTGCTTTTTGTTCGACATAGACGAGCGCATCTTCAACCTGCGCTTCCAGCCCATCCAGCAACGCTTTGCCATTGCGGTAGTACCCCGTGCAGATATCGGTGGTGATGGTGAAGCCGGGAGGAACAGGAAGGCCCAAAAGGCTCATCTCGGCGAGGTTCGCGCCTTTGCCGCCGAGGAGTTCGCGCATCCCGGCTTTGCCTTCTGCGGCGCCGTCCCCGAAGGTATAGACCATTTTATCGGATGGTTGCATATTCACTGCCCGTTGTTCCGCCCCGCGTGCCATGCTGTTCTCCTGAAAAATTATTCTTTGCCCGAAAGCACATCAAAATTCGCCACGTTATCTAACATTTTGCGCATAAAGCCAAGCAGATTCAGCCGTGTTTCACGCAAAGCCGCATCCTCCGTATTGACCATCACCGCGTCGAAAAACGCATCGACCGCCGGGCGCAACATGGCCAACTGCCCCATCGCCTCAACAAATTGTTCTTTTTCAACCGCCTGTAGGACGGGTTGCTGTAGCGCAGAGAGTTTCTCGAACAAGGCTTTTTCCTGCGGCTCGATTAGCTTCGCCGCTTCAACCGCGCCCGTATATGCCTTGCCGTCCTTCTTCTCTTCCTTGCGCACGATGTTCGTCGCCCGGCGATAGGCCGCCACCATATTGGTCCCATCCTCACTGCCGAGGAACGATTCGAGCGCCTTCACACGCGCCATCAGGCGAACAATATCATCCTCATTCCCCCCATCGAACACCGCCTCAATCAGGTCATGCCGCACGCCTTGCTCTTTCAGGATAACTTTCAGACGGTCGGAGAAGAACAGCAGAATTTCTTCAACAAGCGCTGCTTGCTTATCTTTCGGCACGGCATACTGTTCTGCTGTCATGGTCAGCACCGCTTTGAGCGGCAGGCGTAATTCAAATTCCAGCAGGATACGAATAATCCCGAGCGCCGAACGACGCAACGCAAACGGGTCTTTCGACCCGGTCGGTTTCTCCCCTGCGGAATACAATCCAACAATACTGTCGAACTTATCCGCCAGCGCGACCATCGCCGCCACTTTGCTACCCGGCAACGCATCATCCGCGCCGACTGGTTTATAATGGTCGCGAATCGCATCGGCGAGGACGGCATCTTCCCCATGCTCAATCGCGTAATACCGCCCCATCATGCCCTGCAATTCCGGGAACTGTCCGACAACTCCCGACACTAAATCTGCTTTGCAAAGCGACGCTGCTTTTTCCACCTGCTTCATATCGACACCACCGACCTGCGCCGCCAATTTTCCCGAGAGCGATGTGATACGTTTCACCTTCTCCGCAACCGTCCCCAACTTGGCGTGGAAGATCATTTTTTCTAGACCGACATTGAACGAGGCTAACGGCTTTTTCTTATCCTGCACCCAGTAGAAACGCCCGTCTTCCAACCGTGCGCGGAGCACGCGCTGATTGCCGTGGATGATGGATTTTCCACCATCATTCGCCGTCACGTTACTGACCGTGATGAAGCGGTTCAGCACCTTGCCGTCCTTAACCGTCACTGCAAAATATTTCTGGTGATGCTTCATCTCCAGGATCAAAATCTCCGGCGGCAGATCGAGATAATGCGTCTCGAATTCGCCCATCAGACAGACCGGCCATTCGACGAGACCCGTTACCTCTTCCAACAATCCCTCATCCTCACGCAAAGCGCCGCCAGCGGAAGCTGCAAGTTCGTGCGCCTGCTTGCGAATAATGTCTTTCCGCGTCGCCGCATCGGCGATTACATGCGCTTTCTCCAGTGCCGCAATATACTCTCCGGGCGCATTCACGGTGATGGTTCCGGTGGATAGGAAACGATGTCCTTGCGTGACATTCCCTGCAACAAGATGCCCGAACTCAATCGGGATTATCGTGTTATCGAACAAGCAAATCATCGAGCGCAGTGGCCGCACCCAGCTTAATGCCGTCGCACCCCAGCGCATCGATTTCGGCCAGGGGAAATCCTTGAGGATGGCTTCCAACACAGGCTTCAACACATCCGCCGTCGGCCCGCCTTTTTGTTCAACGACTGCGAAATAGGTCGCGTCCTTGCCTTCGCCGCGCACTTCCAGTTTCTCTTTCGTGATGCCTGCCGACTGGCAGAATCCATCCACCGCTTGCGCGGGCGCACTGGTGCGCGGGCCTTTTTTCTCCACCGTCATGTCCGGCTGCATTGCAGGCAGACCGCTGACATGCAGCGCCAAACGACGCGGCGTTACATACGCTTTGATATTGGATTTTACCAACCGCGCCGCATCAAGCGCAAGCACGACACGCGACTCTAATTCCTTCGCGGCATGGCTTTGCATCCGCGCCGGGATTTCTTCCGAGAACAATTCAAGCAATAGGTCAGACATCAGAATATACCGCCATAATAATTGGAATAGAGTTGGGTGAGATGCGCGTCGTTAGCGATAGCGCTGGGGCTGATCACTTTCTGTTCGCGGAGGATTTCATAGCACTGGTCGAACTTCATCTGCAGCGCTTGGCATTGCGGATGATAGATCCAACGTTTCTTGATGAGTTCATAGGTGAAGGGATTGAGCAGCGACAAGTCGCCCAACCGCTGCATCTCGCCGATGCGCAGGCCGATATGGCGATACATCAGATAGGGTAATTCGCTGCAATATAATTCCTCATTCCCCAGCAGGAAAAAATAATCGTATTTCGCGCCAATATAAGGCCGCGCCGCTGCCATGAATTCTTTGGCGACGCCCTCACTCAACCGGCTATCGCGATAGACCGTAAATCGCCCACCCCAGCCGCGTGCCGCCCACTCCTCCAGCGATGTGCGGGTGACTTCCCCGGCGGAATCAAGTACATACGGTGTATCCCCCCGCATGTCGATAATACCCATATGGCTATAGAGGCTGAACGTCGCGAAATTGATCCCCAGCGCATCCATGCTCGGCGTCGATTGGAAAATCAAATCACCGTCTTTGAACACCGGCTTGGATTGAATGGAAAAGGGAAAATAGAACGCCGTCACAGGCAATAGCACCAGCAGCAAGAGGATCAGCAGAAGGACGCGAAGCACGTATTTCATCTGCGACAATGATCCCTAATCCGTCACCGGCTCGTTATGCTCATTCACCAGCACGACTTTCGGTTTGTAGGTCGCCGCCTCTTCTTGGCTCATCTGTGCATAGGCCACAACGATGACCTTGTCGCCCTTCTGCACAAGACGCGCTGCAGCGCCATTCACGGTGATGGTACGGCTGCCGCGCGGCGCTTCGATGATGTAGGTGGTGAAGCGCGCACCATTCTCGATATTCAACACATCCACCTGCTCGTACGGTAACAATCCCGCCATATCCAACAGGCCACGGTCGATGGTGATGGAGCCTTCGTAATCCAGATCCGCACCCGTCACACGTGCGCGGTGAATCTTGCCTTTCATCAGCGTCAACATCATGCCGCTTTCTCCTGTGGGTAGCGTTTTTCCAACCACATCGCGCAGCAACCTTTGGCCAGCGTTCGCACGCGCGCGATGTACGCTGCACGCTCCGTCACACCGATGGCCTGACGCGCATCGAGCAGGTTGAAATTATGACTCGCTTTCAGGCAATGGTCATAAGCCGGCAGCGGCAGATTTTTGGCCAGCAATGCCATGCATTCCTTCTCCGCATCATTGAAATGACGCAGCAGCATTTCGGTATCCGCGAATTCCAGATTATAGGCCGAGAATTCCACCTCGTTCTGATGGAATACATCACGGTACATTACTTGCGGGATATTGCTCCCGGCAGGTACGGTGTTCCATTTAAGGTCATAGACGTTTTCCACGCCCTGGATATACATGGCGATACGCTCTAAGCCGTACGTCAACTCTCCGGCGACAGGGTTACACTCAAACCCGCCGACCTGCTGGAAGTACGTGAACTGCGTCACCTCCATCCCGTCACACCAGACTTCCCAGCCTAGTCCCCACGCGCCGAGCGTCGGGCTTTCCCAATCATCCTCAACGAAACGGATATCATGCTTCATCGGGTCGATGCCGAGGGCGACAAGGCTGTTGAGGTAAAGCTGCTGGATGTTATCCGGCGAGGGCTTCATGATGACCTGGAACTGGTAGTAATGCTGCAACCGGTTAGGGTTCTCGCCATAACGCCCGTCCGTCGGACGGCGGGAAGGTTGCACATAGGCCGCGTTCCACGCATCGGGCCCCAACGCACGCAGCGTCGTCGCCGTATGGAACGTCCCCGCGCCGACCTCCATATCGTACGGCTGGAGGATGACGCATCCCTGCTCCGCCCAATAGCGTTGAAGGGTGAGAATAATATCCTGAAAACTAAGTGACATACCTGTACATCCGTCATCCCGGTAATATGGGGGCGTTGTACGCGGAAACGGCCTGAAATGCAAATGGTTTAGCGAAACACCGGGGAACGTGTGGGGAGGCCTTTTCCGTGATGGAAAATAAGGCCTCCCCTGAGTGCTAACGCTGATTGTGCGTGATGTAAACCATCAGAAGCACAATATATTCTACGATGTAGAGAGGAAACTGCATTTCGAGTTGTGACAACACAGAACGCCAATTCCGCATCTCCGTTCTCCGTAGTTTAGGTGACGAACAGGGTGTCAGTCACAGGGGGGTACGCGTGCGCAGAGCTTTGAAAAAGCAGGAAGAACCCACATCATAGGAGGCCATGCGAATGCGTCAAGGGTGTCTCCTCACCCGCCTTCCGCCACAGCGCTTCATGCATATGGTAAAACACCGTCTGCACCAGCGGCTCGATCAGCCCGATACCGAGCGCTAACGCCAGACTCCCGGTAATGACATACCCCACCGTGACGGCCACGCACATATGCATCACGCTATACGTCATAGTCTTGATGATACTGCGCATCTTTTTGCTCTTGCCTATCGTTATCCTTAATTTCATAGCCTTAGTATATTGCGAATCATTCGCAAAGTCAAGATAGGAATCGTCATGTCAGAGATCATTGTCATGCCAGCGAAGGCTTGCATCCAGCAACACTACGTCTGCGGTGGAGCAACAAATCTGTGCGCTTACTCTCGTAAAGACTGGATGCCAGCCTTCGCTGGCATGACGAAAGGATGGTGAAATAACCTGGTAAAAAAACTACGCGTGGCCAGCGAAGGACGAAAAACGGCCCATATCGATGCCGAGCGATTTTGCGGCCAGCGCCCATTTCGTATCGTCAGGCGTATCGAAGATCAGTTCCGGCGTGGCGGGAACGGTGATCCAGCTATTGGCTTCGATCTCCGCTTCCAATTGCCCCGGAGCCCACCCTGCATAGCCGATGGTCATCAAGGCTTGCTGCGGGCCAGTGCCAGCCGCAATGTCACGAAGCACCTTCGCATTGGCGGTGAGGACGATGTGCCCATCCCCTGCTAAACTCTCCGGGCTTTTATAGTCCGGCGTATGCAGCACGAATCCGCGACTGCCCTCGACCGGGCCACCCATACCGACCGGCAGATCCTGCGCGTTGGCGGTAACTTCGATACCGAGTTGCTGGAAAAGCGACGCATAATGCACCATCTCCAGCGGTTTATTGATGATGACCCCCATCGCTCCGTGCGCGTTGTGCGCGAAGAGATAGATCACCGACTGCGCGAACACGTCGCCGGACACGGTCGGTGTGGCAACCAGTAATTGCCCTTCCAGATATCCGCCGCGCGGTAGGAACGCCTCGTCTTCATCTGACGATGCGAATGTTGGGAATTCGATGGGTTCTTTGGTGAATTCGTTCATGGGTGTCATCCTATCATGGCACATTCATACCTACCAAGCACTCTTTGTGCCAACATGGTGAAAATTCTTCTTGATTACGCCGCATGCCAGAAGGGCCGCGCAAGTTGGAGGACGACGCCTCCAGCCGATGCCGAAATCCCTTCCTTTTCAGCCTGTTCCCAGTCTTCGGTACGGATGATGGCCAGCCCCACATCCCGGCAGGTCGAGCGCATCTGCCCGAGTCCCTTTTCACCCGCATGGATTTCTGTTCCCGGCGGCGGCAACGGCTGCGTGGAAGAAACGCGGTACAGCGTCTTGCGTAATTTCCCAAGATGATGCGACCGGGCGGTGACTTCCTGCCCGACGTAACAGCCTTTATCGAAATCAACCGCGTGTAGACGGTCATACCCATTCTCTAAAATCACCGTGCGGTCTATCACCGCATCCTTACTGCCTTCAGGGATACCCAGCGACAGGCGGTGATACTCATATTCTGAAGCGTCACTCATCTCCACCTGATGCTCGGTCAGATAGGTGGAAATGCCCGACGCCTGCCCGATAAGGCGGATGCCCATATCCGCACTACGCGGATCGGCCAGTACAAACAGGGAAAGCTCCGGGATGAACCGGACAGCACCCGGCTGTGAGGCAAGCCCGGTCGCAACCCATACCTTATCGCCACGCAGGGAAAGCACTTCCCAGCCTTCCAAGGGCAGAATTTCGATTTCCGCGCGGAGCTTGTACATACGCAAACGACGCAGCAAATTTTCGAGTGTTGCCGTTTCTGTATCGAGGTAAAAATCATCGCCATGCTTCATGATGAAGAAATCAGCGAGGAATTTGCCTTGCGGAGAAAGGAGTGCAGCGAGAGTGGCGGATGCTTCACGAACCCGCGTGACGTCTGCAGTGACTAGCCCCTGCAGGAACGTCGCCGCATCCGCGCCTTTCAGCGCGATGACGGAACGGTCAGGCAATATACTGGCAAGGAGCATGGGTACTAGATAAGCCGCTAGGGTTCAGTTTTCAAGATGCAGCGGCAATCGGATGATAATGCAATATGATATGCTGCAGCACCTCACCCATATACGTCGCGACGCGCTCCATCTCATAGGTATTCCGCACATGACGATAGCCTTCGCTGGCCATCGTCCGTGCGGCGCTTTCATCGTTCAATATGTGCCCCAACGCATGCGCCATTGCCGTCGCGTCCCCGCGCGGAACCAGTACGCCGTGTTCAGGGGACGCCAATATCTCGCGGGGCCCCTCCGCATCGGTGGAAATTACCGGCAATTTCGCCGCCATGGCCTCCAGCAATACAATCCCGAACGGCTCATGATGCGACGGCAGACAGAAAATATCGATACTGCCGAGGAAGGTCATCGGGTCGGTCACCCAGCCGGTGAAATGTACTGTTTCCATGAGTCCCAATGAAGCCGCGAGCTGTTTCAGCGCTTTTTCTTCTTCCCCAGCCCCACCCAACACGGCACGGAACTCGAACCCCGCCTGCTTCAATTCCGCCAGCGCATGGAGATACACATCAAACCCTTTTTTAGCGACCATCCGCCCCAGCGTGCCGATGACGGGAGGCTGTTGCCATGTTGGGCGGATCAGCCCTTTCTCGATACGCACCATATTGGGCATATGGAAGACTGCCTCGGGGTAGAACCCGTGATCGCGGATGACAATCTGACGCAAATCTTCCGTAATGGTGAACACTGCGTCCGCGCCCTCGATATGCCGCAACTGGTAATTATGCGTCACACCAACGATGGGGATACGCCCCGACACGGCCTTCTTCGCGAACACCAGTGCCCGGTTGCCGTGACAGATGACGATGTCGGACCGTAACGTCGAAAGCAGCGTCGAAAGCTTCCCCGGCGCGAACGGGTCCCACGGCCCCATATTGGCAAGCGTCACGTGATTCAGATTCAACTGGGTAACGCGGTCATTGATCGCCGCCGCCGGGTGGGTGACGCACGCCACCTCATGCCCGACCTGATTCAGGCTATACGAGTAATCGAGGAAGGCCTGCTCGATGCCGCCCAGCCCCCGTCCCAGCATGATATTCGCGATACGCATCCATTCCCTATAGCGCGGAAAAGCGCATAGGGAAAGGTTTTATCTCAGTCTGTTAGTGTAGCTTGAACTCGCCCTTCGCCACGATGAAATCCGACGGTTTGATGATCTCACACGAGGCCACTTTGACCGAGTGCAATTTCCCGTCCAGCTCCCGCTCCCAGAAATGCAGGAACTTCTGCAAAACAGGAAAATCCGGCGAAACATCAAGGTCTTGCCAGATAAAGCTTTGTAAAAGCGCGGGGTGATCCGGAAACCTGTAGAGTATTTCCGCGGTGGTGAGACGATAGTCCAGCAACAACTGTTTTCTAATATCGTTCATACTTCCTATACTCTCCTACATGGAGCCGTGCATACTGCTCTCTACTTGAGGAACAGTTTCTATTGTACTAATACTATAGCACAAAAATACCGGAAATAAAATCCGGTTTCGAGTGAGAAGGAGGCCCAAAGCATGGCGCTGCGCCGGATATGGCTAAGCGTTGTGGGTGTGTGTTTACTCTGTGCCTGCCAGCCCCGTGAGCAGGCGCATGTCGATAAATCCGCTGCCCCGCGCGTGGAGAATGAGTGTTTCATCGCCCGTGATGATCACAAACTGCCCCTGCGCGCGTGGATTCCGGAAACCCGGCCTGAGGCCATCATCATCGCCATCCACGGCTTCAACGACTACAGCAACGCCTTCGAGATTCCCGGCGAATACTTAAGCCAGCGCCACGTCGCCCTCTTTGCTTTTGACCAGCGCGGCTTTGGCCGCACCAAGGATCATGGCATCTGGGGAGGGGAGGAGAATCTGTTGCGCGACACGGTGGATGTCGTGACCGCCGTCCATATGCGCTACCCCGAAGCCCCCATCTATCTTCTGGGCGAAAGCATGGGCGGCGCTGTGGTCGTCTCGACTCTGGCGCGCTATCCCATGCCGATGGTCAAGGGCGCTATCCTCTCCGCACCCGCCTTATGGGGGAAAGAGACGATGAACGATTTCTACCGCGCCACTCTGTGGCTCGCCGCCCACACCTTCCCCGGCATGACGCTGTCCGGCAGCGGCCTCAAAATTCAGGCGACCGACAATATCGAGATACTGCGCCTGATGAGCAAAGACCCCAACATCATCAAACGCACCCGTATCGACGCTATCTATGGTATCGTCCGACTGATGGATACGGCCTACACCTCGCTGCCCCATGTCAACGTCCCCCTACTCCTTCTCTACGGCGCGAATGATCAGGTCATCCCCAAGGAACCCGTGCGCAAAGCCATCAATGCCTTTCAGACTCCGGTCAAAGTCTCCTACTACCCCAGCGGTTATCATATGCTGTTAAGGGATTTGAAAGGAGAGCTGGTATTAAATGACATCGTTAGCTGGATCAAATACCCCGAACGGCCCTTGCCCTCGGGCTATGATCAGGAATGGGAGAAACGGTTCACGCCATGAAAATGAAGCCTGCCGCCGCCGCTCCCCTCACCTGTCCGCCATCCTCATCCAACTTCTTTATCAACTCCTTTTCCTGTCTTATTTTCTTCGTCGGCGTCTACGTGATGCACGATAACCGCATCGACCTCTCGCTCGACCACCTTGCATGGCTGGTCGTCGCGGCGCTGCTGCCACAGGTAATACGCGACGTTCTCCTGCAGCGGAAGGCAGGCGCGTACGCCCGTAAAGGCCCGTTCAGCATCACCCGTATATTGATAAAGCTTTCCGGTCTCTACGCCACCTTCGCTCTCATCGCCGGGATGTACTGGATTTTCCCCGAATATGGCGGCTCCTTCTATCAGCGCTTCTTCAACATCCTGACCGACATATTACCGTGGCTGATGGCCCTCGCCATCCCGTACATCGCATGGTACGACGGTTGCCAGAAATCCCCCGAGGACGGTCTCTATCACATGGGAGCCGCCGTCACCTTCCGCTGGCGCGAGTGCGACCCGCGCATGGTGTTCGAGCATCTGAAAGGCTGGCTGGTCAAGGCCTTCTTCCTGCCTTTGATGATTACCTACGCTATCGGCAATATGGAGAGCTTCTTCAATTTCGACCCCTCAAGTGGATTTTTCTTACACGTCTATGATTACGGCTATCACCTCATCTTCACCATCGATCTCCTCTTCGCCACCTTCGGCTACATCATGACCTTCCGCGCGCTGAACACGCAGATATTCTCCGCCGAGCCGACCTTCCTCGGCTGGTTCGTCTGCCTCATCGGCTATACACCCTTCTGGGAAGCACTGTTCTATCCCCGGTATTTTAATTATGACGACAGCATCAGCTGGGTCGAGATGGCGGGCAGCAACTATACCTTCCTCACCATCTGGGGCAGTATCATCCTGATCCTGATCGCGCTCTACACGATTTCCACCATCGCCTTCGGCTACCGCTTCTCCAACCTCACCTATCGCGGCATCATCACCGGGGGAACATATCGCTTCACCAAACACCCAGCCTATATCTTCAAGAATATCAGCTGGTGGATGATCTCCGTGCCCTTCATCGTCAGCACCTCATGGTGGATGGCGCTGGGCCATTGCATGCTGCTTCTCGGCGTCAATTTCATCTACTACATGCGCGCGAGAACGGAAGAAAACCACCTCTCCAACTACCCCGAATACGTCGCCTACGCCGAATGGATGAACGACCACGGCATCTTCCGCTTTGTGGGCAATAAAATTCCCTATTTTAAATACAGCAAGGAGCGCGCAGGGCGCTGGAACAGCAAAGTCTATGCCCCGTTCGCAGCGATTCCGGTGACGGATTTGGCGCGGCAGAAATCATAAACTGATTGTTTCGCTTGTTCTCTTTAGCTGAGTTTGCCATCTTCCCCTCATGGCCCTCCCTAAAGCGCATGTGAAAAAAATATTCGAGCGGTTCCACGAATTGGAGCCCGAACCGAAGACCGAACTCATCGCCCCCAATGAATTCTGCTTGCTGGTCTCCATCGTGATGTCCGCACAGGCGACGGACGTCTCCGTGAACAAAGCGACGCCACCTTTATATAAAATAGCGGGCACGCCGCAGAAAATGGTGAAGCTGGGCGAAGAAAAATTACGCACATATATCAAGACCATCGGCCTCTATAACAGCAAAGCCAAGAACGTGATCGCCCTCTCGCATAAGCTGGTCACGGAATTCGGCGGCAAGGTTCCCGAAACGCGCGAGGAGTTACAATCCCTCCCGGGCGTCGGACGCAAGACGGCAAATGTCTGGCTCAACTGTGCCCGTGGCGCAAAAACCATCGCCGTCGACACCCACGTCTTCCGCGTCGCCAACCGCATCGGCCTTGTGAGGACGAAAAATCCCGAGACCACCGAACTGGCGTTAGAAAAAATCATTCCCGATGCATACCTCCTCCACGCCCACCACTGGCTGATCCTGCATGGCCGCTATGTCTGCAAGGCACGAAAGCCGGAATGCTGGCGCTGCATTATTCGCGAATGGTGTCAGTATCCGGATAAGACGCCCGCGCCGGTGAAGTGAATACATCTAAACCGCCGTCATTGCGAGGAGTGTAGCGACGCGGCAATCCATCTCGCCACAGCGCAAGTTGGATTGCCGCGCTTCGCTCGCAATGACGTAGATTTTTCCCAATCCATTACCGGAAGCAGAGGTTCTATCAGTTACAAAAAAGGGAGGCTCCGATTGGATACCTCCCTTTTCGTATGTGCTAGAAAAAGCAGCTTATGCGGCTTTGTCCTTCTTTACAGCGGATGCTTGACCCTGGATGTTGATTTCCCCGGTCAGCTGGCCACCGCGTTCGATTTCGACTTCACCGTAGGAGATCTTGCCGCGGACTTTGCCCGTGGCATAGATGGTGAGGCGGTTACGGACGACGAGCGTACCTTCGAAGATACCGCTGATCTCAGCGTCTTCGATTTCTGCCGTGCCTTTGAAGGAACCGGTTTCAGCAATCTCGACCGTGTGCACGTCTTTCAACGTCGCGTCCACAGCCCCTTCAATGACGAGGCGATCGCACGTCGCGATTTCCCCTTTGAGGAGAATGTCGTTTCCTACGGTCAGGATACGCTTGGAGGATTTCGCGTTCGCGGCGCTCATCGGCGTGGTAGAGGGAGCAGCGGCCTGACGCGGAGCCGGGTTGCTGCTATTGCCCATCGGGGATGCCATGGGGGATTGCGGCGGAGCGCCAGCCGGACGGAACGCCGGAGCGGCACTCGCGATAGGAGCGCGCGGGGTGGATTGCTGCGCCGGAGCGGAAGGAGCACTCGGTGCGGATGGGTTAGATCCCGCCATAGTGGAAGCGGACGGGGCCGAGGAAGCGGGAGCGCTGCCGGGGGTGGTTGCTGCACTGGCCGAAGCCGCGCCTGCTGGATTTTCTTCGCCTTCAAAATCGAATGCTTCTTCTTTGCGACGGAACATTGGTTTCTCCTGTACGTCCATGGTTTATCTCTCTCTACATGCCGCGGAATCGTTGGTGGTTGCGGGCTTGCCTAGTATCTATCCCTACACCTCACCCACTGCTGATGCAATAGAAAAACAGGGCAAAATAGCAATCAGTGAGTGACAAACGGGTCACAATTGCTTAAGGCGAACTATGGCTGTTTACACACCCCTCTCGCATGACGAATTGCAGGCGCTGGTCACTCAGTACGGCCTCGGCGAATTACTTTCCTCCCAAGGCATCAGCGAAGGGGTCGAGAATACGAATTATCTGCTGAAGACCCTCGCTCCGGGACATACCCCGCTCAACACCATCCTCACCCTCTATGAAAAACGCGTCCGCACGGAAGACCTGCCCTTCTATCTCGGCCTGATGCACCACCTCGCTGGAAAGGGCCTTTCCTGCCCCCTGCCGCTGGAACGCACAGAAGGCGGGTATCTGGCTGATGTTAAAGGTAAAAAATGCGCCATCATCAGCTTCCTCGCCGGACATAGCGTGGCGCACGCCACCCTGCCGCAGCTCCATCAGGCCGGGGCCTATCTCGCTAGGATGCACCTCGCCACAGCGGATTTCTCGATGACCCGCAGCAACGATCTCTCTTTCTCCGGCTGGCAAACCCTTGCCGCCAAGGTGCACGGAAAAACTTCGGAAATATCCCCGCAGCTCGATAGTGTCATCGCCGACGAGATTGCCTATCTGGAACAGCATTGGCCCACGAATCTCCCCACCGGCACACTCCACGCCGATTATTTCCCTGATAACGTCTTCTTCGTCGAAACCGAGCTGAGCGGCGTCATCGATTTCTATTTCGCCTGCACCGACATGCTGGCCTACGACCTCGCCATAGCCATCTGTGCCTGGTGCTTCGATACGTTCGATACCATCAACGAAGCCAAGAAACAGGCGATGATCGAGGGCTATCACTCCATCCGCCCCTTATCGGAAGCAGAGACATCAGCCCTCCCCACCCTGCTGCGCGGCTCGGCATTACGCTTTCTCCTCACCCGCACGCATGACCGCATCTTCCACCCCGAAGGTGCCTTCGTCACCCCCAAAGACCCCATGGAATACGTCCAGAAACTTAGCTTTTTCCAGCAGGCAGCCGCATGAAGAAGGTGACGATATATCCCGACGGCGCCTGCTCCGGCAACCCCGGCCCAGGCGGCTGGGGCGCGCTGTTGATGTATGGCGACCATGAAAAAGAGCTGGGCGGCGGCGAGGCCCAGACCACCAATAACCGCATGGAACTAATGGGCGCAATCAAGGCCATCGAGAGCCTGAAACAGCCCTGCGACATCACCCTCTATACCGACAGCCAATACGTCATGAAAGGCATTACCGAGTGGATCTTCGGATGGCAGCGCAACGGCTGGCGTACGGCGGACAAGAAACCCGTCAAGAACGCCGACCTCTGGCAGGAATTACTGAAAGCAACGAAAAACCATAAAGTCGAATGGAAATGGGTACGCGGCCATAACGGCGACCCCGGCAACGAACGCGTAGACGAAATCGCCCGCCTGCATGTGCCGCAATTGGGTGACTAACCCCGCACCCGCGCTACTCGCGGCGACAATTCCTTCATCTGGCAGAAACTATGATGTCCTTCCAGCGCCTTATTGAGCTGCGCCGTATAGGCCTCCGCCGCCTCCCGCTCATGGAATGTCCCGCGCGGCTCGGGGAATTCGGCCATCGTGCCGGGGACGACCGTCACCACCCGGAAGCGCGGCGGGCCTAATTCCGTCTGCTGCCATAGCATCTCATCAGGACGCACCCCAGTGGCGCGAAGCAGCTTTTCCATCGCCATCTCGGGGGATGGCTCGTCGCTATGAACATGGACGGCGATCTCATAGGCATGATCATGCCTATACCGCATACAGAGAAAATCCGTCCCGTCGATGTGCACGGCTATAGTCGCCTCACCCGAAGCAGCCGGAAACAGAGGCAACAGAGGCTGATCGGGAAGGACGGCCAGCGCATACGGTATCGCAGAGCATTTCTCACGCGCCAGCCATTCCTGTTGGGAAATTGGTGAAACGGAGGTCATCCCGCCCTCTTAGTCCGTAGAATAGCGATGTGACCTGTCATCATCCTCATCGGTGGTCTTGCCGTATAGCCGTTCAATTTCAGCGTCGGAGACATGAATAACAGGCTCTTTGGCATAGATACTGGTGGTCTGGTGCGCCTTATGGACCGCGTGGCGCTGGGCGGCTTCCGCGTGCAGGGCCACCTCACCGAATTCCTCAAAATGGATGCCTTCTTTTTTTAATACGTCCACCACGTTGATGACCTCGCGTGGATAGAGATGGATCATCCCCTTCTCGAAACTATTGATCCGCTCCGCTGGCACATTCGTCCGATGCGACAAATCCCGCGAGTTCCATTTCAGGAGTCCTCGCGCCTTCTTGCATTGGCTAGGCGTAAGCTTGTGCATCGGCTTCCTGTTGTAGGTACTGTTTCACTATACGCTTCGGCCTTTAAGAAATACTTACCCGAGCAATTGCCGCGCGTGTTCCAGAAGCTGTATTTTTTCAACAAGTTGCGGGTATTTTTCACGGTCTAGGAGGATGCGGACCCCCCCCGGCGCGCTTCTATCCAGCTCTGGGCGTATGCCCAGCACCGATGGCAGACGGAAGAACTCCTCCGTCATCATTTCAAACTCACGCCGTGCGTCGGTTATCTGCTGCGGCGTACCCTGTGGGGGGGTAAACCGTACTATATACTCTTGCTGCGAATCCTCAGAAGGCCGCAGGGATGCCATAGGGCTGCTACAGGACACGCAATTATGCAGCCGGGAGTACTCTAATAGGCCGCTCAGATGTGCATCCGCTGATTTCCGCATCAACTCACCAACAATGCGCTGCATAAGAGGCTCACTCGATTCGACATCGATGGAATCGATAAGCCAGCCTCCCTGATCATGATGGTAGGTCTTATCGTAATGGGTTTCCGTGCTCCACTTGGTTTTATCCTTATCCGTCAGCGTCATTATCTGAAAGTCCTCGAGCGACGCCTTCACCGATTCCGACACGCTCATACCGCTCGCATCGATCCTATAATGACAGGCCTCTTCCGGGAATTCGCGGGTGTTGAATATAAGGGAAAAATGTGTTTTTCCCGACTCGGATGGCTTGACCTCCAGTTTCAGGATACCGTCCTCCACTGCCTTTGCGACAGTGTCCACGAAACGCGAAACGCACGCCTGACTTGCCTTCTTATAATGCTCATCTTCTTCCAGCGCGACACGAGCCGCCGTCTCTTCAAAGCGCAGTTCTAGCCCCGCTGCTTGTTCCGGCGATAATTTCTTGCGGCACAGCTCAAAGAACGCCTGTTTTTCTTCCGGAAGATGCCGGAAAAAATCCTGCATATGGGCCACATCCATGGTTTTTGGCAGGCCGCCGAAGATATACTCCATCACATCGATCGGGGTTTCATAGAATTCTGCAGCCGTATTGAGGTAACCCTCATACCCCTTTATCACCTCTTCGGGCGGTAAACTGGCCAAACCCTGCATCATTCCGTGCAAATGCGCCATGCTTTGTGCTTTCTTATTCAGCACGCTCTCCCAGTCAAGCCCTTCGGGTAACCGTAGGCTCTCCCAGTAAAGCTTTTGTCCTGGAGGCTGCGCGGCTTTGACTTTATGCAAATCCACTTTCCCCTGTAGAAGGAATTCCCGCACGTCCTGTATACTCAGTGCGGAGGAGAAACGACTCCCCTCCGCCACCTCACGACAGCGTGAAAAAAGAAAGAAGGGTGCCGCTTGTGGCGTCGCCGCCGCATCCGCCGCCCCCATCGCTGCAGACACCTGATCAAGCGGTACGGAGACATATTTCCCCAATGTCAGATACCCCGCCGCACCCCCCGACACCTGCAAAAATCCCCGCCGTGAAAACATGCCCTAATCTCCGGTAATAGCGTCTTACCGCCTAAGCTTGTGCATCTCTATTTTGCATTGTTTCAAGGCGGACAGTGTAGCAACTGTGGATTAAAAGACAAAGAAATCGCACAGGAAAAGATTTCGATTAGTGTTTTATTTATATTATTCGAATAAAATACCAATCAAAGCTAAATATTAAGGTTAAGCGGAGTAAGTGTGAGATATATCATATCATGTAAAGATCACATATCTGGGGAAATAAGTTTACGCATTGGATATCCTAAAAAGGGTAATCATCCTCTGAAATATCAGTATTGGTGGTATGCAACTAAAGAGCATATAAGCATCGAACGTAAGATACATGAGTCATTTTCAAAGCTTTATCGCATAGCAGAGAGAGATAATATTAGTTACGAGCAATTGGTAAAATACGCGATATCGTCCGCAGAAAATGAGACGAAACTTATTCCTAAACTTCTTAAGGAGAAGATTGTCACCTTTGAGGAGTATAAAAAAATCCAACTCCCTTTTCCGGTCGAGCCCTTCATCCGGCCTCTTCCGATGTACTCAATGCCGAAAAGAGGAAATACACTGGCAGCAAAGTCAACGCCTGAAACTCTTCGGGGGGACGTGTATCAGCTGGCTGTAGCCCTATTTCCTGATCAAGGCAGTGAAGAACAGAATGCACGATTATTCTTTTATGCCTATGCTATGTACCTTTTAATTGCACAGCCGAAATGGAGAACCATTACGGCACTTTTCAAAGAAATAATATCTGAGAATTTACAGCGCAATTTATGTGGTACGCTTGATGAGTTCGGCGGGTTTTTTCCACCCGAAATTTACCAGATTCTTGCCACTCCAGCTAAAAACACAGAAATTCTGCAACGGTTACAATGGAGCGTTATGAGTCGGCTATTTGATTTGGCTGCCGGGATATATTCACCAGCAGGAACCTTGAAGAACTGGGAAAAAGAACTTAATAAAATTCTGTTCACTGACTTGAACAACAAAAAACCAGCTTAAAAGGCTTGGCAACGACTTACTCTCCCATGCCTTGAGACATAGTACCATCAGCCCGAAGGAGTTTCACGGTCGTGTTCGATATGGGAACGTGTGGGTCCACCCTTGGTATAATCACCAAGCCATTTAAACTGGCTTTTTGATATCCCCGCGCTCCTGGTGAGGAGCGCGGGGACGTGAATAGGTTTTTCTGTAATGATGTCAATACATGATACAGACACAAAGCATGACCTGCTTTGTACTGTGCGTGTGGCGACTCAAATCGAAATTGATTAAGTCAATCGAGCTATTAGTACCGGTTAGCTGCATGCGTTACCGCACTTCCACTTCCGGCCTATCGACGTGATGGTCTATCACGGCTCTATAGTGAGAACTCGTTTTGAGGGAGGTTTCCCGCTTAGATGCTTTCAGCGGTTATCCCTTCCGTACATAGCTACCCAGCACTGCACCTGGCGGCACAACTGGTACACCAGAGGTACGTCCATCCCGGTCCTCTCGTACTAGGGACAGATCCTCTCAATTCTCATACACCCACGGCAGATAGGGACCGAACTGTCTCACGACGTTCTGAACCCAGCTCACGTACCACTTTAATTGGCGAACAGCCAAACCCTTGGGACCTGCTTCAGCCCCAGGATGTGATGAGCCGACATCGAGGTGCCAAACCTCCCCGTCGATGTGGACTCTTGGGGGAGATCAGCCTGTTATCCCCGGCGTACCTTTTATTCGTTGAGCGATGGCCCTTCCACAGGGAAACCACCGGATCACTATGACCGACTTTCGTCTCTGTTTGATCTGTCGATCTTACAGTCAGGCGAGCTTATGCCATTGCACTCCACAGCTGATTTCCGACCAGCTTGAGCTCACCATCGCGCGCCTCCGTTACTCTTTAGGAGGCGACCGCCCCAGTCAAACTGCCTACCATGCATGGTCCCAGACCCAGATAATGAGTCGTGGTTAGACATCAGGAAACAACAGGGTGGTATTTCAAGGTTGACTCCACCCGAGCTGGCGCCCAAGTTTCAACGTCTCCCACCTATCCTACACAATTATTTCTTAATGCCAGTGCAAAGCTACAGTAAAGGTGCACGGGGTCTTTCCGTCTAACCGCGGGAACTCCGCATCTTCACGGAGAATTCAATTTCACTGAGTCGATGCTGGAGACACCGGGGAAGTCGTTACGCCATTCGTGCGGGTCGGAACTTACCCGACAAGGAA
>JBGTBD010000043.1:0-3948 GCA_041749475.1 Rickettsiales bacterium
GGTTGGGGACGGATATGGTCACATGGAAAGACAAATCCACCAGCCAGCACGACATGGTGCAGCAAGGCCTCGCCCCGCAGATCACCAGCCAGATCAACGGGCTGGATGTCGTCACCTTCACCAACCTCGCCCAAGGCCGCGCCGCCGATTCACTGGGCGGGACGGTGAGTGAGATGTCCGTCTTCTACATCATGCAGGAACAGGTGCGCGACAATAACCGCTTCATCAGCTTTAACGGTACGAATACCGCGAATCCCGGTACGCCGCCCACCAACACCAACGGCTTCTACCTCCGCTCCCCGCAAGCCAATGGCTCCTTTCATTTCGAAGGGGGCAATACAGGCAGCAACCGCGCCATCATTCAGGCGCAGGACATTCCGGTGACAGGCCCGACACAGGTGGGCGATATCGTGCTGGTCAGCGCCACCAAGTCCGTCAGCGACGGGATGAACACGCTTTCCATCAACGGCGGAACCTATACCGACCGCAGTGCCACGGCCAATGCGGCGCGCACCACGGGCGGATTACGCGTCGGCATCAACGGCGCAACGGGTGTGGAGAACCTCGCCGAGATGGTCGTCTTCAACCGCAAGCTCAGTGACGAGGAAACGGCCTATGTCGAAGCCTATCTCGCACAAAAATGGAACGTCAATAATTTTAATGAAGGCCATCTTTTCAGCAATGCAACACCGCTGAAAGGAGTGACCCTTACCATTCCCGAAAATGCCTTGCCGCATGATGTCGTCGGCTCGGCCAATGTCGGTTTCGAGGATGACGTGACCTACAGCATCCCCTATTCCGACGGGCTGTTCACCGTCGATCCCCAAAGCGGCATCATCAGCGTCAAGGATAGCAGCAAACTCGATTTTGAGAAGAATACCTCGCATGATATCTCCATCGAAGTCACCGGCCCGTCCCTCGGCTCCGCCCCCTTCATCCTGCCCGTGACCGTCAAGGTACTGGACGTTCCCGAGACCGTTTCCTTCGAAGTCGGATCACTGAATTCCAACAAGCTGTATGTCACCATCGACCATCTCAACAGCGAGATATTGTTCGACGGCGAGACGCTGACGCTCGACCCCATCGAACGCGCCCGCGAAGCCTTTGAACGCATCAGCGATGCAATCGATAAAATCACCGGGCGGCGTGCTGAAGTCGGCTCCAAGCAATCGGCGATCAACTACCTCACCAATGCTTTCATCGAGGCGATGCAAAGCATGGACGCCGCGCGCGGCGCACTGGCTGATACGGACATCGCGAGCGCCTCGACTACGCTTTCTTTGTTGACGGTGTTGAATCAGGTAGGCATCTCCGTAGAAGCGCAGGTCAACAACCTGCACACAGAAGCGGTGCGCAGCATCGTGGTCGGCAATGACGGCCAAGGCGCGAATACGCCTCTGTCAATCAATACGCTGGCATAAAATCTTACCATTAAATATCTCACTCGTCATTGCGAGCGCAGCGAAGCAATCCATATTTCGCAGACACGGAACCCTCTGGATTGCCGGGTCGCCTTTGGCTCCTCGCAATGACGAAAAACCTAGTAGGGCAAAACTATTGAGTCACAGGCTCCGGCACTCGACCCGCCGCTTTGCCCAACGCTGCCACGCGCTCGCGCGTTTGCTCCTGCAACACGTCCGGCAGGGGGATGAGCCCATCCAGCGAGAGATACCCTTCCTCACCGATGGCTTCAGGGCTGGTCAATTCTTCGAGGAATTCCACCATGCCCGGCACTTCGCCGACATGCGCGTTTTTCACATAGACGAACAGACTCCGCGCGATGGGGTATGACCCGTCGGCAATATTCTCGAATGTCGGCTCCGCCCCTTCGATGGCAAGCCCGCGCACCTTATCGAGATTCTGTTCCAGGAAGCCAAAACCGAAAATCCCGAACGCCTTATGATTGGCGCGCAATTTCTGGACGATGACGTTATCGTTCTCCCCCTGCTCAGCGAATACTCCGTCCTCACGGATGGCACGGCAGGCGGCTTTCGCCTTGTCTTTATCGGAATAGGCGGCTGCATATTCGGGAAACGCCTTGCACGCCGATTCCATCACGATTTCCTCGAACGCATCACGCGTTCCCGACGTGTTGGGCGGACCGTAAAATTCAATATCGCGTTTCGGCAGGTCCGGGTTCACGTCGCTCCACTGGCGGTAGGGGTTCGGCTGTAATGTGCCTTTAACCGGAACATCCTTCGCCAGCGCGAGGAACAGGTCACGCACGGAGAGATTGATAGGCTTCGCTTCCTTGGCGTTGGAGACGACGATACCGTCATACCCTAGCTTGATCTCGGTGATGTCCTTGATACCGTTGGCGGCGCATTTTTCGATTTCGTCAGCCTTGATGGGACGGGACGCATTGGTCATATCCGGCGAATCGGGGCCGATGCTGGAGCAGAAGATATTCAACCCCCCGCCCGTACCGTTTTCCTCAATGATGGGAGTAGGGAATTCGCCGATCTCCCCGAACTGTTCCGCAGCGGACGCTGAAAACGGATAGACCGTGGAGGAGCCGACGATATGGATGGCCTGCGCGGATGAAGATGTTTCAGGAGGCGACATATTAGCCGCCAATGACGAGGCGGCGATAAGCGAATAGCTACAGGCGGCGATCCATGGAAGGTTTCTCACGAGGCGACTCCACTGGGTGAAAGAAATGAATAATAAAATCAGAGGGGTGTTGTCAAGGCTTCAACCGTTCCGGGTCACTCGCCCAGTAGCTTGGCAATCTCATCTTCGGAGAGTTCCTTATCCTGTAAGGCTTTAAGTTCCGGGGGCAATTCTAAAGGTTCATCAAACTCTTGGGTAGGCTGCTGCGCTGCTACGGGGACGTTCACGGCCTCTGGCCCAGCCTCTTCAGCCGACATGTCCGACGGATGGTCATGATGTCCGTTCGTACCATTCACTCCATTGACGGCGGGAGCGAGGACAGGCTTGGCCGGGTATAAATCCTTCAGACTGGCCGCCTCAAACGGTGCTTTAGGCGACTCATCCAGCTCATCGAGCATCAGGAAGCTCATATCGGAGACGTTATTATCGATATTGATATCCGTCGGCACGGAATATCCTTCGGGGACGAGGACGCTTTTTTGCAGCATACGGTTTTTCTCGCTGATGCCGCTGATGATCTTCAAAGGGTTCTTGATGCCGGATTTCTCCATCGCCTCATGCGCGGAGGAGGCTTCCACATCCGTCACTTCCCCAGACTTGGTCACCACGCGATAAATCTGCGTCACCCCATCGAGGAAGTGGCTTTTGCGGATTTCGAGCGGGATGAACTCCAGATCTTCCATGCGCTAAAATGCCTTCCACTTCATCCCGCCGATGAGGTAGGCGACCTTCCCGTCCTTATCGCCCAACGGCAGGATATTGGAGCGATACTTGATGAGCGCGTTGCGTGAATTGATGAATTCGGATTCCTCAAGCACTGGTTCTTTCTTCTCCATGACCTCATGGAATTTATGCACCAGCGACATGTTGGAGGGATACACCAGACGCTCACAAATATCGCGCTCACTCTCGCTGCCATAGGCTTCGATCAATGAATCGCCGAGATAGGTATAGGTGAAGGGCTGATTCGGGTTGGCCGCATCGACTTTCACCAGGAAGCACGAATCCCAAATCATCTCCAGGTCTTCGATACTGATTTCAGATTCCAGCGGGAAAGGACGTTTACCGCGTAATTCGTCCCAATAGACCTGCAACAGCTCATTGATGCGCTTTTTTTCCCGGTACTGGTTCATGCCTGTCGCCACTCCTGTCGCCACCATAATCCCGATAATATAGCATAATGGAACAATAATCAGGCATTTTTTTCCAATACATGCCCGGCGAGGTAAAGTGATCCGGCAATGAGGATATCCGGTTGCGCCCCTTCGCAGACCAGCTGCGCCACCGCCGCCCCGACCGAACTAGCCACCTGCGCGGTGACACCCAAGGACGCGG
>JBGTBD010000044.1:0-25929 GCA_041749475.1 Rickettsiales bacterium
TACGGTGTCACCTGTATTGGTGACGGTCAGACGGTCGCCGATATTAAGGACGCTGCCGCTCAATGTGCCTTGATAACCGCGCACGGTTTCGGTAATGCGGATGACGTTCTGTACGGGAAAGCGTACCGGGCCGGTGGACTCTGCCGGGGGGGTGAATTGTTCGATATAGTCGCGCACCGTCGGGCCTTGATACCAGAGCATATGCGCGCTGCGGGTGGTGACGTTATCGCCGCCGATTGCGCTGACGGGGATGAAGGTAATGTTGAGGTCGTCATGTGCTGCTAGTTCTCTGCGATAATGCGCCTCGATTTCTTCGAAGCGTCCGCGTGCGTATTCGACCAAGTCCATTTTGTTGATGACGACGACGAAATGTTTGACGCCGAAGAAGGCGGCTATTTTGCTGTGGCGGATAGTCTGTTCGCGGACGCCTTGCAGGGCATCGACCAACAAAAGGACGCAATCGCTATCGACGGCGGCGACGGCCATGTTGCGGACATATTGCAGGTGGCCGGGCGTATCGGCGATGCGGTAATTGCGGTCGCCGTGGTGGAAATAGCGGTAGGCGACGTCGATGGTGATGCCTTGGGAACGTTCATCCTCCAGCCCGTCGAGCAGGCGAGAATAATCTATGACGCCATCGACGAACGCGCCCGCCATCTGGTCTTCGGGGATGACATTCATGTCATACAGCAGCCGACCGATAAGGGTCGATTTCCCGTCATCGACATGGCCGGAGGTGATGAGCTTTATCATGCGTGGTTGCTGCATTGCAGTAATCCTTATACGGTTTGTTATATCTCATTTCCTCTCCCTTGAGGGGAGGGGTTAGGGGAGGGTGACCTTGCTATCAGGTGTATCGCTGCACCATCACCCCCACCTAACCTCCCCCCTCAAGGGGGAGGAATATTATTGTTGAGGCGGATATTTAAAAATACCCTGCTTTCTTCTTGCGTTCCATGGAGGCGGATTGGTCGTTATCGATCAGGCGGCCTTGGCGTTCGGAGGCTTTGCTGGCGTTCAGTTCGGCGATAATGTCGTCAAGCGTTTTGGCGTCCGATTCCATTGCGCCGGTGAGGGGGTAGCAGCCGAGGGTGCGGAAGCGTACCTGGCGTTGCTGCACCTCTTCACCTTCAAGGAATTGGAAGCGGTCATCATCGACCATGATGAGTGCGCCATCGCGTTCGACGACGGGGCGTTCTGCGGCGAAATATAGTTGCACGACAGGGATATTCTCTGCGGCGATATAATTCCAGACGTCGTATTCGGTCCAGTTGGACAAGGGTGATACGCGCATGGAATGATGCTGCGGCAGGCGGGTGTTGAACAGCCAGCCGAATTCCGGGCGCTGGTTCTTCGGCTCCCACGCATGGAAGCGGTTGCGGAGGGAGAATATACGTTCCTTGGCGCGGGATTTTTCTTCGTCACGCCGTGCGCCGATGAAGATGAAGTCGAATTTGTGGTGATTCAGCGCTTGTTTCAGCGCTTCGGTCTTCATAGTGTGTGTGTAGAGGCGGCTACCATGGTCGAAGGGGTTGATATTGTCTTCGACGCCTTTCGGGTTGGTGTGGACGTGGAGTTGCAGCCCGAGTTTTTTGACCGTTTCGTCGCGGAAGGAAATCATCTGGCGGAATTTCCATGTGGTGTCCACATGCAGTAAAGGCACGGGTGGTTTGACGGGGTAGAAGGCTTTCATCAACAGGTGCAATACGACGGCGGAGTCCTTGCCGATGGAATAGAGGAGCGCCGGGCGCTCGGCGGCGGCGACGGCTTCGCGGATGATGAAGATGCTTTCATCTTCGAGGGCTTGCAGGTGGGGAGAGAGGGTCATGGGTATTGGTATTCCTATGCGCTTTGCGTTCTGTGGATGTAGTCGCCGAAGGATTCTTTTGGCTGGCGTTCCTTGCTGAATGTGCCGAGGAGAGTATCCAGCGTGGAGAGGATTTGAGTTTCGTCCTGTTCTTCGGCATAAAGGCTGTTGAGGCGGAGGCCGATGGCGTCAGCGCCCAACATCAGATTATACTTTCCGGCGGATTTACCTACGAGACCAATCTCCGCCACATACGGTCGTGCACAACCATTGGGGCAGCCGGTCATGCGGATGGTGACGGGTTCGTTGGGGATTTGATGCTTTGCGAGGATGTTTTCCACTTTGCTCACTAGTTCTGGCATGTAGCGTTGCCCTTCCGCAAGCGCGAGCGGGCAGGTGGGTAGCGCCACGCAGGCCATCGCGTCCTTGCGTATGGGGGTGAAATGGCGAGCGGTGATGCCGTATTCCTGCAGCAAGGCTTCGACCTTGGGTTTGTCGTTTTCGGTGATATGGGTCAGCATCACGTTCTGGTTGGCGGTGAAGCGGATGTCGCTATAGCCTTCTGCCGTCACCGCATGGAGCAATGCTGCGGCGCGGTAATCGTCGTCATCCACCACCCGTCCATTCTCAATAAAGAGGGTGTAAAACCATGTGCCGTGCACGTCCTGCTGCCAGCCATAGATGTCACCGCGATGGGTGAATTCGTAATGCTTCGGCGGGAGGAGGGGGGAGGAGATACGTGTGTTTAATTCTTCCTTGAACCATTCAACGCCGAGGGTATCCAGCGTGTATTTCAGGCGGGCGCGTTTACGGTCGCTGCGGTTGCCGAAATCGCGTTGGACGGCGACGATTTGCCAAACGACATCGAGGGTGTTTTCCTTTGGCGTAAAGCCGATGATGGTGGCAAGGCGGGGATATGTTTCGGGATTGCCGTGGGTTGTGCCGAGACCGCCGCCGACGGCGACATTGAAGCCGATGAACGAGCCGTTTTCCTCGATGGCGATGAGGCCGATGTCATTAGTGAAAATATCGGTTTCATTGTGCGGGGGGATGGCGATGGCAATCTTGAATTTGCGCGGGAGGTAGCGGGTTTCGTAAAGCGGATCGGGTTCCGGTTGGTCGCCACTTAACTTTTCTCCATCAAGCCATATCTCGCTGAATGCGCCTGTTCTCGGTAATAGATGTTCACTGATTTTATCGGCGAAATCATAGACCTCGGCATGGAATTTGGAGAGGGAGGGGTGGACGCCTGCCAGCACGTTGCGGTTGACGTCGCCACAGGCGGCGATGGCGTCGAGGTTGAGTTTGGCGAAATCCTGTACGGTGGGTTTGAGGTCGGCCTTGACGATACCGTGGACCTGCACGGTCTGGCGGGTGGTGATTTTAATGATGCCAGTGGTGTAGGCGTTGGCGACGTTCTCAATGCCCAACCATTGTTCCTTGGTGATGTTCCCGCCGGGGATGCGCAGGCGTAGCATGAAGCTGTAGGCGGGCTCGAGTTTTTTGCGTTCGCGTTCCTCGCGGCGGTCGCGGTCGTCCTGCTGGTAGATGCCGTGGAATTTGATGAGTTGCTGGTCATCCGGGGTGACTTCGCCAGTGATTTTATTTTGCAGGGAATCGGTGAGCGTGCCGCGCAAGCCCCGGCTCTCTTTCTTCATCGCTTCGTTGGGGGAGAGCTTATCGGTCATCAGTAGACATCCTTCACATAGCGGTTTTCTTCAGCCCATTGTTCAAGAACGTGGCCAGCTTCGATTGGGGAGATTTTTTTGTGTGCGGCGATGACATCGATCAGCGTCGCCTCGACATCCTCGCTCATGGGGGATTTGGCGCCGCAGACATAGAGGCTGGCGCCGTTCTCCATCCAGGTGATGACGTCGGCACCTTTCGATTTCAAATGATGCTGCACGTAGACCTTCTCCTGCTGGTCGCGCGAGAAGGCGAGGTCGAGGCGCGATAAGGTTCCGGTGGCGAGGTAATCCTGCCATTCGAGCTGGTAGAGGAAATCGCAATGGGAGCGCTGGTCACCGAAGATCAGCCAGTTCTCGCCCGAGGCGCCGCGCGCGTCGCGCTCCTGCATGAAGCTGCGGAAGGGGGCTATCCCTGTGCCGGGGCCGACCATGATGATGGGCTTGTCGTCCTCGGGCAGGCGGAAGATGTCGTTGCGGTGGATATAGAACTGGATTTCATCACCGGGGTTCAGCGTCGAGAGATAGTGTGAGGCGACGCCGAAACCCTTGCTGCCGTCCGGCCAGTAGTGCCATGCGTGGGAGACAGTGAGATGGACTTCGTCGGGAACCACAGCTTGGGAGGAGGCGATGGAATAGAGGCGCGGGGTGGGCACGGAGCCGTCTGCCGCAGCGGGAAGAATGATGCCGGCGGCGTCACCGGGGGTATAGAGAATGGGGTCTGAAAATGTGATTTCAAGATGGTAGGTTTCTTTGGCGGAATCGATGTCGTTCAAGTTGACGATGTCCTTGACGATGCCGGTCACGGGGGAGAGGCGGTTATAGCCTTTGCTGGTGCGCGGCGCGGTATGGGCGGGCGCAGCTACAGTTTTGGTGGTGCTGGGGAGTTTGGCGAAGAGTCCGTCCAGCCATGCAGGGATATGGTCGTCGAAATCGACATCGAGCAACACGGTGTCAGCGAAACGCGTTGCGCCGAGGCGGGTGAAATGTTCATCGAGGTCAGCGGCGGCTTTGCAGAATTCGGTGTAGGCGCGGTCACCCAATCCCAGTACCGCGAATTTGAGATTGCTAAGGGAGAGGGATGTTTCGGCTTTCAATAATTCAAAGAACTTGCGGGCGGCGTCGGGTGGGTCGCCTTCGCCATGGGTGGCGGAGATGAATACGGCGAAGGTTTCTTCCTTTGCGAGTGCTTTCAAGTCAGCTTTGTTGATGGGTTGGGCTTGGGGGCGGAAGCCGCGAGATTTGGCGAGTTTTGCTACTTCCTGCGCGATGCGTTTGGCGTTGCCGGTTTCGGTGGCGAAATAGATAGGAAGTGTTTGGGTGGCGGCGGGAGCAACTCCGCTGCCACCCATACTGTTACCGGCTCCACGAAGGTAGCCGGAAAGCCAGATCTTTTGATCCGCGTTGAGCGTGGTGAGCAATTGTTCCAGTAATGCGAGTTGGGCGCTATCGAGCATCGGGCGCACTCCCGCGTATCAATTTGCCGTCCACGATATGCAGGCCGCATTCACTTTTCTCTTCCGATTCCCACCACCAGCGACCGGCGCGGGGGTCTTCACCGGGCTGGATGGCGCGGGTGCATGGGGCGCAGCCGATGGAGGTGAAGCCCTGGTCGAAAAGGGGGTTATAGGGGATGTTCTTGTCGTGGATATGTTTCCACAGCACTTCGTCCGACATGTCGAGCAGGGGGTAGAGTTTCAGGATGTCGTGCGCGCTGTCCCACTCGACGAAAGGCAAGGTGGCGCGGTGGGAGGATTGGGCGCGGCGGAGGCCGCTTATCCAGATGTCCGCGCCTTTGAGAGCGCGTTCCAACGGTTCTACCTTGCGGATGAAGCAGCAGGATTTGCGGTTCTCGACCGAGTCGTAAAACCCGTCGACACCGTTGGCCATGACGTAGGATTCTACGGAAACCGGGTTTGGATAATAGCGGGTGATGGTGAGAGCGTATTGCTGTTCGGTGCGCTCCAGCAGTTCCAGCGTTTCCGGGAAAAGGCGGCCTGTGTCCAGCGTGAAGAGGGAGATGGGCAAATACGCATGCGCGATGTGGTGAGTGATGAGTTGGTCTTCATTACCAAGGCTAGTCGAGAACACCGTGCCCTCATGCTCGCGCAACGACTCCAGCCGCTGAACCCATGTCAACTGCGGCCAGGTCTGCGTGAGGTGGTCGATGAGGGCTTCAGGACGTGGCATAGAGCCCTTCTTTGGTCTGGGTGAAAAAGGGACGTTGTTCGGTCGCGGGTTCGCGCCAGCCATGCAGGTCACGCCAGCGGACGACTTCGCCGACGATGAACAGGGTGGGCGAGAGGAAAGGATAGTCGCCATAATATTCCGCGAAGGTGGCAAGGGTGGCGGCGTATTCGCGATGCTGCGGCGTTGTGCCCTGCTCGATGGCGACGATGGGAGTGGTGGGCGCCAGGCCGTGCGTCAGTAGTTTTTCGCACAGGGCTTTGCGGTGGGCTGTGCTCATATAGAAGACGAGCGTTTCATCCTTAGCCGCGCCGATGCTGTTCCAGAAATCTGTGTCCACGAGGTCTTTTTCGTTCAGGGTCAGCAGGCGGACGGAGCGCGCGCCGTCGCGTTCGGTAAGGGGTATTCCGGCCATCGCAGCGCATCCGGCAGCAGCGGTGATGCCGGGAACAATCTGATACGCAACACCTGCATCGCGGGCGATAGCGATTTCCTCCGCCGCGTGGGCGTAGATGCCAGCGTCACCGCCTTTGAGGCGGACTACGATCTGGCGGGCGTGCAGTTTTTCGGCGAGGAGTGCGTCGATTTGCGGTTGCGTCAGACTGTGTTTGCCCTTGGCTTTACCGACCGGTATTTTCTCGGCGTCGCGGCGGGCGTAGCGCTCTAATAGTTGGGGGGAGACGAGGCGGTCGTACAGAATCACGTCAGCCTGCGCCAATAACTGTGCGCCGCGGACGGTGATAAGGTCGGGATGGCCCGGTCCGGCGCTGATGAGATAGAGTGCGCCACGTGTGCTGTTGGGGAAATCGGCCAGAGCGTCGAGGAAAAGCTGCTCGGCTTTCTGATCGTTATATTCAAGGACTTCCTGTGCGATGGGGCCGTCGATCACTTGTTCCCAGAAGAGGCGGCGTGGCTGGAGTTGGGTGAGCGTCTTGCCCACCAGTTCACGGCGGGAACGGATGAATTGGGTGAGGCGTTCCAAATTCCACGGCAGGACGCGCTCGATCTTCTGCTTGATGAGGCGGGCGAGGACGGGGGAGGTGGCGGAGGAAGAAATTGCGATCTGCACATCTCCGCGGCGGACGATGGCAGGGAAGATGAAATCGCAGTTCTTACTATCATCCACGGCGTTCACAAGGATACCCCGTGCGCGGGCAGATTTGGCGATATGTTCGTTCAGCTTATGGTCGTTCGTGGCAGCGATGGCAATGCGTACGCCGTGCAAATCATCATCATTGAACGGGCGTTCCTGCCAGAGGATTCCGGCTTTCGACAGCGCTTCTTTCAGGCTGGGTTCAATATCGCTGGCGATGCAGAGTAGGTTGGCGGCGAAGGGCAGAAGGGATTCTAGCTTAGCAGTCGCGATATTCCCGCCACCGATGAGTAAAATACGGTCGCCTGCGTTCAGGCTGAGAAATAGCGGAAAATGAGTCATTTTGGCCTAATGTGCGTGTGTGAGTGTAGATTGAATATAAAATAACAAAAACATTTTGCAATACAAAAATAATTTGCTATTTATAGAGGGAGGTCGTTTTTATGATTCCATCCCGTATCCTGCTCGCCGCTTCTACGGCACTTGCAATTGCCCATCATGCATCTGAAGAGCGGCCCATCACTACGGCTGCACTGGAACAGCTATACCGCCTGCCACCGCGTAAACTGGAGCCTGTGGTGCGGAAACTGGCGAAAACGGGTATCATCAGCAGTATCCGGGGGGCGAAGGGGGGGTATTACCTGCCGCATCCCGAGCAGGTATCGCTCGCGCAGGTGATGGATGCGGTCGTAGAGCGGGTGGGGGAGGCTTATCCGCTTGCACCTCTGGGGCTGTTAATCGCCCCTGCGTTCGTTGAGGCGGAGGGGGCGCTCAGTGCTTCTCTTGCCGGGGTCAGTATTGCGCATCTGTTGCGTGAGGCGCATGCACAACACTTATCCAGCCTGAAACTACAAGGACTTGAATACGTCATCTGACATCATGCCTTATTAGATACAACACGCGCTATATTCTTACCTTTAGGGGCCGTTTATAACTCAGTCATGCGCCCAAATTCGTTCCTGATTCCCTAACGTGCATTGTGATGAGGTTCACACCTAGAAGGAGAGACTTATGCTGTATCTAGCCATTTTCGTTGCTATCGCAGTTCTATGCACGATACCGTCTATCGGGTCGCGCGATATGCGTTTCTAATAGCATTCGTTTTATCACATTCACTGGGAGGGGAGTGATGAAACCGAGTGTTCTATTCATCGTTACCAGTCATGACCGCAAGGGGGCGACGGGTAAGCATACCGGCATGCATCTCGCTGAGGTCACACACGTCTATAAGATCATGGACGAGGCGGGGTACAAGGTAGATTTTGCCAGTCCCCGCGGGGGTAAAGCACCTATCGATAATCTGGATATGAGCGATCCCATTACTCAGCATTATATGCAGGACCATGAGTTTATACGTGCTATCGAGGATACGGCGAAAGTCGCTTCCATCGATATCGCGCACTATGTTGCGGTCTATTTCCCCGGCGGGCATGGGGTGATGTGGGATATGTCTGACCATCGCGACATCAAGGCCCTTATCCGTGATCATTATGAATCCGGTGGCGTGGTAGGGGCGGTGTGTCACGGGGTTGCGGCCCTGTCGAACGTCACGCTGTCCAACGGTGATTATCTGGTGGATAGCAGAGAAGTATCCTGCTTTACCAATGAAGAGGAGCGTCAGATCAAGCTGGATGATATTGTGCCATTTCTGCTTGAGACGCGCTTATGGGAGCGCGGTGCGCGCATCCGTACCGCTCCCCCATTCAAGAAACATATCTCAATCAGCGATCGGTTGGTGACGGGCCAGAACCCCGCTTCTGCGAAGGGAGTGGGAGAGGCCATGCTGAAACTAACCACCCAGCACGGGGCCGGAACACGTCGCGCATCGTGATGGGAAAACACAACCCTACTAGTTCTTACCTTTCGCCATTCCAGCGTAGGCTGGAATCCAGTTTATTGGCATATAATCTTCTGTGGCGCAGACGCGCCACGCTGGATTCCTGCTTTTGAAGGAATGACAAAGGGTAAAAATGTTTTCTATTGTGGGGAAAGCAGGTGGAATACCCCTGCACACGGCATCTTGACGAAACAATGAAATTTTGTTTATATTTTGCGTTGAGTTAAGTAGCTCTCTTTCGTCCATGATTGCCGGAACGCCGCAAGGGGTTCCGTAGTACCGCGAGGTACAGGGTTAGAATGCATCCATTTCCGGTTGTTCTCCCTACTATTTGGCAAAGACTTGTGACCTGCCGTCGTAAAGGACGGTGAGTTGCGCCCACTACCCCCTCATGTCACCCCAAGTGGCATGGAACTAACGCCAGAAATAGGAGTTTATGAGTATGGCAACTGGTACCGTAAAATGGTTCAATCCGAACAAAGGCTATGGTTTCATCACCCCGGAATCCGGTGGTGCGGACGTGTTCGTCCACATCAGCGCTCTGGAGCAAGCCGGTCTTTCCACCCTTAATGAGAACCAGAAGATCAGCTATGATCTGGTGACCAATAAGGGCAAGACTTCCGCTGGAAACCTGAAGCTGCTCTAGTCTCACGGGTTGCTATAGGAAATGGATGGCTCCGAACTCATGGTTCGGGGCCATTTTGTTTTGTGCCTCTCCATAGTGACGTAAACGTCACGCTTTGTGGCAGGATAACGTCTTGTATAGAGCGGATGAGGGGCGTATAAGGCGCGTGAATCAATTCCTGCCAAAGGCTACACATCTTATGGAATTGCTGCGGTCGCTAGACCCCATCCTGCTTGCGCGTATCCAGTTCGCGTTCACCATCTCGTTTCACATCATCTTCCCTGCATTTACCATTGGCCTCGCCAGCTGGCTGGCCGTCGTGGAGTGGCGCTGGCTGGTGACTGGGAAGAAGGTTTACCTCGAAATCTATAAGCTCTGGGTGAAGATTTTCGCCGTTACGTTCGGTATGGGGGTCGTCTCCGGCGTCGTCATGTCCTATCAGTTCGGGACGAACTGGTCGGCGTTCTCGGACAAGGTGGGCAACGTCATCGGCCCGCTGTTGGGGTATGAGGTGTTGACGGCGTTCTTCCTGGAAGCGTCCTTCCTCGGCATCATGCTGTTCGGGATGAACCGGGTGAGCAAGCGGATGCATTTCATCTCCACTGTCATCGTCGCGTTCGGGACGCTGGTGTCGGCGTTCTGGATTCTTGCGGCCAATAGCTGGATGCAGACGCCGCAGGGCTACCGCATCGGAGAGGACGGGCTGTTATATCCGACCGATTGGCTGGAGGTCATCTTCAATCCTTCCTTCCCCTACCGCCTGTTCCATATGGTGACGGCGGCGTTCCTGACAACCGCCTTCGTGGTCGGCGGTATCGGCGCGTATTACTTGTGGAAAAAGCGGCATCAGGAACATGCGAAGGTGATGCTCGGCATGGCGATGCTGATGGCGATATTCGTCTCGCCCATCCAGATATTCATCGGCGACCTGCACGGGCTGAATACGCTGGAACACCAGCCGGTGAAAGTCGCGGCAATGGAGGGAATATGGGAGACGCAGAAAGGCGCGCCGCTGACCATGTTCGGCATTCCTGATGAAGGGACGGAGACGACGAAATACAGCGTGGAGATTCCCGGTGCGGCGAGCCTCATCCTCACCCATGACTGGAACGGTGAAATCAAAGGCCTGAAAGAATGGGCGAAGGAAGAGCGGCCACCTGTGCTGCCTGTCTTCATCTCGTTCAGGGTCATGGTGGGTATCGGGATGCTGATGCTGCTCACAGGCATATTCGGCGCGTTCCTCTATCTCCGCAAACGGCTATACGATACGCGCTGGTTCCAGATCTGGTGTATTACCATGACGCCTTCGGGCTTCGTCGCCATCCTCGCCGGATGGTTCGTCACCGAGATCGGACGGCAGCCCTATGTGGCGTACGGCATCATTCGTACCAGTGACGCGGCATCGCCTATCCTGGGGCCGCAGGTGGCGGCGTCGTTAGTCGCGTTCATTGTCGTCTACTTCTTCGTATTTGGGGCGGGGAGCTATTACATCCTGCGCCTCATCGGCAAAGGGCCGGGCACGCATGAGGAACCGCCGATGGAACGCGGGAAGGTGGAATCGGCGGTGATGAAACAGCAGCCGAAAGGAGACGCCGATGTTTAGCTTCGCAGAATATATGGATCTGCCGCTGATATGGGGCGGGTTGATCGCGACGGCGGTGTTTTTATACGTGTTACTCGACGGGTTCGACCTCGGCATCGGTATTCTCTTCCCCTTCGCGCCGACGCATCAGTGCCGTGACCGGATGATGAACTCCATCGCGCCCTTCTGGGACGGGAACGAGACATGGCTGGTGCTGGGCGGCGGCGGGCTGTTCGCAGCGTTCCCGCTGGCCTATGCCATCATCATGCCGGCGGTCTATCTGCCCGTCATCGCCATGTTGCTGGGGCTTATCTTCCGGGGCGTAGCGTTCGAGTTCCGGTTCAAGGAGACGGGGAAATACCGCATCGTATGGGATTATGCGTTCCATTTCGGATCGCTGGTGGCGGCGTTCATGCAGGGCGTCATCCTCGGTGCGGTGGTGCAGGGGATTGAGGTGGACGGGCGGCAATTTGTCGGCGATGCGTTCGACTGGCTAACCCCATTCAGCCTGATGACGGGCGTGGCGCTGGTCTTCGGATATGCCTTGCTGGGCGCGACATGGGTGGTGATGAAAACGGATGAAGACACCCAAATGTGGGCGCGGCGCGTGGCGCGGTATGTGCTTGGGTTCGTGGGCATCTTTATGGGGATGGTCAGCATCGCCATGCTGTTTCAGGACAGGGACGTGAGCGTCATATGGTTCAGCACGCCCAATATCTATTTCCTCGTGCCGATACCGTTCATCACGTTGGCGCTGTTCGTGCGGTTGTGGCGGGACCTGGTGGAGCAGCGGCATTTCCGCCCGTTCTTCCTGTCGCTGGGGATTTTCTCTTTGGGGTATATCGGGCTGGGGGTGAGTATCTGGCCGTGGATCGTGCCGTATGACGTTTCGCTGTGGAAGGCCTCCGCCGCGCCGGAATCGCAATCACTGCTATTGGTGGGAACGGCCATCATGCTGCCCATCATTCTCGCTTACACGGGATATTGCTATTACCTGTTCCGGGGGAAGACGTCGCATGAAGCACTTTACTGAGCGGCAGCGGCAGTGGGGGTGGTTCGTCCTGCTCTGGCTGGTCGGATGGGCCGCGATGTTCACGTTGGCCCAAGCCATACGCTGGTTGATGGGTATCGAATAAGTAACTGGAACTCCATTTATTTCTCTTGCTGTGCTACACTGGGCGGTTTACTGTAGATGTAAATCGGTAAATCAGCCCTATATCATGCTTCATGCCCCGTCAGAGCCGTAAAGAAGAAAGCATCGCCAAGCGCGCCCGTATCCTCGAGGTGGCGACGCAGATGTTCATGTGCCAGGGGTTCTCTGCCGTAAGCATGGATGCCATCGCCGAAGCCGCTCCCGTGTCGAAGCCGACGCTTTATAATCATTTTACGGATAAGAAATCGCTTTATGCCGCCGTGGTGCAGAACCGTTGCCAAAAGGTGTTCGACGAGTTGGAACATGGGCTGAGTGGTGAGCGCAGTGTGGAGGATACGCTGAGCGCCATCGCGCGGCAATATCTCAGCCTCGTTTTCGCGCCGGAGGCGATCAATATGCATCGGCTGTCGCTGGGGGAGTCGGTCAGTTTCCCAGAGCTGGGGAAATTATTCTATGAATCGGGGCCGAAACGCTCGGTCGCTATTTTAGCGCGGTATTTCGATATGCTGCATGAGCAGGGGATACTCCACGTGCCGCAGCCGGAATTATCGGCGAGCTTGTTTCTGAGTATGCTAAAGGGCTATTCACATCTGGAGTTGATGCTCGGTATCCGCAAACGCGTCAACGAGGCGGAGCGCGAGAATATCGTGAAGTATGTTGTGGAAGTGTTCATCCACGGGCATATCGACGATCGGCAGTAGCGTTGATTACGCCGGTTTTTTCATGTGCCGCTGCTGCTGTTTCTGCCAGTGCTGCAGCATCTCGCGGCCACCGCCGTTCTCGATGAAGTATTCCAGCGTCGCGAAGACCTTGCGGGAGTAGGACGTGCCAACCGTCGCGCGTAATGCATCCAGCGCTTCCTCAATGCTGTTCGCGTCCCGGTACGCACGGGGGCTGATGAGGGCGATGAAGGCGTTGGCGACGGCGATGATCTGGGCGGAGGGGAGGATTTCCGCTTCCTTCATGCCGGATGGGCCGGAGCCGTCTACATGCTCATACGCCTGTTCCAGCGTTTCCACGACCGGGCCTTCGAACGCGATGTTGCGCAGGATGTCCGCACTGGCGTGCATAGCGCGAGAGATATTTTGCTTTTCGGAAGTGCTTATTTTCTGCTGGGTGAGCAGGGTTTCCGGTGCGCGGATTTTGCCGACGTTCATCAGCTTGCCCGCTTCGGCACAGGCGGTCTGTAAGGTGGGGTCGAGATCCATCTGTTCGGCGATGGCTTTGGCGACGAGGCAGACGCCGTTGCTGTGATGCTGCGCGTATGGGTCACGGCTGTCGACCAGTTCGACGAGGGTGTCCACCAACTGATCCAGTGTCGCTTCGTGGCGTTTGCGTTCGCGCGCATAGTCGGTGATGTCGCGGTCAACGATGAGGATGCCGGGACCGTTCTCGGTGCGGTCGGGTAACGGGATATCCTGTAGGGGCACGAAGATGGATTGCACGGTGCGTTGCTGCCCGGCGTCGGAGAATTCCTGTACTGTCTTTTCGATGCGTTGCGATTCATACGCACGGGTGGCCATCGAGGCATACGAAGAGGCGACGTGGCTGCCGAGGACTTCGTGCAGCGTCTTGCCCATCATGTATTTAGGGTCATGTCCGGCATCGGTCGCGGCGGCTTTGTTGACGTAGCGGTAATGCATCGACGGATCGACGATAACGATGCCGTTCGGCGTACTGGTGGTGATAAGAGAAAGCAGGTTCTGCTGGCGTTCGATGGTGCTGGCAAGCTGGCGGTAGTAATCGCTATTATGGCGATTATGCGCGGCGCTGGCGTGACGCCAAATGGCGATCAGCGTCATCGTCACCAGCGCTATGAAGAGGACGTAACACGCGGTGAGCCACGTCAAGAAAGAGGCGCTGGCAGCCATCGCCGCCGATTCGTCCACCTTATGGATGACCATCCACGGCGTGTTCTTCACCGGGTGGCTGGAGAACAATACCTGCTTGCCGCGATAATCTTTTTTCAGCGCGAATGTGCCGGGGTTGGCGAAGGCATAGGCCTCGGCCAGACGTGTGGCATCGGCATTCATGGTCAGGGTCATCGGTTTCGTGCCGTCCTGCAGGGCGGTCATGTATTCGATATTCTCACCTTTTTTGCTGACCAACAACGTCTCGGTGGTTTTCTCTGATTGCAGGGAAGGGGAGAAGAGGGCGGTGAATGCTTTGTCCAGTTTACGCATTCCCAGCACGTAGCCGACGGGTGCGGTTCCGCTATCCATCTGCACGTTGACGATGGGGGCATAGAACAGCATGTAGGCTGCGCCATTCTGCTCAATGGTGATGGGGCCGAGGGGAGAGGGATTTCCGGCGCGGAGTGTATCAGTCACTTCCGGGGCCAGCGTATCCAGCACGGGGAAATTCCCGGCGGCGGTGACAGGTTTCCATTCAGCGGTGACGATGGCGAGGCCAGCGCCTTGCGGCTGCGGGACATTGGCTTTCACTTCCGGTGCAACGACAGGCTCGAAGAAGCCTTTTTGCTCCGCTTCAACGGCGATCAGGTTATGGAGATAGGTGGTTAGGGCGAGGGTTTCGTCCATCGCGCTTTCGGGATTCCCGGCGGTATCGCTGCCGGAGAGTTCGCCGAGATAGAGTTGCAAAGAGGTATTTCCCGCGAGGCCGTTTATCACCGCTTGTTGCTCGCTCAGCCATTGTTCTACGCTTGCGCCTTTCGCATCCGCCGCCAGTTGGATCTGGCGCTGCCACTGGACAAGATCGCGCTGTTGTTGTTGCAACGCGATGGCCGTTACCCCCGCAAGTCCGGCGAGGGCGAGGACACCCCAGATACCGAAGATGACGAACAGCTTCTTCTTACTGACGGGCGCGGGAGCAGGGACGGAGGGAGCGGCGATGATGTTGGACATGATTCAGCTCAAAAATGATTGGAATTGCTGTAAATTAACCTTTTGGCTGGAATAAGTCTAATGAAAAGAATATCGTGAGCGGGTGAGAACGCGCCATCACCCTTCCTTTGCGGCACTGCGCAGGACGATGTTCCTGTGCATGGTCAGTGTGTTTTTCGTCGCGCAGATGCCTTCTGCGGAGGCGAGCACCAACCTGTTCCGCTCCAAGGAAAAGCAATCCTCGTCCCTCCAATCCTTTCCTAAATGGACGGGGATGTTGTCGCGCGAAGGGCGTGATCAGCGCAAGATGGACGCGGAGTGCGGGACGAATGTGCTGTGCAGCAAAAAGCGGCTGGAGAAGTTCCTCGCCTCCATCAAGAAACTACCTCCCATGCAGCAGGTCACGCGCGTCAACCAGTATCATAACCAGACGCGTTATATTCAGGATATCGTCAATTGGGGGATGCCCGACTATTGGGAAACGCCGTATGAATTCTTCGGACGGAATGGCGATTGCGAGGATTACGCGATCACTAAATATAAGTCCCTAAAGGCGTTGGGATTCGATACCACCAAGATGCGCATCGTGGTCGCGCAGGATACGAATTTGCGCATCATGCATTCGGTGTTGGCGGTCTATATGAATAACACGATCTACATTCTTGATAATCAGTCACCTGTGGTGCTGGAGCATTCGCGTATCTATCATTATCACCCGATTTATTCGATCAATGAGCGTGGGTGGTGGCGGCATATGTGATGCTGTCGTTTTGCCTCGTCATCACCCGAATCGCGAAGCGATTATAGGGTGATCCAGAAAGGGCTGGTTTCCCCTATGATTTTACGGTGTAAAATTCGGGGAATGACGAAGAAGAAATTTAGCTGCTGCGCGTGTAGAAAAATTCACTCAATGGTAGATCATCGCGCGGGCGGTGGAGGTGCATTCGGACGTCGTCACGGCGGTAGGGTTCGCCCTGTTGTTGTAATTGCTGCTTCCTGAATTCCTCCTCCTGTTCGCCGTGGAAGAAGCTGACCATGACATAACGCTTGCCTTTTGTTACGGGGGATACGGCGTGGAGTAAGGTGGAGGGGAAGAGAAGGGCCGAGCGGGCTTCGAGTCGGTAATGGACTTTGCCGTATTCGGGGAAGGTGAGGTAGCCGCCTTCGAATTCGTCATTCAATACGAGGCTCATGGAATAACGACGGTGGGCGAGACCGGGGATGCCGGTGTCGCGGTGCTGGTTATAATAGCCTGCGTCGGTAGCGTCATAACAGCCTATCTTATATCGCTCACGGAAGAGGGCGTCGAAGCTGGCGACTTTTTTGATTTCGGGCAGGATACTACGGTAGAGATAGGCGTCCACTTTCTGCAGCAATGCACGGTCGTCGATATTGACATCGACACGACGCTTGCCGGAGGCAACGACTTTAGTGTCCTTACCCATGCCGATAGTGCCTTGATATTGTTCGCCCTGTTGCCAGTAGGCGAGCAGTTCGGCGCAGAGGGACGCGCTCAAGGCTTCGGGGATCATCAGCACGGGGGCGTGGACGCGGGTGATGAGGAAGTCCTTATCCATCGCGGGTTGTTGTTCCATGGCGCGCAATACATCACCCAGATGATTCGTTGCGTTGCGGTTGGTGAGGAGGCCGAGGATTTTTTGATTGGCGTTGAGGAGGATGGTGAGAGGTTCTTTGTCACCGCGCGATTCCCATTCGAACGCGCGCCATAATTCACCGCTAGAATCGGCGAGGAAAAGGTTGCTTGTGCCGGATGCTTCGCGGATGGCGTGTGTCTGCTCGACCGTGCCTTTGACGGCGAAGATGATATGATATTGCGCTGCAGCGATCTGTTCGGCGCGAGCCTGCCATGCGGTAAAGAATTCCGTGGTGTATTGCGCGAAGTCGGCAGGGAGCAAAAACAGGAGGCAACGCTTCCCGGCGAAGAGCTGCATCTCCCGATGGGTGGCGGTGCTGTCGGGTAGTAGGAAGGGGGGCATGAACTGGCCGACGGTGAGCGGGGGCATCACCGGGCGTTCGGTCGGCGCTGCTGTGGAGGGTGTTACAGGTGAGGCGGCGGGAAGGTCGATAAAGCTGGCGTTCAATGCGCGTTCTTCCACTTGCATTTTACTTAGGATCGCGCCGCTGAACTCTTCGAATTCTTTTAAGGAGCGTGCTGAGCCGAGGTTGTATTTTTCGATGTCCTTCGTGACTTCCGGGTCCGTGCTGGATGCAAACCCCACCAGATGATGCAGGCGTTTGCGGGCACGGGTCTGGATGGTGCTCCAGTCCTTGTTATCCTCCCAGTGCAGGCGGTGTTTGACGTCCGTGTCGCTGGCGGATTTATAGTAGTGATAGAGCATGATTTCCGACGGGTGATAGACGTTCCAGCCATGGGTAAAAAAACGGGCGGCGAGGGAAATCTCTTCCTGATTGAAATAGAGGTGGGGGTCGTACGGCACTTCCTGCGCCAGCGCACCGGGAGCGAAGATTTGCCCGCCCGCGATGAATGCACCGCGCAACGGTGTGTCGGGTTTGAATTCCAGTACTTTCCCGTCTCCGCGGATGTCGCCTTCCTTGTTGGTGGCTTTCAGTTTCTGTACGGTGATTTTCGGATTCGGTTCCAGTGCGCGGGGTGGTTTGTATGCGGGGGGGTAGGCGGAGAGTACGGCGCGGGGGTCGTTGCAGGCTTTGTATTGCGCTATCATCGCCTCGTCCCAACCGTCGATAAAGCGCATGTGGCTGTCAATCATGAGGATGTAATCCTCGCCCTTATAGTGCGATTGCGCTTCGGCGCGTGCCCAGCAGACACCTTTGCTATCCCGTGCTTCGACGCGTGTCTCGCGTACCTGTTTCGGGCGGGGGTAGGGTTCGACGAAACAATCGGCATCCTCCGTGCTGTCCACTTGCGAACAGAGACCTACGAAGACGCGTTCGGGATGGGCCGCGCGCTCGAACATATCCTTGACCGTCCACTGGCATTCCGGGTCGCGGTATGCGGCTATCTGGACGAAGATGGTCGGTTGTTTGGAAAATAAGCGGCGAATGGACATGGCAAACTTGCTGTTGCGAGAATTTCTACCGTTAATATGATGGTGAGTCAAAGCAGTTCTTGGGCAGAAAAGGATTTCCGCATGGCAACGCCGACGATATTCATCCAGATAGCCGCATACCGCGACCCGGAATGTGCGCCCACCATCGCTGACGCATTCGCGCGGGCGGCGCACCCGGATCGGGTGCGTGTCGGGGTGTGCTGGCAGTATAAGGACGGGGTGGAACAGGCGACTCTGGGTATACCTTTCGCGTTTGCCGCGCAGGTTCATGTGGACGCCGTATCCGCCGCGCAAAGCGAAGGCCCGTCATGGGCCAAGCGGCGGGCGCAAGGGTTCTATCAGGGCGAGACCTATATCCTGATGATCGACAGCCACATGCGTTTCGTCGATGGGTGGGATGAGAAGATGATCGCCGAATGGAAGGCGTGCGGGAATATCAAGGCGGTGCTGACCGCGCATCCGCCGACCTATATTCCGCCACGGACGATTCCGGGCGATGCAATGTTGACGGTACTGCGTGCCCATCCGCCGACGGCGGGTGGGGACATACGCATCCGGGGCGAACGTCTCGCCAAAACACCCAAAGCGCCGTTGAAAGGTGCGTTCGCTGCGCCGGGGTTCCTGTTCGCACGCGGGGAACTGGCGGTGGAAGTGCCGTATGATCCGTATCTCTATTTCGAACAGGAAGAGATGTGCCTCGCCGCGCGCCTCTATACGCACGGTTGGGAGGTGTATCATCCTTCTGTCATTCTCCTTTATCATCTCTATGATTCGACGCCCGTGCCATTCGCGCGGCATAAGCATTGGAATGATAACGTCGGCTGGCAGGCGTTGAACCAGCGGGCGCGCAAGCGGAAGGATCATCTGCTGGGCATCGCGTTTTCCGAAGAGGAGCCTGTGATTGCAGAGCTTGACGCATATGGGCATGGGGATGCGCGGTCTTTAGAGGAGTTTCAGACCTTTTGCGGTATTGATTTCGGCAAGGGTGTGATGGAAGCAAAGGCGGTCACGGCCGGATTTATCGCAGGGGTGGAAGCGTTGCTCGAACATCCGGTCGATGCACAGTCGCTCCTGTCGCCCGTGGTTGCCGCGCCCGAGCGCGGGTTAGCGAATGCGCCGAAGCCTTCCGGGGATGCGCCCGCAAAATTGCCGTCTGCTTTTACTGGCGTTCCGATGACGGCGTTCACGCCTGTTACGACCGACATCGTGCAACATATCAATGCCGCCAGGTATTTCGACGCTCCGGCGAAAGCGGTGGATGAAGTTCCTGTATTGGAAACCAACGTGCCTGCAGGTGTGTTGATGGTGAAGCATTTCCTCCCGCGCTGGGCCTGTCAGCAGTTGATGGACTATGCCGACAAGACCGTGGGCCGTAAGCTGGAGGTGGTGGATCATGACCGCTCCAGCCGGGAGACGGTGGCGACGGTAGTGTCGTCGGGACGTATCACCGACCATGTGCCGATTAACGCAGTGAGCGGTGAGATATTGCCGCTGTTCATCGACATCTACAGCAAGCGGCTGGCTCCGTTCTACGGGGTGGATTTCGAGTGGTTCGAGCGGCCGCAAATCCTGCGTTACTCTGCGGGCGGGAAATATGACCCCCATGCGGACGCCGAACATATGAACCCGCAGTCGCGCGAGTGGTTCCGTTCGCAGGATCGCGATATCAGCGTGCTGCTATACTTAAACGACGAATATGAGGGCGGGGAATTGGCGTTCGACAGCCTGCATTACAGCTTCAAGCCGGAAGCGGGGATGTTGCTGGCGTTTCCGTCCGATCACCGCTACCTCCATGCCGCGCGGCCTACCTTGAGCGGGACGCGCTACGTCATCGTCAGTTGGGCTGCGACATTGGGGACGCCGCGGGTGAAAGCTTCCGCGCCATATGCATCGGTATTTCTGAACGTACGTAATGGTTAATTTTTATGTTACAAAAATGCACCAATCCGCGTTTCGTGTTGTGAGTCCTCACGAATTTCCGTGATTCGCTTGAGTTACAATTGTATTAGCTTCTAACCTTACAACCAATCGAATCATTTCAGGGGTTATCATCATGCGCCACATCGTTTCTTCCCGCTCTTTCTCTCGTCAGGCGGTAGCATGTTCCGCTTTCGCGCTCGGGCTTCTCTCCAGTGCCGCGATGGCGCAGGTGGCTCCCTCCACGATCGACCCCGGTCAGACCATCCGCCGCTTCGAGCAACCGGATTTCCGCCCCTCCGTATCGCCTGAGATGGTGATCCAGCGCGAAGGCGATGAGTCCACGCTGCAAGGCGGCAGCACGGAAAAGGCATTCACCTTGCAATCCGTATCCATCGACGGCTCGACGGTCTATAATTCGGGTGAGTTGAATTCCGTGTACTCCAGCTATATCGGCCAACCGGTATCCTTCGCCGACCTGCAAGCAATCGCTAACCAGTTGACCGCGAAATACCGTGAGGATGGGTATATCCTCTCCCGCGTCATCCTGCCGCCGCAGCGTATCAATGGCGGCGCGGTGCAGTTTCAGGTCATCGAGGGCTATGTCAGCAATGTCGAATTCACCGGCAAAGCACGGGCGGACGATGAGCTGATGCACAAATATGCTGAGAAAATCAAAGCGCAGCGCCCGTTGAAAGCGGCGACGCTCGAGCGCTACCTGCTTCTGATGGACGATCTGCCGGGCATTACCGCGCGCAGTGTTCTGCGTCCGGCGGCGGACGGGCAGGGGGCTTCCACCCTTTCGGTGGATGTAGATGATAAGTCCTTTGAAGGTGACGTGGCCTTCGATAATTTCGGCAATAAATTCTTAGGACCGTATCAGATTACGGCTGTTGCGGCGTTCAACTCAGTGTTCGATGAGTATGACCGTAACACCGTGCGCGTTCTGACCACGGCTGATTTTGAAGAGGTCTGGTTCGGTGAATATACGCACGAGCATCAGATCGGTAGCGAAGGCGGACGCCTGTCGGGCCGCGTGGCATATAGTGAAGTCAATCCGGGGGCGAGCCTCGAGCCGTTCGACATCGAAGGCAAGACCGGCGTGCTGGAAGCCACCTACCTGCATCCCTTCTTACGCAGCCGTAACGAGAACCTGAATTTCATCGGGAAGTTCCGTGCGCAAAATACCACCAACGATATTCTCGGCTTCGAACTCTATGACGACCATGTGCGCGTCGCGTCGGTCGGGATGGAATATGATAACGTCGATCCCATCGGCGGCATCAACCAGTTGCGTGCTGACATGAATCAGGGCGTGAACCTGTTCGATGCGACGAGTGACGGCGCTGGCCGCAGCCGCGTCCTTGCCGATCATAACTTCACTAGTCTGACGGCGTCCTACACTCGTATTCAGGAATTCACGGAGACATGGTCACTCTACATGCTGACCGAAGGGCAATATACCAATGACTCGCTGCTTTCCTCCGAGCAATATGCGCTCGGTGGCCGCCGTATCGGTCGCGCGTTCGATAGCGCGGAGCTTCTTGGGGATAAAGGTCTTTCCGGGTTGCTCGAACTTCGCTATGGCGACGTGTATGACATGGATAGCTGGTTCCATTCCTATCAACTCTATGCCTTCTATGATGTCGGTTCCGTCTGGCTGAATCAACCGTTGGTTGGGGAGGAGAAGCGTGAGTCTCTTAGCTCCACCGGTCTCGGTGTGCGGTTCAACCTAGCAGAAGACGTATCGGGTGGGGTGGAGCTATCACTCCCGCTGAACCGGGATGTGTCCTCGACGGGTGACGATGATCCCCGTCTCTTCTTCAACATCGTGAAACGTTTCTAATTAATAAAGGTTAACGACTATTTGGGCTGTGAAAGCCTCAGTTATCGTCATCTTTTATCAAAGAATACGATTACACTTGATTTTAACACATATTGTATTAAAAGTTCGTAAACAAACCGTTCTTTATACAAAAAAACATTGGCCCTTGGGAGCAATACTATGAAAAACCTGAAGAATTCGCGTCAGCCACGCGTTGAAACCTCTGTACACTCAACCGGTTCCAAAGGCACTGTGCGCCTCAGCCACACGTTGCTGACGCTGGGCGCGACCACGGCGCTGACCTCCATGGCCTTCTTCAGCCTTACCCCCATCGCCAACGCAAATCCGGTCGGCGGCGTCGTCGTTCCCGGTAGCGGAAATGCTTCCATCAGCGCCAACGGCAATACGCTGAACATCAATCAGTCGACGGGCAAAGTCATCATCAACTGGGATGATTTCTCGATTAAAAACGGCGAGACGACGCGCTTCAACCAACCGAATTCCAACGCCATCGCACTCAACCGCGTAGTGAACAGCCAACAGGTCTCGACCATCAACGGCAACCTGACCTCCAACGGGAAGGTCATCCTCATCAACCCGAACGGTGTGCTCATCGGCAAGACGGGTAACGTCAATACCGGTTCCTTCATCGCCAGCACGGCGGACATTGGCAACAGCGAATTCCTGTCCGACAGCAGCACCAAGCAATTCAACATTCCGGGCAAATCCGGTGCATCCGTCATCAACGAAGGGACCATCTCCGTTGCTGACCAAGGTCTGGTCGCACTCGTCGCGCCGACCGTCAAGAATAGTGGCCTCATCCAGGGCCGTCTGTCCAAAGTGGCTCTCGCTGCCGGTGACACCGTTGCGGTTGATCTCTATGGTGACGGCCTGGTATCGCTCGCGCTCGATAAAGAATCCGCTGGCCGCGTGATTTCCGCTGAGAATAGCGGCACGATCTCCGCTGAAGGCGGCGTTGTCGTCATGCAGGCGGCATCGGCTTCCGGCCTCGTCAACAATGTCGTCAACAATACGGGCGTGATCGAAGCGAATTCGCTGACCTCCAAAGGCGGCGAGATCATCCTCACCGCAGGTGGCGGGACGGTCAACGTATCCGGCAAACTCTCCGCTTCCGGTAAAACGGGTGGCGGGAAAATCCTCGTCGGCGGTGGCAAGCAAGGTCAAGTCGCCTCCGTCGCCAACGCGAAAACGGTCGCAGTCACTGAAACGGCTGTCATCAACGCAGATGCGACAGGCAACGGCAACGGCGGCGAAGTAATCGTCTGGGCGGACGATGCTGCACGTTTCGACGGCACAATCTTCGCGCGCGGTGGTCTCATCGGCGGTAACGGCGGCTTCGTCGAAACCTCGGGTAAGAACGTCATCTCCATTTTCAGCGGCGCGGTTAATACTCTGTCGCAAAGCGGTCTCGGCAAAGTCGGTGAGTGGCTCATCGATCCGGTGACGATTAACATCGTTGCTACGGATAGTGGCGTTGCTTACAACCCGGCGACCCATAATAACGCTGGGACGGGTGGTGTTGCGAATATCGATGTATCCACCCTCAATAGCGCGCTTTCCAATATCAATCTTGCAGCAAGTGGTAATATCAATTTCGACACTGATGTGAACATTGTTGCCGCAGGCGTTGGCCTTACCGCAAACGCTGGACTTGATATTGTCGCACAGAACCGCAGCATTATCCTCAATGGCGGAAATCTTACCCTGAATACCGTTACATTAAATAGTGGTGGTGGTATTGCCGGGCGTGACATTGACATCAACAATACAGATGTTTCGACAAATGGTGGTAGCATAAGCTTCACTTCCCGTCGTGACATCCAATTGACCAATACCAGTACATTCTACACTAATGGCGCTAATGTCGTATTCGATGCAGGCAGAACGCTGAACCTTGACCAGATCGAGATTCTTACAGACGCGGGTTCAGTGATGCTGGAAGGAACCAATTCAAATTCCAACATAAGTAACTCCCGTATCTACACGGTGGGCGGACCGATCAATATTTCCGGCATCAATGACTTCAAAATCCAACGTACCCTGATCGGTACGGCGGGTGCTGACCTCGTCATCACCGTGGGCGGTGAAGTCACCTTCCAGAACAATACCTTCAATACCACGGGCGGTTCGGAAGAGGGAAGCATCATCTTCTCTGATGATCCCGGCACTACTTTTCTAAGCAATATTAATAATACTGTTTACCAAGGTGAATTTGGCGGAGATATTACTATTACGGCCGACGAAATCGCTTTCGCTGGTCCGAACTGCTTCAAGGCGGGTGGTCCGGCGGGCGTATGTCTAAACGTTCCAGACCCCACTCCGGCTCCGACGCCAGAACCAACACCAGCGCCGACGCCTGAGCCTACACCTGCTCCGACCCCGGAACCTACCCCGGCCCCGACGCCTGAGCCTACACCAGCGCCGACTCCGGAACCAACACCGGCTCCGACGCCTGAGCCTACACCAGCGCCGACCCCGGAACCCACCCCGGCTCCGACGCCTGAGCCTACACCAGCGCCGACTCCGGAACCCACCCCGGCCCCGACGCCAGAACCTACACCAGCGCCGACTCCGGAACCTACCCCGGCTCCGACGCCTGAGCCTAGCCCACAGCCGACTCCGGAACCTACCCCTGAGTCCACGCCTGCTCCGACTGCCGCTCCGTCACCCGGTCCGGCTCCTGAGCCTGCACCGACGCCTGAGCCGACACCTGCGCCGACGCCAGCTCCAACATCGGCTCCGACTCCGGCTCCGACGCCAGCACCCACTGCTGCGCCGACCGTATTCAATACGCCCATCCTTGACCCTCTGGGCCGTCCGATTCTTTCGATCGCCAACAATACCATCGTTACCGACCAGCCGTTCGAAGCGTTTGAATTCCAGACGCTGGATACGAATGTCGGGTTATTGAATGGGAATACCACGCGTTCCTCGGCTGTTCCGACGGTCGATACCAGCAACCTGTCGCCTGAGGCTCTCGGTTCGTTAGAACCTGCCGCTGGCCCGGGCTCTGAGGAAGATGAAGAGAACGGATTCACCGTAGGAATCACAGCCTGCGCCAATTCCTTCCTCGACAACAAGGAATGTGACATCGACCAATAGTAATTAGCAGTACGAACCAAGGAAGAGGGCGGGCTAACCGCCCCTTTTTACCCACCTCTGGGGAGACGAGACACACGATGATTTCATTCCGGTCAAGGGCGCTGCCCTTGCTCAACGTGTTGAGCGATGAAGACCTCGGCGAGATAATGAAACATGCGCATGTGAAAACACATGCCAAGAACAGTCTGCTATTCTCTGACGCTACCGCACATGACCACGTGTATTTCGTGATGTCCGGCTGGGTGGGCCTGTTCGCCGATTCCGCTGACGGCGCGCAGGCGATCGTCGATGTCATCACCGCCGGGGGTATGGTCGGCGACCATCTGATCCACGGCAAGTCAGACGAAGATCTCTACAGCATGGTCATCAGCCAGGAAGCCTCCCTGCTGGAGATACCGCTGCATGTGGTGCAATACCATGCGCGTCGCAATGCACATTTCTCGTTTGAGCTGTTCCGGTTCATGAGCGAACAGGCCTTGCAGATGCGTAAGCATATCTGCCAGATCAATTGCATGCCGGTGGCGCACCGTATCCTGATGTTCCTGCTGCGATTTGCGGGCGACGGGCAAAAGCATTTCCTGCTGCCGTTCAACCGGACGCTGATGGCAGCCTATCTCGGCATGAAGCGCGAGACATTTAGCCGGGCGCAAAAGGAACTGGAGAAATCCGGGGTGTTCATCCACGGCAATCGCGTGACTATCGAGGATTTATCGCTCATCCCGGAGGATATTTTACTGGCGACGCTAGGGGATGCCTCGACCGGATTCGGTGGGAAAGAAGCGCATCCCGTGCCCTCGTCCTCCGTCTCTCACGCTGCACAGGCCTAGGCTAGCGTAGGCTCATCACCACCGAGTAATTCAATCCGGGCGTCTGCGTTTGCAGGTTGAAGCGATCGACATTCTGCACGTCGATATTGAGCGAAGTGATCTGGTCAATTTTCACGTTGTTCGCTTCGCTCTTGATGACGGTCACGATCTCGGGGATGTCGTTCAATTGTAGTTTTTCCGTCGTCGTATTATTCTCGGTCACGCGGACGAGGGTGCGCAGCGTGCTGGGGTCTACGTTCTTCAGCGCCTCAGGGCTGAGGACGGTATTCTCCACGACCGTGCCATTGACGATGGTCTGGGTGCTGAGGCCCAAATCCAGGATCATCCCGCTCGAGGTCATGAACCCCCCGCGTTTCTTCGACAGTTCCTTATTGG
>JBGTBD010000045.1:0-39526 GCA_041749475.1 Rickettsiales bacterium
GGTTTTCTTGCCGATGAGACCATTCTCAGGGGAACTGGCGCTGGCGTAGGCGCGTTTGGGCATACGTCCGGCGAGGTAGGCCATGCGGCCTGCTTCTACGGCATAGCGCATCGCTTTTGCCATCAGCACGGGGTGTTCGGCTTCGGCGATGGCGGTGTTCATCAGTACCGCGTCGCAACCCAGTTCCATCGCGATGGCGGCATCAGAGGCCGTACCCACGCCTGCATCGACGAGGACGGGCACTTCGGATTGCTCGACAATGAAACGGATGTTCAGCGGGTTCTGGATGCCGAGGCCGGAGCCAATGGGTGCTGCCAGCGGCATGATGGCGCAGCAGCCGCGTAATTCCAGTTCGCGGGCAATGATGGGATCGTCACTGGTATAGGCCATCACGTCGAAGCCTTCTTTCATCAGCATGTCAGCGGCTTTCAGGGTCTCTACCACGTTGGGGTACAGCGTCGTCTTATCGCCGATTACCTCTAGTTTCACCAGCGACCAACCGCCTGCTTCACGCGCCAGCATCAGGGTGCGCACCGCCTCTTCCGCCGTATAGCACCCGGCGGAGTTGGGCAGATAGGTATAGATTTCGGGGTCCAGCACATCCGTCAAACTGTCGGACTGGCCCGCTTTCAGGTTCACGCGGCGGACGGCGACGGTGACGATCTCGGCGCCACTGGCTTCCACCACATCGCGCGTCTCGTCCATATTCTTATATTTCCCCGTCCCCACCAGCAGGCGGGAGGAGAAGCTGCGGCCGGCGATGACCAGCGGGTCCTGTTCCAGAGAATCGTCCATCATCCGCCTCCAATAAATGAAATGATTTCAATCACATCGCCGTCCGCAAGCGGCGTTTCTTCGTAGCGGCTTTTGGGGATGATGTGGCTATTACATTCTACGGCAACGGATTTCGGCTCCACTCCCAACTGTGCCATCAACTGCGCGATGGTGGAAATTGTGGCGAGGTTTTGCGGTTCGCCGTTAATGGTGATTTGCATCTCTGTTTTCCTTACGTTAGCCTTAGTCAGGCAGGAATCCATGTCCCATACCGTTCTCATTCTCAATGGCCCCAATCTCAACATGCTCGGCATTCGTGAGCCGGAGATTTATGGCAAGGAAACGCTGGATGATATCCTGAATCTTTGCCGGAAAAAGGCCTCCTCCCTTGATATAATGCTCGACGCGCGGCAAAGCAATCACGAAGGCGAGCTGGTCGGTTGGGTGCAGGAAGCGGCTAAAGGCGGTATGCACGGCATCATCCTCAATGCCGGGGCGTATACCCATACTTCCGTCGCGCTCCGAGACGCACTTTCCATGCTGAAAATCCCCGTGATCGAAGTTCATCTGTCCAATATCTATAAACGTGAAGAATTCCGTCATAAATCTCTTATTTCAGGGGTTGTTACGGGCGGGATTTTTGGGTGCGGATCATCTGTGTACACATTGGCGCTTGATGCTATAAAACCTATCCTATGACCATGACGCATGTAATCGCCCATCGGGGCTCTAGCGGGGAAGCCCCGGAAAATACCATGAAAGCATTCTCCCTTGCCATGGCGCAAGGGGCAGACGGCATCGAGATGGATATTCGCGTCTGCAAGAGCGGCGAGTTGGTTGTCATTCACGATACTTCGCTGGAGCGGACGACGGGCCGCAAGGGAACCGTCAAGGATTATACGCTCGAACAGTTGAAAGTATTGAATGCGGGGGACGGTGAGCCGATTCCCGACCTCATCACCGTACTCAATCGATTTCGTGGACGTATTAAGCTCTATCTCGAAATTAAAGAGCAAGAATGTGCGATGCCGATCGCGGAAATGGTGACTCTCTATTGCGATGAGAAACATTGCCGCTATGAAGACCTCGTTGTGATTTCCGGCCTGCATTCGGCGCTGTCGCTGGTACATCGCTTCAATCCGCAAATCTATATCGGGGCGAATCTCAACGTGCCTTCCCAGCGCATCGGCGAGATCGTGTCTTACACAGGTGCAAAATATATCCTGCCGGAAGCGGGGTTGGTGACCCCCACCCTGCTGGAGACGGCGCAGGAGACGGGGACATCCCTCATTCCCTGGACCATCAATGATAAGGGTCAGCAACAGCGTTTTGCCAGCATGGGCATTACCCGATTCATCACCGATTACCCTTCCCGCTTCATCTCCCAGAAAAAATGACGCACGCCATCTCGCCGCAGGAATTGCTGGCCGCGTATGCGAACGGGTATTTCCCGATGGCAAGAAGCCGAGACGAGGATGAGCTGTACTGGTTCCATCCGGAGGAGCGCGGTATCATCCCGCTAGAGTTATTCCATATCCCGCGCAAACTTGCGCGTGTGGTCGCTAAGAAGCCCTATCGCCTTACAGTGAATGCGTGTTTCTCCGAAGTCATCGCCGCCTGTGCTGCGCCGCGTTCGGCGGAGCGGGATAGCTGGATCAATCCACGTATTCAGGTGCTGTATACGGAGCTACATAAGGTCGGCCATGCGCATAGTATCGAAGCATGGCGCGGTGATGAGCTGGTGGGGGGATTATATGGCGTCTCGGTCGGCGGGGCGTTCTGCGGGGAGAGTATGTTCAGTCGCGCGGACGATGCCAGCAAGATCGCACTCGTCGCCTTGGTGGAAATAGTGAAGGATGCGGGATATGTGTTGCTCGATACGCAGTTCGTCAACGCACATCTGATGCAGTTCGGGGTGCAGGAAATCACGCGGGAGGATTATGTGAAGCGCCTGCGGTACGCCTTACAGGTATCGCCTAATCCTTCCAGCCGCTTCGTCGCTTCCTCGGGTAGAATCCTCCGCACTTTTTCCTCGGAGTGAATAGTGATATCCGCGCCCTTCACTTCCAGTGTGATATGGTCGAGAATTTCACCCACCCCGGCGGAGAGGTGAAAGCCGATGCCGCAGAGCTGGCCGACCAGTTTCGCCCAGACCCAATCCTCCTCGCGCAAGAGATTCAGTGCGGGGGACTCCATCTTGCATTTGTTCTTGTGACGGAAATAGGCCGCCAGCGCCAGCATCACCCGCTCACGATGATCCAGCCCGTAAAGCGAGGCGACGAGGATATGCTCGAACACCCATTCCGCGCGAAAGTCAGGGCTGACCGCCAATGCGATGTCGCTCAGTTGGCAGGCGGCGACGCGGAGGCGTTTTTCTTCGGCGCTTTCCTGCGTGATGAGTTGTTCCTGCCAGCGCAGCAGGCTGTTGCTGTAGGGGTCGCTATCCATATCCCGCCCGGTCAGCGCGCTGATGGAGGCGGTGAGGGCGTCGCGCAGATATTCCTGCGGCGGTAGCTTCTCGTAAATCAATCCTTCGCGGATACCGGCGGCGGAGAAGACCACCTCTTCCGGGTCCATCTGTTTCAATATTTCCTCCAGCACGACGACGGAAGGCAAAAAGCTTTCGTTACGTTTGCTGGCGAGGCCTTTGAGTTGATCCACTTCCTTTGGATTGAGGGTGAGCAGGTACGAGAAAAACGGATAAAGCGTTTCCGCCGGGACGGTATATTGATGCAGGATGCGCACGGGGTATTTCTGCTGGCGCATATGCACCTGCGCGATACTGCGGAACCCGCCGCCGATGGCGAAGAACGAGCGACGCGCATGTTTCAGCCAGTGCACATCCTTCAGCATTTCCTTGATCTGTTTGCGCATCAGCGCGAGGTCCCCGCCGCAGGAATCGATGAGGCGCAGCGAGCCGGCCTGGAACGTCGCCTGATGCTGTACGTGCTGGTGGCGGATGGAGACGAGTTCCAGCGACCCGCCGCCCAGATCGCCCGCGATACCTTCGGGCTGGTAGATGGAGGAGAGCACCCCTTGCGCCGCCAGTTGCGCTTCGCGTTCACCGGTGATGATTTCTATCGTGATGCCCAGTTGCTGGGAGAGTTCCCGGATGAATTCCGGCCCGTCCGCGGCGTCGCGTATCGCGGCGGTCGCCACGGAATAGAGCTTCTCAATCCCCATGGTACGGCAGAGATACGCGTATCGTTCTATCGTGTCATGCGCGTGGGCCTTGGCGCGAGGGTCGAGTTTGCCAGTGAAATGTATCCCGTGACCCAAACCGCAGGAGGCCTTCTCGTTGAAGATGGGGCGGGGGACGCGTTTGAGGCGGTCATAGATGACGAGGCGTACGGAGTTCGACCCGATATCGATGACACCGACCAGCGGGTTTATTCCGTGCGAAGCATGTGGCATCAGCTTCCTTTATGTTCTTTTTTCGGCGTTTCCTTGGCATCTTTAGTCAATGTCTTCAGGCGGCTCAATTGCTTTTTGTTCTTGCGCAGCGCCTTGCCACGACCCGAAAGGCTGGGGTTAGTCATGAAATAGGTGTGGGCGGAGAAGCCTTCACCTTCCGGCTGGTGGCGGATGTAGTGGCCTTCCTTATCCAGTGTCCAGCTTTGGGCTTCATCCCGCAACTCAGCCACCATGATCTGATCCAGCACCTGCGCATGGACGGTGGGGTTCTCGATGGGAACCATTACCTCGACACGGCGGTCGAAATTGCGGTGCATCCAGTCGGCGGAAGAGATATATACCTTCGCTTCAGGCGAGGGTAGTGGGTGGCCATTACCGAAAGCAAAGATGCGTGAATGTTCGAGGAAACGTCCGATGAGACTCTTGACGCGGATATTCTCCGACAGTCCGGGGATACCGGGGCGCAGGCAGCAGATGCCACGCGCGATGATCTCGATTTTTACGCCTGCTTGGGAGGCGCGATAGAGCGCGTCGATGATTTCCTTATCCACCAATGCGTTCATTTTCGCCCAGATGCTCGCCGGTTTTCCTTCCTTGGCGAACGCAGTTTCTTTTTCGATCAGTTCGAGGACGGATTTCCGCATCATCAGCGGGGCGACGATCAGCTTATCGAACGCGCGGGGTTCGGCGTAGCCGGTGATGTAATTAAAGAGATATGTCACGTCACGGCAGATGGATTCGTCCGATGTGAAGAAGGAGAGGTCGGTATAGACCTTCGCCGTCATCGGATGGTAATTGCCGGTTCCGAGATGCGCATAGGAACGTAATTTCGATTGGTCACGACGGACGACGAGCGAGAGTTTCGCGTGCGTCTTCAGATGGACGAACCCATAGACCACCTGCACGCCAGCGCGCTCCATGTCGCGCGCCCATTTGATGTTGGCCTCTTCGTCGAAACGGGCTTTGAGTTCCACCAGCGCCGTCACCGATTTGCCATTCTCCGCCGCTTCGATCAGGGCTTTGACGATGGGGGAATCCTGAGACGTGCGATAGAGCGTCTGCTTGATGGAAATCACTTGCGGGTCAGCGGCGGCTTGCCGCAAGAACTGCACCACCACGTCGAAACTCTCGAACGGGTGGTGGATGATGATGTCCTTGGCCTGAATCGCCGAGAAGCAATCGCCGTTGTAATCGGTGATGCGCTCGGGGAAGCGAGGGCTATAGGGCGGATATTTCAGTTCGGGAACGGGCATCTGGTAGAGTTCGGAGAGAGAGGACAATCCGATCATCCCCTCCACTTCCATCACCGTGCTGCTTTCGGCATGCACCTGTTCGGCAAAGAAGTCAATGAGGCTGGTGTTCGTGCCCTTTAGCACTTTGATGCGGATGACGCGGCCACGGCGGCGTTGTTTGATGGCATTCTCGTAATAACGTACAAGGTCTTCCGCTTCTTCCTCGATCTCCAGATCGCTATCGCGGATGATGCGGAAGAGCGCCGACTCCATCAGCTCGAAACCGGGGAAGAGGCTGTCGATATGCAGGCGGATAACGTCTTCCAACTGGATGTAGCGCTCCGCCTTACCGTTTAGCCGGATGAAGCGCGGCAGTTTGGACGGTAGCGGCAGCACGGCGACCTGCGGTTTGCCGGTGCGAACTTTTCGCATCTCGAACAGTAAGGAAATGCTTTGATTAGCGAGGAAAGGGAATGGGTGGGAAGGATCGACCGCGATGGGGGTGAGGGCCGGAAAAATATTATCGAGAAAATGTTCGCTCAGCCATTCGCGCTCACGCTCTTTCAAATCCATCGCACTGATGATCTGAATTTTCCGGGCCCATAATTCTTTTTTCAAAGCGAGCCAGCCTTGCTGCTGGCGCAGCATCAGCGTGGTCATCGCCTGCTGGATACGCTTCAATTGCTCGACGGGACTGTAGCCGTCGTCGCTTTTGCTCTCCACGTCGTGACGCACCTGATCCATAAGGCCCGCGACGCGCACCATCATGAATTCATCCAGATTGCCCGCGCTGATGGAGAGAAATTTCATGCGCTCCAGCAAGGGGTTCTTCGGGTTCAGCGCTTCACCCATCACCCGCTCGTTGAAGGCCAGCCATGACAGTTCGCGATTGATGAAACGGTCGGGCGACTCCATCGTGGGAAGGGGCCTTATTTCGGGGTGTTTATCGTGCCGATGCATTGAAACTCGCGAAAACGCTTTTATTTAACAGGAAATCATCTTACTAACTTTCGCACACCCATGTAAATTTTTTCTTATGAAACGTGTTTCCCTCCTCCGCCACGCTAAAACCGAGAAAGCTCTTCTTACTCAGGACGATAGCGCGCGTGTGCTGACCGCAAAGGGGCGTGAGGATGCGTCCGACCTTGGAAAATTACTGCGCAAGCGGGGTTTCTCGCCCGATCTGGTGCTTTGCTCACCTGCGGCGCGGACGCGGGAGACGCTTCAGTATCTGGGTTCCACCTGCCCGCTTACGGCGAAGGTGGAATACGCCCCGGTTATCTATCTCGCCGGACCGGAACAGGTGATTGAGCTATGGCGGGAATTGCCCGATAGCGTGCAGCATGTGCTCATCATCGGCCATAATCCAGGGTTGCCGCAATGCGCGTTTCTGGCGGCGGAGGACAAATCCGGCGCGGCGCAAGAAGTGCTTCAGGATTTCGCGCCGTGCAGCATGGCAGATATTATATTTGATACGACATCATGGGTGGCTTGCACACGTGACAGTGCGCGCGTCGAAATCATCCAAATCAGTTAGACTACCCTTGTCATGTCATCGCAGGGTGGTATCCAGTCTCAAGCGACATTGGCGCGATAAGCAAATCTTCTGCACCGTAAACGCGGTGCCGCTGGAACCAGCCTGCGCTGGTATGACAATGAAGTGATACGTTATTTGTCGCGGTATTTGCGGGTGAGGATGGTGAGGTTTTCCATCAGGTCTTTGCCGATACGCCCGCCCATGCCGATGATGTTGCGCTGGAAAATGACGTAGAGCACATCCATGTGCTTACGGATGACGCGGAGGCGATGCGTGTCCATGTGCGCCATGCCTTCGATCAGGTTGACCATGGATTCCGCGACTTGCGAGGCGAGGTCATATCCGAAGATACCGGCCTGTGACTTGATCATCAGGCTGACCTTATAGAAATTCAGCACTTCCTTCGCGGTGTGGGACGGGTTGCCGTTCACTTGGGCGAAGGCGTCCTCCATGCGGGTGATGTCATCGACGATCCACTGCAGATATTCACTGCGGGAGTTATGGATATGTTCCTGCGCTTTGCGGATGCTTTCCGGATTGAACAGGTCGGCCAGGGTGACTTCCTCGCCGCCGATCTTGTCCTTCAGGCGGAAGTCGGGATTAACGATGGTGATGTTCTCGTTCTTGACGCGGACGACCTTGTAATTGTCGTTATCCTCCACCAGTACGGACTTGTCCTCAAGACTAATACGGCGCTCCTGGCCCGAGGGAGGGAGGTTGCGACGGCGGCGGTCGGGGCCAACGTAGTTCCGGGATAGGATGAAATTGCGCGGGTGATCCACCACGAGGATCAGGCGGTCGCACAGGGTGCGGACAGAGAAGGGCTTAACCACGAATTCCGTGATGCCGGAATCGCGCGCCGCTTCCACATGAGCGCGTTGGGCTTTACCGGTGAGCATGACGATTGGCAACAGGCGGTTGGGGGAATCTTGGCTGGTGCGGACCTTGCGGATGAATTCGATCCCGTTCATCGGCTCCATATCCCAGTCGGTGATGGCGATGTCGATAGATTTCTCGTTGAGCAGGCGGAGTGCCTCATGCCCGTTCTTGGCATGATAGACTGCGCCGAACCCCAAGCTGGAGAGAATTTTGCGAAGCAACCCCGCTACTCGAAAATCGGCATCAACCAGAAGGACATTGATGTGCGAAAGCTTGTGCGCTTTGGTCTCGTGTGAGTATACCGAAGTGGTTAATGCCATAAAAGTCCCCGGTTCAATTATTAATTTGTACGCCAGCGAGTGTCAAATCTTTACTTATTTGTTAGCGAAAAAACAAAATTATCCGGTAAAATCGAGTGTCTTTTTAACCAATGAAATTGACATGCGTTGTTTTTGGCGTAATGCCTCCTCATCCAGCCGGGCCACCGCATGGCTGACGGCAGAGAAGGAGCGTTCGAGGCGCTTGACAAGATATTGAATTATCTCGTCAGTTACCAAAATCTGCCGATCCGCGAACAGCTTGGTGAGGATGACCGTCATCAGCGTATCGTCCGGTTGCCCGAGGCGGGCGGAGGGTAATGCGTTGAGGCGGGATACCACATCGGGAAGCCGGAATCCACCTTGCGCGGGGGGCAAAACATAAGTGAGCAGGAGGGGTGTGTTCTCTTGCCGGGTTTTGTTCAGCAGGTGGAAAAGCCGTTCTTCATTTCCTGATATATCGCTTAATTCCAATATGATGGGGGTGGTCTCATGCCCCTCGATATAGGATTGCAATTCATCTTCGGGAAGGAAGCGGGCGCGGCTTTTCTCGCGCCAGACGTGGGCGAGGTGCGTTTTGCCCGAGCCGGCGTCGCCATAGAGGTAAAAGGCGTTGGCAGACCAGTCCGGCCATTGCATCAGCCAGTGATAGGCTTCCTCATTACACCCGGAGATGATGAAATCTTCCGCCCGGTAGCTAGGCGTGATGCAAAAAGGGAGCGACGCTTGCGTCATATCAGGCGGGGGTGTCCTGTTCGGGAAGGTAGATGGGGGATTCTGCCTCTTCTGCGTAGAGGGTGCTTTGCAAGTAACGCTGGATGGCGAACCGGATGAACACACCGATCACCGCCGTCACTGGTACGGCGATCAACACCCCGATGAAGCCGAACAGCGCACCCCCCGCCATCAGGCCGAAAATTAGCCAGACGGGGTGAATGCCTACCTTCTTCCCGACCAGACGGGGGGCGAGGAAATTCCCCTCCATGAATTGACCGAATGCAAAAATAGCCGCGACGATAGCAATGCGCGTCCAATCATCGAACTGCACGATCGCGAGCACCAGCGCGATGAAAGCACTGAGCACCGTCCCCGCATAGGGGATGATGACAAGCAAGCCGAACAGCAGCCCGGCGATGATACCGTAATTCAACCCGGCCAGTTGCAGGGTCACGGCGTAGAACAGGCCCAGTATCATGCAGACGTTGAGCTGGCCACGCAGGAAGCCGGAGAGAGTAGCATCCACCAGCTTCAATTGCTCCTTGATGGTGTCAGCATGCTCACGTGGCAACAGCTCATGCGCCTTGGCAACCAGATTGTCCCAATCCCTGAGCAGGTAGAAGGTGACGACGGGGGCAATCAATAGCAGCGAAAAGAAGTTGAGGATGGCAAGGCTGGAGGCGAAAATACCCGTCACCACGCCGCTCACCCAGCCGCTTACGTTAGCCGAGGCGCCCTGCAACGCGTTGCTGTCCGTCAGATTTGCCTTGTCGAGGTAATTGGTGAATGTCTGGATGGAGGGATACACGTTGTTGCGTGCCCATTCGATGATGGCAGGGAGGTTGGTGATGAGTTGCTGCATCTGGTGATAGATGATCGGCGCGACAATGACCATCGCGCCCACCAGCACGATAAGGAAGCCGATGGTGATCTGTGCGGTTGCCGTGGTGCGCGATACGCCCCTGCGTTCCAACGCGTCGGCCAAAGGATCGAGCAGGTAGGCGAGCAGCATCCCGATGACGAAGGGCAATAATATTGCCCTAACTTCATAGAGGAAGAACAGGATGAAAAAGGTAATGCCCAGCCAAATCAGTATCCGTTTATTCATCGTGTCCCCGCTGGAAGTGTTACGACCCAGAATTCCTTATCCGCCTGCACGCTCAAGCCCTTTGCGGCGATGGTCTGTTGCAGGGCGCTTTGCGGGCCGCGGTAGTACAGTATCATCTGCGTGAAGTTTGGCCCCGCCGCGCCGATGGCGGAATATTCCATCCCGGCGAGGTTCTCAAGCGCCTGTTTCAGTTTCAGCCATTGGCCGGGATAGGCGAATTCAACCCGGATGACCTGGGCTTTCAGCTTCTGGTCAGGGCTGTAATCGAGCGCAAAGGTCTCGGCGGAGCTGGCCAGTTGCAGGGCAATCTTGTTCGCGGCGCGACGGAGCAACGCTTCGCTATCCTCTTCGCCTTCGGGTTTGAAATGGATGTGGGTGTCTTCCGATTTATCCGCCGTGGCGCGGCGGAGGATAATCTCCAGTGTCGCCGGGCCTTGTTCCTGTTCCACCAAGTGGGCGAGGACGAGGACGATATTCTTGGCGCCGTACCGTTCGGCCATCTTGACAAAGATGTCCTTCTCCTTGGTGAAGACATTCTTAGTGTCCAGCAGCAGCATGTCTTTCTTGTCACCATAGGGAACGAGCAGGTCGTCCCCGCCTTTTTCGAGCGCGGCTTTGTTAAATATACTGCGCCAACGGTTGCCGCCTTCCCAAAGCATCACACCTGTGCCGTCGTCATATAAAGGAATGACGAGGATAGCGTTACCGGTGATTTCGGGCGCGAGGCCTTCCGCGTCGCTCATCAGCTTCCGCACGGCTTTCTCATTGAAAGAATACCGTATTTTTGCCGTATAGGTAGTGGCGAGAGAGCGTTCCTCAAGGATATCGAACCTGCTGATGAAATGGGGAACCTGCTGCGGGGGGGTGCGTTTGGCGAGTTCGAGTTCCCGACCTTTCGCAACCTGCTGTAATAATTGATAGAATGCCGTCTGCTGGGCGCGGTTGAGGCCACGGGACTTGGCTTCGGTCGCATTCGTCCCGGTTTCGGAGACATCTACCGTAATATCAGGCAGTTCCGCATGGGCGGACAGGGGAAGATAGAGGCAGAACGCCATTAGAATAGAGAGGAAAAAAATCCGGCTAGGCATGGGTTTCGGTTGCTCCTGCTTGTCAAACCGCCACAAGTGCAGTATCAAGACGTCCATTATTCATACCGTTACATACTGTATTATCGATGACAACACCAGTCCATAAGCCCGAACCGATGACCTACCAGCAGGCGGGGGTCGATATTGACGCCGGTAATGCGCTGGTCGACCGTATCAAACCGCTTGCCAAGGCCACCCGCCGTAGCGGGACGGAATCTTCCATCGGCGGATTCGGCGCAGTGTTCGATTTGAAAGCCACCGGGTTCAAAGATCCGCTGCTGATTTCCACGACGGACGGGGTGGGGACGAAATTGAAACTCGCCATCGATACCGGAATGTTTTCCACCATCGGGATCGACCTCGTCGCGATGTGCGTCAACGACCTCATCGTCCAAGGGGCAGAACCCCTCTTCTTCCTCGATTATTATGCCTGTGCGCAATTGCGTGTAGAGGAAGCCGCCAGCGTCATCTCAGGTATCGCCGAAGGTTGCCGCATCGCAGGCTGTGCGCTTTCGGGCGGTGAGACCGCAGAGATGCCGGGCATGTATGCGAAGGATGATTTCGACTTAGCAGGATTCTCCGTAGGCGCGGTGGAGCGTGATGCTTTACTGCCGAAACCGGGGGTGCAGGAAGGGGATATATTGCTCGGGCTTTCCTCCAGCGGGTTCCATTCCAACGGGTATAGTCTGGTACGTAAAGTGGCAGCGTTGCGCCATGCGCTGAAGGATGCCACACCGTTCACCAGCGAGGCGAAGACTCTGGGCGAGGCATTACTGACGCCGACGCGTATCTATGTGAAGCCGCTTCTGGAAACACTGAAAAAAACGTCCGGCATCAAGGCGCTGGCACATATCACCGGGGGAGGCATCACCGAGAACCTGCCGCGGGTGTTGCCTGCCGCGTGCGGTGCGGAGATTACACTCGGAAGCTGGCCCGTGTTGCCGTGCTTCCAATGGGTGAAAACCGAAGGCAATATCGCCGAGCAGGAAATGTTACGCACATTCAATTGCGGTATCGGCATGGTCATCGTCGTCGAGGCGGATAAAGTCGCCGAGGTGACTGCGCTGCTGAAAGAACAGGGCGAACAGGCCTATGCCATCGGCCACATTACCACGCGCGGCACGGAAGCCGTCACCTATCAGGGCGCGTGGCCCGCGTGACGAAGCGCGTCCGCACCGCCGTCCTCATCTCTGGCACGGGTAGTAACCTGCAGGCGTTGATCGACGCTACGCATAAAGACACCTTCCCCGCCGAGATTGCGCTGGTCATCTCCAATAACGCTGAGGCGTTCGGGCTAACGCGCGCTGCGGATGCGGGTATCTCCACCGTCACGCTCAATCACCGGGATTTCCCGTCACGGGAGGCATTCGATGACGCGATTCATGCGGCGCTTACCGAGCACCGGATCAAGATCGTCTGTCTTGCTGGGTTCATGCGGTTGTTGACGCCCAAATTCGTGACCCGCTGGACGGGGAAGATGATCAATATCCACCCTTCTCTGCTCCCTGCGTTCAAGGGGCTGGACGTGCATCAGCGCGTGATGGAATCAGGCGTGCGCTTTACGGGGTGTACGGTGCATTTCGTCGTGCCGGAAATGGACGCCGGACCCATCATTATTCAGGCAGCCGTGGCGGTGCATCAGGACGATGACGAGGCGAGTCTTCAGAAACGTGTGCATCAGGCAGAACATAAAATCTTCCCCCGCGCACTGGCGTTACTCGCAGCGGGTAAGCTGAAACTCAACGGACAACGGGTGGATATTTTAGAAGACGCACATTCGCCGGAGACGGTGACTAACCCGGAAGTGACTATCGTTCGGCTTCCTTAAGCGTATCGACGGCTATTTTCCCCTGATCCACAGAAGACGCGATATGCGTGGTGGGATGCTCCGCCGCATAATCCGCCAGCGGCGCGATGTTCTCATTGCTGTGCGCCATCGAAGCTTCCCGGGGAGGGAAGAATGATATAGGGACGGAAGCCGGGCTGCGATGCGTCTCGGTGACCGGCTCGGGTACGACCGCCGCATTCTCGCGCGGAGATTTCAGAATGGTGATATCAACCGGATACTTCTCCATCACCTGCTCTAACCCGACACCGCGCTCCAGCATCTCTTTCATGTTTTTAACCCCTTCAATACCGAATCGGTTCGCCACTTCCACGTAGGCTAACGTTTGTTCCGGTTTGTAGGTGTCGATCATGTTATGACCGAGCAGATAGAGGAATTTCGGCAGGGCGAAGTTGGGGGCGGTTTCGTCTACGGGCAGATTATTGTCCGGATGCTTGTATTTATAGGTCCCGTTCAGCAGGTCGGTGACGCGAGTGAAGATGACTTCCGATTTCGCCCAACTCATCCCGTCATGATCCTGATAGATCGTTGCATCCCGGAATCCGGCCTTGGGGTCCTTAATAGAGGCCCATTTTTGGTATAGATCGATGATCTCGGACGGTTTGATGTGATCGCCGATACCGCGGGTGGGGTTCAGCTTCGAATCGATCATGTTTAGAAGGTATTCAAAGGTGGTCATTTCCTTATTCTGGATTTCCATCAACAATTGGCCACCTTTAATTCCCACACCGAGATCGCTGAAGGGCAGGCCCGCAATGCGTGCGATACCAGGTATCTTAGAAAGTCCCGTCACGTGCAGTAGCGGGCCAAAGAAGAAGACCGTATCCGTACCTAGCCTTACGGCGTTCTTCTTCATGTAATTATTCACCGTGGATTGCACCAGCACGTTATCGCTGTTCCAAAAGTCCTTCACACTGAGTTGGGAAGGTTCCTTGCCGTGCTCATAACTAACGGTTTCGGCAAAGACCTTCTTGATATCGCTGCTGACCCGCCATGCATAATACATCGTCAGCAGGGTACTGCCTAAACCCAGTGCATAATCGTAATAACGCTCGAATGCTTTGGTGCGGGTTGTTTTGTCATGGTCGCGGGCGGTTTTCATCACATCGGATTTGAACGTTTCCCAACGATCATGATGGATAGCGGCTGTGGCTATATCCGTGGTAAGGGTCCGGTTCTCAAGCGTCGCAATGAGTTGATCCTTCTGCAAACGTTCAACTTTGACGCTCCGACCCGCTGTAGTCTCCTGTGCCGTTAGTTGCGCATTCAAGTCAATGGACGCCTGACGGTGATAGGCAGCTTTATGCATAGCATCTTCGGCTGAATCGAAATGTCCTTTATAATTCCATTTTTTGAGCAGCTCCACACCCTCATTGAAAGCCGTGCTGTCAGTATGATGTTTGACCGAATGAATGATTTTCTGTGCTTCTTGCTGCGTCTGTTTGCTAACACCTAAGAAGCCCGCCTCTTTCTCGGTATTGACCAGATAGCGGAAGACGTAGCGGGCGGCGAGGCCCGGCATGAATAACCTGAAATATCCGGGCGTGGATGCGGTGTCCTTGGTGACGCCGGTGTGCACCGGATTGTCCGGTGTGTTGGCGTCGCCTGCTTCGGGGCGTTGGGTGCGTTTATCAATCGCCATAGGGCAGAAAGGTCCGTTCGGTCACTGTTTTACCAGTTCTAAGTATACCGGATAGACGGTTTGGGGGATACTGGAAAAACCCTGAAATATATGAAATTTATGTGACAGCGCCGCGTGTGGTCAGTAAGTTCAGGGCGGTGATGATTACCACGATAATTCCGACGCTTAGCCCATACAACCATTGCATCTGGCGGACGGAGAGGGATTCGATGCGCGCGGGCCCAAAATCGAGCCAGGGGAGCTTCACTTTTTCACCCTCAATCGTGCGCGGACCGCCCAGTGCCACGCGGAGCGCCCCGGCCACCGTTGTCAGCACCATGCCGCCCTGCCAAGGGTAGGCCTGCGGGCTGGCAAGCGCCTTGGCCGCTTCCGCCGGATGGTTACGGGGGGCGATGCAGGCTGCCAGCACGATGCAGAGACAGGCAATGCGCTCAGGCAAGAACATTATTATTTTTCCGATGGTTCTGAACGGTTTTCCGAAGGAATCATAGCGCTTTTCGGGATAGTGCCAGCGACGCGCGAGCAGCAGGAACAGGGAGGAGACAATCATCCCCGGCAGGCCGAGCAGGAGATACCAGAAGGCCACCGCAACTACGCGGCAAGTCAGGTGTAACGCCATCGCCTCGATCAACAGGCGGTACAGCCCGTGCGCGTCCACCCCGTCCACGTCGAAGAAGACCATTTTCTGCACCAGCGGCGAAGCTTTCTTGCGTTCGGCTTCCTTCTTGGATTGCAGGTGCTTGCTGGCTTCTGCCGCATAGAATCCGGGACGCCAGAAAGAAAATACCATCACCAGAATCAGGATTTCGGGAATTACGAACCAGCCGCCTTGGAGGGTCAAGGCGCTGATCCAACCGCCGATGAGTATGCCGAAAATTAACACCAGTAACGCGACGATCCACCCGCGCAAGCGTTTGACGGAGGCGGGGCGCAAAGGGCGGTTAAGCTTGCGCTCTAGCATCGTGAAAAGGGTCAGCAGACCCCGGTCGGTCGCATCCAGTAGTAAAAAATGCTGCACGCCGGGGGGAAGGACGAGAAGCAGGCTGATCCATGCGGCGATGGTCATCGCCAGCAGGCGGTCAGCGAATGGGAGGAGCGTCAATTCGGGCACTGAGAGGGACTCCTTGGTCGCGCGCCCGGCACACTAATCCAGGAACACCTCGACACGACGGTTGGTTTTTTCCTTGGCGCCATCCGTGGTCTTCACCTTGGGATCGGACTCACCGAAGGCGAAAATCTTGATCAGCTTGGCCGGGATGCCCGCTTCGATCAGCGCCATCTTCACCGTTTCGGCTCGGCTTTCGGAGACGACGAGGTTCTGTTCCTCCGTCCCCGAACCGTCCGCATGGCCGTTCAGGACGACTTCTGCTTTGCCATGTTCCTTGAAATCGCGGACGACGGTGTTCACAATCTTCATCGCCTCATCATCTAGGCTCACCTGATTCCAGCCGAAGAAGACGAGATACGAGGTGGAGATGACCGGCGCGAGTTCCTTCGGCAACAAGTTTTTCAACGAGGGGTCTTTCTTATAGTAATAATCGAATTGCTGGACTGCGCCAAGCGCGTCGAAAAACGCTTCCTTGCAGGTGCGCTCACGCGGGGATTTTTTCCACGACTCTTCCGCCTCTTCCAGCCAGCAATCGAAATAAACCTGCGCTTGTGCGGCAAACAGTGGGGTCTTCTGACGGGTAGCGGGGGTGATCAATTGGTCGAAGAGCTCATTGGCGCGGCCAATATCCCCTTGCTCCGCCGGGGGGATGTCCCAGTCAGCGGGGTTGGCGCGGGGGACGTCATGCCCGTAGGACGCTTCCAGCCCTTTGTTGGCGAAATATTCGGAGGATTCCCAGTCGTAGGCCATCTCCTGTTCCTCAGCCAACGTCAGATATAAGCGCGCAAGTTCGCGGTAATAGGGGTCGGAGGGAAGCTCCACGCTCCGTAGCGAGCGCAGGCTATTTTCCCCACACCCCGCAAGAACAAGGCAGAAGGACAGGGGAATCACGTACCAACGGAGCATCAGGCGCATCACTCGTTATGAATTGCTCGAAGCGTAGAAAAATATGCTGGCGATGGCAATCATTCTTTCCCCTCAACGCGTTAACACCTTACAGAAAATGCAGCCGCGTGGCCTATTTGTGGTAAATCTAGTTGCCAAACCGGGCAGAATCGTTTACACGCGCAACGCATTTACCCATTAACTCAAGGAGACCACCATGGCGTTGGAACGCACTTTCTCAATCCTGAAGCCCGATGCTACCGAGCGTAACCTCACCGGGAAAATCAACGCCCTGCTCGAAGAAAAAGGCTTCCGTATCGTCGCGCAGAAGCGCATCCGCCTCAGCCGTCTGCAAGCGGGTCAATTCTACGGCGTTCATAAAGAGCGCCCCTTCTTTGGCGAACTCGTCGAATATATGGTCTCCGGCCCGGTGGTTGTCCAAGTCCTCGAAGCGGAGAACGCGGTTTCGAAATATCGTGACGTGATGGGTGCGACCAACCCGGCGAACGCTGAGGACGGTACGATCCGTAAACTCTTCGCCGAAAGCATCGAGCGCAATTCCGTCCATGGTTCGGACAGCGCTGAGAATGCGGAAGCCGAAATCCGCTTCTTCTTTAGCGATATCGAACTGGTCGGCTAATCTTTCCATTCGGCTTGCATGCACGATAACTCATGCCACAATATCGGCATGACGTATGATACACTTTCCGATGCAGAATTATTCCGCCATTCCGTAGAAGCATTGCGCCTGCGGGATGCCGCGCGAGCGGCGCGCATGCTGGAAGCATTGCACTTGCGTCTTCCCGCGCAGCCGGAAGTCCTCATCAACCTCGCTCTCGCATATGAACAGCAGCAGGATTATCTGCGCGCGGAAAGCACACTTCAGCACGCGACACGTCTTGCGCCGCACCTGACGGAAGGCTGGGCCAATCTCGGGAATATCCTGCGCCAGTTGAAACGGGCCGACGAGGCGTTGGCCACCTACAGCGCGGCGCTACACGTGCATCCCAAACACCGCGAAGCGCGGCTGAACCGCATCGCGGTGCAAATGGAACTTCGACGCTTCCGCGAGGCGCTGACCGATCTCACGGAGATGATTTCACTGGGGCTGGGGGATGCGGATGTGTTCTCGCAAGCAATGCTGTGCCAGCTCCAGCTTGCGGAGTGGAAACTGCTCCCAGCCTATCGGGCGTCGCTCGCCCATGCGCTGAAACAGCCGGATGGTGTCGCCAATCCATTTCGCCTCTTATGTATCGGCGTGGAGCATGATACGCGAACCATCGCGGAGCGATGGACGCAGGCGCGCTATGCGCTGCCCCCTCATCTACAGACGGTGCATAGCGCATTACCGCGTGATCGGCGAGAAGATAGAAAATTGCATATCGGCTATATCTCCAGCGACTTCCATAATCACGCCACCGCCCATCTGCTGGGGGATTTTTTTGCGCAGCATGATGCGCAGCAATTTTCCGTATTCGTCTATAGCATGGGCAAGGATGACGGCAGCGCCATCGCACAACGACTACGCAGCAGGCCGCAGCAATGGCGGGATGTGATGCATCTGTCAGCAGAGGACATCGCCAAGCAGATACGTGCAGACAGTATCGACATACTCGTTGACTTGAAAGGCTATACGCAACGCCATGCGATGCGTGTCATGGCGCAGCGGCCTGCTCCCATCCAGATGCATTATCTGGGCTACCCCTGTACGACAGGGGCAGATTTCATCGATTATCTCATCGCCGATGACATGCTCATCCCACCGGAGGATGAAGGCCAGTATACCGAAACCATCCTGCGCCTGCCGGGATGTTACCAGATCAACGATCCGAAGCGGCCCTTGCCGCAACCGCTATCACGGCGGGATGCCGCCTTGCCTGAGAACGCGCTGGTGTTCGCCGCGTTCAATGCCACCTATAAAATCCAGCCGGAGATGTTCGCGTGCTGGATGCGGATTCTCGGCACTGTGCCGGGCAGTGTATTATGGCTACAATCCCCTCTCGCGGCGGAAGCGGTTTTCACGTTACGGGCCACCTCAGCGCGGCAGGGGGTGGAGGCGGAGCGGCTCATCTTCGCCCCCTATGTTGCGCAGCATGAGCATATCTCACGGCTGGCGCTGGCGGATGTGTTCCTCGACTGCTCCCCCGTCTCTGGCCATACTACGGCCAGCGACGCGCTATGGGCGGGAATTCCGGTGGTAAGTCTCAAGGGGTCACACTTCATCGGTCGCGTAGCGGCGAGCTTGTCCCTAACGGTGGGAGTATCGGAACTGGTTGCGGACTCCCTGGAGGAATACGAAGCACAGGCAATCCGCTTGGCACAGGACGGGGATGCACGCACCGCGATACGTAATCATCTGATAGGAATGCGTTTGCACAGCCCCTTTGACGGCCTCACCACGATCCGTGGTCTGGAACAACTCTACCTATCCGCCGCATCCCGTTTCACTGCGGAACATCCTCTTGCACCCGGCAGTCACGCAACTGAATCATAGCTGATTCTTTGAAGCGTTCCGGCTCGGGTACGGGTTGCAAGAAGCTTAGAATACCCATGTAATCGCGATCCAGATAGATAGCATTTACGTACGGATTTGCGCAAAAAGCATTGAGCACTTGCGGCATCGTCCACTGTTTTATCTGCATACGGTAGGAAAAGAGATTGGAGGGGTACGGAAATACTTTTTCGGCCAGAAAATAGGAATTGAACGTATCTGTCAGCACGATACTGCCCGGCGTCATAGTCCCATAGAGTGATTGTTGTGCTTGCATGCTACCGTCATAGCGCTGGGCATGTGTTGCAGGCAAGCGCGGTAGGCTGATGATAATCGCCACGCCGAGCAGGGCAGCAAGGAATTTTCTGTTTATATTCCGTAACAATAGAAAATGCAGAACACTCAGCAGTAATAGGAAATAACTGGGCGCAAGTAATCGGGGACCGAAAGGATCGAAACGCACATGCCAGCGTAACAACACTATCAGTCCACCCGATATGAAAGCGGCAAGCCCATACCAAACCCAATCCGGTATAGTGATACCAGCCCTCTGGGAAGCGGAAGCAGAAAATACGGCACGCCTTTTACGTATCATCAGTATGCAAATCAGGCCCACGGTTAGACATAATGCGGGAAAATGGGTCGTTTCTATCACTCCATGGGCAAGTTGCATTACCAGAATCCCGTTGCTTTCTGCGCTGAACGGTCGCGCCTGACCCGTGGGATGGCCTGTGTAATAATAATTGATCACCAAATAGAGACCGATCAACGTGGCCGCCAGCAGACCAATAAGTACTGCCTTTATCAACGCACTCCAGTTTTTCTGAACCAACCACAGTACGCACGGCACAGCAAGTAGCGCTAGCACACCCGCTCCGGCATAACGAAACAGGAACGGTATAATAAGAGCTCCGGCGAGAATAACACCATTCCCCCAATGCGGATGGTCATGAAACCGTTTGAGCAACCACACCACACAGACGAGGGATACGATGTAGCACGTTTCAGACCAGGTATAATAAAACAGAGCAATGAACGGGTGAATCAGAAGCAACCCGACATAGTAGGGCGCATCCGACCTGTAGCGCCGCCAGAAGCCATAACTCAACATTCCCAACAGCAGCAGATTGACCAACTTGGAAGAGAACCATGACGTGGTGGCCGTGAGTGTCTTTACGCCTGCGATCAGCGCAGGGTATCCCCACGGCCAAGTAGCGAATAATATTTTTCCGTCTTTCTCTGTATTAGGGGCAATACCGTATGGCATATCAAACGGCTGCATCACGAAAAGGCTATGTTGATCGGCCAGAGTATTGGCAGCTCTCAGGTAGAATGCCGAATCCGGACTGACGCCTCCGTCGGGCGTATAATATGCAAGCCACATGACGAGACCAGCAAGAAAGGCAAATTCCAGCCCTATCACCCAGCGACTATCGATCCGAAATGGCGGTATCTTCATGGGAATCCTGCGGTATGGGGATACGAAACACCACCCATGTATTCATTGCGTAGTTATAGAATAGCACCACCACTACGGCAATAATTTTAGCCAGCAATAGCGACATCATTCCTGCCAGATACCATACGATAAGGGTATTCAGCAACAGGCCCGCATACCCAGACAGCAAAGCCAGAAGCACCCGTCGATGGGCGCGATACTGACTGTCTTGAAATGTCCAGAGGCGATTGATGAAAAAAGCGATAACCAAGCCACTGCCGTAGGAGATGAGGTTGGCATATGCTATCGGCAGACCGATGCTCTCTACCAACAGAAAGAACAGGCCGAAATCAAGCGCCGTACACAGCCCGCCGACAGCCAGAAAACGCCTGAAACGGGAAGACAGGATCACGTCATGGCCCAGAGGGTATAGACAAGCCATAGCGATACCGCCCCGAACATAGCGCGGTCACGCACCACGATGCGCTCTGGCGCACCGCCCCACCGTCGCATATGCAGCAAATACAAATAACGGAACATGCCGAAGACCACAAATACTGTGCTTCCCAAGATGGCTGGGTTGCCAGTCGCTTTCTCAATCTCTACGGTGTAGAGTGCATAGGCCATTATCGTCACCGCGCAGCAGATGGTGATCAAGCCCGAAAGCAACTCAGGGTTATAGAAGGCGAGACTTCGGCGTGTATTCTCCCCCGTGCTGTCAGTGTTGGCCAGTTCGCTATAACGCTTTCCGAATCCGAGAAAAAGCGTAACCATGAATGTGCAGAGTATGATCCAGGGAGAAAGAGCAACATTGATCGCAACCCCGCCCATCAATACGCGGAGGATGAACCCCAGCGCAATTACCATGACATCCACGATAACTTTTTGCTTTAGCACCCACGAATAGATAATTTGCATCGCAGCATAAGCAACGATGATTCCAACGCATGCCGGAGGCAAAAATAGTGCCGCCAACATCACCGCGCAGACGGTGAGAGCCACTGCGACGCCAAGTCCCAGACGGATTGACACCTCCCCGGCTGCAATGGGACGGTGTTTTTTGACGCGATGACGCCTATCTTCATCGCGGTCATGAATATCGTTCACGATATAGCATGCGCTCGCCTGTAGGCAAAAGACGATAAACGCAACGCCTGCAGGCATCCAATTTTCCACCTCCAGAAAGGCAAAGGAAAATAGTAGCGGGGCGAGCACGAAGCCGTTCTTGATCCACTGCAACGGGCGTACCATGTAGAAACAGGCGCGAAATGGTATGGTCTGCGTCATAATCTCATCCGTTTGAAAATGCGTTCGGGGATGTGGCGGATCACCAGCATGATGTAACGCCAGAACCACGGGACATAGACCACGTCACGGCGTTTCCGGGCGGCGGTGATGATGCGGCGCGCCACGGTCTCGCGCGCAGAGAGCAGCGGGCTTTCCATACCCCATGTCAATGGAGTATCGATGAATCCGGGCAGGACGGTCATCACGTGCACGCCACGGGAGGAAAGCGCATTGCGCAGGCCGGAGGCGAAAGCGGTCAGGCCTGCTTTTGCACTGCCGTAGAGGTAGTTGCTTTGCCTGCCGCGCTCACCCGCTACAGAAGATATAATCACCAGCTGGCCGTGTCCCCGCTCCGCAAAATGATCGGCTACCGCCTGAAGGATCTGCGCAGCGGCGAGATAGTTGACCGTGATAACACGGGCGATGGTTTCGGCGTCATGCTGGGGGCCGCCCATATCCCCGGCGAGGAAATAGACCGTGTCGCAGGATGCGAGTGCGGCGATGGTTTCCTGCCATGTGGTGTGATGCGTCAGCAAGTCAAGCACATACGCGTCGCAGATGGTGTTGTGACGGATGGCGACGTCCTGCGCCAATGCTTGCACCGCTTCCGCATTCCGTCCAGTGAGCAGGAGTGCAGTCCCCTCCTCTGCCAAAATACGACAGAGGGAAATGCCGAGTGACGATGTCGCGCCGATAACGCCTGTCTTGCTCGTGGTCATGCTGCTTTGTCTCTGATATGCAGGCGCTCGGAAAGAGCGGAGGAGAAGTGGTGCGCGGGGTCAAGCTGTGATGCTGCCTCACGCCAGCGTGGCAGGTTTGCGCCGTACATATGTTCGTAGTGTGCGGCAGTCAGGGTAGCGTCCTTGGCAAGATAGACCCGGCCACCCAATTGGGCGATATAGTCGTTGGCTTCCGTCATCGCCCCTTGCGCATCCGCCGTATTCACCATGTCCAGTGCCATGCCAAATCCGGGTTCGGCGAAAGGCAGCAGGCTGCTATCCTCCGCACCATAATATTTTAAAACGGCGAGATGGATGGGGACGTGATGTTTTTTAAATATACCCAGCAGCTGGTCGAGATGCATTGCCACATCGGGACTGTCGGGAATGATAGAGTGATGTTGTAGTAATCCGGCTTTACCATAGAGACGATTCCATTGCCCGATGGCATCGAGCGGGAAAAAGAAATTGTGGAAAGGCACTATATCCTGCTTCCATGTGCGGCTGAATTGGCTTAGGCGCTTGCGGTTATACAGGCGGGTGACGAAGGGACGGACGAGACGCGGCGTCCGTGAGGGAACCGTCAGGCGCGGAGGCGCGTCAGAGTAACGCGCCAGCGCTTCACCTACTCCTGCTGTTGCATGGTGCGCGTGTTCAAACACCGCCTTGCCGCTGAATGCATCCAGCCATGCGATCATGTATTCGGCGGTGCTGTGTTCACGAAATAGCGTAACGGCTTCCGTAAGGGTAGAAACGATACGGCTTTCCCGTACAAGGGAGGCGGAGAGAATGGGTTTCAGTTGCAGCGTCACTTCCTCGATGATGCCCGTCAGCCCCATGCCGCCCAGCGTCGCGTAAAAGGCTTCCGCATTCTGCTGGCGCGAACAGGATAGTTTATTTCCATCGGCGAGGCGGAGTATCAGATGCAGCACATGCCGTCCGAAACTTCCATCACGATACTGGTTCTTGCCGTGGATGTTACTGGCACAGGCGCCACCGACGGTGACATAGCGCGTGCCCGGCATCACGGCCGGTATCCAACCGAGGGGGACACTCACGCGGAGTAACTCCGCCAACGTCACCCCGCCTTGCACGCGCAGTATCCCGGTGGTCGTGTCAAAGGCGAGAAACCGATCCAGACGCGTGCAATCGATGGTGCATGGGGCGCTCTGCGCGGCGTCCCCATAGGCACGCCCCATACCGCGGGCGATGGCCGGTGAGGCGGGGATAGGCATGCCATATGTTTCGGGACGCACGACGTCGCATCGTTGCGGCAGGGTGTTTCCCCAACCGGAAAGGGTCATGGTTTTAACAGGCAGTACGCTCATCGCAGCGGAGTATATCGTGAATCCATTGTCATACCATGGATTTTTTGATGGTAGTTTATCCTCTGTTGATGCAGCAACTCTGGGTACACATCCTATGTTGATGAGGAAATCAGTATTCTCATGCCATGAGCGCGCGCCATACTGCACTGAAAATCGGAAAATATATCGCTATCGGCATCGGGGTACTTCTCCTGATACTGGCGCTGGGTGTGGCATATCTCATTTACGGGTTCGACTGGAGCAAGAGCGGCTCCTACGCATCGGCGCAGTTGAGCGAATTGCTGGGGCGCGATAGCGCCATCGAAGGCAATATCACGATTGATGCCAACTGGCCGATCACTACCATCCACACCGAGAGATTCCGCATCGCCAATATGGAAGGCAGCAAAGAACCGCAGATGCTCTCGACAGAGAAGATGGCCATCGCCATCGATCTCTCCAGCCTGCTGACGGGGACGCTGGAGTTCCCTTCCATCGAAATCGATGCGCCAAAACTGCTGCTGGAAAAAGATGCGAAAGGTAATGCCAACTGGAACTTTCTCGATAATCCGGCAGGCAGCACGGTCAACGCCGCTGCGCCGGACGACCGGGCCGAGATGCCGCTGATCGGGCGGCTGGTGATTCGTGACGGTAGCCTCACCTATCGTGACGCGGTTGAGAAGATCGACACGACCCTGACCCTCAACACATTGAGCGGCAAGGCAGATGAAGGCGAGTTGCTGAATATCAAAGGCAAGGGCACCTTCAACCGCCAGCCGTTCGCACTCGACATCACCGGGGGAAGCGTGTTGAACCTGCGCGAAAGCGAAGATCCTTATCCGTTACGCGCTAAGGTCGATGTAGGGAAAACCCAGGCTACGGTGAAGGGGACGGTCAAAGACCCGTTCGCGTTACAAGGGCTTGACCTGTTGCTGACTGTGAAGGGGGCGGATATGGCTGACCTGTTCCCCATACTTGGCATCGCCTTGCCGAATACGCCGCCCTACAAGCTTGCGGGGCAATTGGATCACGATAAGAGCGCAAAGCTATGGAGGTTCAGGACGTTCAAAGGGACAGTGGGCGATAGCGATCTGAGCGGCGATCTCTCGTGGGATATGAGTACCGAACGGCCCAAGCTGACCGCGACCTTCGTCAGCAATGTCCTTGATATGGATGACCTTGCCGGGTTTATCGGCGCCACGCCGGATGTGGGCGCGGGTGAAACCGCCAGCACCGAACAGAAAGCCGATGCGAAGCAGGAAAAGTCCGATCCTTTTATCATTCCCGATGCAACGCTGGATATCGAACGCGTTTCGGCGATGGATGCGGATGTGGAATTCCGGGGCAAAAAATTACTCTCCGACGGGTTGCCCATGGATGATTTCCTTCTCAAAGCGGAGCTGACTGACCGTGTCTTGAAGCTAGTCCCCGTTCAGTTCGGGACGGCGAACGGCGATATCATCGCCACCATCACCATCAATGCACGCGCTAAGCCTGTAAAGGTAGATACGGATGTACAATTCCGCAAACTCTCTATGGCCCGCCTGTTCGCGGACACAGCCACAAGCCTCGGCATCAAGAATGAAGCGGCAGGGCTCATCGGCGGACGAGCCAAGCTGAAAGGCACGGGCGATTCGATGCGGGGGATGCTCTCCAATGCTTCCGGTACGGTGGGCATCGCCATGGAAGGGGGGCAGCTCAGCAATCTCATCGTCGAACTGATGGGGCTCGACATCGCCGAGAGTCTCGGCTTTCTGCTGAGCGGGGACAAGCCCGTACCTGTGCATTGCATCGTCGGTGATTTCGTGGTCGATAAGGGCATGATGAATACGCAGACGCTCGTCATCGACACGGCAGATACCAATATCAAAGGCGAAGGAACCATCAACCTCGAAACCGAGACGATGGACATCAGGCTCTCCCCCCACCCGAAAGACCCCAGTTTCTTCACCGTGCGCAGTCCCCTCGTGATTACGGGCACATTGAAAAACCCCGATATCGGAGTATCCACCGCCGGGCTTCTGGCCCGTGGAGGCGCAGCGGCAGCACTGGCCATCGCCGTGCCGGTAGCAGGACTGCTTGCCTTCATCGAACCGGGGCTGGGAGAGGATAGCAATTGCGCTCAATTGCTGCGGCAGAATGCCACCGTTCAGCAGGGAACCGCACCTGCGGTTACTCCAGTCACTAAACCCAAATAATAAAAGAAATGGTGCCGCTTGTCGGATTCGAACTGACGACCTACCGCTTACAGTGGCAAATTCTGTATGTTTTCTAATGGCACAACAGTAGGCGTAGTTAAACACCTCTACACTCTGGGGCTACGCTCTCCAAGCTATGCACGATATGCTCGGCAAGCATTTCTGATGCTTTGGATAAATCCTCGCGCTTCATGAGAGCAATTTCAGCGTCCGCCAGTTCTGGTAATTTGCGAATCGGATGGATGCCACCGGGCAGCATATTGGCTGGAAGGACGGTGATGCCAAGCCCGGCTTTGACAGCGGCAATGGTACCGGCGAGGCTGGGACTGGTGTAGCTGATGCGCCAAGGCTTTTTTGCTTTGTCGAGTGCGGCAAGCGCCCGCGCACGGTAAATGCAGGGCTGTGGCGATAATACCAAAGAAAGCGGCTCCTCTGGCTTGTGGTGATCGGCGGCAGCCCACACTAACGGCTCACGCCAGACTTTTGTGCCACCCTTGGCGGCTTTCGGGTCACGCTTAACCAGTATCACATCGTAATCACCACGCCGGAAGCCCTCGATCAGATTGAGCGTCAGATCGCACGACACATTTAGCTGCACACGCGGATGGTGCTGGCGGAAGGTGGAAAGTACATCGGGCAAATAATGTGTGGCAAAATCCTCCGGCGTACCAAGGCGTATTTCACCTTCCACGTCCGGCTCTTTCAAGCGGCTATAGGCTTCCCATTGCAGCTGGATAATGCGCTTGGCATAGCCAAGGAAAATCTCACCCTGATCGGTGAGCTTCACCTTGCGCCCGGAACGGTGAAAGAGCTGGCAGCCCAACCCATCTTCGAGCTTCTTTATCTGCAAACTAAGCGCGGATTGGCTACGCCCAACGACCTCTGCCGCCTTGCTGAAAGTCCCGGTTTCGGCAATTGAGATAAAACTCTTGAGCAGCAACGTATCGGCATGAAACGGCATGGAGTTCCTATGAGTTATACTCATGGTATATATAAGAACTATCAACTTTCAATATAGAAAATTGCCCGTAAATTAGAAATAATAGCTATAAAAACAAGGGCGCTCATGGAATTCCTATATATAATTTCTCAAAACCTACTCTCTCCCACGATTCTCTTCTTTGCGCTCGGTATTATCGCAGGATTCCTTAAATCAGATTTAGAAGTGCCTGACAGTATAAGTCGCTACTTGGCACTTTACCTGATGATGGCGATTGGCTTCAAAGGGGGCGTGGCCATTGCCAATACCGCTGATCTCAATGGCGAAGTGATTGCAGCCATCGGCGCGGGTCTTGCGATTGGCTTCTTGCAACCATTCCTTGGATATGGACTTCTAAAACTTACTACCAAGCTTGATAGCCCCACCGCTGCCGCCGTTGCCGCACATTATGGCTCGATCAGCATGGTGACGTTTGCCACGGCTGCCGCATTCCTCAAAACCAATGAAGTGATTTATGCGGGCTATATTGTCGCCATCCTTGCACTCATGGAAGCCCCGGCGATTCTCTCTGCCTTGTTTATCGCCCACCGTACAGCACCTGAAACAACAACCCATAAAAACGAGCAGAAAAAACTAAGCCGCGAGATATTTACTAACGGTGCAATCCTGCTGCTCACCGGGGCATTCCTTATCGGCTGGATTACGGGACAAAAAGGCATGGATAAAGTGGCAGGATTTTTAGATGCGCCTTTCCAAGGCATTCTCTGCCTTTTCTTGCTCGATATGGGCTTGCTGGTAGCTAGGAATCTACATCATCTTAAGAGTTTTACATGGCCACTGGCGCTGTTTGGTATCTACATGCCGCTGATCGGTGCTGGCATAGGACTACTAACCAGCCGCATGATTGGACTGGATGTGGGGACTGGCACATTGTTCACGGTGCTATGCGCCAGCGCATCCTATATCGCCGTCCCTGCCGCCATGCGCCTTGCGCTGCCGGAGGCCAAAGCTGCAATCTATGTGCCGATGAGCCTCGCCATTACTTTTCCCTTCAACGTGACGCTGGGTATTCCGCTCTACTTCGCGCTGGCAGGGAAGATACTGATTAACCACTAACCCAAAGGAGCATCTATGAAGAAACTACTCGTCACCACCGCACTCATCGCACTAACCGCAAACTCCGCCTTCGCTGGAGAATGTGGCACGCACCATAAAATTACCAAAGACGAAATCATCGCCGCGCAAAAAGCATGGGGTGATGGCATCGTGAATATAGGTGCTGCGGAAGACCATAAAAAAGCAGCGATGGAGCATATCAATACGCTTTATGCCTACAATATCGGCAAGGTACTGTTTAAACCCACCAAGGCATCAGCAGTGCAATTTCGCGATGATAAGGATGAAGCATTATCATATTTCGTCGGGGGCAAAGAACCGGAGGACAAAGGATTCGCGCTCGCGCCTTTTACCAAAGTACGGTTTGAGAACCACAGCATGACGATAGATTGCGACTCTGCACTAGCGATGGGCAATTACTACTTCACCAAAACCGATGGCGAGGAGATCAAGGTGGAATACAGCTTCGGCTATGTCGAAGACAAAAGCGGCCACCTGAAAATCAACCTACACCACTCCTCGCTGCCCTATAAGCCGGAGTAATTGGTTATGAGCCAAGCGTATCAAGGTGCATGCATCATCATCCCCACCAAGCACGCTAAATCCATAGCGATTGCGCCACCATTTTGGAATAATCTGGGCGCAAGTGTGCTGGAATACTATGTTGATACCGATACGCTTGGCTCATTTTCTGGCGAGGTGGAGCGCGAGGGGAATGCGCTCGAATGCGCGCGGCGAAAATGCGAATGGGCGCTAGATTTGCTTGGCGATAAGGTGGAGTATTGCATCGCCAGTGAAGGCAGCTTCGGACCACATCTGCAGATTCCGTTTCTGCCCTGCGATCAGGAGATTTTATATTTCATTGACCGCAAGCGTGGCTTTCATTTGCACATGGTGCATGTGACGGAGAAAACAAACTATCAAATGAAGGCACTGGAATCATGGGAGCAACTACAGCAATTTGCTGAATCGGCACAGTTTCCATCCCATGCCCTGATGGTTCGTCCGAATAATCGAGAAGATAGCGGCCTTTTATTCAAAGGAATTGATACGCCAGCCGCGCTTGAAGAGGCGTTTCAGGAGTCGCGCAAAGCCTCGAGCGACGGCAAGGTGTGGGTGGAATCCGATATGCGTGCGCAGTTTAACCCCTCGCGCATGGCGGCGATTTGTAAACTAGCGGATAAAATGGCGCAGCGCCTAGCAGTCTTATGCCCTAAATGCGTCGCTCCCGGTTGGGGCAGAATACGCGCCGAGAAGGGATTACATTGCGAATACTGTGACCAACCCACCGAAATGATTGCCCATGAAATTTATGGCTGCGTGTTTTGCGATCATAAAGAAACTTTGCAACGCGCAGATGGTTTGAAAGTAGCACCACAAATGCATTGTGGATGGTGTAATCCTTAAAACCCAATAAAAGGGCCATATCAAACTGACATCATACTTGCAAACACATTGCAAACACAGCCCTCTTCGGCCTGTTTTAGTATATCTCGCTCTGATTGGAGAATTCCCCGAAACCCGCGTCCCGCTTCGCTGGAGAGATGGTGCCGCTTGTCGGATTCGAACTGACGACCTACCGCTTACAAGGCGGTTGCTCTACCCCTGAGCTAAAGCGGCACTGGTTGGGAACTTAAACGGAAAATGGGGGGGTCGTCAATGGGCGCGGGCGGGAACGGGGATTATTCGTCGTCTTTCAACCAGACGCGGTGGTTATAGGGGCGGCCGAAATAGTAGCCTTGCATATATTCCACGCCCAGTTCCATCAGCATTTTTGCCACCTCACCGCTTTCGACGAATTCGGCGACTGCTTTGAGGCCGAAGCCCTTGGTGAAATCAAGTAATGTCTTGACGAAGAAGCGGTTATCGGCGTTATCGACAAGATCGCGGATGAACGCGCCGTCGATTTTCACGAAGTCCACCGAGAGCGTCTTGAGCTGGCGGAAGGAGGTATAGCCGGAGCCGAAATCATCCAGCGCCACCTGTGCGCCGAGGGCTTGAATGGCCGCGACGAAATAGGCGGTCTTGCTGAGGTCGCGATGCGCCGCCGTCTCGGTGATTTCCACTACCATGCGGCTGGTGATGTCGGGATGGTCGGCGACGAGGCGTTTCAGATCGTCCAGCCAGCGGGAATCCCCTGTGGTGAGATTCGATACGTTGAAGGACAGATGCAACGTGGGTGAGCGCAGCAATTCCTTAAATACTTTTTCCAGTACCAGACGGTCGATGACATGGATCAGGCCCATGCGTTCGGCGATGGGGATGAGCGCGCCGGCGGAGCTGATCGTCCCGTCATCCCCCACTACGCGCAGCAGGGCTTCATAGTGCGAGGTCTCGCCCGTCGCGCTGTCGATGATCGGTTGATACGCCATGCGCAGGCGGTCTTCATGGATGGCGCGGTTCAGGTAATTGGCAAGGCCCATTTCCTGACGGCTGAATTCTGCCGTGGCAACGGGTGCACCCGGTGCGGGGGCGCTGATGCCGCGATGTTCGCGTAAGCTGATAAAGGATGCGTCGATGACGTCCACCGCCTTGGCGTATTGCGTAGTGAACGTGACAGGCGCGACCAGCGCCATCAAATGCAGCGTCGCCAGTGCGGAGCGACTGCCGAAGCCTTGAATCTGGGTATCGATGCGTTCGCAGAGATAGGCGCATTCCTCATCCGATGTATGGGTGAGGACGATGGCGAGGATGTCCTTCTGCAGGCGGCATATCGCATCCTTCTCGCCGAGCAGCGTGGCGATTTCCTCTTCCAACGAGCGGATGACCTGTTCGGTCAGTTCCGAACCATAGCCGCTCATCACCATGGCGAGGTTTTCGATGGCGATCGTAATGACCGCGCCCATGCCGCCCTTTTCGCGATGATAGGTCAAGATAGCGTCCAGATGTTCGACGAAGACGGCAGGGTACCCCGTCGCGGCGTCCATCATGCTCAATGGCAGGCGCTTGGCGAGAATACGCGGATGCGGCACGGCGGACTCCTTACGCTCAGCAGCGCGCGGAGCTTTGGGCACCGGCGAACCCTTAGGCGCATCAGGGGCACTCGCCGTGACGATCGAGCTGGAAAAGCCGTGTTCCGATGAGTGCAACATTAATCTCTCAGGTAAAACATATCCTTCCAGTATGCGCGCCAAAGGTAAAGAGATTGCTAAATCTGGAGATGTTTGATTAAAATATTAATTGACGCATCAAGGCTTCGCAAAGCAGCATCCGAGCCAAAAAAGCGCCCCCAGCCATTGGTTTGACCTGAAGGCATCGAGGCAGCTTGCGGGGTTTGTTAAGTCCACCCGGACCATCTGCAGGAATAGCTGGGCGGATATAAGTATCACCAGCAGGAAATAAGGAATATTGAGCTGCAGCATAAAACCTAACAACATCAATGACATGAAGAAAATGCTATAGCATACCCCGATGGCCAGCAGACTGTGTCTGCCGAAGAGCCGCGCAGTGGATTTAACGCCGATGCGGGCGTCGTCCTCGATATCCTGATGGGCGTAGATGGTATCATATCCCACCGTCCAGAAGACGCTGCCGATATAGAGCAGAATCGCAGGCCACTCCACATGGCCCGTCACCGCCACCCAGCCGAGAATCGCCCCGGCATTGAAGGTCAGGCCCAGAAAAAGTTGCGGCCACCAGGTGACGCGCTTCATCAGGGGGTAGACCACCACCAGCACGAGCCAGACCGATGAGAGGATGAATACAGCCCACCCAAGCGAGACCGCCACCATCGCCGCCAGCACTAGCAGAAAGGCCAGCAATGTTCTGGCCTCACGTGCGCTCACTTCGCCGGAGGCGAGGGGGCGTCCCGCCGTGCGGGCGACTTGCCGATCAATATCGCGATCCCATAGGTCATTGATGATGCAGCCTGCGGCACGCATGACGAGTGCGCCGAGCGCGAATAGCGCGAGTTCATAGAAAGGGATGCCGTCGCTGGCGAGTGTTGCGCTCCACCAGCATGGCCAGAGGAGAAGATATGCCCCCGTCAGCTTGTCGAGGCGCATCAGCCGCGCATAGGCGCCAACCGGTAAACTGCCGATATGATGGTTCGTCCATGTCATCGTCCTTTACTCTCCAGGGCCAGCGAATAAGATATGCGAATGACCACTCATCCATACCCCAAGATACGGCTTTATGTCGAGCACCCGCTGAACAAGGGCGCGACTATCCCGCTCGAATTGCACCAACTGCATTATTTGGGGGACGTGATGCGGATGAAGGATGGGGAGACGCTCGCGCTATTCAACGGGAAGGACGGCGAATGGTCGGGAGTGTTCCAACGCTCGGGCAAAAAATCCGCGCATGTGATGCTGGAAACGCAGACGCGGCCTTACCGTGACGCGCCGGATATCTGGCTCGCGTTCTCTCCCGTCAAAGGACAGGCAACCGAGTATCTCGTCCAGAAGGCAACGGAACTAGGGGCAAGCAAGTTGGTTCCCGTGCTTACCGATTATGGACAAATCCGCAAAGTGAATCTGGAACGGCTGCGCAAAAATGCCATCGAAGCCGCGGAGCAGACCGAGCGTGTGGATGTCCCTGAGATCGCCGAGCCGGTGGAGCTTTCCACCCTCCTCCATACATGGCCCAAGGAGCGCACGCTGTTCTATGGTGACGAGCAAGGCAGTGGCATATCCGCCGCGGAACTGCGGAAAGACGTGCTTTCTCCGCCGCTTGCGTTGCTTGTGGGGCCGGAAGGTGGATTTTCTGCGTCCGAACATTATATACTGGGGAAGACCCCGTTCATCCGGGCCATCAGCATGGGGCCGAGAGTGCTGCGTGCCGATACGGCCTGTGTGGTCGGGTTAACCCTGTTGATGCTGCTGGCGGGGGATTGGGATCATCACCCCCGGTTCCGCGCGCACTCTTGAGACCTATATGAGCCTGACCGCGCCCGAGCTTTCCGCCCCCGACTCACCAGCATCGCTTCATCTTTCCGCCGTCCTCGATACGCAAGGCAGAGAGATCGCGGCATGGCTGGCTGAAGAGCGCGAGAAGGCGGAGGCGCCGTTCTATTCCTCCGTCGATATCCGCCATAGCGGGCATAAGCTGGCCCCGGTGGATACCAATATCTTCCCGGCAGGGTTCAACAACCTGACCGCAAGCGCGCTGGAGAAGGCGAAAGCATTATTCCATACGACGATGGAGCGGCACGCACCGGGAACAAAGAATGTGCTTCTCATTCCCGAACTGCATACGCGTAACCTGAAATATCTGGAGAATGTCGGCGTGCTCTACCGCCTGTTGCACGAGGCGGGATATAGTGTCGCGCTCGGGCGGCTGACGGAGGAGACGGAACCGGTGATGCTGGAGATTCCGGGTATCGACCCGGTCGCCGCTACCGCCGTCATCCGCGAAGGCAACCGCGTCTCCACCCGCGCGGGGTTCGTACCAGACGCCATCGTGGTCAATAACGATTTCACCAGCGGGCCGCCGACCATCCTGTGCTCCATTGAGCAGCCCGTCATGCCGAAGCCATCGCTCGGCTGGTATCAACGACGCAAGAGCGTGCATTTCACGGCCTATAACCGTGTGCTGAAACGCTTCTGTGAATCTTTCGGGCTCGACCCGTGGTACTATGAGGCCATCTTCGAGCGGTGCAAGAACATCAATTTCCATGAGCGCACCGGACTGGAATGCGTTGCCCTCTCGGTGGAAAAAATTATCCATTCGCTGAAAGCAAAATACGAGCAGTACGGCATCACGTCCGAGCCATATGTCTTCATCAAAGCCGATAGCGGAACCTATGGCATGGGCATCATGACCGCGACATCGGGGGATGACGTCATCCACATGAATAAGAAAATCCGCAACAAGATGAACGTCATCAAGGAAGGAGCGCAGAATACCGAAGTCATCATTCAAGAAGGTGTGCCCACGGTCGATGCGCTGGACGGGGCGTCGTCTGAGTTACTCTATTACCTCGTCAGCGGCGAGGTGGTCGGCGGCATCACCCGTAGCAACTCGGCACGCGATTCCTTCCTCAACCTCAATACACCGGACATGACCCTGACGCCCATCCCCGACGCCGATATGCACTCCACCCCCCTCGCCCGCTCCGCAGGCATCATCGCCCAACTAGCCACCCTCGCCGCAGCCCATGAACATTACACGGACTGCGATAGGGAGTAAGGGTTCACCTATAGATTAAGAGGTAAAGAAATCCTTGCTTATTTGGCAAGGGCCCAGATGAGATAGCAGGCATTCTCGGGATTGGTGATCAGGTAATTGTCTCCTGTTGCATCCCGGCAATCGCCACTGCGGTATGCGGCTATGGTATGATTTCCTTGGAACTGCCCTTGCAACGGGGTTCCATCGTCTATCTTCTCATCTATCAGTTGCGCTTCCATGGGGGTCACGACGCCTCTTCCCATGCAAAGGTTATCGGCATAGCCCATAGCGATTGCGGTTCCGGCGGCGGTTACTCCCAGTACCGCATGGTTCTGCATGTCAATATATTCCCACCCGGCGTTATTGGCGCTGGACCGGGGGATCGTCTTGCCTATGTTGCACCGGCTAGGGGTGGTTGCCGCATTAGCCCGAACACCATCATACTGGCCCGGCCACATCTCCGCGAGGCTTAGCTGCTGCCACCCCCGCAAGCTTTCCTTGTACCATGTACTCCAATAGAGTTCGCCATTGCCGTCGCCATTACATCCTGCGTCGGAGACGATGACGCTCGTATCCGTACAGCCGGCCGCAGGCCAGGTTTTATAAGCATAGGGAAAATCGCCGGGAAGGTAGCCGTATTTTAACTTGAACTGCCCTATGGCATTGCCGATCTGGCTGGCTTCGGATTGTATCGTTTTCAATTCTGCCGCTCGGAGCAGATGCCGCCCCCCTAAAACGCCCCCAATCAGGAGACCAATTATGACAATAACCACCGAGAGCTCGACCAGAGAGAATCCGTTTTTTTGCATAAACTCGATTATCCCTTCGGAACATTAAGGAATCATAAATTTCTCCGGGATGCCAGAAGCCCGCTTTCCCGCTCCGCAGGCATCCTCGACCAACTCGCCCCCCTCGCCGCAGCCCATGAACATTACATTACACGGACTGCGACAAGGAGTAGGTTTTTCACCCTTAGGTGAAGAGGAAGTCGGAGCCGGTCAAGGTGTATGACCCGGTCAAGAACACCTCGAACGTATTGGCCGCGTTCTCGATGATGGTGGTGTTGGTTCCCGAATCGTAAGAGTATCCCAGTACACTCCCCGATGCGGTGGTGGAGATACCCGTATAGCCCAAGCCACTCAGCTTGATCTTGTCACCACTGGTGAAATCCGTAATGCGGTCGGCGTAGCCGGGGGAGGAATAGCTGTTGGATTGGAACTGGAATATGTCATTTCCTGCACCGCCTGTCATGTGCTGATAGCCAGTGTCAGCATATAACAAATCAGCGCCGTTACCGCCTTCCATGGTAGTCGATTCCCAACCGCCATGGAGCGTATCATTATCATTCCCGCCTCTTATGGTGGAGAAGTCATATCCCCCATAGATGTCGTCGTTACCGTCATTACCTTCAATGTAAGTTCCGCCGCCTACGTCTATGATTACGTCCGCACCATTTCCGCCATAAATAGTTTCGGCGTCCAGACCGCCATACACAGTGTCATCTCCATCCTCTGCGTAAATTATATCGTTTCCAGCCGAGGCATCTATTTGGTCGCTTCCGGCGCCACCATAAATGGTATCATTTCCATTTCCGCCAACAATAGCGTCTGCTTCATCCCCTCCGACCAAGGAATCATTTCCGTCTTCGCCGTAAAGTGCATTCCCATAATCTCCGCCGATGAGAGTATCATTACCGTCTCCACCATAAGCATTTAAAACTGCCGTTAGATCGACAATGACGCTATCGTTACCCCCACCAGCAGTAACAGCGGCATAATAATCGCCCCCGTAGATAGTATCATTTCCACTGCCGCTCGTTATATTCGCGCCTCCCGCACCCCCATCAATATAGTTATTACCATTCCCGCCGTTTAATACATCATCGCCGTCACCCCCCAATAACGTATCATCTCCATCTCCAGCGTTGATGATGTCATTGCCGTCACCACCATCGATGCTGTCCACCCATGATGTTCCGGTTAGTGTGTTGTTACCTGCAGTTCCCGTTACAACCCAAATCTCAGTTCCTGCAAGAGCTTGTACGTCCGTGTAATTATATGTATTTCCACCATATACAAAATTCTCGATGCGTGACCCTGAGATGTACTGTTCTGAAATAGTAATTTTCCCTGAGAATCCTGTTCGCGTTATATCCAGATCATCTCCGTGTCGGGTAAATGTCATGGTTGAGAAGTCCATGATCTCCAACGTGTCATTCGTACTGTTCGCAGGGGTATGGTTGGAATAGTATTCTTTTAGAATTTTGTGACCTTGCATGATATTAGCCATATAGTAGTCGTCACCTTGACCGCCTTCTATCGTATCATTACCCATATTGGCTACGAGTACGCTATCTCCCCCAGAATCTACAATGAGGTCATCGCCTCCACCGCCTTCAGCAAAACCGCCACTAGAAGCAGCTATGTAAATTATATCATCCCCACACCCACCAAATACGCTAATTGCGCTCCCGTATTGATTACCGGCATTGATAGTATCGTCACCATCGCCTCCATAAATCGTTCCTGAATCCGAATTGTGAACCAAGTCATGTCCTGGCCCACCCAAAATTAAATCAACACCTGCAACTTCATTGAGGTAGTCATCTCCTTCTCCGCCAATCAACGTATCGTTTCCTGACCATCCTTCCATGGCATCATCTCCGGATCCCCCGTAGATATAGTCATTTCCTTCATATCCATTGATTTCGTCATTACCTGCATCCCCGTTGATACTGTCATTGCCAGTATCTCCATAGATGTAGTCATGGTCATCAAGAGCTACGATTGCATCTGCTCCGGAGGTTCCTACTAAATAGTCGTACCCTGATGTGCCAGTAATTGTGGGTGTAAAAGAAATTACTGCATCAGGACCGTTATCACAGATGAAGTTATCTATTTGCTCCCACGTAAATGTAACGCCACCGAAGGTAATATTCTCAATGCGACTTTCTTCGATATAGTGATCTACAATGGTGATGGTTCCACTGTAACCCGTAGCGCTGATGATGAGGCTATCGCCAGTTCGTTGGAAGTTTAAGTCTGTTGCATCCGTAATCTCCAGTGTGTCATCCGGGCTATCAGAGCGAGTGCTATTATACCAGTTTGCTTCAGTGATGGTGGTAGTCCCTGTCGTCTCAAGTGCGACATGATAGGTGTCGTTCCCGTCTCCTCCACTCAGGGTATCGTTTCCGGAACTAGTAATGATATGACTGTCACTTGATCCCGTGATTATAAGATCATCGCCTTCGCCTCCGTCAGCAGTATTGTTATTTCCTATCATTACAATATAATCATTGCCTTCACCCGCGTTGATAAAGTTACTTTCTAAAGATGTTGTAGTAGCTACCTCTATCTCGTCATTACCTTCTCCGCTCATGATAGTATTGTTTCCTGCATCATCATAAATCCGGTCGCTTCCCGTTCCCCCTGTCACGCTGTCATCCCCGGCCCCTCCATCGAAGTAGTTGACTACTGCATCGCCAAAAGTAACGGTGTCATTTCCTTCACCGCCAAAGACAGAGTTTTGTATTCCGGAAATCAGAGCACCGGTATCAATGATAAGGTCATCACCATCTCCTGCATCAACGGTATCTTGCCCATCGCCAGCGTAAATTGTGTCATTCCCATCGCCGCCATACACATCGTTTGTGTAATCGCCACAGTAAATGACATCTGTACCTGCATCCCCGCGAATAACGTTTGAGCCACCCTCTCCATACAAAACATCATTCCCATTACCACCATTCAAATTATCATTACCTGTTCCGCCATGAAGTGTATCCGTACCTTCACCGCCATAAACGAGATCGTCACTGCCTGTTAGCGTAGTGTCGCCTCCATAGATCAAATCATTGTCATCTTCGCCGTAGATTGTATCTGCCCCAGCATAGCCGTAGATCGTATCATTCCCGTCATCACCGAGAATGCTATCTTGGTTCGCGTCGTTGTTATCGCCGTAGATGAGATCAGCTGCTGCGGAGCCGGGGATGGTGAAGATGGTCATACAATTCTCCTGTCGGTTTGTGATGGTTCATGTTCATCCTCCGGAGAATTTTTTATTTTTTGAATATGTAGTGATTATGCATATTGCGGTGCAATATGCACCTGTGGCGTGTAGGCCATTGAAGTGAAAAAGGATTAATCAGCATCCCTAATCACCCGTTGGGCGGGGAAGATGACGCGGACGGTTGTGCCTTCGCCGACGACGCTGTTTAGGGCCAGTTTGCCGCCGTGCAGTTCGGCGAACATGCGGCATAATGGGAGGCCTAGGCCTGTGCCTTCGTGGCTCCTGCTGCGGTGTACCTGGCCGAAGACGGAGAGGGCGGTGGGGATATCTTCTTCGGCGATGCCGATGCCGGTGTCGGAGACGATCAGGCTCATCGCGCCGTTGGTTTCCATGCGTGCGGCGACGCGGATGTCACCGTCCTGCGGGGTGAATTTGACGGCGTTGCTGAGAAGATTCAGCAGGACCTGTTTCAACTTCCGCTTGTCGGCGAAGAGCATCGGCAGGTCGGGGGCGATATCGACTTTCATGTTGATGCCCTTGGATTTCGATTTCTCACCCATGATGCGCACCACCTCGTCGATAATCTCGGGGATGCTGACCCGTTCCTCCACCAGTTCGAGCTTGCCGGCTTCACCTTTGGAGAATTCGAGGATGTCACTGATAAGGTGCAGCAGATGGTTACCGCAAAGGTTGATGTCGTTCATCCGCTCTTTTTGCTTGGCGTTCAGCGGACCGAAATAGCCGGAGTTCATCATTTCCGAGAAGCCGATGATCGCGTTCAGCGGCGTGCGGAGTTCGTGGCTCATGTTGGCGAGGAATTCGGATTTGGCCTGACTGGCAAGGATGGCGGAGGCCTCCGATTCTTCGACGCGGATAATTTGCTTGGCCATCGTCAGCGCAAAGAAGGAGAGTACCGAGCCGAAGACGGTGAAGATGGCGAGGAAAGAGAGATCCTTGAAACGCTCTTGCCAGAAGGAGTCGAGGAAATCCTCCTCGTCGATGATGATGGAGGCGACGAGCGGGAGGTTATTCAGTGCCTTGAAGGAGACGAGCTTGATGGAGCCGTCTACATTCTCCATCAGTGTCGTCGGTTCTTTTTTCTTCGCATGGTCGAGGATGTAGGAGGTGAAGAATTTCTGTAATGCCGGGTTGCTGCGGGTGTGGCGCGTGTTGGTGAAGAGGTTGCGGCCATCTTTCAGGATCAGCGACATATAGCGTTTCGTCCCAGCGTCGATCGACTGGAAGAAGTCGAGGAAATACTGGCTGTAGATGGCGGCGACAACGATGCCGCCGAAGGAGCCGGCCAGTTTAGTGATGCGTTTGGCGACGATGATGAGCGAGTCGAATCTGTTTACCGGGCTGTCCTA
>JBGTBD010000046.1:0-2632 GCA_041749475.1 Rickettsiales bacterium
CGTTTGAGTTGGTAGATAAGCCCAAAGGTGCGCCTGATGCAGAAAAATATTATGTCCTCGCTTGGACAACTACGCCATGGACTTTACCGAGTAACTTGGCTTTAGCGGCGAGTGAAAAGCTAGATTATGTTGCCTTTGTTAGCGGCGATGAAAAGCATTGTTACATCTGCTCTTTTAGTTCAGTAAATACTATTCTCAAAGATTATGGTTTGGCGATAGACCTTCCGGAAGTAATCATACTTAAAGAACCTGTTGGTATGGAGGTTCTATTAGACTCTTTGCATGAGCTAGCTGAAGGTAAAAATAGATTTTCTGGGCTAGATCTAATCGGTCTCCGCTACAAACCACTCTTCCCATACTTCGCCGACCACCAGCCCGACAAAGCATTCCGCATCCTCGATGGTAGCAACTTCATCGAAGAAGGCTCCGGCACGGGCATCGTCCATATGGCTCCCGGCTTCGGGGAGGACGATCAGAAGACTTGCGAGAAATTCGGTATCGAACTCGTCTGCCCGGTCGACGAAAAAGGCCGCTATACGGACGAGATTTACGACCTGCCGGACTTGCAGTTAAAAGGCCTCAATGTCATCGCCGAAACCAATTGCCAACACGCGGACGAACCCTTCAAGGAAGAACAGGTCAAGAAATTCGGCCTCGCTAACCTACGCATCATCCAATGGCTGAAGAACCACGGCGCCTTGATTAAGGATGAGCAATACAAACACAACTACCCCCATTGCTGGCGTACCGACACGCCCGTCATCTACAAGGCCGTGCCGTCATGGTACGTCGAGGTCACCAAATTCAAGGAGCGCGCGGGTGAACTGAACCAGAAAATCAACTGGATTCCCACCCATGTGAAAGACGGGGCGATGAGCCATATGCTGGCGACCGCACCGGACTGGTCGATCTCGCGCAACCGCTTCTGGGGCTGCCCGATTCCCGTCTGGAAATCGCCGTCGGGCAAGATCAAAGTCTTCGGCTCCATCGCCGAACTCGAAAAAGCTAGTGGCCAGAAAGTCACTGATTTCCACCGCCCGTATATCGACGATGTCGTCATCACCGAGGGCGGCGAAGAATACCGCCGCGTGGAAGAGGTGCTCGATTGCTGGTTCGAGTCTGGCAGTATGCCCTTCGCCCAACTGCACTACATGGGCAAGGACACCAAAGACCCAGAGGTAAAGAAGAATTTCGAGGAGAATTTCCCCGCCGATTTCATCACTGAATATGTCGGTCAGACGCGCGGCTGGTTCAACACGCTGATCATGTTATCCACCGCCATCTTCGACAAGGAACCGTTCGAGAATTGCATCTGCCACGGCGTCGTCATCGACGAAGAAACAGGCTTCAAATATTCCAAGAAACTGAAAAATTATAAAGACCCGATGGAAGTCTTCAACAAGTTCGGCGCTGACAGCTTGCGCTGGCTGATGGTTTCAAGCCCCGTCATGCGTGGCTCCGACCTCGGCGTCGACCCCGATGGCAAATTCATCCGCGATGTCGTCCGCCTCTACATCAAGCCCATCTGGAACGCGTACAACTTCTTCACGCTCTATGCCAATGCCGACACCATCCACGCGCAGTTCTCACTGAAATCCGAGAATTTGATGGATCGCTACATCCTCGCCAAGGCCCGCGAGATGGTCGCGCAGATCGAAAAATCGATGGATGCCTACGACACCCCCGGTGCATGCGATGCCATCTCGCGCTTCGTCGAGGTCCTCAATAACTGGTACATCCGCCGCAATCGTGCGCGCTTCTGGAAAGCAGAAAAAGACGGCGACAAACAAGCGGCGTACAACACACTCTACACCGTGCTGCACATCCTCTGCCGCGCCGGAGCACCGCTATTACCGCTGACGCTGGAAGCCATCTACACCGGTCTCACCGACGGCATGACGGCGCGTGACAGTGTGCATGTGCAGGATTTCCCGAGCGACATCCTCGTCGCCGCCAACGCGGAGAAAACCCTGCTCGCCGACATGGATCGCGTGCGCGACATCTGCAACGCCGCGCTCTCCATCCGCAACACGGAAAATATCCGCGTTCGCCAACCATTGGCGACACTCAGCATCTACCGCGCAGGCCTCTCCGGCACGCAAGACTATTTCGCGAGCCTCATCGCCGACGAGACCAACGTCAAGCATATCGAGTTCAAAGATGCGTTAGAAGAAGTCGCCTCCCTGAAACTGAAAATCAATTTCCCCGTCGCGGGGAAACGCTTGGGTGGCAAGATGAAAGACGTCGGCGCCGCCGCCAAATCCGGCAATTGGGAAAGGCAGGGCGAGATCGTCATCGTCGGTGGTGAACCGATGCAGCCGGAGGAATACGAATTACTCCTCGAATCGAAGGTGGCCAAAGGCGCGCAAGCCCTTTCCACCAACGACGCGCTCGTTGTCCTCGATCTCGACATCACCCCAGCACTCGCCGCCGAAGGCATCGCGCGCGATGTCATCCGCATGGTGCAGGAGTCGCGCAAGACCGCCAATCTCGACATCTCCGACCGCATCGCGCTGACCATCTCCACGAGCGGCGACGTTGCCGCCGCCGTGGAAACGCACAAGAGCTTCATCTGCGAACAGGTGCTCGCCGAATCGCTCGTCATCGGCCTGCCGGACAAGGTGGAGTTCAC
>JBGTBD010000047.1:0-44364 GCA_041749475.1 Rickettsiales bacterium
GTAATCTGGTCGCGAGCTTCCCCGCCCTTTATCCTCAGTCCGTTTCCATTAATGGTGATGGCACCGAATCTCACCCCGTTCTGCCCTTGTATGACAATGGGTTTGCTGGCGTCGCATTTCTTAGTAAAATCAAATGCAGGATAGTTTCCTTGGGCAAGGTTCAGTTTGCACCCACATTTCGCATCCTGAAGTGTTTTCTTGAACGTCGCTACACTCACATTGTAGGTACACGAGATAGACGGAATGCATAACTTAAGCGCATTGGGGTTTACGTTTGTGCTGGAAACAGAACTGGACCCGCATTTTTTTTGTTTAGCGTACTTCGAGGAGTTGGGTTTCGGAGCGTTGACCATTGAGTGGCCAGAACTGCTGTAGTGCGTGGTAGTAGAGGATGGGCAATCGTCTTTTGAAACGGAACTGGAGGGTGAAGATATAAGCGCCTTCTCTTTGAATGCGACGCATTTCTGAGGTTTGTACTCTACACGACAGTAAAACAGGCGGGAGTATTTTATACAGGCATCACTTGTTGCGCTGCGATTGCATTCACGCTGAACCCCTGCTCGCACATCACTGGGGCTTAAGCCGTCTGGAAGATCTATGGCCTGTTGGGAAGCCGCTGGTTGAGTCCATACCGTGAGTGCCATCAGGCAAAAAAACAATAACTTCACACGCGCTTCCTTTTTTTATCGAGTGATTATTATTACTGGTTTCCCGTCTACGTCAGTTACATCCGGCTTCCGATGCGCCGCGTCCGACTTGGGCGCGGGAAAGCTTTTTGGCTGGCGGTAAGGCATTGGTGGAAGTCGGCCCCGTAGTGCCAACATCATTGCTGCGGCTGATCGGGCCTTTATGCGACAGGATGCGCGTCTGCAACACTGGCACAATACAGGGTTTATTCCCACCTTCCGAAGCCCCGATGACAAGCAGTCCGGAGTTATTATCTATCACTGTCCTGACCGCAGGCGACCCTTGCGGAGCCTGATAGCCCGCCGGCATCCAGTCACGATGCTGGAAACATTCGCCCTTCGGGTATTGGCGCTCGCCCTTGTAGATGATGAGCTTCGCCGCTTCGAAGTAATTGCCGATAACCTTATTATCGAATTCGCGGATGGCAAGCCCGGTCGTCATGTTCTGGAACCAGTTATTTTCATATAGGCTGCGCCCGCCCTGGCGTTTTAGTACGCGGCCTGTGTTGACGAGCGTATTGTTACGAAAGACATTGTCACTGCATTTCTCTTCCATCGCATTCTTACGACCCCAATTCTCGAAGAGATTATTCTCAATCATGGTCTTGGCGGAGCCGAATTGCTTTGCGTGCCGTTCCCCTTCCTGCGCACCATACATGCAGAGGAAGATACCGCTTCCGGGTACAGACGCGCTAGGCACAGGTGTATTGGTCGTGAAATAATTACTGTCAATGCGATTATTCTGATACATCTGCGCCGTGCTGCGTGGTCGGTAGAACGCGATGAAAGTCGCCGTTTCCCCAACACCCTGACGATTCACGATGATGTCGTTATGATCAATACGGTTATAGGAAGAGCCTTCGATGAAATCAATCTCCGCGTCTCCCGTGAAGGCGGCGCGCGTGATGCGATTATAGTCGCCGTTGACTCTGACCTGCCCAGTGATTTCCGGCCCGCTGATCGTCAGCCCCGTACCGTTGATGGTGATGTTGCCGAACCTTACGCCACTGCCCGTCGCCTTCAGGATGACGGGGTTGGAAGCAGGGCAATTCTTCGTATAGCTGAAGTTACCGTAGCTCCCTGCGCCCAGCGTCAGCGAGCATCCGCAATTCGCGCCGTTCAGGGCCGATTGAAACGATCCCGGGGTTACGTTCTGGTTGCAATTAGTGGGGGCGATGCAGAGCTTAGGCGGAGTCAGCGGGCCACCGCCAACAGTACCGCCGGAACTATTTCCGCCGGAGCTATTTCCGCCGGATGAGTTGCCGCCGCCACCACCACCACATGTACCCGTGAGCTGGCATAAAGGCGTAGAACCGCCTTGTTGTCCTGCGTACTGCCCATCCGTCCCGTTTGAATTGTCCTGCAGATCCTGATCGACCGGAATTAGCGGTTGTGAGCGGTCGCCGCTGTTCCAGCGTTTCAGGCGGTCACAGCGAGCAGCGTCTTTATATCGCTCGACATTGCAGTAAAAATGCTCTCGTTCCTTATTGCAGGCTTCGGCCTCGTAATTCGCACGGCAGTGATAGACGCGGGAGAATCGGCGGCACTCTTCGCTCGAACTGCTTGCGGAACATTCCTGCTTCATACGCGATTTCACGTCAGCGGGGGTCATGCCGGGTGGTAATGGAAGCGCCGCTAAACCAGCGCCAGCACTTATGGCAAGGAGTACCACAGCGAGTAAAAAGCCATGTATTCTCATCACTAAACCCCTTCACTATATTTTATATAAACTAAATATTACTATATATTTACTATTATGTCATGAAATTTGTTTTGCTCCAGATAGCGCCGAATTTTCCCTTGTTCTTCGCCCTGCCCCGCTGTACATAACGGAATATAAGGATAATTATGCAGAAATTCTCGAAACTCACCGCCATTGCCGCGCCTCTTCCTATCCAGAACGTGGATACGGACATGATCATTCCCAAGCAGTTCCTGAAGACCATCAAACGCACCGGGCTGGCGGAAGGGTTGTTCTACGAGATGCGTTACGACGTGCAGGGCAAGCGGATCGACGATTTCATCCTGCATAAGGAGCCGTATACGCGCGCAGAAATCATCGTTTCGGGTGAGAATTTCGGCTGCGGGTCGTCACGCGAGCATGCGCCGTGGGCGCTGCTGGATTTCGGTATCCGTTCAGTCATCGCCCCCTCCTTCGCCGATATTTTTTATAATAACTGCTTCAAGAACGGCATTCTGCCCATCACGCTGCCTAAGGACGAGGTGGAGAAGCTGATGCAGGTTGCGGAAAGCGGGCAACAGATCAACGTTGATTTGCCCGAGCAGACGATCACCGCCGGGAATCACCGCTTCACCTTCGAGGTGGATGCCTTCCGTAAGCATTGTTTGCTGAACGGGCTGGATGACATCGGACTGACATTAGCACATACGCCTAAGATAAGCGCGTACGAGAGCGAGAACAAGCAACATGCTCCGTGGCTCTACGCCAGCTGATTGTTCGTTCCGGCGTACGGATAATTTATGAGGTGTAGATTACATACTTCGTCGAAGTTTATACACCGTGTGCACCACAGGAGAGACTTATCATGATGTCACAAGACGCATCTTCCCCCGCATTCGAGGCCCTCACCACCAGCCGCGCGCTGGAGGACACCAACACCGGCGGCGACGGCAACGACACCATCATCGGCGGTAGCTTTGCCAATACCCTGACGGGTGGGCTGGGCATGGATACCATTGAGGGGCGGGGCAATAACGACCTCATCATCGGCGGGCGGTCCTTTGTGAACCCTGATGATGCGGGTGACCGCCTCCTTGGGGGTCAAGGGAGCGATACGCTCATCGGTAACGGCGGGGACGACATCCTCTACGGCGGCTCGGGCGACGTGGATACGACGGATGCGGCGGATAATATCTACGGTGGGTCCGGCAACGATTACATAGTCACCAATGCGGGCAGCGACCTTGCCTATGGTGGCATCGGCAATGACACGGCATATGGCGGAAGCGGTAACGATACGCTTTATGGTGGGGATGGAAACATCACACCCCTAGATGGCAACGACCTGCTCATCGCCAATGTGGGGGACGACATGTTGATTGCCAATGGCGGGGATGATACCATCTATGGCGGCTTGGGAAATGATGCGTTATACGGCGGAAACGGGAGCGACAAAGTCATCGGTAACCTCGGCAACGACACTATGTTCGGCAATGAGGGAGCGGATTATTTCCAGTTCGAGGCGAATAGCGGCGACGATGTCATTTTCGGATTCGATGCTTCCGACCGTCTTCAGGTGCTGAATACGGTGTATCAAAATGCGGGGCAGATATTCAGTCATATCACGTATCTGAACAGCGATGCGATTCTTGACCTCGGAAATGGTAACACGGTCGTCATCGAGGATGTGGGTTCGGGCTTCGTCACCATCGCCATGCTAGACGTGATCACGGCCATAGGGTAGCGACATGAAAAGGCGCGACTCTCTCCTCCTGATAAGCGCCGCCCTGCTTTCGCTGGGCGGATGTGTGCTGGGGGATACGTTCCAGCGTGGCGGCGCAGCGGTACAGGAAGGAGCGGAACGGGGTGTCGAAGGGTTCATTGATTGCCAGAAGGAGCGGGATAAACGGCGTTTAGGGCTGGTTTACGACCCTAACCAGTGCCCACCTGTGAGGACCAATCCAGAAGGGCGCACGTAGCCGTCTTTATGGTTTGCTGAACGATTTGACCTGCCATCAGGATAGGTAATTTACTCTTTACCCGATACTATGTGCATACTATTCACATATCAAAGGGGTTTTTATGGTTACCACAACGACATCCAATAACACGATCATCTGGGTCGTACTGGCGCTCATCCTCGGTGGTGCGGCGGTATTCGCATATCAGGAATATTACGGTAAAGAAGAGAAAGCCGGTCTCAGCATCTCGACGCCGAGCGGCACGACACATATCGGCGTAACGGGCGACAAAGACTAGGGTCTTTTCGTTCTACGCCTCACACAGTCTGAGTGGGCCGCCGGGGTGACCGACGGCCCTTCTCTGTACTTGTATTCGGGGAAAGATTATCCTATGGTACGCGCCGCATTATTCCTAACACATCAGGCGATTACAGATGACGAAACAGATTCTTTTACTCCCCGGCGACGGTATCGGCACGGAAGTGGTCGGTGAAGCCACCAAAATCTTGAGTTGGTTCAATGACCATGGCGCGACGCAATTCACCATGGATTCGGCGCTGATCGGTGGCTCCGCGTATGACGCCACGGGAACGCCGCTTCCGGCAGAGACGGTCGAAAAAGCCAAGACGGCGGATGCCGTGTTGCTTGGTGCAGTGGGTGGGCCGAAGTGGGAATCGTTGGATTATAGCGTGCGTCCTGAGCGCGGATTACTTGGTATCCGTAAAGAGTTAGGTCTCTTTGCGAATCTGCGCCCTGCCCTCTGCTTTGATCCGCTGGCGGATGCGTCGACGTTGAAGCGTGAGCATATCGCGGGTCTCGACATCATGATTGTGCGCGAACTCACGGGCGGGATCTATTTCGGTGAGCCGCGCGGCGTCAGCGTCGAGGACGGTCACCGCGTCGGGCGGAATACGGAAATCTACCATGATTACGAAGTCACCCGCATCGCGCGCGTGGCGCTTGATCTTGCGCGGAAGCGCGGCAAGAAGGTGTGCTCGGTGGATAAAGCCAACGTGCTGGAATGCACCGAGATGTGGCGCGAGGAAGTGCAGAAAGTACGCGATGCGGATTACACCGACATCACCCTCTCGCACATGTATGTCGATAACGCGGCGATGCAGCTGGTGCGTAACCCGAAACAGTTCGACGTGATGGTTACTAATAACCTGTTCGGCGATATCCTCTCCGATTGCGCGGCGATGCTGACCGGGTCGCTGGGTATGTTACCTTCCGCATCACTTGGTGAGAAGCAGACGAGCGGCAAACAGCATGCGCTCTATGAGCCGGTGCATGGGTCTGCGCCGGACATCATGGGCCAGAATAAAGCCAATCCGCTGGCGACGATCCTTTCCGTCGGCATGATGCTGCGCTACTCGTTCGATATGGGCAAGGAAGCTGACCTGCTGGAACACGCTGTCGGCCAAGTATTGGCGCAAGGCTTCCGCACGGGGGACATCATGCAGCCGGGATGCAAGCTGGTATCGACGACCGAGATGGGCGAAGCCGTGGTGGATGCGCTCAGTCAATATGCCGGAGAATACGGAATCGCAGCCTAATGAAATCTTTTTTGACCCTCGCCCTCACTGGTTTCATTTTCATTGTGGGGAATGTGCACGCGCAGCAGCCTTCCCTGCCGCCGATGCAGGGATTGAACCAGCAGCAACTCCAGACACTGATGATGCATTTCGGCGAGATCCAGCAATGCATGGCGCAGTTGGGGCCGGACGGGATGAAGCGGTTGCAGGAACGCAGTAAGCAAATTCAACGCGAGACACGTACACTCTGCGAAGCGGGTAAGCGTGACGAGGCGTTACAGCATGTGACCGCGCGTAGTCAGGGATTGATGCAATCGGCGGAATTTTCGCACGTCAAAGGCTGCAGCCAGAATTTATGGAACCAGTTGGCACAGCCTTGGCTGAAGCAGCAAACCAGCGGCGCACAGGACGGGCAGCATATCTGCGATATGATCCAGCGAGCCGACCAGCGGGTACGGGCGCAGCCGGTTCCGCCGGTCACGTCGCGGCCCCTGCCGCCGGTTTCGCCAAGCGTCCCCAAGCCGCAAATGAGCCAGCCGCAATACTAATCCCCCTTGCAACTGGCGGGAATCCACGTATTATATGCGCCCTCAATAATGTAAGGTGACCAACATGAGCTATAAAATCGCAGTCGTCGGCGCTACGGGTAACGTGGGCCGCGAAATTCTTCAAATCCTCTCTGAGCGTAATTTCCCGGTGCGGGAAGTGGTGGCGCTGGCGTCGCATAATTCGCGCGGCAAGGAAGTGAGCTTCGGGGAGACGAAGATCCTGAAGACGGCTGTACTCGAAGAATATGATTTCAAGGGGACAGACATCGCCCTCTTCTCCCCCGGCGCGTCTGTGTCGAAAATCTACGCGCCCATCGCGGCGGCGGCGGGGTGTGTGGTCATCGACAACACCTCCCATTTCCGCATGATGGAAGACATCCCGCTGATTGTGCCCGAAGTGAACCCGGAAGCTTTGAAAGATTACACAAAGCGCAATATCATCGCCAACCCGAACTGCTCGACCATCCAGATGGTGACGGCGCTGAAGCCACTGCATGACCACGCGAAAATCAAGCGCATCGTCGTCGCGACGTACCAATCGGTTTCCGGTGCGGGTAAGGAAGCGATGAGTGAGCTCTATGACCAGACCAAGGCCATCTACGTCAATGATTTCCGCGAACCGAAGAAATTCTCCAAACGTATCGCCTTCAACGTGATCCCGCAGATCGACATCTTCATGGAAGACGGCTCGACCAAGGAAGAATGGAAAATGGTGATGGAGACCAAGAAGATCATGGGTGATGATTCCATTGAAGTGACTGCGACCTGCGTGCGCGTGCCCGTATTCGTTGGCCATTCGGAAGCGGTGAACGTGGAATTCGAGAGCGAGATCAGCGCCGATGAAGCTCGTGAGATTCTGGCCGAAGCCGAAGGTGTCGTCCTCCTCGACCGCCCTGCAACGAATGAATACGCGACTCCGGTCGAATGCGTCGGTGAAGACGGAACCTATGTCTCGCGCATCCGCAAAGACCCCACTGTGAAGCACGGGCTGAACCTCTGGGTGGTATCGGACAACTTACGCAAAGGCGCGGCGCTCAACGCGGTGCAGATCGCGGAGCTCTTGATTTCCGAGTATGGGCTGAAGGCGAAAGCAGCTTAAAAAATCCGCTCGGCACAGAGGTTTTCTGTTAGGTATTTAACCTTGCAGCCAAGGGACTTTTACTGCAAGAGTATGGGCATGGAACATGCTATCGCCCGCCCCCGCCGTTCTCTCCTCTTCGTACCCGGCAGCCATGCGCGGGCGATGGAGAAGGCTAAAAAACTAGCGGCGGATGTAATTATTTTCGACCTTGAGGATGGGGTGGCGGGGTCGGTGAAGGGGGAAGCTCGGGCGGCAGTCATCGAGGCGTTGAAGAGCACCGCTTACGGCCATCGGGAACGCATCGTTCGTATTAATCGTATCGATACGCGGGAGGGGCTGGATGATCTGATGCAGATCGCGCCCCATGCACCGGACGGTATCATGTTACCCAAAGTGGAATCGGCGGAGCAGATAGCGCAGGCTGCCTCCATCGCGCAGCAGCTGGGTACGCCCCAAGCATTTGCGTTATGGGCCAATGTGGAAACGCCGCTCGGAATTATCAAGGCGGCTGAGATCGCGGCGACGCCGGAATGCGCGGCGCTAGTGGCAGGGACGAATGATCTGCGTGCAGGGCTCGGGTTGCCGCATAGCAATGACCGCAAGCCGTTATATTATGCGCTCCAGCAATTGGTCTGCGCGGCGCGGGCGTATGGCAAACATGTGTTCGACGGAACCTATATCCATTTTAAGAATGATACGGGTCTGAAAGCCGAATGTGCGGAAGGTAAGTGGCTAGGGTTCGACGGGAAAACGCTCGTCCACCCGGAGCAGATCCAAGCAGCGAACGCCGCCTTCTCGCCCAGTGCGGAAGAGGTGAAACTGGCACGGGCGACAATCGCGGAATATGAGTCGATTCTTGGGGATGACCGTTCCGTCGGCATCCTTGACGGGCAGATGATCGAGGAGTTGCATGTGCGGCGCAGCCTTCACATCCTGCAACTGGCTGACACCATCGCCAAGCTTGAACGGCTCCCCCAGAAATAAAAACGTCCGTCATCCTGAGCGAAAGGCGAAGAATCCCCCGAGGGGTTAGCGGGAGATCCTTCGCAGTGCTCAGGATGACGGAGTCTTTAAGCCGATTTGACCTCGATCTTGCGGGTTTTTTCCTTCTTCTCCACCGATTTGGGGATGGAGATGTCCAGTACACCATTGCTGAAGGTGGCGGCGATATTGGCTTCATCCACCTCCTTGGGCAGGGAGACGGAGCGCTGGAATGTGCCGTAGAACCGCTCGACGCGATGCCAGTTTTTCTTGTCATCCCGTTCTACCGCGGATTTTTTCTCCCCACGGATGGTGAGGACGCCGTCGCTTATCGTCAGGTCTACGTCCTGATCCACCACGCCGGGGAGTTCTAGGGTCATGTGATAGGACGCCTCGTCCTCGGCGATGTCCAGCGAGGGGGCGAAGACCGCCTGCGTATCCCGTGTCGCCGGGAGGCTGCGGCCCGGCGGGGCATAAGCCCCTTGGAACAGGCTGTCCATCTCGCGCTGTATCTGGCGCAGGGTGTCGTATAGGGAATCATTGCCGACGGAACGGGTATCCCGCCAGGGGATCAAATCATGAATACTTGCCATAAAAAAAGTCTCCTAAACATAGATTGAACCGAATAGAAGAGCGCTCTCGCGGAAAAATATGGTATGGCCACTTTATGGTTTCAAGGGGATGAATAAGTTTTTTGCACAGGAGATGTAATGACGGGTACGGCTACGCAATTCACGGTGATTTCTCCTAATGACGGCAGCACATTGGAGACCCTCCCCCTCGCCCCGTGGGAACAGGTGGAACGGCTGCTGGAGCAAGCGCTTTCGGTATGGGCGGATAAAGCCCATGCACCTAAATTGGAAGAGCGGCTGGCTATCCTTGAGACCACCGCACAATTGCTGGAATCGCAAGCGGAGGAATTCGCGGTGCGTATCGCCACCGAAGGCGGCAAGCCGCTCAAGGACGCACGGGTGGAGACGACCCGCGCCATCGAGGGGATACGTATCGCAATACAAGAATCCTTGCACCTGCTGACGGGGGAAAGCATCCCCATGAACATGAACCCAGCCAGCCAGAACCGCACCGCATTCACGCTGAAGGAACCGGTGGGTGTGGTGATCGCTATCAGCGCGTTCAACCATCCGCTGAACCTCATTATCCATCAGGTCATCCCGGCCGTGGCGGTGGGGACGCCGGTGCTCATCAAGCCCGACTCACGCACCCCCCTCTCCTGCCTTGCACTGTGCGACCTGTTGACGCAAGCGGGATTGCCGGAAGGGTGGGTGACGCCACTCCTGTGCGATCATGAGGTAGCGGAGAAACTCGTCACCGACCCGCGCATCGCCTTTTTCAATTTCATCGGTTCGGCCAAGGTGGGTTGGGAACTTCGTAGCAAGCTCGCGCCGGGTGTGCTCTGTGCGCTGGAGCATGGGGGTGCAGCACCCGTCATCGTGCATGAGGATGTGGATATGAACACTATCATTCCCCCGCTAGTGAAAGGTGCGTTCTATCATGCGGGGCAGGTGTGTGTGTCCGTGCAGCGTATTTTTGCACCGGAGAGCATGGCGCGGACGTTAGCGGAGCGTATTACGGAGGAAGCGGAAAAGCTCGTCGTCGGAGATGCACGAGATGAAGATACGGATGTCGGCCCCATGATTTCTCCCAAGGAAGCCGAACGCGTCATGGAATGGGTCAGGGAAGCGGTGGCGGAAGGTGCGGAGCTGATCGGGCAAGCGAGGCGTGTCGATGACCGTTACCTCTCGCCTCTCGTCCTGTTCAATCCATCGCCGGATTCTAAAGTATCTACGGAAGAGATTTTCGGCCCCGTGGTGTGCATTTATTCCTATACGGACGTCAAGGACGCCATCACGCAGGCGAACGATGTCGAGTACGCATTTCAGGCGGCGGTGTTCACACAGGATGTAACACGTGCGATGGATACGGCGCGTGCGCTCGAGGCAGGTGCGGTGATGATCAACGACCATACTGCCTTCCGCGTGGACTGGATGCCTTTCGGTGGATATAAAAAATCTGGTCTAGGGCAGGGCGGCATCGGCTATACGATGCGCGATTACCTGCGCTCAAAACTAGTCGTAATCCACCATTCATCGAATTAGTTAATTCACCATAATACATAGGTTTACGCCGCTATCGTGCACTGCACAAGTCTCTCTGCTTGTGTTTCGTTCCGATTCACGCTATGAACGCGTTTCCTTTGGAAAACAGCCCGTTCGGGCTGGCCGCTAACCAATCTTTGGAGACGTGCTAGATGGCGATCAATCCCTTGAAGTGGATGTTGTGGAAACAGGTGGTGCTGGGTATGGCACTGGGTATCGCCGCCGGGTTTATTTTCGGCGAGGATGCTGCCTTCCTCAAAATTTTCGGAACGTTGTTCATCACCCTCATTAAGATGGTCATCGTCCCTCTCGTCTTCTTCGCTCTTATATACGGGATCACGAATCTTGCCGACGTTGCCAATATCGCGCGCGTCGCCACCAAGGGGATTCTCGCTTATATCTCCACGGGGCTTTTCGCCGTGGTCATCGGCCTGGTCATGGGCTCCATCTTCCGTCCCGGTGTCGGTGTCCATCTGGATGCGGCGCTCGGTCTTGAAGGCATCCCACAGGCGGAACGCCCCGGCGGTCTGCTCGACCTTCTCATCGGCGCAATTCCCTCCAACTCCATTCAGGCTATGGCGGAAGGCAATATCCTACAGGTCGTCGTCTTCGCGATGTTTACCGGGGTGGTGCTGAACCTCTGCCGCGAGAAATGCCAGAACCTCATCACCGTCTGCCATGAATCCGCCGTGCTCGTCTTCCGCATGATCGAGATCATCGTGAAAGTGTCTCCCATCGGCGTATTCGGCTTTATGGCATGGCTGGTCGGCACGCAAGGGATGGACATCATCATCACCCTGACCGAGCTGGTCATCACCGTCATCATCGCCTGCGCGATCCAGTATGTGCTGTTCGGCGTGTTCATCAAGACCGTCACCGGCCTCAGCCCGATGCCGTTCTACCGCAAGATGGTCGAGCCGCAGTTGCTCGCCTTCTCCACCACCTCCAGCAAGGCGGCACTCACCACCACCATGCGCACGTTGCATGAAAAAATGGGCGTTTCGCAATCAAGCGTGAACTTCATCCTGCCGCTGGGCGCGTCGATCAATCTTGACGGGACGGCCATCTATCTCGGCATCTGCGCCGTATTCTTTGCGCAAGCCGCGGGTATCACGCTGGAATGGCATGATTACATTGTGCTGATGTTCACCTGTACTATCGCCTCTATCGGCGCGGCGGGAATCCCCAGCGGCTCGCTCATCTTCATGAGTATGGTTTTGCATTCGGTGGGTCTGCCGCTGGAAGGCATCGGTCTCATCGTCGGCATCGACCGTATCCTCGACATGTTCCGCACCACCATCAACATCACCGGGGATGCGGCGATTACGGCCATCATCGACCATACCGAAGGCAAGATGGACGTCGAAAAATATCTGAACTAGGATTTCGCCGGTTCATTTTTCAGGAGGTCTTGTGCCCCGTCCCGTCCCGCATGACCACCGTTTCGGCCAGCATGTAAAGCGCCCCGGCGAATCCAAGACGTGGTGGGTACTGGGCATCACCCTCCTCACCATGATCGTGGAAGTTGTGTGCGGTATCCTCTTCGGGTCGATGGCGCTGCTTGCCGACGGTATCCACATGTTCTCCCACGCGGCGGCGATGTTCATTGCAGGCATGGCATACTTTCTCACCCGCACCTACGCACATGATCCCCGGTTCAGTTTCGGGACGGGGAAGATGAATGCGCTTGCCGGGTTCTCCAGCGCGGTACTGCTATTTCTGCTGGGGCTGGGGACGTTCGGAGAATCCATTCATCGTCTTTTCCTGCCGCAGCCTATCCTGTTCGACGCGGCGATCTATGTCGCGGTGGGGGGACTGGTCATCAACGGTATCTGTGCGCTCATCCTGCAAGAAGAACACAGCCACAGCCATGATCATGCTCATAATCATACTCTTGAGGACGGCAACCATACTCACGGGCACGACCATAATCTCCGCGCGGCTTACGTCCATGTGCTGACGGATGCGCTGACATCTGTGCTCGCTATCATCGCGCTGCTGGCGGGGAAATATCTGGGGTGGATATGGCTCGATGCGGCGATGGGAATTCTCGGTGGTATCGTCATCTGCCGCTGGTCCGTCATCCTCATCCGCAGTTCGGGGAAAATACTCATGGACTGGGAAGCGCCCGATGCCATGCGCGAACAGGTGGAAGCCGCCATCGCCAGTTGCGGGCAGGTGACGGATCTGCATGTCTGGTCGATTGGCCCCGGCATTTATTCAGCGACCATTACGCTCAACTCCGCCACCGTCATCACGCCGGAGGATGTGCGCAAGCGTATTCCTGAGGCGCTGGGCATCGTCCATACGACCATCGAGATCCACGGGGCGAACGAATTGCCGGAGCGGACCGGCCCCATAGCATAGTATTCCGTAAGTATAATAACGGTTTTTTTGAGGCGGAACACCGCTCGCGCATATTGATTTGCGCATGAATTCACGTTACCCTGCCGCGCATGAACCCCAACCTGCCCATTCCCCCCGCCATCCAGAATCTCCTGTTCAGTGAGGCAGGTTTCGTCCAGTTGATGGCGGCATTGATCTGCCTCATCCTCGGCTTCGCCGTGCGGGCGCTCATCAAGCGTATCGTCAAGCGCGGGCTGAAAAGGCGCAAAGGCGTCATCACCGCGCAGCTGGTGCAGGTCATCATGCCGCTGATGCCGCCTATCTTCATGCTCGTTTTCATGGCGCTTGCTTACTTCGCCATTGCGCGGGCGGGCGGTGAGGTCGGCATCATCAAGATCATCGTGCAGTTCGTGCTGCTGTGGTTCGTGCTGGCGGCGTTGCAATCCTTCACCGAAAGCAGTTTCGCCAAGCTTTCGGGGGCGCTGTTCATTATACCTATCATCGGATTGTCCGTCTCCGGCCTGCTTCAGCCGCTCATCAAATTCCTGAAAGATTTATCCTTCGAGGTCAGCGGCTCGAAGATATCGGCGTATAACGTGGTCAGTTCACTTGTCGCCGTAGTTATCCTCATCTGGGTCGCGGGGCTACTGTCGCGGGGCATCGAGTCTTACATTCGCAAATTCAAGAAGCTCCGCGCCAGTGATCGGGAGCTCATCATCAAGGGCTGGAATATCGTCCTGTACTTCACCATTTTCCTCATCGCGCTCAATATCATGGGGGTGGATATGACGGCGCTGGCCGTACTCGGGGGGGCGGTGGGCGTCGGTATCGGGTTCGGGTTGCAGAAAATTGCGTCCAACTTCATCAGCGGGATTATTCTGCTGTTCGAGAAATCGGTGGAGGTAGACGATCTTGTGGAACTCGCGGACGGGACGACCGGGTATATTCGCAAGACACATGGGCGCTATACCTTGCTGGAAACGGCAGAGGGGAAGGAAGTTTTCATTCCAAATGAGGATTTCATCATCAGCCGGGTCAATAACTGGACGCATTCCAATAAGCGCGGGCGGATCGATATTCCTATAGGCATTGCCTACAGTTCCGACATCGAGTTGGCACAGAAACTGATGCTGGAAGCGGCGCTTGAACACCCACGCACCGCTAAAGACCCCCAACCGCAATGTTTCCTGCGCGAGTTCGCGGATTCTTCGGTCAATTTCCTGTTGCTGTTCTTCGTCAATGACGTGGATAACGGGCGGTTCATGCCGCAGAGCGAAGTGATGTTCTCCATCTGGAAAAAATTCAAGGCGCACGGCATCGACATCCCCTTCCCGCACCGGGAAGTGACCATCACCAGCATGCCGTCCGTTAGCCTGAAGCCCCGCGCCAAACCGAAACCGAAAGTGAGCGGCGATGCTTGACGAGGGGCTGGAGGAGGCATGGCTGATGGACGGCAAAGGGGGCGCGCGCAAACTCTCTGCGCGGGAAGCCGCGGAATGGACGCCGCGTGACGGATTCCTGTGGCTGCATCTGCGCCGCGATTTCGAGGATACGCTGGAATATATGAATACGCAGGCGGGTCTCGATCCGCTGGTCGCCACTGCGATGATGGCGCAGGATACGCGTCCGCGTTTTTCCGAACTGGAAGGCGGCACGCTGTTGATACTACGGGGTGTCAACCTCAACCCCGGCGCGGAGCCGGAGGATATGATCTCGCTCCGCCTGTTCATCGAGGAGAGCCGCATCATCAGTGTGCGTATCCGTAAGTTGAAATCCATCGACGACATCACCCACAAACTCGCATCCGGCAGCGGTGCGCCGCAGAACCCGGGGGAGTTCGTCGCGTTCCTGACGCGCAGCCTCTTCCATCATATGGAGCCGGTCATCAGCGATATTGAGGATCAACTGGATGAGGCGGAAGGCGAACTTCTCACCCACCTGACGGCTGACCTGCGGCAGACCGTCACCGAATTGCGCATCCAATGCAGTGAACTGCGGCGCTATGTCGCCCTGCAACGGGACGTGATGGCGCAACTGCTCGCATCCCAGGTCAAATGGATGGGCAAGCGGGCGCGGACGCAACTGCGCGAGAATCAGGATCTCATCATCCGTCTCGTGGAAGCGCTCGACGTGGAGCGCGAGCGCGCCAGCATCCTGCATGATGAAATCCGCAACGCCCTGTCGGAGAAAATCAACCGTAATATCTATGTCGTCTCCGTCCTCACGGCGGTGTTTTTGCCCATCACCTTCATCACCGGGCTCCTCGGAATGAACGTATCCGGGATACCCGCCTCGGAAAGCCCCACGGCTTTCTGGATCGTCTTTGGTCTCATTTTCCTCGTCGTCGCCTTTGAGATTGCGCTGTTCAAACGATTCAAATGGTTTTAATATTCACCTCTCTTCAGAAAAGATACTCTTATGGATGCATCCCTCATCGAACTCGCCGGCGCCTTCCTGACCCTCTCCGTCCTTGAGATCGTCCTCGGTATCGACAATATCATCTTCCTTGCGTTGCTGGTCGCCAAGCTGCCGCCGCAAGACCAGAAACGTGCGCGGTTCATCGGGCTGGGACTGGCGCTGGTATTACGTATCATCATGCTGCTGGGGTTGAACGTCATCATCCAGATGCAGGAGCCTATTCTTACCCTCTTCGGCACCTCCTTCTCAGGCAAAGACCTGCTGATGATTGCAGGGGGGCTATTCCTCATCGCTAAATCGACCATGCATATCCATGAGATGTTCACCGAGGAGCAGAAGAACGAGATCAAGGCCAAGCCGTCGGGTAAGAGTTTCCTCTCGCTCATCCTGCAGATCGCTATCATCGACCTCGTCTTCTCGTTCGATTCGGTTATCACCGCCATCGGGATGACGCAGAATATCCCCGTCATCATCGCGGCGATGACGGTCGCGATCCTCGTCATGCTCTTTGCCTCCAAATGGGTGTCCGACATCGTTGTCACCTATCCGACGCTGAAAAACCTCGCACTATCGTTCATCCTGATGATCGGGGTGATGCTGGTCGGAGATGGGTTCGGGGCGGAGATTCCGAAGACGTACATCTACTTCGGGATGGCCTTCTCTCTCGGGGTGGAGATGCTCAACATCTTCACGGCGAAGAAGAAAAAGCACTAGGCTTCTGCACCTCTCTTGATGTCACTCCCGCCCCGTATCTGGTACGGGATAAACTCCCGCGGGAGTTTATCCTTGTTTATTGCGCCATGGACATGGCGGTGTATTCCTGCCTGCGCGGGAATGACACTATAATGGATTGAGCTAGTTGATTACCCGATGACGCCGCGTTCTATAGCTTCGATCATCAGTTGGGCGATGTCCTTGCCGGTGACGTCCTCGATGCCTTCCAAGCCGGGGGAGGAATTCACCTCAAGGACTTTCGCACCCGTGCCGGAGCGGATGAGATCGACACCGGCGACTTTGAGGCCGAGGATCTTGGCGGAGCGGAGTGCGATACGGCGCTCGTCGGCGGTGAGTTTTACGGCGCTGGCGGTTCCACCCAGATGGAGGTTGGCGCGGAAGTCGCCTTCGGCGGCTTTGCGTTCCATTGCGCCCACGACCTTGCCGTCGATGACGAAACAGCGGATATCGCAGCCTTGGGCTTCACGCACGAATTCCTGTACGAGGATTTCGGCCTTCAGCGTCTTGAACGCGTTGATCACGCTCTCCGCCGCTTTGTTGGTCTCGGCGAGGACGACGCCCGTGCCTTGTGTGCCTTCCAGCAGTTTGATGACCAGCGGTGCACCGCCGACGCTTTTGATGAGGTCTTGCGTATCCTCGGGCGAGCTGGCGAAGCCTGTCGTGGGCAGCGGTACGCCGCGTTGCGCCAACATCTGCAGCGAGCGCAATTTATCGCGCGAGCGGGCGATGGCAACGGAATCATTCAGGCAGAATGCGCCCGTCGATTCGAACTGACGTACGACGGAACAACCGTAGAAGGTGATGGCAGGACGAAGGCGCGGGATGACGGCGTCCACCTGCTCCAGAATTTCACCACCACGGTAATGGATGGAAGCGTTCTCCGGCGAGATGTTCATGTAGCAGTATTTGACGTTGACGAAACGCATCGTGTGGCCGCGCATCTCGCCTGCTTCGATGATGCGGCGGTTGGAGTAGAGTTCCGGGTTGCTGGCGAGGACGATGATGTTCAGGCCCTTCTTGCGAACTTTGGCTTTCTGGTAAAAACCTTCGGCCTGACGGCTGGAGATTTTGTTGACGCAATAGGAGCGCTCAGGATCGACGATCAGGCGGCCCGTCATCGCCTGGCGGCCGAGCAGCATGCGGAAACCCATCGAGTCGCGATTGGTCAGCGTCACTTCGATTTCCCAGCTTTGGCCGTCCAGTTCGACCGTGGTCAGGATGACGTGGCGTTTCTCGACATGGCCGCTGGAGCTTTTGACATCGCGGCGACCCAGTGAGAGGGCTTCGCAGCGTTTATATATCTTGCGGTTATCCTGCAGGGGATTGACGTCGAACCGGACGAACGCCTTGCCCTCGCGCTCGAAGGGCTGGATGTTGAAGGCATGGATGGAGGAGGTTCTCGCCCCGGAATCCACGCGCGCCTTAATGACCGGAAGGCCAAGCCCCGGCAAGGCGAGCCATTCTTCAGAGCCGATAATCAGCTTTTCTTTGTCTGCCATAATCTCCCCAGATTCTAACGAAAAATCGCTGTGACGGTCTATTAAGGCGGCCACAGCGATAAATTCTCTATATCCCGCACGGGAGATAGGAGCAAGGGGGATTATGGGCACTCCCCACAAACACGTATGCCGTCTTTACGACGGCATACGGTAGGAACCAGACCCCGTCATGCGACGGGGTGACATTTCGTGAATCTTCCTTAGAGCAACGGCTCGCGGTAGCGATCCTTGTAAAGGAAGAGGCAGACCATCGCGAGGACGCCGCCGATGGTGACGTAGAGCGCCAGGTACTGCAACGCGTCCGCCGGGAAGTGGTCGAAGAGATAGGTCGCGACGAGCGGGACTGTTCCTCCAAAGACGGCAGCGGAGAGGTTATAGGAAATGGCCATGCCCGTATTACGCACGCTGGTCGGGAAGATTTCCGCCAGCAGTGCGGGAACCGGGCCAAGATAGAGGCCGACGAGTACCGCGTAGAACATCTGTAACGGAATCGCCATCGCCAGATTATCGGGCGAGAAAGTGGAGAAGATCGGATACGTGGTCAACAGATAGACCGCGCCGATTGTCATCAGCACTTTCTTCCGTCCATACTTATCCGACAGGATGGCGGATATGGGGACGGCGGCGAACATCAAGAGCATTGCGATGGTGTTGTTCTGCAGCGCGTGCTCCATCGTCAGGCCCAAATGCACGGTATTGAGGGTGATGAAGTAGATACTGCAGAAATAGAACGGGATGGTTACCAGCAGGTAGATGCCGATGGCGAGCGTCACGTTCTTCATGTATTTGGTGAAGACCTCTTTCACGGGTTTGTCCGCCAGATGGCCCTCGGCTTTGGCCTTAGTGTAAAGCGGGCTTTCATGGCAGGAATTCCGGATATAGAGACCGACAATACCGATGAGCAGGCCGACTAGGAACGGCACGCGCCAGCCCCAGCTGCCGAAAACTTCCGGCGAAAGGAACGTGCTGAATGCATAGGCGACGAGCGATCCGGTAAGGAAGCCGAGCACCAACGACACCATCGCCATCGACCCGACGAGACCACGGCGTTTGGTTTCCGCATGTTCGACCATGTAGACGATCGCGCCGCTGAACTCTCCACCGATGGACACGCCCTGCACGAGGCGCAGCAGCATCAGGGTGATGGGGGCGAGGATGCCGATATGCTCATAGGTCGGCATCAAGCCAATGAGGCCGGTGGTGACGGCCATCACCATAATAGAAAGAGACAGGGAGCGCTGACGCCCCAGCTTGTCGCCGATCCAGCCGAAGACGATACCGCCGAAGGGGCGTGCGAGGAAGCCGATGGCGAAGGAAGCGAACGTCCACATCATGGACTCGTTCACGTCGTCCGACGGGAAGAACATTTTCCCGATAAAGGATGCCATCTGGCCGTATAATGCGTACACATACCATTCCAGACCGTTCCCGATCATTCCCGAAATGATGACTTTTTTCATGACACAACCCCTGTTCTTTTTTGATGGTGTTTATGGAAGCCTAACACGGGTAACAAGTTTCGTCCGAATTGCAATAAAAATCAGACGTCTATGCTGCGGTGCAACATAGGGTTAATTTTTTAACTATTTCGGATGGGCGTCATAACATCTTTTTTCTGGCATGGAATCTGCTACAGTTGCGCACATCCATAGGGAACGCGTACGGCCTCCGGTTGGAGCCTGAAAAAACGAAGATTCCCGATCATCCGAAATGTATGAGGAGTGTATGACCAGCTATAACCTTTCCGCCATCGTAGGCACCACCGTAACCTTCAACGCCGCGAATGATGTATTGACCATCTCTGGAGATCCGACGGCCTATGCCTATGCCAATAACAGCACTGGCGGGTTGGTCATCACTAATAGCGCGGGCGTCAGCACGGTGCTGGCAGGGTTCACGTTGGCCAATATCACGACCTCCAACTTCCTTTTCTCCGGGTCACAAGGCAAATTCTTCTCCGGCGATAATACGACCGGGACAACGGATGATGCGCTGGCGCAGATTGCCACCGGGCCGCTTGACCGCGTCAATGCGAACACCACCGACCGGGACGCCAATAATGTCATCTATGGGCTCGGCGAAGGCGACACCATCAAGATCGGCAGCGGCAACAACATCATCTATGGGGGGGCGGCGGCAGCGGATACGGCGGACGGTTCGGACACCATCACCATCGACGGTACGGGAACGACCAGCGGTAACAACCTGATTTATGCCAATGCGGGGAATGACACTGTCCTATTCACCGACCCCATCGGCACGGGCAAGGCCACGACCATTTACGGCGGCAACGGTAACGACGACGTGGACGCGGGCGCGGGAGCGGGAACCCTTATCTATTATGGGGGAGACGGCAACGATACGCTCAATGCCTCCACCTTCACCGGCAACGTCACCGTCTATGGCGGCACGGGACAAGTCGATACGCTGGACGATGACGATCTCTTCATCACCGGGCTCGGCAACACCATCGTCTTCGCCACCGCAGGTAACGACGTCGTCCAGATCAATGATTTCACTGCCACCTTCGGACAGACCGTGTATGGCGGGTTGGGGAACGATTCCTTCTTCCACGATGCGGACGGCACGGGGGCGACGGGGTCGCTGCTGGTGTTCGGTCAGGCGGGGACGGATTCGTTCGACATGACGGGGCATTTCGGCAATGCGACCATCGTCGGCGGCAGTGCGGGTGTGGATACGGCAGACGGCGCGGACAACTTCCTGTTCGGTACGGCCAATGCAGGCGCGCATATGGTGTTCTATGGCAATGCGGGGAACGATACCTTCACCTCCACGGCAGCACTGGCCGCAGGCGAGACCGTTACCATCTATGGCGGGTTGGGGACGGATGTCATCGCCATCAGCGGTGACCGCAGCGCGACCAGCAACATCACCCTCTTCGGTAATGAAGGGAATGACTCCATCACCGTCAACAATACCGGATTGACCGGGGTCGCGCCGGTGACGTTCGGGGTGTTCGAAGCTACCGATAAACTCACCGCGACGCTTTCGGGCGGGGCGGCGACGGACCTGGTCGTCACCGGGCTCGGCTCGTCCGTCACCATTACCAACGCAGCGGGCAACGATACGTTCGTCTTCACCAATTATACGGGTAACTTCACTTCGGCCAATCTGGTGCTGAGCGACGGGTCGTTGCTGCTGACCAATATCAACGGCGCGAAAGCATCGCTGACGGGAACGGCGAATAACGACCAGATCATCGCAGGCGGATTAGGCGATACGCTCTCCGGCGGTGCGGGCAATGATGAAATCACCGGGGGCGACGGGGCAGACAGCATCACCGGCGGCGACGGGGCGGACAGCATCAATGCCGATGAAGGCAACGACACCATCGACGGCGGACTGGGACTCAACACCATCGACGGCGGTACGGGAAGCGACCTCATCACCGGAGGGGCGGATAATGACAGCATCGTCGGCAGTAACGGGAATGACACGCTCATCGGCGGGCTGGGCATTGATACCATCACCGGGGGGAATGAAAACGACACGTTCCGCTATGCCATCGTGCAGACGGACGCGGTGGATACCAACGTTGACCTTATCACGGATGCGTTCGTAGGCGTGGATGCGTTCGACTTCAGCGATTTGACGGTCGCCAATCTGCGCGGTACAGGGGTCGATTTCACCAATGGCAATGCAGGCGCGGCGCAGGTGATGGGAGCGAACGTGGGGATGTATGTCGCCACTAACGCGGCAGCCGATTTCACCGAGGCCAACGTATATACCGCGCTGGCGGGGATCGCCGACGACCTTGCGGTGGGGGATAGTTTCTACCTGATGATCAGCAACGGTACGGATGCACGGCTGGTACTCATCACCAATACAGCCAATGCCGGATTGCTGGCGGCGGACGATACGATGGTGTTTGTGGCACGTCTTGCGGGAGTGGATACGGCGGATCTCGCCGGATTATCAGCGGGAAATTTCGACGATTTCTAGCCTTATCCGGAAGGAAAGGACACCCCCCCACCACGCCGCCTGATGCGGTGAGGGGATGCAGTCCGGACGCGTATTCCTCTAGACGGGGAATACCGCGAATCTCTGGGTGGACGTGGTGCTGATATGGCGCGGTTGAAGCAGCTCATGATCGGCATGTTTATAATATTGTTCACGCCCTCCCGCCAGATCAGAAACTGACATGATGGCGAGGATGCGATTATCTTCGATGACGGGGAAATAGCGCACACCATTTAGATGGCAGGTCTCCTGCGCGTCGATGACGGCGTCATCAGGATCAAGCATCAGAGGCTCTAAGGCCATGACGTCTTCCAGGAGAGTCGTCCCAGGATGGCGCATTTTTAGAAGTACTTCGGAGAGGTAATCATTATAGGAAAATAGTCCGGCGAATTGGCCGTTGCTTTCCACGCCTACAGCATAGCGATTGTAATGATCCATCATTTCCACTGCCTGAAGGACTGTGTGGGATGGGTTCAGCACCATGCGCGGCAAGCCGCGACAGAGTTCACCCACTGTTAAACATTCGCTACGCATATGAACCATAAAAGCCTCCTGCTTCGGTATCCGTTACAAGATGTAGTATGCGGATAAGTCGTGTCAGTAGTCCGTAGCGCGATGCGACTTACATTATATAAAATCTATAAAGATGGTGATGAATGAACCACTTGCATGAGACACAATAACGCAGCTGCATAGCGGAACACTATCCATGACATTCCACGGGGGCATTAGGGGCTTTTTGTCACAGGCGAAGGAATCACTATAAAAAATGGAACAGCTTACGGATATTTTGGCTGCATTGGTCTGTTTTCTATGTAGTATTTTGCCATGTTAACACACCGAACGGGTTTGTGGTGGGGTGTCGCGTTCGCATGCGTGGGGGCGTTGGTTCACAGCGCGCACGCACAGGTCCCGCTAAGCAGCATCGAGCCGGGGCAGATAGAACAGCAATTGAAACGCTCTCCCCTGCCCGTGCCCGACGCGGAGTATACGCTGCCCGCCGCGCCGGAAAAGATACCAGACATACAAGAGGGCGGACCGGAATTCGTCTTGAATGAAGTGCGTGTTGAGGGCGCAACCGCATTCTCCACTGATTCACTCGCCGCTTTTTACCGCGACCAGATCGGCAAGACCATAAGATTTGGCGATGTACAACGCATTGCCGCGCAGATCACTGAACATTACCGCCGCGAAGGATATTTGCTTTCCTACGCCATCATACCCCCTCAGCGCGTCTCAGGCGGCAGCGTTACCATCCGCGTGATTGAGGGGTATCTGGACTCTGTACAGTTCAAGGGCGTTGAGAGCGCAGGGCTATTAGACCAGTTAAAAGCATATGGTGCGCACGTTACAAGCGAAAGACCCCTCAAAGCCGCGACGCTTGAGCGCTACCTCCTGCTGATGGACGATATCGCCGGAGCCAAGGTCAGTGGACTGCTATCCCCCTCACCGGATACGCTGGAAGCGGCGATGCTGATGGTCGATGTATCACAGGATCCGTGGGAAGGGGAAGCGACGGCCAATAACCGCGGAAGTCGCTATCTCGGCCCACTGCAGATCGGCGCACGCATCGCTGCCAACGGGCAATTGCTGGGGGCGGAGCAGGTACAATTCCGTAGCGTCGTGTCGGGCAATCTCGATGAGCTGCGTTATTATGAAGGAAGCTATCAACAGCCTATCGGTGGGGACGGGCTGGTTGGGCGCGTCACCCTCACCCGTACCGAAACAGCGCCGGGCAATGCGCTCGAGATTCTCGACATCGAAGGCAAGAGCCATTCGCTCAGCGCCGGCGTGAACTATCCGTTCCTGCGTACACGCCGCGAGAACTGGTACGGGCTGGCGGGCTTTGACATTCGCAATACGCGCTCTAAGATACTGGATACGGAAATTTACGAAGACCATATCCGCACCCTGAACGTCGGCACATCCTATTCCAGCTATGACGCACTGGGCGGGGTGCATTCGCTTAACGGAAATCTGGTGCAGGGCATTGGCATTCTCGATGCCAGCCATACGGGAGATGCGCTCTCCCGCGCCAATGCACATCCGAATGCGACACGAATGGAAGCCGGATATAGTTACCAATATCCTCTGCCGCACAGCTTCTCGCTTTCCTTCAACGCATCCGGGCAATATGCGCTCGACCCGCTTGTGGCATCGGAGGAATTCAGTCTGGGTGGAGAATTAATCGGTAGCGCTTATGATCCCGCAGAAATAGCAGGCGATTCGGGTATCGGCGCGCGACTGGAATTGCGTTATCAGGACATACTGACCAGTGACTTCCTTCCCTTCTACCAGATTTATGCGTTCTATGACGGGGGTAAAGTGTGGAACCGGGGGGCCCTTCCTTCCGAGAATGCCCATGAATCGTTGACTTCGGCTGGTATCGGGTCGCGTATGGCATTGCCGTATGGATTATCCGGTAATCTTGAGATCGCCAAGCCCTTAACACACCGGGTAGCTGCCGAAGGGTCGGACGGGAAGGCAACCCGATTCTTCTTTGGGCTCATCGCTCCTTTCTAATACATTGTAATTTATTGTTTATATTTTACTCATCGAATGTACGTCCATGCGACATTCGGATGGGCTTGGTTAACTATATATTACTTTGGCCCACCGCCATTTAAGGTAAATATTAATCTTTGATATGTATTATTATATTTATGAAACATCGGGATCTACGCGGGATGTTCCGCTGGAGTACGGCTTTATGCATCGTACCCGGCGTGGTTTTCGCTGCGCCTACGGGTGGGGTCGTCAGCGCGGGTGACGCTGCGATTGCCCAGACAGGTCCCTACACCATCGTCAACCAAAACACCGACCGGGCCATCATCGAATGGCAGGGGTTCGATGTCGGCAAGACGGAAGCGGTCACCTTCCACCAGCCTTCCGCCGGGGCCGTTATCCTCAATCGTATCCATGATCAGAAACCCTCCGACATCCAAGGCTCCATCACCGCCAACGGGCATGTGATGCTGATGAACCCCAACGGGGTAGTGTTCGGTAAGGACAGCAAAGTCGATGTCTCTGGACTGGTGGCCACTTCCACCGATACCACGACATCGGATTTCATGGGCGGCGGTGCGTTGAAACTGACCCGGCCCGGGAATGCGGGCGCGGCTATCGTCAATGAAGGCTCTATCACCGCGAAGGAGAGTGGTATCGTCGCCCTCGTCGCGCCACATGTGGTCAATAACGGCATCATCACCGCGACGATGGGCAAAGCCCAACTCGCCGGGGCGGATACGGCGACGGTCGACCTGTATGGGGATGGGCTACTGAACATCGCGGTCACCGACAAAACGACTGCGACCTCCGTTACGCATAACGGAGTCATCACTGCGGGACAGGTTGCGCTGACGGCAGCGCAGGCGAGCCATATTGTCTCCAGTACAGTAAATACACAAGGTATCATCCAAGCGAGCCATGCACGACGCGATGCAAGCGGCCAGATTGTCTTCGGCGGCGATGTCGATATCAGTGGGCGTGACATCACGCTCGGCACGGGGACAAACATCCACGCGAACGGTATCCACGGCGGCGGCAATATCCGCGTCGGCGGCGATTATCAGGGTAAGCAAATCGCACTCGGCAGAGAGAACCATACCAATCTGGCGAATGCGCAGCATGTCACCATCGCGAAGCAGACGCATATCTCCGCCTCCGCAACCCATTCGGGCGACGGCGGAAAGGTCATCGTCTGGGCGGACGATACGACGCAGTTCGGTGGGAAGATCGACGCGAAAGCGGGTACGTGGTGGGGTAACGGCGGGCTGGTTGAGACCTCGGGCAAGAATATGCTCGGCGTCACTGGCATCGCCGATGCATCGTCGCTCAACGGACGGGCCGGGACATGGCTCCTCGACCCTCGTGACGTGACCATTTCCGGTGCGGGAGCTTATTCGGTAAACTCCAGTGGTGAAACTGTCGATCCTGGATCTGATAGCTTTACAATCCTCGATTCCTCCATTTCTACAGCCCTTACAAACGGTAATAACGTAACGATTACTACAGGCACCACCGGGGGACAAACAGGGAATATCACGCTAGACAACGCGAACATTACTAAAACCGGCGGGGCAAATGCTACCCTTACCCTGAAAGCCGATGACTCTATCCTAACCAACGGCACGAACTCAATCAGTAGCAGTATGGGAGCGCTAAACGTCATTTTGTGGGCAGATGCAGAAGCGGTGCCAAATAATAGCGGCTCTATCAGCCTTACGAATACCGCAATCACGACAAATGGCGGGGATGTTGTTTTAGGAGGAGGGCTGGATAACGGTGCGAATGGCGGCATCGCTGCAGACGGAAGGCCTGACAATTATGCCTGGGGGAATGCAGCGAATGATGACGGAATATCGCTTAATAATGGCGACATTACTGCAGGGGCAGGTTCCATCACATTGCTGGGTCACGGACATAATAATGCAGCTAACGATCAGCAATATGGTGTCAACCTGACCAACGGCTCATTCCTCTCCACTGCAAGCGAAGGTAATATTACTTTCCTCGGCGTCGGAGGTAGCGGAACAAATGATAATCTAGGGGTCAATATCGCCGATAATGGAACTGTCTTGGAGGTTGTGGATGGTAATATTACCCTAACGGGGCAGGGAAGCGGAACGGGAGATGATGCTTCTGGGATAGGTATGAGCACCAGCAGTATTGTTCGCTCCACAGGAGTAGGTGCCGCTGCCGGTAATATTACCATGCTGGGTACTGGTGGCGCGAACTCCGACTGGAGTTCGGGCGGCATTGGAATAAACGGTGCCACCGTGACGACAATCGATGGCGATATTTCGTTACAAGGCACTGGTGGCGCCAATATGACCGGATGGAATGGGATAGGTGTTTATCTCGCCAGTGGAACAATATCTTCCACGGGTACCGGAAATGATGCGGGTAATATAACATTGAATGGCATTGGCGGTCCTAATGGTGTGCTTGGAAGCGAAGGGGTTAGGATCAGCTGGGGTGGACAGATTACAACCGTCGATGGAGATATATCCATAACGGGAGTGGGCCAGGCAGTTCAGGAATCGCATGGCTTCTGGATGAGCTGGGGTGGAAAAATTATTTCTACGGGAACAGGCGCAGGCGCTGGTAATATCTCTATTACAGGCACAACCGGAAACAGTTATGGTGGATTTGGTATATTGCTGGGCAACGATGGAAATGGTACATACATTTCCTCCGTCGATGGTGATGTCTCGCTTAGTGGCACGACAGCAGGCTGGACTGGTGCTCCTTTCACTCTAGGGGGTATACGTCTGAGTGATGAGGCGGATATCCTAACCACAGGTGATGCCAACATTACTTTAACAGGTAATGGTGGTGCATCGGCAAATGATCTTGAATTCATTACAGCGGGGTCTTTTTCTAGTGGCACAGCCAGCTTAGGCGGTGCTTCTGCGACAGGTTTGATTACGCTGATTGGTAATACGTTGAATGCCGAGAATCTGGATGCCAAAACGCAGGGAAATATAATAGTTAAAGCCCGTACTGAACCGACTACGGTGGGAGTAAGCGGGGGTGTTGGCACCTTGCAAATCACCGATGCCGTAATTGGTATGCTACATGCGGATGTGGATACCAATGGCACAGGAAGCCTGATTATCGGCGATAGCACAGATGCAGCAGGCACGGTAGACATCAACGGCTGGGACATCTCTGGAAAATCTTACGACGTGGAAGTATACGGCAGCACCGTCGATTTCACCGGGAATATGGTATGGGATCAGGGTAACTCACTGCTGTTCCACTCTCGGGCCGGGGATGTGGCGCTGGATAATGATTTTACGCGCAATGCCGGGACAGCAGGGGATGGAACACTCACGTTCAAGGCAAGTGGCAGTATCACAACCTCCGGCACGCGCACCATCACAGCCGCCACCGCAGGCGTCACCGGAAAATTACAAACTATTTTCTGGTCTGATGCCGAAGCCGTCCCGACGAATAATGGGTATATCTCATTGGTGGATACGACGATTACAACCAATGGCGGCGATGTCGTCATAGCTGGTGGGCTGGATGATGGAGCGGATATCTTTGCGGCTACGGATGGCACCACTCTTTTACATAATGGTATTGCGGGCGATGGAAGGCCTGACGGTTATGCATGGGGTAATGTAACCGTCAATGATGGCGTAACAATCAATAATACGGATATTACCGCGGGGTCTGGCAGCGTAACCATGCGAGGACGCGGACGGAACGCTGCAACCGGCACCCAAATTGGTGTCTACATCAACAATACCTCATTAGTGGAGACCACTGATGATACCATAGTGATAGACGGCTATGGAGGTAATGCCGGTTCGGACAATGCGGGCGTACGGATAGCGGATGCCGGGACGATTATTCGTTCCGATACGGGCAGCATAACTTTGAATGGAACGGGCGGTGACGCGGCCAGCTCCGATAATCACGGGGTCTGGGTACAGCTTTCCGCGGCTGTTAATTCTACAACCACCGCCCCAATCAATATTTATGGTAAAGGCGGCAGCGCCGGAGTCTTCAGTTATGGTATATTTTTAGGGGATACCACCATTTCTTCCCCTGATGGAGATATACTAATCAAAGGCGTGGGTGCGGGTACGAACAAAAATCAGGGCATCCGCATCAGCAACACCAATATTACGTCGAACGGCACGGCGGACATCACCCTCGATGGCACCAAGGGTGCGGGTGGCGCCAGTAATGATTTCAGGGTGCAGGGGGCGACATCCCTTATCGGCGGAGCGAACGCAACTGGTTTGATTACTGTGGTTACGGATCAAATCGGCATATTCCAAGACGTTTCATTGCAAACGCAAGGGGATGTGAGAATATTGCCCCGCACGGCGAGCAGTACTATTGGCGTTTCCGGTGGGACATGCGGCGGATCCTGCAACATACAACTTACGGACGCTATTTTAGCGACCTTCAACCCGGATGTGGATGCTAACGGTATCGGCTCCCTCATCATCGGTAACTCTGCCGCCGGAACCGGCACGGTAGACATCAACGGCTGGGATATTTCCGGCAAACGGTATGACGTGGAAGTCTATGGCGGCACGGTCGATTTCACCGGGGGCGCGGTGGCGTGGAACATGGATAACTCCCTGCTGTTCAACTCCCGCGTCGGCGACATTGCCATCGACCAGGATTTCACCCGCAGCGCCGGCACTGCCGGGGACGGTACGCTGACCTTCAAGGCGGCGGGCAGCATTAGCACTTCCGGAGTACGTACGATTTCCGCCGCAACTGCTGGCGCTACCGGCAAACTGCATACGATTTTATGGTCAGACGCCGAAGCAGCTCCCAATAGTGATGGGTATATCTCACTGACCGATACGACCATTACTTCCAATGGCGGGGATGTCGTGCTCGGTGGTGGATTGGATAACGGAGCGAATGGCGGCGTCGCCAGCGACGGCAGGCCGGATAACTTTGCCTGGGGAAATGGCGGGTTGAATGACGGGATTACCCTGAATAACGGCGATATCACCACTGGAGCCGGTAACATCCAGATGTGGGGTAAAGGACAGAATGGCGGCTCCTTCACGCAATACGGCACCTATATTTATGGTGGCAGCGCGCTGAGCAGCAGCAGCGGGAATATCAGCATTTATGGCATCGGCGGGAATGGGACCAATGATAATTACGGTGTCTATCTTTCCGGTAATACCTCCAGCATCACCGCATCATCGAGTGGGCTCATTACGTTAGATGGAACGGGTGGAAATGGCTCCACTATTGGTAACTTCGGCGTTAAAGTCGATGCAGGAGCCGATATTCTTTCTGATGGCATGGGCCTCGCAGGCGATGGCATTATCGTCAATGGTACCGCCGGGACAGGGGGTACATCCCAGAATTATGGCACCCTACTGACCGGAGCCGGAACAACCGTCATCACGCGGGATGGGGACTTACGCATCTCTGGTACCGGAAAAGGTAGCACGAGCATCAATTATGGTGTGGATGTGGAAACGGGTGCGGTGGTGCGTTCTCAAGGAACCTTTGCCGGTGCCGGTAATATCTACATCACCGGCACCGGGGGCAACGGCAATTTCTGGAATTACGGGGTCTATCTCAACGGGGTGGATGCCCAGATAGATAGCGTGGATGGAGACATTACCATCAACGGTATCGGCGGTTCGGGCACCCTCAGCAATAACCATGGTATCTATTTAAATAACAGCCTCGGGGTTACAGCGACGGGCGACAGCAATATCAGCCTGACCGGCACTCGTGGCGATACCAATGCCGGCACTTACGACATCATTACCGCAAACGGCGCACAAAGTCTGGGTGGGGTGAACGCCACCGGCACCTTAAGCCTGACCGCTAACACTCTCAGTTTCGCCAATCTGACCGCTCAAACACAAAATAACATTCTTATTAAGCCCCGCACTGCTGCAACCAGCATCGGCATTTCAGCAGGAACATGTGGGGGAAGCTGCACGCTGAACATCACCGATGCCATGCTTGCGCAGCTGTTCCCGGATGTGGATGCCAACGGCACCGGCACGCTGATTATCGGCGATTCGGCGGCGGGCACCGGCACAGTGGACATCAACGGCTGGGATATTTCAGGCAAGCGCTATGATGTAGAAGTCTATGGCGGGACGGTCGATTTCACCGGGGGCGCGGTGACGTGGGACTGGGACAACTCCCTCCTCTTCCATTCCCGTGTCGGCGACATCAACATCGATCAAAGCTTTACCCGCAACGCCGGAACCGCAGGCGATGGCACGCTAACGTTCAAATCGGCGGCAAATCTCTATACATCCGGATCCCCCAGTATTACTGCCGCCAGCGGCGCGACGTCCGGTAAGCTGGACACCATTTTCTGGAGCGATTCAGACAATTCGGCAGAAGGGTATGTCAGCCTCGCCAATCTAACGATCACCACCAACGGCGGCGATCTGGTGGCGGCGGGCGGCTTGGACGACGGGGCGGATGTGGTAGATTCCTTCGGCGTTATCCAGGCCGATGGCATTGCCGCAGACGGACGGCCGGATAATTACGCCTTAAGTAGCACGACTAACGGAGTCAGACTGCAAGGAACCACGATAAACACGGGTTCGGGTGACATAACCATACGCGGCAATCACACCAGTAATGCGGCGCGGGGCATCACCTCCCTTACCTCGTCGGTCACTTCCGACGGCGGAAAAATTGTTTTAGACGGCAGGGCGACCGCTAACATTGCTATCAATATGGATACGAATACCTATACGAACTCGACGGGAGACATCTATTTCTCGGCCTGGCGCGATGATGGAAGCTTGGCTTTCAACAACTGGTCAACCAACGTTATTGAGTCTATAGGAAGCGGAAACATCCTTCTCGATATGCAGAAAGGGTATTATTATTCCCCTAATGGAAGTGTGAAACGTATTGGAAGCGGCACCATGACGGGCGATATTACGCTAGTCACTGACCGGATAGATTTTCTGGATGGCGCAACTGATAGCCTGATCACACGGAATAATATCTACATCATACCCCAAACAGATTCTGCGAGTATTGGCATTTCGGGCGGCACGTGCGGCGGGTCTTGTAACCTACAGCTTACCGATGCGCGGCTTGCTAATTTTCTTGCGGACTCCGACGCTGACGGCACCGGCTCGCTGATCATCGGCAGCAGCACGGCGGGCACAGGCACGGTCGATATCAACGGCTGGGATATTTCCGGCAAGCGGTATGACGTGGAAGTCTATGGCGGCACAATCGATTTCACCGGCGGTACCGTGGCCTGGAACTGGGATAATTCACTCCTATTCAATGCCAGCACCGGTAACATCAATATTAATCAGGATTTCAATCGTAACGCAGGCACTGCCGGTGACGGCACGCTCACTCTAAAAGCGGTGGGTAACATCACATCGTCGGGAACAAGCACCATCACGGCAGCTAACGCGGGTGCTACGGGTAAGCTGCACACTGTCCTATGGAGCGACGCCGACAATAATGGCGCGGGCCTCATCAACCTGACCAACGTCAGCGTCATCACCAACGGGGGAGATTTCGTCGCGGCGGGAGGGCTGGATGACGGCGCGGACATCCTTGCTGCGGACGGAGCTACGGTGCTTCACAACGGCACGGCCGCTGACGGCCGACCGGACAATTATGCCTGGGGAACGAATGCGGGTAGCAATGACGGCATCATCATCGATAATACCGATATCGCCACGGGGGTAGGCAACATCATCATCCGTGGGCATGGTTACAATGAAACCGTGGGCGCGACGGATTTCAAAATCGGTACGGCCATCTATAATGACTCCGACCTGCTGACCACGTCGGGCAATATCATCATCAACGGCATGGGCGGGGACGGTAATTCTTACGGTCGCGGGGTGGGTATCTATGACGCGACCACCAGCGTCAGCACCACCAGCGGCGCCATCACGATTGCCGGGCGTGGGGCGACGACGGGCGGCTCCACACTGCAAGGCGTGATCATTTTCGACGGAGCCACAGTGGAATCCACCGGAACTGGCGCAGGGCTCGGTGCAATCACGGTCAACGGTTTAGGAGGGACAGGTGCTTCCAACAATGACGGTATCTATCTCAATACAGGTGCATTGATCCGATCTGTTGATGCCAACATCTCCTTCATCGGCCAGCGTGGTACAGGTACTGGCTCGGATACAGGCGGCATTTCCATTCTTGCCGGCAGTAAAATTACCTCCTCCGGCACGGGGGCAAATGCGGCGAATATTACGCTAAACGGCAGCGGCGGTAATAATACGGGAGGCTCTACTTCGGGGATACTCCTCTCCGGCACCGGCTCTGAGATCCGGACGGTGGACGGAGATGTTTCCCTCACCGGAACCGGAGGCAATGCGGGTTCGGATAATTACGGTGTCATGATCAATGGCGGTACACTCGTTTCCACCGGAGTCGGCGCAAGCGCCGGACATATTACCCTCAACGGCACTGGGGGTACGGGAACCTCAAACAACCGTGGTGCAAATCTCACTTCCGCTACCCTCACCGCCGTAGACGGGGCCATCCAGATCACGGGACAGGCGAACGGCACGGGAGGGGATAATGCAGGCATCTATGCGTTGAACAGCACCATCTCCTCTACTGGCACTGGGATGAATGCCGCTACCATCACCCTCAGCGGAACGGGCAGTGATGGCGGATCGAACAGTAACGGCATTGTCCTTAATCACTCCGACATTGCCACCGTCGACGGCAACATGTCCCTGACGGGTGTGGCGGGAGATGATGCGGCGGGCGGCAGCAATATCGGGATCTGGCTTACCTCCAACTCCGGCCTCACCTCCACTGGCCTTGCCGGGGACGGGGGAACCATCACGCTGCATGGCACTGGCGGCGCGGGAGCAGATTTCAATACCGGTATCCATATGATTTCACTGGGCACAGGCATCTCATCCGCCTATGGCGATATCTCTCTAACGGGGATCGCGGGAGCGGGGAGCACCACAGAAAATAACGGGATCAAAACCGAAAGCGAAGTCACCATCACATCTACGGGGACAGGGCCAAGCGCGGCGAATATCACTCTCAACGGCACAGCGGGGACAGGAACGAGCAGTAACCTCGGATTGTACATAAGCGATACGGATATATCCGTAGTCGACGGAGACCTCTCCCTCACCGGCATCGGCAAAGGTAGCGGCATCAATAACCATGGGGTTATGTTTATGGCAGGCTCCAGCGTTGTCTCCACCGGTGCAGGGGCTGGCGCGGGCACCATCAGCGTCAACGGCACAGGGGGCGACGGTACATACAATAATATCGGGTTCTACAATACGGCGGGGTCTACCCTCACCTCAGCGGACGGGAATATCTCCATCACCGGGCAAGGCGGACTGCTGGCTACGGACTATGGTAATTACGGTGTCTGGACCAATGCAGGTATCAGCACCACTGGCACAGGGAACATCACCTTGCTCGGAACGGGCGGCGGCAGCGTAGCGGCAACCAATTTCAATGACGGCGTCTACATGAACAGCGCACTTTCCACGGTGAACGGGAATATCTCGATCACTGGGCATGGCAGCGCCAATGCAACCGGACATGGGCAGATCGGTGCATATATCGAAGGCACGGCCATCTCCACTGGCACCGGGAACATCACCATCGCCGGGAATGGCGGCGACAACGGAACCGACCGCAACTGGGGAACATATATCACCGGCGGTGCAACGCGCGTCGAAGTGAAGGACGGTGCGTTGCAGGTCACGGGGCAAGGCGGTGACGGTAGCGCCGAAAGAAACTATGGGATATTCGCCGATGGCGGAGCCAGATTACTTTCCACCGGAACCGGCGCCACTGCTGGCACTATCACACTGAACGGTACGGGCGGGGCTGGAACATTCGAAAACTACGGTATTTATACCACGGGCGCGGGCACGTTGATTGAAGCATCGGACGGCGCTATCTCACTTACCGGACAAGGTTCGGGAACGGGGGTTTATAACCGAGGCATACAGATGTCGAGCTCCTCCGTAGTGCGCTCGACTGGTACTGGTGCATCGGCGGGGAATATCACTATGCACGGTACGGGGGGCACTGGTTCCGGGGAAAAAACCACCGGCATTGAGATTAATGATTCCATTGTGACTGCGGTCGATGGCGACATCCTAATTGAAGGAACAGGCGCGGCGAACAGCACCAACTGGCATGCCGTTGGAATCAATATTGCTGGCGGCAGTGCTGTTATCTCCTCTACAGGAACAGGCAATAGTGCCGGAAATATTACCATCAACGGAACAGGCGGGACGGGTGGCATTTTAGGGGATGAAGGAACCAGAATAGGATGGGGCGCAGAAATACGCACCATCGACGGAGATATCGCCATCACCGGAACGGGTCAAAACACTCAAGAATCCCATGGCGTGTGGATGAATTGGGGAGCGAAAGTCATTTCCACGGGAACCGGAGCAAACGCGGGGAATATTTCCATTACCGGCACCGGCGGAAGCGGCAATAGTTCACATGGTGTCTGGTTAGGAAATGATGGTGTGAATACCAGAGTCACTTCCGTCGATGGGGATGTGACAGTCAACGGGACAACCACAGGAACGGGCTCCGGTATCAAATTCAATGATGAGGCCGATATCGTAACAACAGGAGATGCCAATATCTCTCTTACCGGAAATAGTGGATTGGCAGGCGTCGCAGATCTGGAATTCCTGGGTGCAGGGGGCTTTACAACCGGAACCTCCAGCCTTGGCGGCGCAGGGGCTACAGGAACCATCAGTTTGATCGGGAATACCATTCAGGCTAACAATCTTGATGCCAGAACCAATAATAATATCATTGTCAAAGCGCGTTCCGAGCCTACCAGTATTGGTGTCAGCGGCGGCGCAGGCACGCTCCAAATAACCGATTCCCTCCTGTCGATGCTTTTCGCTGATAACGACGGTAACGGAACGGGCTCGCTCATCATCGGCGACAGTACGGATGCGACCGGGGCGGTGGATATCAATGGCTGGGATGTGACGGGCAAGACGTTCGACGTCGAGGTATATGGCGGGAGCGTCGGCTTCACAGGCGGGGCGGTGACGTGGAACCAGAATAACGACCTCTCCTTCACGGCACGCGCCGGGGATATCGCCATCGGGCAGGCGCTGACCAAATCGGGCGGGGCAGCTTCCAACCTCACCTTCAACGCCACCGGAGCCATTGCGCAGACCGCTGCCATCACTTCCTCATCGGGCGCGGTGAACGTGGTCATGGACAGCGACACCAACAGCAGCAGTGCGGAAAGCATCAGCCTCGGCAGCAGCATCGCCAGCAACGGCGGAAGCGTGACCTTCTCCGACCCCGTCCTCCTTACGGGAGCGACCAGTATCTCCAGCGGTGCGGGGCAGATCAGCTTCAGTGGAACCATCAACGGGGCGCAAAGCCTGAACCTCACCTCCACGGGCGATATCGCGTTCGGCGGCATTGTGGGCGGCAGCACGCCGCTTGGCGCCGTGACCCTCACCGACTTCCACGACATCACCACCGCCTATAACTTCTCCGCCGCATCCCTCACCATCAGCGGTGCGACGGGAGAGGTAGACTTCTCCCATCTCGTCACCACGGGTGATATCGACATCGACGCAGTAGGGAACATCTCCGGGTTCTATCAGGGGGATGACGGGATACTCCATGCCGGTCTGGCAGGCGATATCAACGCAACGGTCACGTTCAATACGCTCGACATCACCGGGCAGAGCGCGACACTTCTCGCCGGGAATATTGGTGCGGCGGGTGTCGCCGATCAGGATATGGCCAACCGCATCTCCATTGGCGGGGTTCTCTATCCTACATTGATTGCCGATCCTGACTATACTTTCGCTACTTACGTCATCGCTACCGCACCCTCTGGCGGCGGCGGTGGTGGTGGCGGTGGTGGCGGCTCCAGTAGCGGTGGCAGCTCTTCCGGCGGAAATGTTCCGGGAACACTTCCTCCTATCACCCCCCCTATTCTGCCGGGATCCTCCAGCAGCGGCGGCAGTAGCAGTGGCGGCACTACCGGTGGCGTATTAAATCCGTATTTCCCCGGCGGGTATCTCCCGGGTGGTGCCGTTTCCAACATGTCATTCTTCATGGATCTGTCACGTCTGCTTGAAATCGTACCTCCAACGCAAATCGACACGACTTTCTCGCAGGAGGGTGGAGAAAGCAGTGCACAACAGCAAGATACGCTAGTGGTCGAAAACCTGTCGATTACCCCTGAAGAGGATTCAGCAGTAGAGGATGCATCCGATTCTATGGGCATCTATACTCTCTCACCCGCTCTGCGAAAGCGGTTGAATATTCAACAATAACTACTCATTACGTATAAACGTGTAAATGCGCAGAGCATCAGTGGCACTTTAGGCGGCTTGAATATCTTTCAAGAATGCAGAGACTTCCAAGCTGATTTTTTCGGACTGCTGAGATAATTCGTGCGCGGCATTAAGCACTTGTTTTGCGGATGACGCGGTATGGCGGGTAGAGGCACTTATCACCTCAATGCTTTTGCTGATTTGCTCAACCGCACCGTAGGCATTATTCATGTTATTTGATATTTCGCTGGTCACTGCGGTCTGCTCTTCTACGGCCGTAGCGATGGTATTGCTATAGACATTGACGTTTTGAACCGACTCGCTTATCTGCCCGATAGAGCTGAGCACTACCTTCACCACATCCTGAATAGAGCTTATACATTCACTAATTTCATTTGTTGCCTGCGTGGTCTGCGTAGCGAGCGATTTCACTTCACTGGCGACAACCGCAAACCCCCTCCCCGCTTCCCCTGCGCGTGCAGATTCAATGGTTGCATTAAGGGCGAGAAGATTAATTTGATCGGCAATTTTTTCAATGAGGCCAGAGATATGAATTATCTGTTCCATGGCCTTAGAGAGCGATTGCGCGGATTGATCCGCAGATGCGTTACGCTCCATTGCCTGTTGAACCACAATCACTGATTTGCTTATCTGCTGGGAAATTTCCATCACGGATGCAGACATTTCTTCCGTCGAAGCAGCGACTGCCTGTACGTTGGCCAATGTATTACCCGACGTGAGAGCTATTTGAGTTGATTGCTCACTTGTCTCGGATATAATTGCCGTCATACTTTCAGCCGATTGTGTCAGCTCCGTTGCAGCGGAAGCGACCGTGGTAGCGACTTCTCCGATTTCCTTCTTAAAGTTTTGAATCAACTGATCGACTCTCTGGGCTCGTGCCATTTTCTGGTCTTGAACGATGCGGGATTCAGCATCAAGGCGCATCTTCTCAATCGCATTATCCTTGAAGACCTGCACCGCTCTCGCCATGTGACCCAGCTCGTCGCCACGTTCCCGGAATGGTATATCCAACTCGGTATCTCCCTGCGACAGCTTTAGCATGGAAGATACCATTACCCCGAGAGGTTTGAACACGCCGAAGATCATTGCAAAAGGCAATATAAGGGCAACGACAAGCAGGGATATGGTCGCAACATCCGTATAGATGCTATAGGTTTCTGATGCGTGATTTAATTCATCCGTCCATGCAAGGATAAGGTTGGTCGCGGCTTCCTGATCTTCTTCCAGAACGGTGAATAGCTGATTAAACTGAGGCAAGAGTGCGATACTGGTAGAGAAGTCCGGACTTTGGCTTATTTTTTTACTAAACTCATTATACTTGGCTACCGATTCCCCGATCTTGATATATGTCTTTTTAATGTGTTCCGGAATGTCGGCAGCAAGGTTCGTCTTGATATGTCCGGCGAATCGTTCTGACATATCCACAATCTCATTCACCGAATCCTTGCGCAGCGTTTCATCACCAATGTTTGTTGCGAGCATTGAGCTGTATACGTTACCGCGTATTCCATCATGCATCATGTCAGCGTCCATATGCCGTTGCACCAGCTTGACTGCATTATCCAGCTGATTCGCCACTTGATGATTTTTATAATTAAGCCATTCAGCGGTCACCGCCAGAGTTGACAGCATAACACCAAGGACAATCGATTTTGACTTGAGGTTCATAAGAGTACTTTCAATGGCCAGTTGATTTCTGTGTGGAATGAAAAAATGCTTATAAGTTAACCTCGACCCGAATACCCACAACCGTGGCATTTTTTATCGTCATGTCACTTCCGGGGTTTATGATATATTGAAAATCAGGCTGCACGTTGACGCCGGGGATGATGGTATCGCGGTAGTACATTTCCATGCCATACTCACTGCTATCGGCAGCCCCACCTACGGATTGCACAAACGCATCGCCATTGTGCGCTTGCGTGACGCCGAGGCCTATCTCTCCTGTACTGCGACCTGGAATCCAGCCCGTACCGACCATGCCCGCGACATAATCCCAGTCCACTTGCGCAGTATCATCATTAGCGACTCCCGCCCTGAAAAAGAACCCGAGATCGCGCCCATTGGTTTCATCTTTATAAAATTGATAACTCGAAAGGAAATAAAGCCCGGCCATGTTTTCTTTCACCGGATTTCCATTCGCGTCCACCCGGACGAGATCATCCATTTTCTGGGTATACATCCATCCCCCAAGCGCCAATTTATTAGGCGCGCCGTCGTCCGCTGAAGCATTCAACATCGGCTCGTATCCGAGTTCCGCAATCAGCAACAACCCATCATCACGATTAAGGTTCACGCGTGTTCCGTGTGGACGGTCAGGATCGCCAGGTACTCCGTCATATGCGGCGAAAGAGAGATATGTCTCCTCGTAAGGGATGACTTTGACCCGACCCGCAAGAGAAGTGCTAGGGAATATCGACGGCCCGTTTCTACCGCTTTGTGCAAATGATTGACCAATTTGCATCGTCGGCTTCATAAAGTTGGCTGACATGTCTGTAACAGCGAACTCGGAATTGAGATCATGTAATCCAAAAAGGACAGAGAGAGAATCATTGAGAAACGCTTGCTCAACCCATAGCTCATAGAGCTTGAATGTCCCTGTGCCGACTTCGATATTATCAATGCCTTCAGCACTGCCAATACGCGAATCATTAGGCCGGCTGCCGTTATTATTAATAAAATATACGAACGCCTTGCTGCCTTCGATGTTAAATAGCTTTTCTCCATCCAGATCGAACGTAATATCAAGATTATCCAGGTAGTTATTTCCAGTCTTGATTCCACCTGATCTGACGCTCCAGAGGTCGCCGGTGTATGTGACACCGATGTCAACACCGGCATCGCTCATCGCAGAGCGCATTCCACCGACATCACCTAATACTGTATCGGGAAATAAAGTATTCGTATCTGCGCCATAACAGGGATTTGTGATACTCAATAGGAGGAGGATAGATAAGTGAATGACACTGTTATGATATACAATTTTTATCATACACCTACCTGCAATAGCTAGCTTTAGAGCGACATCATTATTGTATAAGTTTTTTTAAAGCGCACATAAATTGACTACCAAAGATATTTATGCCTATTGTATTCAGCTTCATGTTGCATAAAAGCGAAGCATCTGTCGACTTGAATATAGTCCTACCATCACTCGGTCATAAGGTTGCAACGTCTACAGAGGATAACATACGTCCCCGATTTCAGGGATACTTTCAGGGTTTTTGTTCAATTATTGGTTCGCATCGCCTTAGGCTTGATACAGGTCAAGGTGGGCGCGACCCTCAGTCTATAGATTCGTACCATTGAAGTACGAGGGTCATGGATAGCCTGTTATCACATTGTATGTACGCATTCTCCGCCGATGGTGGGTTATTGCTGGCGTTTTTCATAGGGGGGTTGACGGGTGGATTCACTCATTGCCTGACCATGTGCGGCCCGATTGTCGCTTGCCAGCAGGCGTGTCGGTCACCATCCTGCACCAGCGCCCCGAAGATAGTGGAGGCAATGGGTCTGCCGTATCACTTGGGAAGAGCAACAACATACGGTATGGCAGGATTTCTTGCGGCGTGGCTTTCCCAGCAGGTTGCCGCCAGCAGCTGGTGGCCCGGCGTGGCTTCTTTAATGCTCGGGGGGGCGGGAGCGCTTTTTCTCTTCAGCTGTTTTAAACCTTGCGCGTCGCATGCGTCACCTGCCCATTCCCGTTCCGGTCTCAGCTACCTTTATGGGGTTCTGCTCGGTTTCATGCCGTGCGGTTTGCTCTATGCGGCACTGATGATGGCCGCAACGCTGGCCGATCCGCTGAAAGGAATGCTGGCGATGTGGATATTTACGCTCGGAACCATACCCGCCCTGATGCTGGCGAGCGGCGGAGCGGCAGTGCTCATGCGCAAGTGGCAACGTCCCGTCCAGCGGGTTGGCCGCGCGATGATGGCATTTAACGGCCTGTCACTGATGGTGATGGCAATACAGATAGTGAGGTAACATGAACCCGGCGCACACCATTTCTCCCCGATATAACGACCATATTGTTAAACTCTTCACGGTCGCCGCTCTCTTCTGGGGTGTTGTGGGCATGCTGGTTGGCTTGCTCATCGCCCTTCAACTTGCATTCCCGGTATTGAACGTGGAGCCCTATCTTTCGTTCGGGCGATTACGGCCAGTACATACCTCAGGCGTGATTTTCGCGTTCGGGGGTAATGTGTTGTTCGCTACGTCATACTTCGTGGTGCAACGCACCTGCCGGACGCGTTTATGGAACGACGCGCTCGCCCTGTTCACCTTCTGGGGATATCAGGCGTTCATCGTCATCGCCGCACTCGGGTATGTGCTGGGCGTGACGCAGGGGAAAGAATATGCCGAACCGGAATGGTACGCCGATCTCTGGCTGACCGTGGTGTGGGTATCCTATCTCCTGATTTTCCTGATGACACTTCGGAACCGTCAAGAGCCGCATATCTATGTAGCGAACTGGTTCTATCTCGCTTTCATTGCGACGGTGGCCGTACTCCACCTCGTCAATGGCATCAGCATCCCGCTTTCCGTCACGAACGCTAAAAGCGTACCTGTATGGGGCGGGGTGCAGAGTGCGCTCATTCAATGGTGGTACGGGCATAACGCGGTCGGGTTCTTCCTGACGGCTGGGTTTCTCGGCATCATGTATTATTTCGTGCCTAAGCGCGCCAACCGCCCGGTCTATTCCTACCGACTATCCATTCTTCATTTCTGGTCGCTGATTTTCATGTATATCTGGGCCGGGCCCCATCACCTGCATTATACCGCCCTTCCCGACTGGGCGCAGACGCTTGGAATGACGTTCTCTATCATGCTGTGGATGCCGAGCTGGGGCGGCATGATCAACGGTGTGATGACGCTTTCCGGCGCATGGCACAAGCTGCGCGAGGACCCGGTGCTGCGGTTCATGATTATATCACTCGCCTTCTACGGGATGAGTACGTTCGAGGGGCCGCTGATGTCAATCAAGGCAGTCAACTCCCTCTCGCATTACACGGATTGGACGATCGGGCATGTGCATTCCGGAGCGCTGGGCTGGGTCGCGTTCATCAGCTTCGGGGCGATCTATCACCTCGTTCCCATATTATGGAAGAAGAAGGAGCTGTACTCCATGCGTCTGGTCAATATCCATCTGTGGGTCGCCACCATCGGTATCGTGCTCTACATCACGTCCATGTGGGTCGCCGGTATCATGCAGGGGTTGATGTGGCGCGCCTATGACAGCATGGGTTTCCTTGAATATTCCTTCGTGGAGACGGTGGAAGCGATGCATCCCTACTACATCATCCGCGCACTGGGTGGACTGCTCTATCTCATCGGGATGTTGATCATGGTCTATAATTGCTGGCGGACGATTTACGGGTGTGCACGCACCTGTGATTCTTGTGCCTGCAAGGGGGAGGCGTCCTATGCTTAAGCACCACGGTAAACTGGAGCGGAATTCCATCTGGTTGCTTATCTGCACCATCCTCGCCATCTCGGTGGGCGGGCTGGTTGAGATCGTGCCATTATTCCGGGTGGAGACCACCATCGAAAAGGTCAGCGGTATGCGGCCTTATACACCGCTGGAGTTGGTCGGGCAGCAGATCTACATCCGAGAGAATTGTTCTTCCTGTCATAGTCAACAGATCCGTCCCTTACGGGATGAGGTGGAGCGGTTCGGACATTACTCACTCGCCGCCGAGAGCATGTACGATCACCCTTTCCTGTGGGGTAGCAAGCGCACAGGGCCAGACCTCGCGCGGGTCGGGGGAAAATACTCCGATGAATGGCATACCGAACATCTCAGAAATCCCCGCAGTTTCGTACCGGAATCCATCATGCCGTCCTACGGATTCATGTTGGAGCGTGGGGCGAATCTTGTTTCGGCGAAGAAATTGATGCGAGCCATGCGTGCCGCCGGGGTGCCGTATTCGGATGAGATGATTGCCGAAGCGCATCATGACGCCATGGAGCAGGCGTATGAGGACTCCGGTGATTCCGGTCTCATGAAACGTTACGGAACGAAAGTGAACATCCGGAATTTCGACGGGCAGAGGGAGTTCGTCTCCGAGATGGACGCGCTGGTTGCGTACCTGCAGGCGTTAGGCACATTTGCCGACATCAAGGACTATGAACTGCAGCAAGGGAAGGATGCGGTGAAGCCATGAATTTTATCCTTACCTATGCGCCGCTGACCGGCCTGCTGTTCTTCTTCACCTTATTTCTGTTCCTCGCTTACCGAACATACAGGCCAGCCGCCAAGCGCCAGTTTCAGGAACACGGAAGAATCCCCTTACGCGAGGACCACCATGAGTGACCTAAATGAAAAAGACGACCTCTCCGGCGTGGAAACGACCGGGCATGAATGGGACGGGTTGAAGGAGCTCAACAACCCCGCGCCGCGCTGGTGGCTGTGGGTATTTTTTGCGACCGTTGTCTGGGCGTTTGGCTATTGGGTCCTCTATCCTGCGTGGCCGACCTTATCGGGTCATACGAAAGGAGTGAGGGGCTGGACGGAATATACCCAACTGAAAGAACAGCAGGCAGAAATCACCGCGCAGCGCGGCGCATTGGCAAGCAGGATACGCGAATCCTCGCTCGCCGACATCGAGCAGGATCCGCAACTTTATCTGTTCGCACAATCAGCAGGAAAGACAATGTTCCGCGAGAATTGTGCGGCCTGCCACGGTACAGGAGCGCAAGGTGGGAACGGATATCCCAACCTGAACGACGACGATTGGATATGGGGTGGAGACGTGGATGCTATTTATGCTACTTTACGCCACGGTATCCGCAGCGGTCACGAAGGTGCGCGCGATTCGCAGATGCCTGCTTTCGTAGAGTTGCTAAAGGACGAGGAAATCAACGCTATCGCTGGCTTCGTACGGTCCCTTTCCGGCAAAGAGCGCCCCTCTGCCGAAGGCCAGGCACTTTACCAGCAGAATTGCGCTTCCTGCCATGGGGAAGCCGGGCGCGGCGGACGCGAGTTCGGTGCGCCCAATCTTTCCGATGCTATCTGGCTATACGGGCGTGACAAGGTCGCCATCGTGTCGCAGATACGCCGTCCGCGTCACGGGGTTATGCCAGCGTGGGAGGGGCGGCTTTCAGAGGATACTCTGAAGGCTCTTGCCATTTATGTCCACTCTCTCGGCGGAGGTGAGCCTACACCGGCGCAGAAATAAGATGCAGGAGCCGATTCAACTATTCGCCAAGCAGCGTAAAATTTACCCCCGCCGAGTATGGGGCCGTTACCGCAAGGTGAAATGGATTGTGATGGTGACGCTGCTGGGCATCTATTACGGCGCTCCGTGGCTGCGCTGGGATCGTGGACCGCACATGCCGGATCAGGCAATCCTGATCGATATGTCGTCACATCGCGGGTATTTCTTCGGTATCGAGATATGGCCGCAGGAAGTTTATTACATCACCGGGCTTCTTATTCTCGCAGCAATCGGATTGTTTTTTGTCACCTCACTTTTCGGTAGAGTATGGTGCGGATATGCCTGCCCCCAAACCGTGTGGACCGACCTCTTCGTCTGGGTAGAGCGCATCACGCAAGGCGACCGTAACGCACGTAAAAAACTGGATGAATCACCCTGGACCCTAACAAAAATCCGCAAAAAAGGACTGACTCATATTCTGTGGCTGGTGATTAGTTTATGTACTGGCGGGGCATGGGTATTCTATTTCAATGACGCCCCTACTCTGCTGGATCATATCCTGCATCTGGACGTGCCGTGGAGCGTGGGGGGATGGATACTCGGCCTCACCGGCTCGACCTATCTGATGGCAGGATTCGCCCGTGAGCAGGTCTGTACCTATATGTGCCCTTACGCACGGTTCCAGTCCGCCATGTTCGACCATAACACCTTGCTCATTTCCTATGACGCTGAGCGGGGCGAGCCACGGGGAAAGCACAAGGTGGGAGAGAGTTGGGAGGGCAAAGGCCACTGCATTGATTGTGATTCCTGCGTTGTCGTCTGCCCTAT
>JBGTBD010000048.1:0-31121 GCA_041749475.1 Rickettsiales bacterium
GGTCGGAACTTACCCGACAAGGAATTTCGCTACCTTAGGACCGTTATAGTTACGGCCGCCGTTTACTGGGGCTTCAATTCAGTGCTTGCACACCTCCTCTTAACCTTCCAGCACCGGGCAGGCGTCAGACCCTATACGTCGCCTTATCAGCTTCGCAGAGCCCTGTGTTTTAAGTAAACAGTCGCAACCCCCTGGCTTGTGCCACCTCTACATGGTTGCCCACATAGAGGTCACTCTTCTTCCGAAGTTACAAGTGCAATTTGCCTAGTTCCTTCAACATCGTTCTCTCAAGCGCCTTGGTATACTCTACCTTCCCACCTGTGTCGGTTTCGGGTACGGTCTAATGTGGGGGCTATTTCCTGGGACCCCTTCACTGCCCGAATCAATCCAATAAGATCGAACAATTTACGGAATCCGTCACTCACCCACTGGCTCAGGAATGTTAACCTGATTTCCCATCGACTACGCCTGTCGGCCTCGCCTTAGGGTACCGGCTTACCCTGCGCTGATTAGCATGGCGCAGGAAACCTTGGGATTTCGGCGAAAGTGTTTCTCACACTTTTTGTCGCTACTCATGTCAGCATTATCACTTCCGATACCTCCAGCACCCCTCACAGGATGCCTTCGCAGGCTTACGGAACGCTCCGCTACCGCGTGCAAGCACGCTCTAAGCTTCGGCAGATGGCTTAATCCCCGTTACATTTTCGGCGCAGAAACGCTTATTTAGACCAGTGAGCTGTTACGCTTTCTTTAAAGGATGGCTGCTTCTAAGCCAACCTCCTGGTTGTTATGGCGTCTCCACATCCTTTCCAACTTAGCCATCATTTGGGGGCCTTAGCTGTAGATCTGGGTTGTTTCCCTTTCGACAATGAACGTTAGCATCCACTGTCTGTCTCCCGAATAGTACTCCTTGGTATTCAGAGTTTGGTTAGGTTTGGTAGGGCTGCGGGCCCCCCTAGCCCATCCAGTGCTTTACCCCCAAGGGTATTCGTTCGAGGCACTACCTAAATAGTTTTCGCGGAGAACCAGCTATATCCGAGTTTGATTAGCCTTTCACCCCTAGCCACAGCTCATCCCCTACCTTTTCCACGGGAGTGGGTTCGGTCCTCCAGTGGGTGTTACCCCACCTTCAACCTGGCCATGGCTAGATCACTCGGTTTCGGGTCTACTACCACAAACTATGTCGCCCTATTCAGACTCGCTTTCGCTACGCCTACACCTAACGGCTTAAGCTTGCTTGTGACAGTAAGTCGCTGACCCATTATACAAGAGGTACGCCGTCACACCGCATGGGTGCTCCGACTGCTTGTAAGCATCCGGTTTCAGGTTCTATTTCACTCCCCTTGTCGGGGTGCTTTTCACCTTTCCTTCACAGTACTGGTGCACTATCGGTCGGTAAGGAGTACTTAGGCTTGGAGCGTGGTCGCCCCATGTTCAGACAGGATTTCACGTGTCCCGCCCTACTCGAGAATCATCATAACTATCTGCATATACGGGACTATCACCCACTATGGTTCCACTTTCCAGAGGATTCTATTTTAATTACAATGACTACTGGCCTGATCCCCGTTCGCTCGTCACTACTGAGGGAGTCGCGTTGCTTTCCTTTCCTCCAGGTACTTAGATATTTCAGTTCCCCGGGTTTGCTTTTATAGCCTATGTATTCAGCTATAAATACCTTATATATGTTACTCGTTACTCGTTACTCACCGCCCAAAGGCAGCGGATAACAAGAAACGAGTAACTAAGGTGGGTTTACCCATTCGGACATTTCCGGATTATCGATTCTTCGCATCTCCCCGGAACTTATCGCAGCGTAGCACGTCCTTCATCGCCTCTTACCGCCAAGGCATCCACCAGATGCCCTTATCATACTTAATTGCTAATTCTTACTTGAGTCGCACACGCACAGAACAAAACAGCCCCGCTGCCAACCGTGCCCTAATATCTCGCACATCCGATCGGTAACCCGTTGAGGACATGGTAATGAGAAGCAGGAGTGGTTTGCGTTGGAGAGGTCGCATTCTGTACTTTTGCAATTTAAACGATGTATTTACATCAACTCTTCGTCGTTAAATTTTTAAGACCCTTATACAAATAAGGTTATTAAAAAAGATAACTAATAAAGAATTTAAAAAATTGTAGTTATGTTCTGTCGTCGTCTGATTGTGTTCACGGATCGGCTGGATGGCCCCACCGCTAATAGCAATCTAACAGAACAAACTGCCAGAAAAACCTATTCACATGTTTCAACAGCAGCGCCTCAATTTTCTAAGAATCAGAATCCTGTGCGCGTCCTTGTTCCGGTAATCCGGTCAAGGGAAGGGTGGTATAACCCTACTCGCCGAGAGTGTCAATCACCTTTTTGATGAAAAATTGATGGAGAATGATTTAGTGCGTAATAACCAGTGTTTCTGCGGCTGTGCTGATGTAAAAAAAGTTGCGTATCACGCGACGGAAGAGAAAAAATCACATCCCAAATACGGCTTTTTCACCGCATGATTCTCTCTGGAAGAAAAAATAAGCCGATTTCATTCCCCTTCTCGACCCATTTTTGCATATCCACCATCTGGCCCTATATAGACAAGCCTAGAACAGGGCTGATGAAAAGCCGATAATGGGGAGTGGTTTTTTGCATAAAACTATCCTATATAAAAAATGCTGTAAGGGGCTATTTTCTTAGGAAATTAAACCTTTTCACAACCATTCCTTAACGCATTGTTAGAGCTTTTATGAGATTATCAAACTATCGAACGGATGAAGATTCCTCAAGTTGCTCGGCAAGCAAACTGGAACACCTTCCCGGGAGTACGGCGGGTGAAAAGGATGGTTCGGGAACTGAAAACGAATTGCTCGTTTTAGAACCCAAAATAAAAACCGCAAAGCCTCCTTTTTACAAAGTCGTGATGCTGAACGATGACTACACACCGATGGATTTCGTGGTGCAGGTGTTAAAGACCATCTTCCGGATGGAACACAGGCATGCCATCAATACGATGCTCGAAATTCATCAAAAGGGAGCGGCGCTCTGCGGGGTTTACACCCGTGATGTAGCCGAGACCAAGATAGAGATGGTGGTAGCAAGCGCCCGGCAGAACGATTTCCCGCTCCAATGTACGATGGAACAGGACTAGGAAGGGGTTAGACCAATGTTGTCAAAGAATCTTGAAGCCACGCTGCACCGCGCTCTGGCGATCGCCAAGGTAAACCGTCACGAATTCGCGACTTTGGAGCATCTGCTCTATGCGCTTTCCGATGACCCGGATGCCTCCACCGTCCTCCGTGGCTGCGGCGTTGACCTCGCCACCCTGAAACGCTCGGTAAGTGAGTTTCTGGAGAATGACCTCGCTTCCCTCGTCGTTGATAAGCTCGATGAATCCAAGCCCACCGCAGGCTTCCAGCGCGTCGTCCACCGCGCGGCGATTCACGTGCAGTCCGCTGGAAAACATGAAGTAACGGGCGCAAATGTCCTCGTCGCCCTCTTTTCCGAAAAAGAATCCCATGCCGTCTATATCCTGCAGGAGCAGGACATCTCGCGGCTCGACGTGGTGAATTACATCTCCCACGGCATCGTCAAATACAACGATTTCCTCCGCATCGGCGGCTCCACCGAACTCACCCCGCGTGAGGACAAGGATCACGGTGACGAGAATGAGCGTATCCATTATTCCTCGAACAGTGGAAGCCGCGAGAAGGACAATCAGAATCAACAGGCTCTGGCCCAGTATTGCCAGAATTTGAACGCCAAGGCCGAATCCGGCAAGACCGATATATTGGTGGGGCGTGAGGAAGAGATCGAACGCACGATCCAGATCCTCTGTCGCCGTTCCAAGAACAACCCGCTCTTCGTCGGGGAAGCCGGCGTCGGCAAAACCGCTATCGCTGAGGGTCTGGCACTCCGCATCGTCCGTAAAGAAGTGCCTGCCGTGCTCAAGAACGCCGTCATCTTCTCGCTCGACATGGGCGCACTGCTCGCCGGAACCCGCTATCGCGGTGATTTTGAGGAACGCATGAAGGCCGTCATCAAGGAAGTCGAGAAAATGCCGGGCGCCGTGCTCTTCATTGACGAGATCCACACCATCATCGGCGCTGGCTCTACATCAGGCGGCGCACTCGATGCCTGTAACCTCCTGAAACCGGCCCTTGCCCGCGGCATGTTCCGCTGCATGGGGTCAACCACCTTCAAGGAATACAAGAACCACATCGAGAAAGACCGCGCCCTCGCGCGCCGTTTCCAGAAGATCGACGTGGCGGAACCCGATGTCGAGACCACGATTAAGATCCTCCGTGGCCTGAAGCCATACTACGAAGAACATCACAAAGTGCGCTACACCCCGTCGGCCATCAAAGCCGCAGCGGAACTGGCGGCGCGCTATATCCACGACCGTAAATTGCCCGATAAGGCGATTGATTTGCTGGACGAAGCCGGTGCTGCGCAGATGCTCCTGCCCGAGAACCGTCGCAAGAAAACCATCACCCAAAAAGAGGTCGAGGAAATCGTGGCAAAAGTCGCCCGCATGCCGGCCAAATCCATCTCGCTGGATGCCGCGAAGCAATTGAAAAGCCTAGATTCCAACCTGAAACTGGTCGTCTTCGGTCAGGATGAGGCCATTGAACAGGTCTCCGCCGCGATCAAGATGTCCCGCGCGGGTTTGCGTGAAGAAGAAAAGCCGATGGGTAATTACCTCTTCACCGGTCCCACCGGGGTAGGAAAGACCGAAGTCGCCAACCAGCTCGCCAAATTGATGGGCATGGAACTCCTGCGCTTCGATATGTCCGAATACATGGAAAAACACTCGGTCGCGAGCCTGATCGGTGCACCTCCAGGCTATGTCGGCCATGAAGAAGGCGGCAAATTGACGGATGCCGTTAGCAAGACGCCCTACGCGGTCGTTCTCCTCGACGAGATCGAGAAAGCCCATCCCGACGTCTATAACATCCTGTTGCAAGTGATGGATTACGGTAAACTGACCGACCATACCGGCCGCCAGATCGACTTCCGTAACACCATCCTGATCATGACCAGCAATGCGGGCGCATCCGACATGGAGCGCGCTCCCATCGGCTTCAACCGCGAATCCCGGACGGGTGAGGACAAGGACGCGCTGAAACGCCTCTTCTCCCCGGAATTTAGGAACCGTCTCGACGCGGTGATTCCCTTCTCCCATCTCTCGACGGAAGTCGTGGCGCATGTGGTCGATAAATTCATCTACAAGCTCGAAGCGCAATTGGCGGATCGTAACGTCACCATCGAACTCGATGCAGCGGCGCGTGGCTGGCTGGTGGAGCATGGGTATGACAAATCCAACGGCGCACGCCCCCTCGCCCGCCTCATCTCCGAGAAGATCAAGAAGCCTTTAGCGGACGAAGTTCTCTTTGGCAAACTAGCCAAGGGCGGTACGGTGCGCGTTGTGGTGAAGTCGGGCGAATTATCCTTCTCCATCAAGGCACAGAAGCATAGCCGTAATATTCGTGAGGAGGAAGAAGAACTGGTATAACAACCTTTTTTCCTCTCCTTTCGCATAAAATAATGTATATCATGCAGTTAGTGCTTGTTTTAAACACAATATCCGGCTAGAAAAAAGTTAAATTTCAAGTCAAAAGACATGAAAACTTAACATTAATTAAATAAACGAAATGATATACTCAACATATATTATGCGAATTACAGCCCGTTCATTGCTCACCCCCCTCCTGCTCAGTGCGAGTTTGCTGGCCTCTATTCCGGCGCTCAGTCAGCAGGTCCTGCATTTCTCGACCGGCACAGGGTTCTTCGTCAGCCGTAACGGCCATATCGTCACCAACGCCCACGTCCTGCAGCAATGCAGCAACGTCTATATCCGGGAATCCGGGCAGAAGCCCGTGGCCGCCCGCATCATCCATCAGGACGATGCGCTTGATCTCGCCATCGTGCAATCCAGCGTCAAACCCAGCCGCGTCGGCTCGCTCCGCCATCAGGACACCAGCGTCCAGCCCGGCGAGAAGGTGACCGTCATCGGCTACCCGCAGGAACACAGCAAATCCGGCACACTCTACGCCATCCACTCCACCGTCAAGGCCCTCAAAGGCCCAATGGGGGAGGATCGCTGGTTGCAGTTCGACGATTCCGCCCAGCAAGGCAATAGCGGCGGCCCGCTGCTCGATAGCGCCGGGAACGTCGTCGGCGTCATCACCGGCAAGGCGACCGTCTATCGCCGCAACGAACTCGCTGCCCGTGAGGAGGAAGTTTCCCATTCGGACGTGGCCATCAACTTACCCATCCTCAAAAGCTATCTCCAGCAGCATGGCGTCTATTTCCAGACGCGTGATTCTCTGCTCAAAATCTCCGATTACCTCGTCCAGCGCGAAGGGCAACAATTCGTCGTCCAGGTCATGTGCCAACAGACCACCCTCGCCCAACGCTGATTTTTTTTCGTACTTCCCAATTTCGCTACGTTTCTAGCCTTTCCTCCCCCTGCGAGGGGGGAGGATGGATTTCCTTTGGCTCACAGCGTGAGCCCTAGGAATTCCCGGTGGGGGTGAAAAGCGGCAATGAGCTTTCTTCAAGAGCGTCACCCCCTCCTAGCCTCGCCCCTCAGGGGGGGGAGGAATAAGCATAGGGGGCCTAACTAAATGTCGGATATTCACACCACATAACCGTGGGGCTGAGATTCAAGCTCGGGAGATCCAAACCCTCTCTCGGGACGCGCTACTGCGCTGCAGGAGCGGGCTTAGCTGGGGCAGGCGCAGGAACCACAGGATTCCGCTTGGGAGGCGCCTTGCCCGTGCCTAAATCATCATCCCCCGGCCCAAGCGTGCCTTGCAGCGCATCCACCGGCAATTGCGGCAGCGTTTTCGGCGGGGCGGACTGCAGGCGCAGATTGCGTATCTTGTCGAGCGTCTTCGGCCCACCGCCGGTGTAATTCCCGCCTGAGGAGCCCCCCTCCTCGCGTGAGATACTGTCCGCCGAAGGGACGGAAAGCAGCGAACGCGGTGCTGGCATACTGTCGAGTGGTATCTCCAAGTGCGATCCGCGCAGCAATATTACGCTGATGCGGCGATTCTTGGGATTTTTTGGTTCATCCGGCAATAATAATTCTTCTGCAGCGCGACCTACCACTTTCACCACCCGCTCCACATCCATCCCGTTACGCAGGAAATAGCGGCGCGCGGCATTGGCCCGGTCGGCGGAAAGCTCCCAATTGGTATATTGCGGCGAACTGGCGGGGACGACGTCCGTATGCCCCGTCACCGAGATATGATTCGGCAGTTGCTCAATGAACGGAACCATTTTGGCGAGCAGTCGCTGCCCGAATTCCGTCAGATTGGCGCTTCCGGGGACGAACATGGAATCCTTCCCCGAATCGATCAGCTCGATTTTCAAACCTTCAGGTGTCTGCTCGACCACGATATTATCTTTGAATTCCGTCAAGTTCGGGTCGGACTCGAAGGCCTGTTTCATGCTTACTTCGCCCTGCTCGAACAGCTTGGCGTCTTCCATCGCCTCGATTTCAGCTTCTTTAGGCGTCGTAGGCAGCGGCCCTTGCGGTGTGGAGCCGACGACGATGCCCACCGGACTGCGAATGTCTTTCTTCGTGCCGTCTTCCATCGGCGCTTCTCCGCCTTCGAACCCGATACCCATCTGGTCTTTGAGGCCGATGGTGGGCGTGAAATATTCCGCCAGGCCTTCCAGCGTCGCATCCGTAGACGTACTGAGCAACCACAGCAGCAGGAAGAACGCCATCATCGCGGTCACGAAATCGGCATAGGCCACTTTCCACGCGCCGCCGTGATGCCCGCCTTCGACGCGGTAGATTTTCTTGATGATGATGGGTTGTTCCAGCTCGGCCATATGCTGCTTACTGTCCTATGACAGGTGCTGCGGAGCAGGCGGTTTCCACATCCATGAACGGCGGCTTCTCATGCCCCGGCAACGATGTCCGCGCGAACTCGACGGAAACCGCGGGCGCATTGCCTTTCAGGTGGGCGAGCAACGCGTTGCGGATACATTCGAGATAGACGACCTTGTCGGCGTAATATTCCCCCATATACCGTCCGATAGGCGCGAAGAACGCGTATGATAACAGAACCCCGAGGAACGTCCCCACCAGCGCCGCGCCGATGAGCCCGCCGAGGATTTCCGGCGGTTCGGTGATACTGCCCATGGTGGTGATCACCCCGAGAACCGCCGCGACGATACCGAGTGCCGGCATCGCGTCCGCCAGCGTCACCACAATATGCGAGATATGCTCACCGTGCTTCTTGTGGCTGGAGATCTCACGATCCATCAATTCTTCCAATTGGTAATAATCCTCGACCCCCATCGTCATGATACGCAGGTAATCGCAGAGGAAATCGACCGCGTGATGGTCATGGTGGAATTTCGGAAAACTGGAGAACAGCGAACTGTTATGCGGATTTTCCACATGCTGTTCCATCACCAGCGTCCCTTTGCTGCGCAGCCCTTTGAAAATGGCGTAGAGTAGCGTCAGCAGATCCACGTAATCTTTTTTCTTGTACGGCGTCCCCTTCATCACGAACTTGAGGCCGGACATGATATCCTTGAGATATTTCCCCGGCGTGCCGATGATCATCGACCCCATCGCCGCACCGACGATGATGAGATATTCACTGGGTTGCCACAGGATCTCAAGCTTCCCGTGATGGAGTACATACCCCCCGATCACCGACCCGAATACAACGATAACCCCAATGATAAACTTCATAATTCTTCCCTGTCAGACACAATTAGCGCGATGCGAAAACACGCGCACCCTACTCATGTATAACGGCGAAGAATTGAAAAAACATTAAGGGCGGCACAATGACCGCCCTTAAATGGCTGGGAATAGCATCTATTGAATTATTTAGTGATACGCAGACTCACGATGGAGTTGGCGATTTTCTGGAAGGCTTGCTCTAACCCACCGAAGCACACGGTAAAGAAATGCGACGGTTTAGGATCGGAGGCACATTCACGGAAAATAGTTTTGATCTTACTATTGTTGGGCAGAGGAGCCGTGCAATCCTCAACCACAACCGTATAAAGCTCAATCCCCTCATCCTTAATTAAAGGACATAATTGCCGCTGTTTCGCATCCGCTGCATCGTCAGGTCGCACGTTGTATTCCTTAGTCCCTCTGACCACAAACTGGTTCGCACCATCGGTAAGAATAATCATGATTTTATTGACATCGGGATTGGCGATATCCACCGGATGATTATGGGTCGGGTCTTCATCGGGGCTAGGGTGACGAATCGGGCGCGATGAACCGGGAGGCAATGTAAATAATGCTTTGCTATTAGCATCCCCACTAAGCGAACGCCATCCCCATAAAGTGCCATGCGCAGTATTGGTGCCTCCGGCATCTTGCAGTGTATTACGAAGATTGGTGATACTGTTCAGGATGGGCTGTGTATCAGGACGCAATCCAAGAGAATTTGGGAGATTCCCTGATTCTTCCTCCCTAGAATATTGTAACTCCCCATTCACTCGGACGTCATGATTAAAGGGGATATAAGACCAATAGACGATGGATTCGGGGTTGGTGGCATTAGCGGCATTGGTAATGGTCGTCACCAATGTCTCCACCGCGAGATTAAGCGCGACAATCTTTTGACTGGCCTGCGGATTGAAGTCACCGTTCACCGCGCCCATTGAACCCGTATGGTCAAGCACCAGAGCAATTTCCAGCTCTGTATTACCCACCCGGGTTACGTCCGAACTCAGACTCATGGGAACGTTGGTAAGACCGACAAACTGGCCAAATGCAGTTTTCTGATTAATGCGGACATCTCCGCTAACCCGCCCTTCATCGGCATTGAAGCCAAGTTGCACACTGCCGGACGTGGTATCGAGATAGCCACCGGGAAAGTTGGCTTTATAAAATGCATCTGCCCGCGTTTGCATCCGCTCTAAAGCCCCATCGTCATCCCCCGCCACCGAAGAAGCGGCAAGTACGGCGGAATCGAGCGCTGTTTGTGCTTTTGAATAGGCCAGAAAGACGCGGCCCATATCCACGGCAACCGCCATGGACGCAATCAGAACGGTGAGGCTCACGCCGATTAAAATAAGCACGCCACCACTTTCTTCGCGCACTGCATTAGAGAAAAATCGTTTCATGCTATATCCTATGATCCAGTATTAGATTTTTGTGCGCCCACTTCACCTTTAGGTCCGCAATTAGCCGGGTTACACTGGCAATCATCTGCATTCCCCGGTCGATCACAATAAGGGATAGCATTAGCGTTGCGCGGTGGGCAGACATTGGAGCAATTCTCCAGCGAGGCCAGCGTCACCGGATCGTTTTTATAGAATTCTAACAGATTATCCAATGCATCTTGCTGTATACAATTAGTGGCCTCCAGCGAACAGGCGCAGGTGGGCAACCTAGGGGTCGTACAATAGAATCCGCAGCACGCGACTGGCGGTTCTGGCCGATCCCTTGGCGGCTGAGCGGCAGCTGTGGGAACCTGTCGTTGGCGGAAATATGCAGCTTTATACAGAGGCTCTCCGTCTTCGAAGTCCAGTGCCGTAGAGATTTCACGTATATTGGAGAGAATGTTTCTGTGTCTATAAAAGACTTCCACTACGACAATATGTTCACCCACCTGAACATCAAGTTCGGGTATCGCTCCAGCCGCTACCGATCCTCTGCCCCCTACTTTACTCGGTGCAGCTAAACCGCCACGCCTTTGCTGAAATTGTACATATACCGGATCATCGTTATCGTCTGCAGCATTTCGCCCGGTTTCCTGATGATGGACCACGCTGACAATAAAACTGGTCTGATCGGTTTCAAACGGTTCCATCAGAATAGAGAATGTCTCGAACAGCTGATCCATATTGACGCGATTTGGGTATTGCAACTGGGATACATAATCGGAAAGGCTGTTTGCAGATTTATCAATTTTCTGGTTCGCCAAAACATAGCGGGTTAATTCAATTGTTCCGGCAATCAGCAGGATGAGCAAAGGTGCAATCAACGCGAATTCAATTGCTGCTACCGCTCGCTGGTCACGCCAGAATCTGATATTTCTAATCCTCATACCCATCTCCCATCCATCTGCTGCTACGATCCACAGCCTTCTAAGTCACCTTCAAAATCTTCGTTTTTTACAAGCGAAGATGCTCTCACATTATATGTGCCGTTATCGAAAAATTGGCCAATCAGCGGCGTGAACATATCCCATGGATACGTAACCGTGAAGAGTACGGCTTGCCCTCCGCAGCCGAAATCTTGTGCCCCTGCAACTGGGTTATTGGTGTCTACGTTCTCAAAATTATTGAAAACTTTATGATCAATATTAAGTTGGGCAGGATCCAGCAATCCTGAGGAAAATTCTCGTACTTTCTGGCGGATAGAAGCATCGCGTTGTTCCACAGTGGCGCCTGCGGATCCGTTGACGCGTCCGGTAATCCCGACCCGGGATCCGGCAACAGTAGCATTCTCAACCACATTACTGGCATACATGATCAACGCGAACTCTATAATGCCCATCAACATAAGGAAAAGGATAGTCGCAATAAGCCCGAATTCTACAGCGGTCGCGCCATCTTCTTTGCGGAATAAGGAGAACAGGAGTCTTTTCATGTCGTAATATACCTTATGGCGACCAATAAAGATTATTTTATCATTATAGCTTACCAGATTTAACACAAATTTACTATGACAGTTTTGTTACAGTCCGGTATTTATCTGCAGTATTTCCAGCATATGGGCGTGTGTTTTCGCCAGATGCGCCGCTAAAGATGCATCGCGGAGGGAGTCGGCGGTGAGGTGGTCGGGGTAGGCGTCCGTGATGAAATCGGAGAGGCGTGCGGCGAGTTTAGCACTATACCGCAAGGGGTGATGCTCGACGTCGCTCTCCGGCAATACCACCCTCAAACGTAGGCAGGCCGGGCCTCCGCCGTTACGCATACTTTCGCGGACATCCAAGTAATGCGCCGCCCGGATGGGCACGGCATCATCCGCCACAAGCCCTTCCAATACCGCATAAGCCGCAGGGGTTTCCTTACATTCAACCGGGGCGATAATAGCCATGCCGCCACCGGGAAGACTCAGTAGCTGGCTGTTGAAGAAATAACTCTTCACCGCCGCCACCAGCGGCAGGGATGATTCCGCGATGCGGATCGCCTGTAACGGCACAGAACCAATCTTCTCTCGTAATTCTGCGAGGAACGCCCTTTCGTCCGCAAAAGCGGTTTCATGATAGATCAGCAGCGTTTCATTACTCATCGCGATGACGTCGTTGTGGAACACCCCGGCGTCGATGGCCTCAGGGTGTTGTTGTACGAAAACGGTTCTTTCCGGCAAAAGCCCATGCGAACGGGCGATGGCTTCACAGGATTCCCGCGTCTGGCGGGCGGGATAGCGTACAGGCTGGAGGTCGCCCGGTCTGGCTACTTTGCGTCCATACACAAACACTTCCACGCCTTCTGACCCATGTCCGGCAGCAAAGCGCATATGGTTAGCCGCCCCTTCATCGGTCAGCGGTAGGCAGGCAGGCAACGGCGGGTGGACAACCCCATGCGCTCCGAATACCGCGCTCAACACCTTGTATGACCACGCCGCCTCCTGCTGACGGTGCAGTGTTGAGGCGAGGTTGGCAGGTGTGAAATGCAGCTTTCCATCCCCAGTATCCGGCGCGGGCGAAACGGTCGCCATATTCGCCGCCCACATGGAGGAGGCCGACCATGCGGCATAAAGCGCCAGCGGATCGCTCTCCCATGCCGCGTCGAACATCTCCTGCACGCTGCCCGTGAACCCCAATTGCTGCAACAACCCCAGATTCGGGCGCAACGGTGGCGGCAGCATCAATTGCGGAATGCCGAGGTTCGCCACGAATTCCATTTTCTTCAGCCCTTCCAGCGCGGCCTTCTTGGGATTGGAGGTGCTGAGCGCACTGGCTTGCGAGGCGACATTGCCATGGCTGAGCCCGGCGTAATTATGTGTCGGCCCAACGATCCCGTCGCATTGCACTTCGACATAGCGACTCATCAGGAAAGCCCCTTCAACTCACCGGGCGTGAGCGATTCACTGACCATCCGCGCCACGGGCCATGCCGTATAGTCGGCCGCATAATAGGCGCTGGGGCGGTGATTGCCGCTATAACCCACCCCGCCGAAAGGAGCGTTACTGGCCGCGCCGTTGGTCGGGCGGTTCCAATTGACAATCCCGGCGCGGATGTCGTTCCGGAACCGGTTCCATAAAGCAGGACTGTCAGAAATCAGCGCTGCCGCCAGCCCGAATGTGGTATTATTCGCGGCCTCCATCGCCATATCGAACTCCGCCACGCGGATGACTTGCAGAAATGGCCCGAAATATTCGTCATCCGGCAGAGCATTTACTCCCGTCACATCGATCAGCCCGGGAGTCACAAAAGGCAGGTTTTCCTGCAGGCGGCGCGATGTTTCAAGGGCGATGCCGCCCATGCCGATCAGCCTCTCCTGCGCGCCCAGAATATTATCCACCTGACGCTGATTGATCAGCGGCCCCATGAAGGGTTCCGGCTCGGTGTCATACGCCCCGATACGCACACGCGCCATCAGCCGTTGCAGCGCTTCGAGTATCTTGTCCCCCGCTTTGCCGGTCGGGATGATCAATCGGCGCGCACAAGTGCAGCGCTGCCCGGTGGTCAGGTACGCCGACGGCAGGATATGGCTCGCCGCCGCCATCGCATCCTCCGCGTCCCAGACGACCAGCGGGTTATTGCCGCCCATCTCCAGCGCCAGCATCACCTCCACCCGGCCTGCAAGCGCGGTATGGATGGCTTTCCCGGTCTGGTAGCTGCCGGTGAACAGCACCCCGTCGATATCTGGGTGCGACACCAGCGCGATACCCGTTTCCTTCGCCCCCTGCACAAGGTTAAACACCCCGTCCGGCACGCCCGCCTCCTGCCAGCAGTGCGCCATGAATGCGCCGACGGCAGGCGTTTCTTCGCTGGGCTTGAACACGATGGTGTTACCGGCAAGTAATGCGGGGACGATATGCCCATTCGGCAAATGCGCCGGGAAATTATACGGCCCGAACACCGCCATCACCCCATGCGCCCGGTGCTGCAATTCCTGCCGCACTCCTGCGTTTTCGGACGTCTTTTCACCCGTACGCTCGTGATAGGACGTTATGGAAATAGCGATTTTATTAAGGAAAGCCGTAACCTCTCCCGCTGCATCCCATAATGGCTTGCCCGTCTCGCGGGAAATCAGTTCGGTCAGCTCCGTCTTCTTCGATTCGGCAATGTTCCGGAACTTTTCGGCCACCGACTGACGTGCATCAAACGGTAAAGACGCCCATGACGGGAACGCCGCCCGTGCGCGTTTAATCGCCGCATCGACCGCCGCCTTATCCGCCACGTCGCCTTCCCAGAAGGCCTCGCCCGTCGCCGGGTTATATGATTTCAAAATGGTCATTACAGTTTGATATAGCGTACCGTGTCGCCTTTGGAAATATGCAGCAGCGCCAGCACGCGGCTACTGACCGCGATTTCATCTTCCGCCTCGCCTGTTTTCCTTACTTCCAGCCGCCCAAATGCCGCACGGAAATCAGCAAAACGCTGGTTGGTCATCATGTGTTTTTCTGCAACCAGATGGTCATCGACGGCAACGATGCGCCCGATACGGCTTTCCTCGACCGTCTTGATGTCATCCCGCCGCACTTCCAGCGTCGGCCCGCCATCGAACACATCGATATAATTATCCCAGCGGAAGCCTTCCTTCTCCAGCATCGCCCGCGCCGGTTCGCTGGCCGGGTGCGGTTGGCCAATGACGTATTGCGCGTCTTTCGGCAGCAATTGCAGATAAATCGGGTATTTCGGCATCAGGTCGGCGATGAATTGGTTACCCTTGGTCGCGTTCATGTAATCCGCCTTCTGGAACTCCATCTGGAAAAAATGCCGCGCGATGGAATCATAGAACGGCGCCGTGCCATCCCGGTCATGCATGCCGCGAATCTCGGAAATCACCCGCTCGTCGAACCGCTCACGGAATTCCGCCAGGAACAGGAACCGCACCCGCGACAGGAACCGCCCCATCCGGTCCCGCCGATATTCCGGCGCAAGGAACAGCGAGCCGATCTCCGTCGCCCCGGTATAATCATTCACCATATTCAACACCTTATGGATGGTGTAGATATCCAGCTCCTGCGATGTCTGGGTGATGGTGGTAATCTTGTAGGAATAAAACGGCTGCCGCAGACCCACATGCGCCTTCAGCCCGCCGATACCGACGACGACATCGGTCTCCGGGTCGACCAGCGCGAACAGATAGCTTTCATCCCCCGGGTGCTCATGTTTCCCGGCAAAGCTTTTCGTGGCCTTATCCAGCTTCGCGTGCAGCACTTCCGCGTCCGGCGGCAGGGACGTCATCCCGAACCCGGCGCGCTCGGCAAGCCGCAGCACATCCGCCTGATCTTCCATCACCATCGGCCTGATATACATTTTTTTATCCTTCTTTGTTCCAGATGACTTCGCCGCTAGCGAGGCGCATCAGTAGCAGCCCCATCAGCTCAGCACGTTCGGTAAGGCTATCGACGATAAGATATTCCCGGTCGGAATGGATCTCCCCCCCGCGCACGCCCATCGTGTCCACATTCGGTAACCCCGCCGCAGCTAAATTATTGCCGTCACATACCCCGCCGGAGGGCTTCCATTGCAGCTCTTGCCCCAACTGTTCCGCTGTCTGGGTCACCAGTTTCTGTAACCGGGCAATGCCTACGGTAGTCTCTTTCGGGGGCCGCGTGAAGCGCCCGTGCAGTTCGATCTTGAAACCATCCCGCACACGGAACGATTCAATAATATCCTCGATTTTATGGGAGAGTTCGTGCATCTCATGCACATTATCCATCCGCACATTGAAGCGTAACATGGCCAGCGCTGCGATGGTATTGAGCGTCGTCCCTCCGCTGACGATTCCCGGATTGAGGAGTATGCCCCGCTCCATATCGTTCAGACTGTACAGCGCCTGCGTGATTTCCGCCAGCAACGCAATCGCATTCCGCCCCTCGCCGAAATCCCTGCCTGCATGCGCCGCACGCCCATGTACAATCAGCGTGAAATTGCCGCTTCCCTTGCGCTTGGAAACCATCGTCCCATCCGCCAGCGACGGCTCGACGATGAGGCCGAGGTGATGCCGTCTGGCCGCCGCCTCAAGCACAGGCGCGGACCCAATGGAGCCGATCTCCTCATCCGGATTCAGGATAATTTCCCAGCCTAATTGCGCTGCCCATGGCGATTTCTCTAGCATCTCCAGCGCCTTGAGCATCACCACAAGCCCACCCTTTAGGTCAGTGACACCGGGGCCGTTCAGCGTCCGCTCATCGAGGAAAACCGGCTGCTGGAAGTGATGATCTTTGGGAAACACCGTATCGTAATGCCCCACCAACAGCACTTGAATCGGTGCATCGGGCCGCTTGCTAAAGCGCAGCACATCGCCCAATGACTGCTGGAAAAGCTGGCCTTTAGCATCGACGGCTTCCTGCGGTTCCAACGCCACGCGCTCCTGCACACATTCCAGCCAATGGAAATTATCCTCCAGCGCCTTAGCCATCTTGCCAAGGCCTTCTAGGTTATAGCTGCCAGAATTGATCGCCGACCATTTCATCACCAGGTCGATCATATGCTGCTCCTGCTCCCGGATGGGGGCGAGGTAGGCTGCATATGTGGGAGGAATCGCCATTACGCCTTGAAATGCTCCTGCGCGTACCGCAAGCCTTCATGCAGCCGCAGCATTGCGATATGCAGCTCCTCCTCGGTGATATTCAGCGGCGGCAGGAAGCGCAACACGTTCGGTCCGGCGACCAGGACCAGTACCCCGAACCGGCGGATCAGATCGGAGATGTCATTCGCCTTCCCCTTCCATTCGCCCTTAAGCTCCGCCCCGATCATCAATCCCTGCCCGCGAATATCCGAGAATACCGCCAGCTCCTGGTTGATCATCGCCAGCTGTGCCCGCAGCTCTGTAGCGCGTAACTCTGTATTTTCCATAATCTCTTTGGTGTTGATCTTCTTCAGCGCGGCAAGCGCCACCGAACACATCACCGGGTTGCCCCCGAAGGTGGATCCATGGGAGCCAAATTGAAAAATATGCTCGACCTTTTCGCCCACCAGCATCGCCCCGATGGGGATACCACAGCCCAGTGCCTTGGCGGACGTCAAAATATCAGGCTCCAGGCCTTCTTCATGCATATAGCAGAATAATTTGCCGGTTCGGCCCATTCCGCATTGTATTTCATCGAACACGAGCAGAATGCCTTTCTCATCACATATTTTCCGTAACGCTTTCAAGTAGCCGGGCGCGGCGGGGATGATGCCCCCCTCACCTTGCAGCGGCTCCAGCATGATGGCGCAGGTTTTTTCTGTAATAAGCTTCTTCAGCGCCTCAATGTCATTGAAGGGATCGCAATAGACGAATCCCCCCGGCATCGGCTCGAACCCCTCATGGTATTTCGGCTGCGCGGTGGCGGTGACGGTCGCCAGCGTCCGCCCGTGGAAGGAGCCGGTGAAGGTGATGATCTCACGGTGATCCGGCGCACGGCCAGTGGATGCCGCCCATTTACGGATGAGCTTGATGGTCGCCTCATTGGCCTCCGCACCGGAATTACATAGATAGACCCGCTTGGCGAAAGGCACAGCCTCCACCAGCGCCTCAGCCAGCAAAATCGGCGGCGCGGTGAAGAAGATATTGCTCGTATGCCAGATTTTATGCGCCTGCTCGGTGAGCGCGGCGATGAGGTCGGGGTCTTGATGGCCGAGCGAGTTCACGGCAATCCCGGAGCCGAGGTCAATATAATCATTCCCGTCCAAGTCCCACACGCGCGACCCCTTGCCATGGTCGAGAATCATCTCGCGCGGGCGATAATTCTCCGTATAATATTGTTTCCCTTTAGCAATCAGTGATTTGGAGGCTTCCGACTCGGGAGTGGTGATGGGAGTGGCGTGATTACGCAGCATTTTTTATCTGTCCTTCATGCTTGAAAACTATACCTGCCTTTAAAAATATGCCTTAAATGAAAAAATGTACAGGCCAACTCGATGAATTATCGCCAACACCGTCAGAAAAACGCTTCAGGGCAGGAACCCGATGGCGTGTATGCCGCACTCGACCTCGGGACGAACAACTGCCGCCTGCTCCTCGCCTACCCGCAACTGAAAGAGACCAAAGTGGGGCGTACCTTACGCGCGGTCGATAGTTTCTCGCGCATCGTGCGCCTCGGCGAAGGCGTTTCCGCCACCGGGCTGCTCTCAGAAGAAGCGATGGACAGGACAACGCAAGCCCTCCTCGCCTGCCGCAAGAAACTCGACCAATATCCTGTCATCCGTGGTCGCTATGTCGCCACCGAAGCCTGCCGCCGCGCCGCCAACGCGCTGGAATTCGTGCAGCGTATCAAGGCCGAGACCGGCATCAGCGTCGAGATCATCTCCAACGGCGAAGAAGCCCGCCTTGCGCTCCTTGGCTGCTGCTCGCTGCTGCGCCGCCAGACCACCAAGGCACTGGCCTTCGATATAGGCGGCGGGTCTACGGAAATCATGTGGGTCGAAGCCACCCATTTCCCGGAGACCGAGGACGGCGAAAGCGAGAATATCCTGCCGTTCAACCTCACTATCAAAGACTGGATATCGGTTCCTTACGGCGTGATGAACCTTTCCGAACAATTCGGCAGCCCCGCTTACACGGAACTCTATTTCGAAGACATCGTCAGCCGTGTCGAACAGGCGCTGAAGCCTTTCAACGACAAGCACCGCATTTCCGAACAACTGGCCGATAAGGGCGTGCAACTCCTCTCCACTTCAGGCACGGTGACCACACTTGCCGCCATCCATCTGAATTTACAGCGTTATGACCGCAGCAAAGTGGACGGCGTTCGCCTCCCCCTCTCCGCCATCCACGCCACAACGGAAAAACTGCTCAACATGCGCCCCTCTGAGCGCTTCAACCACCCCTGCATCGGCGCTGACCGCAGCGATTACATCCTCGCCGGCTGCGCCATCTTCAAGGCCATCAGCCGTCTCTGGCCTTTCAGCTACATCACCATCGCCGACCGCGGCGTGCGTGAAGGTATCATCGTCTCCATGCTGATGGACGCGGTGCAGCCCACCGCCAGCTAGGGACTAGCCACATCGCAGAAACTCGCTTATAAGAGCGCTATGACCAAGAAATCCGGCAGCGGCACACGGCATTTATCGGAGCGGGTACGCACCGCCAAGGGCAGGAAAATCTCCTCGACCCTTTGGCTCCAGCGCCAGCTGAATGACCCGTACGTGAAGCAAGCGAAGGCCGACGGCTACCGCTCCCGCGCAGCGTATAAACTGCTGGAGCTGCAGGAAAAATACGCCATCCTGAAACCGGGGATGCGCGTGGTCGATCTGGGCGCTGCGCCGGGCGGCTGGTCGCAGGTGGCGGCAGCCATAACCGGCGCGGATAAAGAGAAAAGTCCGCCCGTCCTCGCGATCGATATTTTGGAAATGGGAACGCTGAAAGGCGTCGATGTCTACCAGCTCGACTTCATGGAAGAGTCCGCCCCCGATTTCATCACCAGCAAGCTGGGCGGCAAGGTCGATGTCGTGCTCTCCGACATGGCGCCGAACACGACGGGCCACTCCGCCACCGACCATATCCGCATCCTCGCCTTCTGCGAAGCCGCCTATTATTTTGCCTGTGATATATTGGAAGAAGGTGGCGTATTCCTCTGTAAGGTGCGTCAGGGGGGCACGGAGGGTGAATTGCTGACGCTGATGAAGCGCCACTTCGCCACCGTCCACCACGCCAAACCCGCTGCCAGCCGCAAGGATTCCTCCGAAACCTACGTCATCGCGCGTGGGTTCAAGGCCATTAAGGAATAATGCTTGTCCCCTATTGTCATTCCCGCGAAAGCGGGAATGACATTAAAGTTTGGGACTGGGAAAAACATCGGGAAAATACTGTTTCAACGCCGCATCCACATCGGCAAGCGCCACCGACTTGCCCAACGCTTCCAGCGATGTCACCCCGAACTGCGAAATCCCGCACGGCACGATGCCCGCGTAATGCGATAAGTCCGGATGCACATTGATCGCGATACCGTGGTAACTCACCCCCTGCCGGACGCGGATGCCGAGCGCGGCGATTTTCTGCTCGCCCGAGGGCGTGTCCACCCAGACACCGATACGTCCCTCGCGCACCTGGCCCACCACACCGAATGAATCCAGCGTTCGGATAATCCACTGCTCCAGCCGTTTTACATAATCCCGCAAGTCGGGTACGCCGGCATAGCGGTGCTTGAGGTCAAGCATCACATACCCCACCCGCTGACCCGGCCCGTGATAGGTATATTGCCCCCCTCGCCCCGACTCAAAGACCGGGAATTGAGGCGCAAGCAAATCGGAGGATTTCGCACTGGTTCCGGCCGTATAGAGCGGCGGATGCTCCAGCAGCCAGACCATCTCTTCCGTCTCTCCAGCACGGATCATGGCCACGCGCGCTTCCATCTCTGCCACCGCCGAGGGGTAAGAAATCAGCTCATCACTCGTTTTCCATGTCACCATATAGCACATCCGTGAGCGGTTAGGTTTAGCGGTTAGCACAGAATTCCTTCGCTGAACCCTGAAACCTGCCCGCTGAAACTTAAAATCAATCACTTGCATCCCTGCACCCTTTTTGCTACTTAAGCAACTCCTCATTACCAGAGTGTGCGGTCGTGGCGGAACTGGTAGACGCGCAGCGTTGAGGTCGCTGTTCTGAATAAGAGTGGAAGTTCGATTCTTCTCGACCGCACCAACTTTCTTCTTCCCCGGAGTATATTCCCTTTACTCACCAATTGACAAACTGGGCGCAACTAGCGTTTATTGCAGTGCGTTTCCCCCTCGCAGCAACCAGAGAGCCTTGCCATGTCCCAGCAAGAACCCGAGAACTCTGACCTTTCCTCATCCGAATCCGGGTTGAGGAACGATTTCGTGCGCGAGGTGATCGACGCGGTGGAGGAAGACCGTATCTCCTCCTTACGCGTACTCCTGCTCGATCTGGAACCGCAGGATATCTCGGAACTGCTGAACCAGCTTTCCTCCTACCAGCGAACCATCTTGGTGGAGACGCTGGGTGACGGGTTCGACGAAAACATCCTCCCCTACCTCGAAAGCGACGCACGGGCCGACGTCGTCGAGGCGCTCGGGATCGAAAAGACCGCCGAGGCGATTCAGGAACTCGATAGCGATGATGCGCTCTACGTCTTCGAGGAGCTGGAGGAAGACCAGCAGCAGGAAGTCCTCGACACGGTCGATGAGGACGTCCGGGACGAACTGAAAGAAGCCCTGACCTACCCCGATTCATCCGCAGGCCGCCTCATGCGCCGCAATTTCGTCGCCATCCCGGAATTCTGGACCGTAGGCGATACGATTGATCATCTCCGCGCCCATCCTGAGATGCCGGAGGATTATTACGCGCTCTTCATCACCGACCCGAAATACCATCTCGTCGGCGAACTGCTGCTCGCCCGCCTGATGAAGGCGACGCGCGACATCACCATTCGCGATATCATGAACACCGATATGCACACCATCTCCACCCATAAGGATCAGGAGGAAGTGGCTTATATCTTCCGCAAGTACGGCATGGTCGAGGCGCCCGTCATCAACGATCAGGGCCGCCTTGTGGGAACGATCACGGTCGATGACGTGGTCGACGTCATGCAAGAAGAGGAAGAAGAGGATGTGATGCTCTCGGTCGGTCTGTCGCGGCAGGATTTGTATGCCGGTATCAGCCGCACCGTCAGCCGTCGTTTCCCGTGGCTGTTCGTCAATCTGCTAACGGCCATCGCCGCTTCGCTGGTGATCGACCAGTTTCAGGACGTCATCGGCAAGCTGGTGCTCCTCGCCGTCCTTATGCCCATTATCGCTTCCATGGGCGGCAATGCCGGCATCCAGTCGGCCACCGTCATGGTGCGTGCGATGGCGATGCGCCGCATCTCGCCGGGCCGCGCGTGGGGGATTATTCTGAAGGAAGTTATTATCGGCATGCTGAATGGCGTCGGCATCGCCGTCATCACCTCCTTGTCCATCTATATCCTCTACGGTGACTCCACCATCGCGCTGGTCTTCGGCGCTGCCACCATCATCACCATGGGCGTTGCGGGCCTGGGCGGCTCCGGCCTCCCCGTATTGCTCAAACGCTTAGGTTTCGACCCCGCCATCTCCTCCGGCATTTTCCTGACCATGCTGACCGACATGGTCGGCTTCTTCTCCTTTTTGGGATTGGCCGCACTGATTTTGATGAAGTAGCACCAGACCTCATCTACGACGGGGTGACAATACATCACTCCTGTCACCCTGAACTTAGTTTTCAGGGGCTTTACCAAACGGATAGATGGATGCTGAAACAAGTTCAGCAAGACAATATAGGGATGTTATGCGAGGCAAGTAGGCCGAGTCAGCCCTGAGCGGTGACCCCGCACTTGATGGGGGGGAACATCCATTGCACAGGCCAGTAGGCCGAGCAGGGAAAATAATACCTAAAGACTTACGCGCTGATTAAGCGCAAGTTCCGGAATACCTGATATTCGTCCTGCTCGTCCTTCGCTTCCAGCAGACCGGCCGTACCTTGCTTATCGGTACGTTTGAACTGGCCGTCCACGAACGCACCATCCTCGATGGTGAGGGATTCATGCATGATGACGCCTTCCACATGGCAGGACGCGAACAGAGATACTTCGCGCGCGCGGACAAGGCCGCATACTTTGCCGTAGACCTGCACCTGATCCGCCACCACATCGCCGCGGACGACGCCGTTCTTGCGGATGGTAACCGAATGGCCGCGCACATTGCCTTCGATATTGCCATCAATATCGATGATGCCGTCGCTGATGATATTGCCAAGGACATTTACGTCGCCGGAAATGATGGTCGGGTGGGTCTTACGCGCGGCGGGGGCCGCATCGGCTTTCGTCACGTCAGTCTTATTGGATCGCTGAAACATACGTACCTGCCTTAATAAATCGCATGGGGTTTAACGGTTCGTTACGGTAGCGCACTTCGTAATGCACGTGGTTGCCCGTACTGCGCCCCGTGCTGCCTTGGATGCCGATGACCTGCCCTTTGCGGATCTTTTGGCCGGGGCGAACGAGGAATGCCTTGAGGTGGCCATAGCGCGTGCTGATACCGAGCCCATGATCCACTTCCACCATATTACCGTAGGCATTGCGGTAATCCGCGGATTCCACCACCCCGTCATTGGTCGCCAGTACTTTCGTACCCGCAGGGCCGGAGAAATCGACTCCCATATGGGACGCCAGCGAATGGGTGAAGGGGTCGGCACGACGGCCATAGCCGCTGGTAATGCGACCGGAGAGGATCGGCCGGTTGAGTGGCAAGGTGTTCACCACCTCATACAGCACCATCATGCGCTTGAGGTTGGCGAAGAGCGCCTTTTCCTTTTTCTCGATGTTGATCGGCGTGTAAGGAACCAGCGGCCCCCCCTGCGCGGTCACATCGTCCCCTTCGGCGGAGGGAATTACAGGCACGGTCTCCCTACGCGATTGCTGCACTTCTTTCTTAGCCGGCATACGGACGTTGCTCGCCAGTGAATTACTGTTGAGACCCGTCATGCCGATGACCATGTTGAGTTCTTTGATTTTATCACCCGTCTCGCGACGGACGGCGACGACCATTTCCTGATTCTCCTGCTTCAACTGCTCGACGCGTTGCTCAAGGAAGCTGATGCGATCCATCACCATCCCGCCCTTGCTATCGGTGGCGACGCCGCTATAAGCGAGGCTGTTGAGCCCACGCGGGCTTTTGCCGGAATATTGCTTGATGATGAAGCGGGTATACTCGCTCATCTCCTGCTCTTTTTTGCCCTTATCGCCGTCATGCATGCGGACGAGGTCGCGCTTGAGCAGCGAGAACTGGCTCTCGATCTTCTTATTCTCCAGATTCACCTCTTGAATGGTCCGATCCTTCTGAGCGATGGTATTCTGCGCCGAGACGAAACTGCCCGTGGAATAGGACGCCCATGCGACTGCGCCGAGCACGCCTGCAAAAATCAGGAACTGGCTGGATCGGCTGAGCGGGTAGTATTCGACCGCCTCATCCGTCACCACGATCACGCGTTTTACTTGAAAGAAACGTTTGAAGAAACGCTTCAGCTTCTTGCCTTTTCTCATTACACCTTCACTCACTCAACAGTTTTTTCAATTCGATGGCCGTATCGATGACGGCAGAAAAACGTGGTTACGTTAACAACAGGTTGTAGCGTTTTTGGCCGCCCCACCTATATATGGTGGTTTCACGTCCAAGCGCAGGAGACAGATTAGCCATCCTGTCCGGGGAATCAACTTCGTTTTTGCCGTCGCATGCATATTTTTTTCTATTCCATTGTAAAGCATGATTTTTACCGGACGTTTCCAGAGGCGGAATGAGAGTGTTTATCCCGCCCGCCGTTCCAGCACCGCGGCGAAGAATCCGTCCGTATGATGCGAATGCGGATAAAGGCGCAAGAAGGGACGTTCTTTTTCTGGTAGCGCCTCAACCGCATTCGGCAACAGGTCGAAATAGGGCACGGGCGAGAACTCGCCGTTATGTTTGAGCAGGTCCATCATCTGCGCGTCATTCTCCTCACGGAAGACCGAGCAGGTCGCATAGACCAGCTTGCCGCCCGGACGTACCAGCCGCGCCGCGCTCTCTAAAATGCGCCGTTGCTTGGCGAGCAATTCCGGAAAATCCTGCTGCTGCAGATGCCATTTCATATCCGGGTTACGCCGCCATGTGCCGCTGCCAGAGCACGGCGCATCAACCAGCACCCAGTCAGCGGAGTATTTATGCCGTTTGATGAACGCGTCCGACTCGGACTCGATGGCGTGCGGCTGGACGTTATGCACCCCGGCCCGCGCCATGCGCTTCGTCAACTGCCCTAAACGCGGTTCGGACGTATCCCACGCGAGGATGCGCCCCTTATTCTGCATATTGGCGGCGATGGCGAGCGTCTTGCCCCCCGCTCCGGCGCAGAAATCGATGACTTTATCCCCTGGCTTCGCCTGCACCAATTGCGCTACGAGCTGCGAGCCCTCATCCTGCATCTCGAACCAGCCCTCGCGGAACGCCTTGGTGGTGAAAACGGGGCCGCGCTTCTTGAGGCGGATACCCGTCGGCGAATACGGCGTCAGGAACGGGTCGTATCCTTCCTTATCCAGCGCGAAGACCAGATCTTCCCGCGTGGCGCGCAACGTATTGACACGCAAATCCACCGACGCTTCCTCGTTCATCGCTTCCATCGCGACGTAGAGCTTATCGCCGAATTCGGCGTGCAGCTTGCCGCTCATCCATTCCGGATAGTTGAAACGCACCTCTTCGGGCAGATTTCCCTGTACCAGTGGCTTGCCTTCATAGGTACGCACCAGCGCCACTTCGTCGGCGTCAAGGGGGCCGGCGGTGTATCCCTCCCCGGTCAATATCTTGCTCAGGCTTTCCAGCGTCGCGTCTTCAGAGAACACCATCGCTAAAATCGCGAGGCGGCGCGGACTGGTACGGACTTTCGCCTTTTCCAGCCACCATTCCAGCAGCGCACCGTTGCGAAGGATGAAATAGACCAGCTTGGAGATGGCCCCACGATCCTTGGAGCCGATGAAACGACGCTCCCGGTAATAATTCGCCAGCATCGCATCCGCCGGGATACGGTTGCCCGCTTCCCACGCCTGATTGATCGAGGTCAGTAATTCAATGGCGGCGGCGATCTGGGCTCCGGGTTTCATAGGCTCACATAGTTGGTTGAGGGGTTTTGTTATAGCGGGGAAGATGCGGTCATGCCAAGCGATATTGCGGGAAAAATGGGGCCACAAAATACCCGGCTTCAGAAAGAAAGCCGGGTAAAGGGAAGAGCACGTGGAAAAATACTATTTAAAATAAACGTCGCAAGCAGCTCCCACGAACTGCGCTTTCTTCGGGGCATCCCCGGGGGAAAGGAGCCCAACGTTCTCCAGAGACTCCCCTGCAAGTTCAACGGGCTGTTTGACATCGCCACCCAAACCCTGAAGGATGCCGACCAATTCGCGGGTATCAAGACCAGGGATAATACTTGCGGTGTCTCGGTTTCGTGTCAATTGGTCGGCGATTCCAGTCATCTTGGGACACGCTGAATTGAGGCGGTCTATCAGTATTCCGGCTTCTTCGGCAGTGATAGAGGGTTTTGCGTTTTGATCGGTCATAACGTATCTCCTTTTTTTATGATTGTTGGTGCTAACGCTGCGCTAGCAATTTCATTGTTGGAGAAACCGATGACGGAAAGATGTGATTTTAATTACATTTGAATGACATTTATCTTAAATATCAGATAGTTTCACCAAACCTTCATCCTGCGCTTGGAAAATACTGCTATCATGCCGCGCAACTGAGACGCGGCCAATCCCGATTACTGCTCCGTGCGGTAATTCGGCGCTTCGCGCGTCAGCGTGATGTCATGCACATGGGATTCACGCAAGCCTGCATTGGTGATGCGCACGAACTGCGCTTTTTCTTGAAGATCAGGAATCGTTGCTGAACCGGTATAGCCCATCGCGGCCTTGAGACCGCCCACAAGCTGATGGATGACGCCGTTGATCGGCCCTTTGAACGGCACACGGCCTTCGACGCCTTCGGGAACCAGTTTCAATGAATCGCTGATTTCCTGCTGGAAGTAACGATCCGCTGACCCACGCGCCATGGCGCCGACGGAGCCCATGCCGCGATAGGTCTTATAGGACCGGCCTTGGTATAAAATTACTTCACCAGGGCTTTCATCTGTCCCTGCGAAGAGTGAGCCGATCATCGCGCAATCCGCACCCGCAGCCAGCGCTTTGGCGAGATCGCCGGAATATTTGATGCCGCCATCGGCGATCAGCGGGATACCGTATTTTTTACATATCGGAGATACATCGAGAATCGCCGAAAGCTGCGGTACACCCACACCGGCAACAATGCGCGTGGTGCAGATGGAACCGGGGCCGATACCAACTTTCACCGCATCCACGCCCACTTTGGCGAGCGCCTCGGCGGCTTCGGCGGTGGCAACGTTGCCAGCGATAACTTGCGTATCGCCCACCATTTTCTTGACCTCCGCCACCGTATCGATGACGCCTCGGGAATGCCCATGCGCCGTATCGACGATGATAATGTCCACGCCCGCTTTCATCAGCGCGCGCACGCGCTCAATGCCGGATTCACCGACGCCGACCGCAGCGGCGACGCGAAGACGACCTTGTGCATCCTTGGCCGCATGCGGATAGGCTTCTGATTTTTCAATATCTTTCACCGTCATCAACCCGACGCAGCGAAACGCATCATCGACCACCAGCAACTTCTCGATACGGTGCTGGTGCAGCAATTTTTTGGCTTCATCGGCGGAAATACCTTCACGCACGGTGACGAGATTCTCTTTCGTCATCAGTGAGGCGACGGTGGCCTTGGGGTCGGAGGCAAACCGCACGTCACGGTTGGTAAGAATACCGGCGAGCTTGCCCGTTCCCTTCTCCACCACCGGAATGCCGGAGATATTATATTGGCTGCGGATGGCGATGGCATCGGCCAGCGTCGCGCCGGGGTGGATGGTGATGGGATCGACCACCATGCCGGATTCGTATTTTTTCACTTTACGGACTTCCGCCGCTTGCTCATCCACGTTCAGGTTCTTATGGATGCAGCCAACGCCGCCAGCTTGCGCCATCGCAATGGCAAGGCGCGCTTCGGTCACCGTATCCATCGCCGCAGAAATCAGGGGAATGGCGATATCGATCGTCCGGGTCAGTCGGGTAGAAACATTCGCAGTCGCGGGGAGGATGTCCGAGGCAGCCGGTTTCAGCAGCACATCGTCAAATGTCAGGGTTTCTTCGATCTTTTTCGTCATAACGCCCATGTGACGGGTTCATATAGGCGAGTATCACCCCGTTGTCACGGGAAATATGTATTTTTTGGACTGCGTGACTCCATAGCGCCCGAGGATCCAGAAAACACCTATCGTCTCAGCAGCAATCCCTATGGGAAATGCGACCGCGTGCTTAGGCATGCCGATGTAGCCATCCCCAAACACGGAACTGGCAAGCGCATAGAATGCTACCCCACCCCCTGCGACGATCAGGGTCACCGCCGCACGCATGTGCATCTCTTCCTGTTCCCAATGCCTGAACCGAAAAGCGCCTTCCCCCCAAGATAGGCCGCAAGCACGAACCATATCGCAATCAGCGCATTATAGGCGGACACAGGCATCCATGCCAGAAGCCGGGTGAACGAGAAACGCTCGACCAGCGCATGGACAAGGCCGGGTGGCGAGCCATTCTGTTCGATAAAAGCGAGATGTGACGGATAGAACGGGTGAACGCGTATGATGCTTTCCAGTAATGGAATATAAAAGCTGCGAGGCTGGCTGAAAAAAAGCTTCACCAGTTTCCATCGGCTCACCTGCGCGATTTCTGGACAGGGGTGGTTTCGTTGCATCTCTGGGTAATACCAATGCTTACCGATATCGGCGCGACAATGAGGCGGTAAACCGAGTTGTTTCAGCGCTCGGGCCTTATCATGCACTGCCGGCAGTACGGCATAAAAATACGTGTTGGTGTTATTGACTAAACGCATGCCGTCTGTCTGCGCGGGGGATCCGCCGTGCAGGTCCGCAAACCCAACCATCGTGAGGACGCTTAAGGTTAGAAAGTACCCCGTCCCCGCCACCCAGCGCCAGCGCACCAGCAGAATCACCGCATAAAGGGTGAGGAACACCACCGCAAGCGGATGGTATTGAAGTTTGGCAAATCCCAGCCACAACACCCCGAAACCGGAAAACAGGAGCATGTGTCTGGCGGGCCGCCTAGGTATGGTCATTAACCACACCGTCCCCACAATAGCCAGCAACGTTCCGATGATCACCGATACTTCGAGATAGAGCGTGTTGAAATAAGCGAGGTTTGCTATATCGCCCACCACCAGATAATAAAATACCGAAAGTGCCAGCCGCGTTCCGCCGGATGCGTACCATAACGCCAGTGCGCCCATACAGGCGACGAGGAGCATTTTCCACACGGCCACATCTTGATAGCGTAATCGCTCCCCCTTCTCACGGGACTGCAAAGCCGCCCAGGCAAAAAGATTGTCGCTGGAGTACAGGCATAAGGCTGCATCCGTCTGTCCGTCATAGTGCAACGCGTTCACCGACTGCTTTTTATTGATGGCCGTTTTCTCACGGTCAGGATAAGATTGCCATAGGCCCGTACAGGATGACTGCCGCAGGAAATCATAATTATTAGCATAGCCGAGCATCGGCGTCGCGAATACAGTGAGCGCCATTTTAAGTAAGGTGAAAATGAAGATAATGAGGGCCAGATGATCGCACAGGGAAGGTTTGCACGCCGCTGCTAAAAAGGTGCGTATCGAAGTGAAAATATATAGCTGCCTGTCACTCACACGTTAGAATTTCATCGTTTGTTTTCGTCATAACGCCATGTGACGGGTTCATTAGGCAACTACGGTATGTTGTACGGCAATTAATCTCGCTAGCAAAGATTTTTAGCGGCAACCATAAAAAAAAGGGAGCCTGTCGGCTCCCTTTTGTAGACAGGAAGGGTCGATTATTCGCCAACGCTGTCTTTCATTTTCTCTTTTTCGGATTTCTTGGCGGCAAGCAATTCTTCTTTGGTCAGATTGCCGTCTTTGCTGGTGTCAGCGTCCATAAACATCTTGTCACCGAACGAGGTATGTTCCGCTTTGCTGACCGCGCCGTCTTTATTGGCGTCCATCTGGTTGAACCAATAGTCGGCTTTCTTCTCCATGTTGCCAGCAGTAGCGGCAACGGAAGGAAGGATGAATGTGGCGGCGATAGCAACGATACGAACTGATTTCATGGGTAATCTCCTTGAGATGGGTTAAAGCCGTGAGGCTGGCGCCACCCTACCTACGCAAAGCAAAAATACCCATTGGCGGGCTTACGAAGTTTATAAAGCGCCAATAAAAAAGGGCCTTGAGAAGGCCCCTTAAAAACGCATGGTGAGAAATCATCTAAGATTCCTCACCACGCCCCCAGTGTACTTAAGCGAAATTACTTCGCTTTTTTCTTAACTACTTTTTTTGCGGTCTTCATCGTGGAAGACTTTGCAGGAGCTGCTTTTTTCTTAGCAGCCGGTTTTTTAGCAGCAGGCTTCTTAGCAGCTACTTTTTTAGCAGCCGGTTTAGCTTTTGCTGTGGTCTTCTTAGCCGTTTTAGCAGCAGGTTTAGCTGCTTTTTTAACGGTGGTCTTTTTCGCAGCGGGTTTCTTTGCTGCGGTCTTCTTTGCAGCAGGTTTCTTTGCTGCTGCCTTTTTTGCGATAGCCATGATAGCTCCTTTCGTTGAACGTTAATACACTACGCAAATGCTTCTTCCCACGTGCCGGTTGTAGCCGCTTTGGTATACTCCGTAACGCGGTTTTCGAAGAAGTTGGTGTGCTCCACGCCGTTGAGGATCTCGTCCATCCAAGGCAGCGGATTGCGTTCGATCTTGTACAGCGGCTGAAGGCCAAGCTGTACCAAGCGTCGATCGCCGATATAGCGGATATAGAGTTTGACGTCTTTCGCAGTGAGGCCTTCGATGCCTCCGACGCCGAATGCGAGGTCGATGAACGCGTCTTCCAGCGTCACGATCTTATCGCAGCATTTGTAGATTTCACGGTTCAGATTATCCACGTCGATTTCAGGGTTCTCATGCAGGAAGGTCTTGAAGAGACGGATAATGGACTCGGTATGCAGCGATTCGTCACGCACCGACCAGGTCACGATCTGACCCATGCCCTTCATCTTGCCGAAACGCTGGAAATTAAGCAGGATCGCGAAGGACGCGAAGAGTTGTAGACCTTCGGTGAAACCACCGAATGCAGCCAGCGTCAGAGCGATACCTTCTTTGGTATCGACGCCGAAACTGTGCATGTAATCATACTTATCCTTCATCTCTTTATATTTGAGGAAGGCCTGGTATTCAGTCTCGGGGATGCCAAGCGTATCAAGCAGATGGCTATACGCCGCGATATGAATTGTCTCCATATTGGAGAAAGCCGCCAGCATCATCTGCACTTCCGTAGGCTGGAAGACTTGCGCATATTTCTTCATGTAGCAATTATTGACTTCGATGTCGGACTGCGTGAAGAAACGGAAGATCTGCGTCAACAAATGTTTTTCGTCAGCGGAGAGTTTGG
>JBGTBD010000049.1:0-32367 GCA_041749475.1 Rickettsiales bacterium
GGCAGCGTCCTTAATATCGGCGACCGTCTGACCGTCACCAATACAGGTGACACCGTACACGTCACGGGTCTCTACCATAGCGGCAAGGAGGTCAAAAATGCCCTGCCCGGCCAGGCCATCACCGTCGTCCTGAAAGAAGAAGTCGATCTCAGCCGAGGCTCCTTCCTCGCCAGTCCTGAGAGCCCCCCCATCACCACCGATAATTTCCGTGGCGGTGTTTTCTGGCTGAATACGCAAGAAGCCCAGCGCGAGAATTTCCAAGGCATCCTGAAAGTGCATCATCAGGAAGAAATGGCCGAAGTGATGATCGACACATTCGACGGCCCCATCGGCCACGCCACAGTAATGACCGGCGCTCCGGTGACGCTCGACGGATACGAAAGCAACCCGCGCACAGGCCTGTTCATGCTCATTGAACCGGAAACGGAGAAAGTGGTGGGAATCGGCAAGGCGCTGGAAGACGCCCGTCAACAGGCTGAGATTTTTAGCATCTAGTCGAGACTGAACGACACCGATATGTTGCGCTGTTCCAAGAGCGCCAGCAGGTGATCGACATACTGTTTCAACTCGAAATGGTCCGCCTTAATCGCCTCAGCGAATTGCTGCAACTCATCCAGCTTCGCCGCAAGGTTTGGATTCTCTTTGCCGCTTTCCACCGTCTGATACCGCATCTGTTGATAATCGACGAAGAGCGCATTGTTATAGATGAATCCATCCACCACTTTCTTGCACTTGTTATAAGTGACGACGATGGCCTTGCGTAACTCCGCATCATCCAACCGCCCCACAAATGACGCGTTAGTGTTATAGATTGTAAAATAATCTTGCGTCAGCGGGTAATAGAACAACAGCGGCTCTCCCGCCTTCAGCCCTTCAATCGCCAGCCCAATGCGCCGCTGATGGAACTGCCACAGCGTATTCAACTCCACCCCGATGGAACTGAGCAACGAGCGTATCGCCCGCTCCTCCTCCCGCTCCTCGGCCTCGTAAGTGGATTTGATGGCCTTATTGGTGGCGTATAACGTGAACCATCCCCCCACCGCCGCCCCGATGAGACCGGAAGAAAACCCGACCAGATTCTGCATGATCTCAGGTGTCAGCGCCATGGCTAGAACCGCACGCTGAGCGTGGTGGAATACCGCGTATTTTTGTAATCATAATTCTCGATAGTGGAATTGACGTCTTTATGTTGCGCGCCGATAGTGAAGATGACGTTATCGGTGATTTGTTTACCGACCGTGACCGTCCCCGTCTTTTCCTGATCCTTGCGCGGCAGGTTGCTGATAAAATTATCCGGCCCGTTATACTTGGTTTGGTTATACTGTGCATCCGCGCGGAAGAAATAGCCCTGCTCGAACTGGTGCGTATAGCCTAAGCTGGGTATGATCTGGTCGTTATCGTAATATTTCTGTTTTGTATCCTCATGCCGAAGCGCGATGCTGCCATCGACATAATCTTTCGGCCCGAACGCATAGCCGAATCCGGCCTCGAATTGCTGCGCATGTCCGGTACGGTCGTCATAGGTGCTGACCGTCGGCGAGTCGATGAACTCGCGATACTCGCGGGTCAGCGCCGTATTCACCATCAGCTGTGGCGTCCACTGATACTGGGCGCTCAGCTTGGTGGCATAGGCATTGAGGTATTCTTCCTGATCGAGCCATACTTTCGTGGCGCTTTGGGTGAGGCTCAGGCGCGTATCCAGTTCCGGGAAATACAGCGTCGGCCCCGTCTGCGCCGAGATGATGCGGAGGTTCAACTCATCCAGATGATTCTGTTCGTTACCGTAGATATTCCCCATCGTCTCCCAACTATACCGCACGCCTTCCATTAGCTCGTCGCGAGGTTGATAGCGGTGGGTGATGCTAGCGGTGCTAAAGAATTGTGAATCACGCTTCGCTTGTTGGTCATCGGATAGAGGGATGGACGTATCGAACACGGTAATGCGCCCGGATGAAGACGAAGAATTCCCGTTTGAATCGAAATTCGCGCCCATCGAAATACTGCCGCTGAAGAAATGCACCTGCGATGCGACATCTATCTGCTGGATAACGAAATCGATATTCTTCCTCACGGGCGGAGGAATATCCTTTCCACGCACTTCCAGTAACAGTTTCTTCGCATCCTCGTATCTTCCCATTCGCGAATAGGCGAGGCCGAGGTCAAGCTTCACCCGGTCAAGCTCGGGGTTGACCGCCAGCATATGCTCATACGCCCATACGGCCCTGTCCCACAGTCCGAGTTTTACGGCCATTTCCGCATAGGAAAAATACTGGTCGAGGTTATTGGGGTTATCCTGCATCGCGCGTTCATACGCACGCAAGGCGGACTCGGAAGGCAGCATGTCGAGAATGCGCGACTGCGATTCCTCCTGCGCAAGCGCAGGGAGGCTCACCCCGCACCATGCAAGGCTGATGACAACAGTTCTATAAAGCTGTTTCATATGCAAAAATTTCACTCTCACATGATAGCGGAGGGGGATTAAGAAAAAATAAATCGAAATTCCCTTAATTATCTCCTAATTTAGAGTAAATATAAGGAACACCAATGGCTCTGAAGCGTCGCCTCGCCTATCTTTTCCCGCTCATGATGCTCGTCGCTGCCGTGGCGCTCTACCTGTCCCATCCGCCCATTCTGAAGAAAATGCAGTTCGCCGTATTCGATGGCTACATGGCGTTGAAACCGCGCCCTTATGAAGAACTCCCGGTTAAAATCATCGATATCGACGACGCTTCCTTACGCAAAATCGGGCAATGGCCGTGGCCGCGCAATAAACTGGCCGAGCTTGTGACCCGTTTACAACAAGCCGAAGCCGCTGCCATCTCCTTCGACGTCCTGTTCGCCGAACCTGACCGCACCTCCCCCAGCAATATCCTACCGCTTTGGGGACAGGAAGCATTACTCAAGGATAGCCGCTTCCAAAAGATCGAAGACCATGACCAGATGTTCGCCGAAGCCATCAAGGGCGCGAACGTCGTCACCGGGTTCGTCCTGACCGACGGCGTCGGTGAAATGCCCACCAAGAAATTCGGCTACTCCTACACGGGTGATGACCCCGCCGCCTTTCTTGACGGCTATGTCGGCTCTGTCAATTCTCTCTCTCCACTAGAAGAGGCTGCGACGGGGAATGGCGCGCTGAACGCCGTACCGGAAATGGACGGCATCATCCGCCGCCTCAATATCGGCTTTCGCCTCGGCAACTCGATGTATCCCGGCCTGATGGGAGAGACGTTGCGCATCGCCCAAGGCGCGTCCGGCTACCTGTTGAAGACGACGCAAGCCAGCGGCGAATCAGCGGGGCAGGACGGCTACGGCATCGTCAGCGCCAAGATTGGCGACTACGTTATCCCCACCGAGCCGAACGGGAAATTCTGGGTCTATTTCACCGAGTACGAACCCAGCCGCTATATTCCCGCATGGAAGATATTCAGCGATGATTTCGATCCTGAACTGGTCAAGGGCCAAATCCTTTTCATCGGCACAAGCGCGCAAGGCCTGCGCGATATCCGGGCAACCCCCCTTAATCCCACCACTAACGGCGTGGAAGTCCACGTACAGGCGATGGAGCAGGTGCTATTGGGCAAGTTCCTTGAACGCCCCGACTATATTCAGGAAATCGAACTCGCCGGCATCATCATCACAGCGCTGGTGCTGATCATCGTCATCTCCACCTTCTCCGCCGGGTGGGGTGCGGTGGTGATGCTGCTGGCCATCGGCGGATCCGTCTACGGCTCATGGCTCGCTTTCACGGAGCAGGGATTGCTGATCGATCCCGTGACGCCGGGTGTGACGGTTCTGCTTATCTACATGTCCGAATCGCTGCGTCGCTTCATCATGTCCGAGCGCGAGAAGAAACATATCCGCAGCGCCTTCTCGCACTATATGTCCCCCGCCCTCGTCGAGCGCCTCGCCGCTAATCCCGACGCATTGAAATTGGGGGGCGAGATGCGGACGATGACGATTCTTTTCTGCGATATACGGGGCTTTACCACCATTTCCGAACAATATAACGCCGAGGAGCTCACCCGCTTCATCAACCGCTTTCTGACCCCGATGACCGATGTCATCCTCTCCCATTCCGGTACGATCGACAAATACATGGGAGACGCGATCATGGCCTTCTGGAATGCCCCGCTCGACGACGAAGCCCACGCCGCCAATGCCTGCCGCGCGGCTCTGCACATGATGTCACGCCTGCGCGAAGTCAACATTGAGCGCGAAGCGGAATCGAAGGAGAAGAACGTCCTCTTCCTCCCCATCCATATCGGTATCGGGCTAAACACGGGTGAAGTCTGCGTCGGCAATATGGGCTCTGACCAGCGCTTCGATTATTCGGTATTGGGGGATGACGTTAACCTCGCCTCCCGCCTCGAAGGCCAGAGCAAGACCTACGGCGTGCATATCGTCCTCGGTGACAAGACCGTGCAGCACGTACCCGATATGGCCATCATCGAACTCGATCTTATCAAAGTCAAAGGCAAGACCGAAGCCGTCCGCATCCATGCCTTATTGGGTGATGCCGCCCTCGCCATCAATCCCGCCTTTCTCACATTCAAGGGAACCTATCAGGAGATGCTCACCACCTACCGCGCACAAGACTGGCACAAGGCACGCGGCCTATTGGACAAATGCGAAACCCTCTCCGCCCAGACCCCTTGCGAAAAGCTGGACGGCCTGTTCGACCTCTACCGCGAACGCATCCGCGAATACGAAAAAACGCCACCCCAGCAAGACTGGGATGGCGTATATGTTGCGATGTCTAAATAGGACTACGGTGTAGGAGTAGCAGGTATTGCTGCACCATGATACACACCAGCGCCGACAATCTGCTTAGTCGTATCCATGGGGTCTGTGAAACCAACACCGAACCCACCTGCCACTTCTTTAGCGACGTTTGTTGGCGTATTCCCGTAGAATCCACCCGTGATGTTGCTTTCGGCATTAAGTGCTGCATTCGTCCCGTACACGACCCGCATCTGACTGAGATCCATCTGGAAAGTTGCGTGCCCGGATCCTTCAATCGGTACAGTCGCGACATTTTGCTCAATAAGCGTCGCAGACAACGCACCGACGGCAGGGAACGAAATTTGTAAAGCTTTCAGCTGACGATGGCCCAGATCCGCCTCTGCGTTCATGTTTCCTGCGCGGTTATATAAGGTTTTCGTGCCATTCACATCGAGTACAAAATTACCGTATGCATTGCCCTCATAATTCACAGAATTATAGGTTGTTGGGGTAGTCACCTTTGCTGCAAGATTTTCCGTAGCTTCACGTCCCGCCACATAGGGAATCAAGTTAGGTGCTTTATCAACGCTACCAACCGTGAATTCACCGCCCCAAACCCCCCAATGCGTGAATTTGCAGTCTGCGCATTGCGGCACGTTATTATTTACCATCGCTCCCCCGGAAGCGATGAAGGAAGCTTGAGTCTCACTGCCACCCGACATTTGTGAGGCATAAAGCGAATCGGAAATATAGGCGCTTTGAGCAGGGCCGCCGAACTGGACGCTATTGGTGGCTCCCGCTGCAGTGGCATAATCATTTGTGCTACGCACCTGGAAGTTCCCGTTCACCCTGCCATCCGCTGTAACACTTAGTGTTGAGACTAAGCCCGGATCCGTTTGATAAGCGGAATATGCTTTGCTGGCGTCCGGGCCGGACACCATGATCCCCCCTGCCGTCACTTTCATGTTCTGCCCCAGATTACGGCGGGCGGCGTCAGCGACGCTCGCATTCGCTGAATATTGACTGTCATCGCGCGTGGCAGCCTGTGCACCGTTATAGGCGACCGGATTTCCATCAAATACCGCAGACGTGAAGGCATTATCATCTCCCTGCTGGTAATCGAGAAGGAATCCATCAATGCCAGTGCCAGATTTAGCGAAGATATTATGCCCCACCTGCACTTCTCCGTATTTCGTTTGCGGAACGATGCTCAGAAGAGTTCCACTGCCATAGCCCGTAAAGTCAAGCAGTACGCCTTTAGCATAAGGGTTGCCCCCCGCGCCGACCGTACCCGCGCCGGATTCATTGAAATTGCCGAAGGATACGCGTGCAAAGCTATTCACATTGCCGCCACCCGTATTCCACGAATTGAGTGTATCATTTCCAAGGAAGTTTATATACCCAGAGACAAACTTTTTATTGTTCCAGTCAACCGTCATTCCTAAATTTCCATTATTCGGAAGATCCATACCACTGACCAGTGATGTGGCCGCAGAGTTATAATTATAAAGCCCGGGATTGGTAGCACTCACTTCTCCCGTGATGTTAGGCAGGAAGGAGTAATAAAGAATACCGCTTTCCGCCGCCGCATTCGCTTTCAACGTTGCGCTTTGTGCAATCGCAGTGCGAAGACTGTACGAGGTGGACACCGTTTCCCCAAATACGCCCTGATCAACCCTCAGGCGGTCATTTATTTCACTCGGTTCCGCCGTATCATCCTTGAAGCGGAAGTAATTCATCGCACCGTTGACGGATTGATAGGTCACGCCTGAATCGAATTCTTCGTCTCCAGCCGCATAATTTACGCCATCGAGAATATGTGCGGCATCGAAATGGTTGGTATCATCGAGAACCTGAACAGTACCAGAAGAGAACCATGCCGTCGGTATCACAACGCTATCCGGGGTGGATGAGCCATCATCAAGAGTATTACCCAGATAAGCACTCACATTCGTCGTACCATCCCACGTCGTTCCTGCATTGGCTTCAATGCGGCCTGCAACGATTTCGTTAGGCTCATAAACACTGTTCACGGTCACGTCATCTTTCATCGAGAAATAACGACCACGGATAGTATACGTCGGCCCACTGCTGGAGGACGAACCACCGGTAGAGGAACTGCTTGCCGGAGGTGTAGTAACTACCGGCGCTCCCGCGACCGGGGCGACCGGAGGTGCAGTTACCGGCTGGGTCGGCGCGACGGGCGCAGTGCCAGCGAGCGGCGGCAAGCCTTGGTTGTTACGTGCGGTGTTGATCGCTGTCTCAAGCGTAGTATTATTCGACGCATTGATGAAGTTACCCGTCGCATCGGTTGTACCGCTGACGACATTGACCACTTCCTGCTTCACCGCATCGGTACGGGAAGTCTCCGCGACGTTGCCGGTAACGGTGTTGGATGACGTACCCGCAGACTCGGTCACCGGGGTAGTGGAGGTATTCGATTGCGGACTGGAGCTGTCGCCGGATGCACCACCCGAGGACGAACCGCCGCTATTGCTGGAATCACCCGAGCCGTTCACGCCCGTACCCTCACCCACATCGTTTTGAGTAGGAGCATTGGAGCTGGCCGCGCCCGAAGGCTCGAACGCACCCAGATGTTGCTGGATGACGGCAGGCGGCAACGCGCTCGGCTGCGCATTGGCATCCGGCAGGTTGAACCCGGTGTTGAATGTTGTGGTGCTGACGGTCTGCCCCGCACCGTTGGTCATCGTCATCTCTTCCCCGTAGATGAAGATACTATCGGTCGCGCCCGTTGCTCCGGTCACGTGCGTATCGACGATACCGCCACGAATACCGATGGTGGCCACAGGCGTTTTAATGGTCACCGGCTCTTTCTTGGAAAGATGCCCGCCCACGAAACGCATCGCGCCCTTCACGGAGCTGAGGACGAGTTTGCCTTGGGAGGTCTCAGGATTATAGACGAAGGTGTCGATCTTGACGTTCGTCCCGGCATTGACGGTCAGCGTCGAGCGATCCAGGAAAATCAACTGCGCTTTAGCGTCCTTGCTGGTGATGTCGTCATTGAGGAAGATTTTGTCGCCCACTTTCAGTGCGCGGGTGTTGCCTTCCGCGTCGATCGCGGAGAGTTCCTTGCCAGCAAGGCCGACGACGCCCACCTTTTCAAGCGCAGCGAGAGCAGCTTGCCCTGAGAATAGAATCGCCGCCATCATGCCGAGTGCGAGTGTGTGTGTACGCATAAGGAACTCCTGTGTCCTGTGTTCTTATAATTTCGCGAGGTATTCTTTGGCCAAGGCCACTTGTTTTTCGCTGGCGTTTTCATCTTCCAGCACGTCCGTCAGATATTGTTTGGCGACCGTTTTCGATTCGAGCAGGGAATACATCATCCCCAGCTCCAGACGCACTTCGGTTAAAGCCGGATTCTGGATGAGCAAACGCTCCAGCGGCGGGATTGCCGATTCATAATCTTCCAACTCGACTGCGAGTTCAGCATATTTCATGGTATTGGCAATATCGGTGGGATCATCGATCATCCGGCTGAACGCCGCCTCGAATTCATGAGCGACAGTAGCCTTGTCCCGTGCTTGCGCGGATATATCGGAATGCGCGACATTCGCGGCGATCGCGAAGAAAACGGCAGAGAGAAAAATGTTTTTCATAGAACGCATGACAAACCCCAAAACTGTAACGTAGCTGTACTCGCCACGAAGTTCAGAATACGCCTAGGGGGTTAAACAAAGATTAACAACCATTAGTGGGCTTTATGATAATTCCATGACAGGTTGCAAAAGATTTATCTAAAATACCTAGAAAAATTAGTGATTTATTTAGTAAATGATGGCGGTAAACCTTGGTATTAGCAATATTTTACCGGATGGCTAAAAATTAATTTTTATTTATAAACTAAGTTTTAAATATTTTGCGCTCTCATCAGGGGTGTTCTCACGTTTTTTATTAAACGCAGCGTCACTTTTCAGTATAGTGTTTCTCATGGAAATCATGCCCAATCGCCTCTTCCGCGCCCGAGACATCATCTTCAAGGAGGGTGCTGCACCGGACGGTGTCTATTATATATGCACTGGCAAGGTACGGGTGACGCGACTGGTAGGCGGTGAAGAAACAACACTTGCCGAGCTGGAACCGGGTGATGTATTCGGCGAGCTGGCAATGGTCGATAACCGTCCACGCTCCGCCACCATTTCCGCCGTGGAGGACACATGGGTCTACCACTTCACCCCGCAAGCCTTCTCGAAGAAGATGCAGGAGATGGATAAATTCATGTACGAGGTCTTCAACACCCTCGTCCTTACCATCCGCAACCTCAACCTGAAACAGGATGAACTGGTACGTAGCCATCACGACCATTCTGCTGAGGAATAAACTTCCGTATTCGCCGTCATGGCACACAACGCGAATCAATCCATAGCGCAACAAACGCAATAGCGGGATTGCCGCGTCGGCAAAGCCTCCTCGCAATGACAAATGTGTAAAAAAAACCCTCACCCGAAACGTCAGAGCGTTTCGACCTCTCCCCGTGGGAGAGGTGATGAACGCGCACTATAATGTAGCCTCTCCCACGGGGAGAGGCCGAAAATGGACTATTCATTTTCGGGTGAGGGCCACAGTCCGGCCTTCCATGCTCAGAACCAAAATAAGTAAAAAGGAATACCTAAACGACGAGCGTCAGCCCCTCGCGCGCAATGATACCGTTGGTGCATAGCTGACCCAACGCCTTCATGCGCTGATCCAGCACATCATCGTTTGCACCTGGGTCATGGTGGAACAATACGACGTTCCCCACATTCGCCTTATTCCCTAGCCGCACCGCATGCTGCCATGTCGAATGGCCCCAGCCCTTGAACCGATCAAATTGTGCATCATCGAAGGTGCTGTCATAGATAAAGAAATCCGCCCCTTCTATAAACTCCACCAGCTTTTCATCCAACGTCTCATCGCAGTGCTCCACATCCGTTACATAGCATACGGCATGGCCCTGATACTCTACCCGGTAAGCCGTCGCCCGGTCGGGATGATGTAACACAAAGGTGCGAATAGTCACTCCCGCATCGGTGAGTGACGGATGCTGCAGCGTTTCGCCTCCCTGGAAGTCGTTATACTCCACCTTCGCCTTCAGATCATCAAGCGTCAGCGGAAAGATTGGCGGACTCATCACGCGTGACAACACTTCCTTTAAAGAATATTCCGGCAGCAAATGCCCCGCCCAGATACGCAAATCCACTTTTGGATTATATGCCGCACTGAAGAACGGTAAGCCGATGATATGATCAATATGTGTATGGCTGAGCAATATGTCGATATTATGCGTTTTCATCTGCTCACCGCAGGGGTATAGTCCCGTCCCCGCATCAAAGATGATGGTCTTATCCCCACAACGCAGCTCCACGCAGGAAGTATTACCGCCATAGCGTAGCGTCGTCGTTCCCGGAGTAGGCACAGTACCACGAACGCCCCAAAAAGTGACACTCATATCCACATCGGATTTACGCAAAGGGGCCACGAACTACTCCACAATGAAACTAAAGTATTGAAAAAATTGATTGATATTTAATTAATGCGAGAATGGAATATCGTTACGCAGAGCTCATCACAATTGCAAATGATGTCGCATATCGTTAATATCCGCCCATGAGCGAGGATAATCTTGAACAGTTAATGATTGAGACGCAAAGCGGGAACACATCCAGCTACCAGCGCTTGCTGGATCAGTGTGCACGCATCTCCCGCGCCTACATTGCCAAGCGCATCAAAAACCATGCAGATATCGAGGATATCGTGCAGGAAATCCTGTTCGCAGTGCACAAGGCAAAACACACCTATCACCCTGAACGCCCCTTCAAACCATGGCTTTATGCCCTCGCCCAGTACAAATTGAACGACTTTTTGCGTAAGTCCTACCGGCAGCGGGCTCGGCTCGTCGGTGGGGATGACGCATTTTTGGCCTCTTTCGCGGACCCCACTGTAACTTTCGGTGACCTTGTCGGCGAACAGATAGACGAAGCCCTGTCCGAATTGAATGATCGGCAGAAGGAGATATTGAAGAAGACCAAGCTGGAAGGAAAAAGCTCCCGCGAAGTTGCCAAAGAGATGGGCATGTCGGAATCGGCGGTAAAAGTCGCCGTACACCGCAGCTTGAAACTACTCAAGAAACACTATGAGCATATTAATTAGATGAGCAACATCGATACAGATACCCTGATTACCCAGCTGACCGCCCAGCACCACCCGGTGAAGCGCGCTATGAAGCCTTCCACTGCCTTCATAGGGTGGCTATTTTTGATGGCGCTCTATGTCGGAGGGGCGATCCTATTCATCTCTCCACGCCCAGACTTGTCGGAAGCATTGAGTCGAGCTGACTTCATCGCAGAAATTCTGCTCTCCCTTATGACCATGCTCGGCGCTGCTTATGCGGCCAGCCGTCAAGCATATCCTGACCTCGCGACCGACCGTAGTCTGCGCGGCATCGCACTTCTCCCCGCCATTGGGTTCCTGATTCTTATCTTCTATCAGACATGGGAAGCGATGGCGCTTGACCTCTTTTCCACGAAGGATAGCATGGAATGCGCCGTATCCTTCTGCGCGCTGACCTTCCTGCCCGCTATCCTGCTCTTCGTTATCCTTGCCCGCGGCTTTTTCATCGACCCGCGCCTCGCTTCTTTCTACGCCGCCCTCGCCGCAACGATGACGGGGTATTTCTCCCTGCGCTTGGTCGAAGCCAGCGATAATATCAGCCACCTTTTCATCTGGCATCTTCTGCCCTTCATGGCCATGGTTGGCCTGCTTACGTTGCTAGGCCGGTGGTTCTTCGGCAAACGTTCTTAAATTCCATCCGTCATTCTAGCGAAGGCTGGAATCCAGCGTGGCGCATCTGCGCCACAGAATGACTATGCGATAGAAGGATTGGATCCAGCTTTCGCTGGAATGACAAAACAATAAAAAAACTTGGGTAAACTAAACGCGCAGACTCGCGCCGAACTTCTGCGCCGCGGCGACAATCGCCTGAGCTACCTTGGAAATCTCATCCTCAGTCAACGTCCGGTCACCCGCCTGCAACGTGACCGACACGGCAAGGGATTTCTTCCCCGCATCTACGTTCTTGCCCTCATAGACATCGAACAATTCGACCTTCTGCACCAATTTCTTCTCCGCCCCACGCACCGCGCCGAGAAGATCATCCGCTGGCACATCCGCATTCACCACGAAGGCGAAATCACGCACCACAGCCTGATAATCCGACAACCGGATTGCCTCACGCTCCTTCTTGGCCTTACGCGGAACCGCGTGCGGGAACAACTCGAATGCCATGACCGGCTGCTCGATTTTCCATGTCCGTAGAATCGCCGGATGCACTTCCCCGAAAGTTCCGAGCACTTGTTTGCCTAATCGTAAGCTCCCCGATTTGCCGGGATGATACCATTGAGGCACATCGCTCGTCACCTGCACGCGCCCGGTGAACCCAAGCGTCTCCAGCAACGCGAACGCATCCGCCTTCACATCGAAAATATCATATGCGCGAGGCTTGCCTTCCCAGAATTGCGGCTCATGCCCCGTACGCACACCTGCCAGCATCAACGGCTGTTGCTCAGCCCCCGGCCCGTGGAACACCGTCCCGCACTCGAATAGACCCAGCTCGAAATAATCCCGCGCCATATTGCGCTTGAGCGCCGTCAGTAACCCGGGTAACAACGACGGACGCATCGTATCAAGGTCCGCGCTGATCGGGTTGATGACCGACACGCGCTCACTACTTCCCATAAACGGCGCAGCTTCTTTCGCGCTGACAAACCCGAAATGCGTGGACTCTTTCAACCCGCGCTGCACAAGAGTTGTGCGTAATTCCCACTCCGGCAATGCTGCGGATTCGGATGCCTCACCCATCGCTTGGGGCAGACTGAGTTCAGGGATCAGGTCATACCCGGCAATACGCAGAATTTCTTCCACGATATCCGCGCGCGATTCCATATCCGGCCGCCATGACGGGTTCTTCACACTCCATGCCGTGCTGTTTTTCGCGACAATGAAACCCAGCGCATTCAGGATGGACTCCGCTTTCACCGCATCTACATCCGCCCCGCCGATACGCTGCACGTCTTCCGGCGCGAATGCAATCTCGCGCACTAGATCCGGCGCACTGCCCGCGACCGTGATCTCACTCGCCTCACCACCGCATAATTCCAGAATCATCCGCGTCGCCATCTCAGCGCCGGGTAACACAAATAGCGGGTCAACAGTACGCTCAAACCGCGACCGCGCATCGGAATCCACCGTCAGCGCCTGCCCCGTACGCGCCACCGCCACTGGCTCGAACCACGCCACTTCAAGGAATACATTTTTCGTACTCTCAGTACATCCTGTAGAGGAACCTCCAACAACACCGCCAAGCCCAATCACCCCGGAATCATCGCACACCGCGCAAAGCCCTTCCGGCAAGTTATACGCCTTGTCGTTCAACGCTTCGAGCGACTCGCCATCCTTGCTCGGTCGCACGCGTATGTCACCGCGCAATAAATCCGCATCGAATACGTGCAACGGACGACCGTATGCAATGGTGAAATAATTGGTAATATCGACCAGCGTCGAGATAGGCCGCAAGCCTACCGACTTCAATTTTTTCTGCAGCCATTCGGGGCTGGTTCCGTTCTGCACGCCGGAGATAAGACGGCCCACGAACAAGCGGCAATCTTCCGTATCGAGATGGATAGCACGTCCCGCGCTCCCCTTCCCTGCCACCGCTTCCGCATCGAGCAAGTTCAACTTACCCAGCCCCGCCGCCGCAAGATCACGCGCCACACCATAGACCCCGAGGCAATCTCCCCGGTTCGGCGTGATGGCGATGTCGAACAACACGTCATCCAGCCCCAGCACATTGACGATGGACTCACCGACTTTCGCGTCCACGGGTAACTCAATAATCCCGGCGGAATCATCCCCCAGTCCAAGTTCCGTCGCCGAGCACAACATCCCGTTTGATTCAATCCCGCGCACTTTGCGTTTCTCAATGACCAGCCCATTTGCCGGTATCGTCGTCCCCAGATCGGCCAGTGCAACTTTGATCCCTGCCCGCGCATTCGGTGCGCCGCAGACGATGACGCGCTCACCCGCATAGGTCAGCACCTTGCAGACGTTGAGTTTATCGGCGTCAGGATGTTTTTCCGCATGCAGGATTTCCGCGACGGTAAAGTTGCGCAGCACCGAGCCCTTATCCTCAACCGATTCCACTTCCAGCCCGATCGCAATCAGCTTTTCGGCGATCACTTCGGGGGATGCATCCGTATCGAGATATTCTTTCAGCCATGAGAGGGTAAATTTCATGGGTTTTTCTTAACAGGAATGGCCGTGATTTCAACCGTTAAAGCGGTTTTGCATGCCCGTTGGTGGCTTTATCGTGCCCATTGGTATGTGCTGCTCCGTTGGTTGTAAGCGCGTGACCATTCCCATGCGTAGGCGGTGCAGATTGCGGCGTCGCGGAAGTACGGTGGATGGGGGTCGGCTGGGGATGACCGAACGTATAATTCGCGCCCTGACGGATTTCCGGGTTGCGGAACGTCCAGCACTCTCCCGTGGCCTCGATAAACGTCACCCAGCACAAATCCCATTGCGGGCCGTAATCGATGAGGGTTACCGCCCATGCGTCACCTTTGGGCGTTTTCAATGGAATAGGTGGATTAAGCTGCGTCATCATAGGATTCCACCGTACGCCGCCGCGCATCAGCGCGGTAGTCTCAGCGCCGTTTCAAAATATCAGTCGCGAATAAATTAGAAGGCGTAATAGTCCAGCCAACGCACGTCGGACTCGAAGAAAGTCCGAAGATCGGGGATATTGTATTTCAGCATGGCCAGCCGCTCAACGCCCATACCGAACGCGAAGCCCTGCCACTCTTCCGGGTCCAATTTACAATTGCGCAAAACTTGCGGATGCACCATGCCGCACCCCAGAATCTCCAGCCAGTCATTACCTTTACCGACGCGGAGCGAATCTTTCTTGCGCTCACAGCCGATATCGACTTCCGCCGATGGCTCCGTGAACGGGAAGAAGCTGGGGCGGAACCGGACAGGGAGATCATCCATCTCGAAGAAACGGCGCAGGAACTGGCTGAGACAGCCTTTCAGATGGCCCATATTGATGTTCTTATCGATGAGCAGCCCCTCGACTTGATGGAACATCGGCGTATGCGTCTGGTCGGAATCCGACCGGAAAGTCGGCCCCGGCGCGATGATGCGGATGGGCGGCGCTTCGTTCAGCATGGTGCGAATCTGAACAGGCGACGTATGGGTACGGAGGACGTATTTCTTCTCCTCCTCACCTTCCACATAGAAGGTATCATGCATCTGGCGAGCTGGATGATGCGCGGGGATATTCAACGCATCAAAATTATAGAATTCTTCTTCCACTAGCGGCCCCGTGCGCACCGTGAATCCCATCTCGGCGAAGATGGTCTCGATCTCATGCATCACTTGCGCGATGGGGTGGATACTCCCCTTCGCGCTCATACGCGGCGGCAGCGACACATCAACCTTCTCACTCGCCAGCTTCGCAGATTCCTCTGCCTCGACCAGTGCCGCTTTACGCGCTTCCAAGGCTTCGGTGAATTGCGCGCGGAGCTGGTTCAACACCTGCCCACGCTCTTTCCGTTCTTCCGCCGGAACCTGTCCTAAATCCTTCAGCGCCAGCGTAATCTCCCCGCTTTTGCCGAGGACGGCGACACGCAGGTCTTCGAGTTCCTTCAGCGAGGAAATCTGCTCAATACTATCGAGTTTTTCTGCAGCGTTCATTGCCAGGCGTCAGGTGCTAGGTGTCAGGCGTCAGGCTAAACCTGAAACCCGACACCTGAAACCTAAAATTATGCAGCCTTGGGAAGGTTGGCTTGCGCCGTTTTCGCGAGCGCGGCGAATGCGGCTGCATCCTTCACGGCGATATCGGCCAGTACTTTGCGGTCGAGTTCGACCCCGGCATTTTTCAGGCCGGCGATAAACTGTGAGTACGCCATACCGTGCTCACGCGATGCAGCATTGATACGCTGAATCCAGAGCGAACGGAACGTACGTTTTTTCGCTTTGCGGTCACGGTATGCATACTGCAGACCATGCTCAAGACGTTTGAACGCAATGGTGAAACAATTCTTGGAACGGCCCCGATAGCCTTTGGTCTGCTTCAGGACTTTTTTGTGCCGCTTGTGGCGGGTCACGTTGCTAACTGCGCGAGTCATATCTTCTCTCCTCTGATTTCAGTGATGCTTACAGGCCGTACGGCATGAAAGGTCTCAACAATTTCGTATCCGCCGCGCAGACGATGGTCGTGCCGCGGTTTTCACGAAGCGAACGCTTGGAACGCTTGCGCATCCCGTGGCGTTTGAAAGCGCAAGCACGGCGAATCTTGCCGGTTGCGGTGAGGGTGAAGCGTTTTTTCACGCCCGATTTGGTCTTCATCTTCGGCATTTTTATCTCCTGATTAAGATATATAACACATTCAGAAACCTGAATTTACAGGGCGGATGCAGGCAATGCCTCGCCTGACCACACCTGATAGAGCGTGTGGGTATACCTAAAAAAAACCCGTAAAACAAGGGAAATTATAGCCTTCTCAGCGGAATATAACGCGAGTGCGCCAGAAATAGAAAACCTATAAAAAACAAATATTTGTTATTTTCGAGGAATTTTTAACGCAGCGGCACGCCTAACAGGGCGACATTCCTGACCAACGTGTCCAATTTTTCCCCGTAAATCTGCACATCGGTGTGACCATGAGCCTGATTGATACCCGCCGCCTGCATAATTTTCACGGCGCTGGGTGAAGGCTCATCACCTAAAGTGAGCGTAATTTTAGCGAGTGAAGCTCCGTGATTACCGGGCACAACCAGATAGGAAATTTTATCCTCGCCCAAACCACTCTGAAAATCTCTATTATTCAACGTATTTATTAGCGATCTCTGCCCGTAATGGAGTTTCGGCGCCGCCTCACCCAGCGAGAAGCGTGCGGGAATGCGGTCCTTAATATCCTGAAGATTTTGCCCGGTCACATCCCGATCGTAGGGAATCGCATAAGTAGACCCCGCCATATTTGCTCTGACCAGTTCCATCGTGGATTCAGTCAGGGCACGGTTCAATCCATGCCCGGAAGTCCGTAAGGCAGACACCCCCCACGCTGTGCCGACAGCAAGGCTTTTCGTCCGGGCGAACATGACAGTAGTCTCATCGGGAACCTTCACGGCATATTGCGACAGACTTTTGATAAACAGTGCATTTTCATCCTCGATGCCCATTGCGCGCAATGCGTCTAGCGGCATGTCCGCAAACTGCTTCACATCGATTCTTTCCCCTTCACGTATCGCGTCCATACTCATCTCCTAATGATATTCATGGCATAGTATATCCGTTTTATGTCATCAATGTGACAATCATTCTCACCCCCTGTCCGGTTTCCCTTGCAGGGGGGTGGTTTTACACTATATAATACCTAGCAAGTATAATGCTGAATCATTATATTTCATTCACTTAAGGAGATTTTCAATGAATGACTTTCTGAAGCAGGCACAGGCGACCGGTCAAGCGGTTGAATTTGATGCGGGCTTACGTGCCTACATGCTTCGTATCTACAATTACATGGCGAGCGCCCTGATCATTACGGGCCTCGTCGCTTACTTCGCCGGGACGTCCGAAGCGTTCATCAATTTGATGATGACGCAAAACGCCGAAGGTAAAGTGGGCATGTCACCACTGGCCTACATCGTGATGCTGGCTCCGCTGGGGATGGTTTTCTTCCTGAGCGCCCGCCTGCATAAGATGTCCGAAAGCGGTGCGCAGATCGCCTTCTGGAGCTTTGCGGCTCTGATGGGTCTGTCCCTCTTCTACGTCTTCGCGGTCTTCACCGGCGTGAGCGTAGCGCGTGTATTCTTCATCACCGCCGGTACGTTCGGCGCGATGAGCCTGTATGGCTATACCACGAAAAAAGACCTAACCAGCTGGGGTTCCTTCCTGATGATGGGTGTCATCGGTATCCTCATCGCCAGCCTGGTCAACCTGTTCCTCCAGAGCAGCGCGGTCCATTTCGCGGTATCCGTCATCGGTGTGGTGATTTTCACCGGACTTACCGCTTACGATACGCAGCGTATCCGTAACAACTACTACCACTTCGCCAATAGCGGCATGAGCATGGGTCACGCGGTGATTCTCGGGGCACTGAACCTGTACCTCGACTTCATCAACCTGTTCGTGATGCTGTTGCAATTGGTGGGTGACCGTCGTTAATCGGTAATCCAACGCGATTCAAGTTAAATCAAGCCCGGCCTCCTCATGGAGCGCCGGGCTTTTCATTGTCATCAACTCTTCATTTTATCTTTCAATCACTTTTCCGTATGTTTCCACACCAACCATGCGGAGAATTACATGTGCTTCCACGAAACTTCTTCTACAGGTGACGGACCGCTTTTAAATGCTAAGGACACGGCTGATGTGAAGGTCGGTCTTGCGGTCCCAACACAAACCCCAGTAGCCACACACAACGAAGAGCAAGTTGTTCCAACCGGTAAAATGCCGGATACACTCATTCGCCCAAACTTACCCGAGCAAGCCACGATGCGCGACCGTTCCCGAATCTCCGACATCAAGAACAACGTATGGAAGCAGGTGACACCTTTACTTGAAGCCTTCGCGCGCCATACGCTGGCCGTGCCACCGGAAGCCGATAACCTGACATTCGTGTATGAATATAGCCCCGAACGTCAGAAACTTGTTCCGCACCTCGTAAAACCTTTTGGGGATTATGTTGGTCTCAAGATGGAGATTCTGGATCACGGGAAACCCTCCGCTTCTGCCAAAAAAGTGGTAGGCATGGCATTGCAGGCTATGGCGGACCAAACTGTTAATAACGACAAGCCCTTACATATCTTTGGCTTCGATGCCCAGAAAACCCCGAAACGCTTCCCTCAAAAATGGAATTCCGTTCCGCCGAGCCTTGACTATTCCCTGAATATTCAAGTTTCGGACGATGCATTGCTCTCCTTTGCCTCCCAGTTAGCCAATATAACAGGAAGAACGGATCTCTATCCAGCAGTCGCCAAAGCTTTTGAAGAGCGGGAAAAACAACTGAAAGCTGAAAAAGCGGCAGAATTCGACCGAGTTGCTCAGGCATGGGAAACTGGAGGGAATGGCGTCATTTCAATTGGTTAGCATTTAGCGTGTATTATTTTATTTGCACCCATATTGGGTTTCTGCGATTCTATCCTATATAAGAACCATGACCATTTAGGTCGGGACAGGTATGAGCGCAATTAGCGGTATTTCAGGCAACAATATCAATAATTATCTCGCCGTGTATCAGGCCGGGAAAGCCGATTCGCTGCGTCAGGCGGATTCTGACATCCGTACCCAAGCCATCCGCCAAGCATCTGCCGCCGGCGTCGAAGGCACGGTGGTCACCAATCTCCAATATACGGTCGGGCCGGACGGGCAACTATACGCCACGGGCGGCACGGTCTCCACCCAGAAACGGGTCAGCGGCCCGGAGAATTTCAGTCGTATCGAGTCCAAAAAGGACGTCGGCCAACAGCCCGCCAACGATAATCGCGGCTCCACCCAGCGGCGCGAACTCACCTTTGCCGACATCATCAACCCCCAACTCGATGTCAGCTCCGCCGATTTCGCCGCCCTCTTCTCGGAGGATATCGGTGAAAATATCGCCCAATCCAAGCTGCAACTGGCCGATGTCGGCACGCGCGCGCATGAGCGGTCGCACTTCTTCAGCGCCGGCGGCCTCGCCTCGGGTACGCCGAATTATGATTATGCAACAGGGCCGGACGGGGAGCTATATGCTGTCGCCGGAGATGTCCGCGTCAGCACTACCCCCACGACTGATCCCGAGAAAGCATCACGGGATGCAGCAGGTATCGCCCTCGCCGCTACCGCTGCAGGTGACGCATCCGCACAGGATTTAAAAGTCGCCAAGAATTCCTCCGGCAAAGCCGCGTCCCTTTATAATGACGCCACGTTCAGGAATAACGACCGTCTGTTCAACCTGGCCGCTTAAATCTGTTTTCTTCCGTAATATACTGATCATTCCCTGCATCCCCGAATATGGGAGCCGGTAAGTCTGGCTTATGCTTCAGCCCATAGGCGATACCCTCCGCGATGGCGTGAATCACCGCCCCCGCATCCGCATCCGCCCCCGCCACCCGGTGCTCGATCCGTCGCACACGCCCACGCGGATGTGCCGCCAATGCCTCAGGCCCACTGACCGACGCCGTCCCATCCGGCAACCGCAACGCTACCGTCCGGTTATTTCCACCCCATGTCGCGCTAATGGGCGCATGAAACCCTTTTTCGATACGCACCCAGGATTCGGCTCTAGGGAGGAATACAGAAAGATGCTCGTGCATCGTCACCAGCAACCCCGCCAGCGCATCGCGGAGTTCTGGGCTTAATATATCATCCTCTTTCCAGAACAGATTATGCCCCGCATCGTCTTCCAGATGCACATGGACATGTAATCCGCTCCCATAATGACTGAACAGTGGTTTAGCAGAAAAATCTGCCATGTATCCTTTTAATTCAGCCTCTTCTTGGATAATTCGCTGAAACAACTTCATGTTATGATGAAGCATTCCAGCATCCTTCGTCATCGGGAATGCCACCTCCAACTGCCCCGGCCCCCGCTCCAGATCAAGCGACTGGATGGCAATCCCTTTCCGCTCCGCGCGTGTTCTCAGCGCCGCGAAATACTTCTCGATCGGCAACGCGTCATGGGCCAGCGGTTTACCAGTAGCATCCAACAGATACCACTCGATTTCCGCAGCCCAGACAGGGGTATAGGGAGAAAGCAGTCCTGCCACAGTCAGTGGCATGGGAGAGTTACGCGACCTGCGATTCCAGCCACTGCAATAGCTGGGATTTTGGCAGGGAACCGACCTTGGTCGCCACCGGCTGACCGTCCTTGAACAGGATCAGCGTCGGGATGCCACGCACACCGTATTTCGTCGGCGCTTCTGGGTTCTGGTCGATATTGACCTTTGCAACGGTCACCCGGTCACCCATTTCATTGGAGACTTCATCCAGAATCGGGGAAAGCTGCTTGCACGGCCCACACCATTCCGCCCAGAAATCCACCAGCACATGGCCGGAAGCCTTTAACACTTTAGAGTCGAATTCGTCGTCAGAAACATGTGTGGTGGTCATAGAACATCCTTATTATTAATATTACATTATAAATATGGTTATTAATGCCGGCAAGTCAATGACTCTAAACCTTCATTTTTAGTTTTCCTCTTAGTTGCTATAATTAATTAGTAATTAGGCAATGAAATGACGTCTGTAACCAAAGTTGAATACTCGGGAAAAGTGAACATAACTACGGTCAAAGAACCGTTGATTGACAGAATTTGCGAAGAGGTAATTGGTACGCTCAATTCTAGGGATCGTTCTACTGGTTATAAAGGAAGAGGCATAGCGGGACGATTTATTGGAGAAGATGATCTCCCTCAGTTTTCTGCCACATTGAAAGATTTTATTGCATTGGAGATCGCGGACCGAGGCTACCAGATAGTAGGTTATTCTCATCTCACGATGCCGGAAACAATGTATAGAATTACACACGACTTCAGAAATAGTATGAGTAAGGCTTATGGCTGGATGCATAATGGGAGACTTGATATCGAAGCATTAAACCATATAGGTAACATAATTTCGACCACACTCGATAAAGCAAATCTTCCTAATACAAATTAGCGAAAAGAAGAAATTGGATATACAAATGGTATATTGATTTAGCCTTGTTATTTGGTTTTCAATATATCCCGAATCTCGACCAGAAGTTTCTCTTCCCCCGACAGCTCCGCAGGTTTCTCCGGCTCCGCGTCTTTCTTTTTCTGCAGTGAATTCATGGCTTTAACTGCCACAAAGATGGCGAATGCGACGATGGTGAAGTCGAAACAGGTCTGCACGAATGCGCCGTAGTTGAGGGTGACGGCGTCTTTGCCTTCCTCAGCGGCTTTTAGCACCACTTTCAGGTCCGAAAAATCCACCCCGCCGATGAGTAGTCCGAGCGGCGGCATGATGACGTCGGAGACGAAGGAGGAGACGATCTTCCCGAAAGACGCGCCGATGACAACCCCGACCGCAAGGTCAACGACATTACCGCGCAGGGCGAATTGTTTGAATTCATCTAACAGGCTCATGGCTTTTCTCCTAAAGGGCTGATTTCGTTATTGGTTTAACACCCAAAAGAAATAATGCCAGCACAAATCTGTTTAACCGGATTCAAGGAAGCGTATCTTCTCCTCATGCCCGTAAAGATAAAGCAGCGTCCTGAGCGCCTTGCCGCGCGGTGTCTTTAAGGTAGGGTCACGGTGCAGAATCAGTTTCACATCGTCGCGCATCGCTTCCACGAGGTCACGGTGCTGATAGGGGTCGGCAAAGATGAAATCCGGGCTGCCGCTTTGCCGCGTCCCCAGCACATCCCCCCCGCCGCGCAGCCGCAAATCCTCCTCGGCGATTAGGAACCCGTCCGTATGCTCGCGGATAACTTTCAGACGTTCCCGCGCGATGTCGGTACAGTGCGGATGATAGAGCAGCAGGCAACTCGACTGCGCATCACTCCGCCCTACCCTCCCGCGCAACTGGTGTAATTGGGAAAGCCCAAACCGCTCCGCATTCTCGATGATCATGATTGTCGCTTCCGGTACGTCGATCCCGACCTCGATGACGGTGGTGGCGACGAGGATGGAATGCACATCGCCCGCGAAATTCAGCATCACTTTCTGTCGGTCGGCCGATTTCATCTTCCCATGCACCATGCCCACCGTGTCACCGAAAATCGCTTTCAGTTCGCGGTAGCGTTCCTCCGCCGCTTGGATGTCCAGCGTCGCATGTTCGGAATCCTCCACGAACGGGCATATCCAGTATATTTTTGCCTGTGTTTTGAGCGCCCGCCGCATCGCCTCGATCACCTCATCCAGCCGCTCCAGCGGCATCGCGCGCGTAGTGATGGGCAAGCGCCCCGCAGGTTTTTCCATTAATGCCGACGTATCCAGATCCCCATAGAGGATCATCGCCAGACTGCGCGGGATGGGCGTCGCCGTCATCAGCAACACATGCGGCCTGTTCCCCTTCTCCGCCAGCGCGATACGTTGCGACACACCAAAACGGTGCTGCTCGTCGATGACGATATATCCCAATTTGTGAAACTGTATTTTCTCCTGAAACAGCGCATGGGTACCGATAATGATGTGGGATTCCCCATTGGCGATACGCTGCAACATATGCTCGCGTTCTTTCCCTTTCGTAGTGGCCGTCAGCAGCTCTACTTTGATACCATACACGCCTACGAATGCTTGGATGGAATGAAAATGCTGCCGCGCCAGAATCTCCGTCGGACCCATCAACGCACATTGCATCCCCGCCTCGATGGCGGGCAGCATGGAGAGCAGCGCCACTATAGTCTTGCCGCTACCGACATCGCCTTGCAACAAACGCAACATACGCTGCCCGCTTGCCATGTCCTCACGCAATGTATGCAGGATGTTTTTTTGCCCTTCCGTCAGGCGGAATGGCAGTGACGCCATCACCGTTTTCATCAACGCCGAATGACCGTCAGGAATCACACTTCCCGCATGGGCGCGATTCCGACTGCGCACCACGCCCAGCGCCAGTTGTGACGCAAGAATCTCATCACACGCCAACCTCCGCCGCGCCGGATGCTGCAAGTCGAGGTCGGATAGATTCTGTGGTTGATGCACCTGCGCCAGCGCATCCTTCCACGCGGGTAATTTTTCCTGTTTGCAATATCCCTCATCCAACCATTCAGGAAGCAGCGGCACATTGTCCAACGCGCGCAAAATCCATTGATGCAATTTCCGCGAACTCACGCCCGCCGTCAGCGGATAGACCGGCTCCATCCCTGCAACTTCGGAGAGTTTCTCCGGCGTCGTGATAATGTCCGGATGCGGCATCTGCAGATACCCGTCGAACCGCTCCAACCGTCCGCTGATGACGCGCTCGGAACCCACGGGTAGTTGCTTCTGGATATAGCTGTTATCGGGATGGAAAAAGACCAGCGTCATCTCTCCTGCCCCGTCTGTCACTCTTACGCGGAACGGAATGCGCCGGCCCTTCCGTACATGCGTCGGGGGTCCCTGATGCTCCAGCACCAGAACTTTAAACGTCGCCACGCGACCTGCTTCCGCCGCGAGGATAGGCGGCATGTACGAACGGTCCAGCACGTCACTGGGCAGATGGAACAAAAGATCACGGATACGTGGCAGCCCCGCCGCCGCTTTATCCGGCATCAGCGATGAAAAACGCAGCAATTTCTCCAGCGTCTTCCCCGCAGCGGGGCCGACGCCTTTGAGCGTCGTAATATCGGCAAATAAGGGAAAAAGTTCGGCTGGGCGCATCAGATTACCGCTTGTTGCCGACCAGTCTAGCCATAGAAGTAAAAATTACAACGCTGATACTTCCAGACTGCAATTGGGCACTTTACTTTTCTCCAACTCATTCTCACAACGCAGCGGCAATGATTCGCCTAACTCACCCCCCACATTCCCGAAAGCAATGCTGATGGATGGCGCTTTCATCGTGCCGTTGGCGAGCTTTATCTCGTCAGACGTAATGTTCCACCGCAATCGGTTCAACACCACGCGCGCCGCGTCGATGGTGATGTTCATCAGGATGACGCCCACCCCCTCGTCGTTAATACGCCCAATGGTATCGTCACTCCGTAAATTACGGCGGAGATTGGTTGCCACATGCTTCAGGACTTCCACCGCCTGCTGCTGCCCGTGATGGCGCTTGATTTCGTCGAAATTATCCAGCCGGAAATGCACATAACACGCTTCCAGCCCCTTGCTCGTCGCATAATAATGCGCGATCTCGATATCCTTCATGATGGAGGTGCGATCTGGCAGACCGCTTTCCTTGTCAATGACTTCGTGCCCCTTGAAATTATCCTTCAGCACCTGCTTGAACGAATCCACTTCACGCTGGTAAATCTCGTCCTTGATGATGAGCTGGAACCATTGGTTGCGGTCTTTCGACTGCGTGCGCGCTACTTTCAGCGACACGGGGACTTCCTCCCCCTCGCGGTTCAGGAAACGGAAATCGCGTATTTTCTGCATCACCGCGTACACGTCGTTGCTCGAATCATTCTCATACTCGATGAAATCCTCCATCGCATCGCGGATACGACGGGGTACGACTTCTACTAAGGCTTTGCCCTTGATGTCATTCTCCGCAATGCCAAGCAGGTTCTGCGCCACGTCATTCGCATCGTAAATCACCACGGATTGATCGTCGTTATTCTGACAGACCAGAATCATCCCGTCGTTTTTACGATATAAATGCTGCATCGACCACTTGCTCCCTCTTGCACGGCTTATTATATCATGTATGAGTATGGTAAATATTTGATTGATGACAGAAAAACTCATGGAAAATCAGGATTCACCCGAGAAATTACGCCTAAAGCGGCTGCGTTACCGCAGTTGGCACCGCGGCTGCAAGGAAACCGACGTGATCCTCGGCCATTTCGCCGATGAGCATCTGCACACCCTCACGCCCGCGCAATTGGATATTTACGAAAACATGCTGGAAGAACAGGATGTTGACATCTGGAACTGGCTCACCGAAGCAGCCGTTCCTGCGGAAGAAGCCTATATTTCCGTTCTGGGGCTGCTCAAAGAATACTCCTCTTCCCACTACCAGTCGCAACACCGCGCCCAATGAGTGAGCCCGCTGCTTCCGCCCGGAAAGGCGACTTCGCCGCTCCCACCCTACCCCTCATTCCCGGCATCGCCAGCGGCAGCCAGCCGCTCTATTTCCGCCAATGCTTCGCCGAAGGCGTAAGCACCATCCTCCATATCTGCCATCACGACCGCGAGATGGAAGCCCTCGCCCGCTCCGCTCCTTTCTTTTTAAAGGGCGTCGAGATACTCACCTTTCCGGCATGGGATTGCCTGCCCTATGACCGCGTGTCACCGCACACCACCATCACTTCTGAACGGATTTCTACCCTTACCCACATCGCCACAAGACGTGAGGGAACGCCCCTGCTCGTCATCACCACCGCATCGGCGCTGATGCAGCGCATCGCCCCGCGATCCCTGATGCGCCAAGCCTCATTCCCGGTTGAAACCGGCGAGCGCTTACAGCAGGATGCGCTTTTCTCCTATCTCACCCATCACGGCTACCGCCGGGCCGGAAAGGTGATGGAACCCGGCGAATTCGCCGTGCGCGGGAATATCGTCGATATCTACCCCAGCGGCGGCGAACAGGCATTTCGTATTGACCTCTTCGGGGATGACGTCGAATCCATCCGCCCGTTCGACACCATGTCCCAACGTAGCGAAGCGGCTGTAAAATCCTTCACGCTCGAACCCGCCAGCGAACTATTCTTGAACGACGAAACCATCACCCGCTTCCGCGAAGAATACCGCGAACTCTTCGGCGCGGCGCATCGGAATGACGCGCTCTATGCCGCCGTCTCTGCGGGACAGCATTATCCGGGGATGGAACATTGGCTCCCCCTATTCTATCCCGAACTGGAAACCCTGTTCGACTATCTCCCCGCCGCGACCATCACCCTCGATTACCAATTGCACAAAACGGCGGAAGAGCGACACGACACTATTCTTGATTACTACGACGCCCGTAAATCCATCGCCGAACAGAAACGTGATGATGCGCTCTACCATCCCCTGAAACCGGAGATGCTTTACATCTCACTTGCAGGACTGGACTTGTTGCTGGAGCGCCGACAGGCCAATGAGATGAGCCCGTTCGCGCCTGCTGAACCCACCAATTTCACCGCCCGCGCACAAGCCAATATCCATGCTCTGTCACGTCAGCATAATCGCTCCCCCATCGAAGAATTACTCGCCCACGCCGCCGAGCAACAACCCTTACGCCACACCGTCATCTGCTGCCAAAGCGAAGGATCGCGCGTCCGCATCGAGAAATTCCTCGCCGCAAACAACGCAAGTGCAGGCCAAGCTGAGCGCTGGGAAGACATCTTCCGCCAACCACCCACGATATGGACAACGTTACTTCCCCTCGAAACCGGATTCTCTACATCCAACATTTCCTTTTACAGCGAACAGGATCTGTTCGGCGACAAACTCATCCGCACCCGCAAGAAGAAAAAACCCTCAGAAGCCTTCCTACAGGAGGCTGCCGCCTTCGAGGTAGGGGAATTGCTCGTCCACCGCGAACACGGCATCGCGCGCTTCGAGGGACTCATCACGCTTGACGTCAACGACAAGAAACATGACTGCCTGAAACTCGTGTACAAGGACGATGACCGCCTCTTCCTCCCCGTCGAGAATATTGAGTTACTTAGCCGCTATGGCAGTGACGACGAACATACCGAACTGGACAAACTCGGCGCTGGCAGTTGGCAATCCCGCAAAGCCCGGATGAAAGAAAAAATCCAGATGGCCGCCGAGGAGCTGATGAAAATCGCTGCCGCCCGCGCCATCAAGATAGCCCCTTCCCTCTCCCCGCCCGATGGCGCATACAGCGAATTCTGCGCCCAGTTCCCTTACAACGAAACGGAGGATCAGGAGAAAGCGATTGACGATACGCTGGCCGACCTCAACGCCGGGAAACCGATGGATCGCCTCATTTGCGGCGATGTTGGCTTCGGCAAAACGGAAGTCGCCATCCGCGCCGCTTTCGCCGCCGCGAGTGACCTGAATGACAAGGTACAAGTCGCCCTCATCGCCCCCACCACGCTCCTTGTCCGCCAGCATTACAAGAATTTCCTGAAGCGCTTCGACGGTACAGGCCTCAACGTTGCCATGCTCTCCCGCCTCACCACCGCGAAGGACGCGAAGGCGATCAAGGAAGGTATGAAAGAGGGCACGGTGGATATCGTCCTCGGCACGCATTCCCTTCTCGCCGATAGTATCACATTCCAAAACCTCGGCCTCGTTATCGTCGATGAAGAACAGCATTTCGGCGTAAAGCAGAAAGAGAAACTGAAGAACCTGAAATCGAACGTCCACGTCCTGACCCTTTCCGCCACGCCCATCCCGCGCACACTCCAACTAGCCCTTTCCGGCGTGCGTGACCTGAGCCTCATCACCACCCCTCCCGTAGACCGCCTCGCCGTACGCACCTTCGTGATGCCGTATGACCCCGTCGTATTACGCGAAGCGGTACAGCGCGAGATGCATCGCGGCGGACAGGTTTTCTACGTCACCCCGCGCATCTCCGATATCGGTGAATTGAAACAACGCATCCATGACCTTGTCCCCGAAGCACGCATGGCCGTCGCCCACGGGCAAATGGCGGCGACGGAACTCGACAGCATCATGAATGGTTTCTATGACGGGAAATATGACGTACTACTCTCCACCGCCATCATCGAATCCGGCCTCGACATCCCCACCGCCAACACCATCATCATCAACCGCGCCGACCGCTTCGGCCTCGCCCAACTTTATCAACTGCGCGGACGCGTCGGACGCGGCAAGATACGCGCCTACGCCTACTACACCCTCTCCCCACACCAGATGCTGGCGGACACTGCTGTAAAGCGATTAGAGGTAATGCAGACGCTCGACACCCTCGGCGCAGGCTTCAGCCTCGCCAGTCATGACATGGACATACGCGGCTTCGGCAACCTCGTCGGCGAGGAACAATCCGGCCATATCCGCGAAGTCGGTGTCGAGCTCTATCAACAGATGCTGGAAGACGCCATCGCCGCCCTCAAAGCGACCCCGGAGGAAAAAGAGGAAGCCGCCACCCATGACTGGAGCCCGCAGATAAATCTCGGCCTCTCCATCCTCATCCCCGAACATTATATCGAGGATCTGAGCTTACGCCTCAGCCTCTATCGCCGCCTGTCCCTATTACAGACACAAGACGATATCGACAATTTCGCCGCTGAACTCACCGATCGTTTCGGCACATACCCAGTCGAAGTCGAACACCTGCTCTCCGTCATGGCCCTAAAACGCCTCTGCAAACAGGCAGGCATTGAACGCATCGACACCGGCCCCAAGGGGGCGGTATTGACCTTGCGCGAGAATATCTTCGCCAAACCCGAGGCATTGATCGGTTTCATCTCGCGTAATGCCGCCACCATGAAAATCCGTCCCGACCAGAAAATCTTCTGTCAGCAGGAATATGGCACTGATATTCAACGTATTTCAAAGATTTCTGAGTTGCTGAACCAGATTCACAACCTATTGTAAGATACCGTCATCACCCGAATCGTGCAGCGATTATAGAGTGATCCACGGGAAAGGCTGGACTCCCCTATAGTTTTACTGCACAAAACTTGGGGAATGACGAAGGGCTGGCAAGATTAACTTTTTTCCAAACCCCTTTTAAAACCCCTTGTTTTCTGCCATTCCCCGGCTATAACTATGGCCATGAGTGACCTTTTCTCCAACGCCGCAAAACAGTCCAAATCGACCGAAAGCTACACCGCGCACGATATCGAAGTGCTGGAAGGCCTAGAACCTGTCCGTAAACGTCCGGGGATGTATATCGGCGGCACGGACGAGCAGGCGATGCATCACCTCGTCAACGAAGTCTTCGATAACTCGATGGACGAAGCCGTCGCCGGACATGCCTCGCGTATTGAAGTCAAACTCGCCCCCGGCAACAGGGTGACCATCACCGATAACGGGCGCGGCATCCCCATCGAGCCGCATCCAAAATTCCCGAAAAAATCCGCGCTCGAAGTCATCCTCACCACGCTGCATTCAGGCGGTAAATTCTCCAACAATGTCTATCACACCGCAGGCGGTCTACACGGGGTCGGCATTTCCGTCGTCAACGCACTCTCCTCTACGCTGGAAGTCGAAGTCGCGCGCGAGAAGACCCTCTATCGCCAGACCTTCAGCCGTGGCGACCGTAAGACCAAGCTAGAAAATATGGGCAGCGTCAATAACCGGCGTGGCACGTCGGTCACCTTCATCCCCGACACGGAGATTTTCGGTAACGCCAAATTCCGCCCCGACAAAATCTATAAACTCATCCGCTCCAAGGCCTACCTCTTCGGCGGCGTCGAAATCCGCTGGAGTTGCGACCCAGAATTACTCGGCGAGAATGCCGCCACCCCGCAGGAAGAGACCCTCCACTTTCCCGGGGGCTTAAGCGAGTTTCTGGAATATGACCTCGGTGACCGCCGCATGGTCTCGAAACAGATTTTCTCCGGCGAAGCTGACCTTGCGGACGACCAAGGTAAAGTCGAATGGGCCGTCGCCTGGCCGCTCGATGAAGAAGGCTTCTGTCACAGCTATTGTAACACCATTCCCACCCCGGCAGGTGGCACACATGAAAACGGCCTTCGCGCCGCCATCTCCAAAGGTATCAAAGCCTTCGGCGATATGTCGGGAAATAAGAAAGCCGCACAGATCACGCCGGACGATGTCCTCGGCGGCGCAGCGTTACTCCTTTCCGTTTTCATCCGTGAACCACAATTCCAAGGCCAGACCAAGGATCGCCTCGTCAACGCCGAAGCCGCCCGCCTCGTCGAGCAGGCCATCCGCGACCCGTTCGATCATTGGCTATCGGGCGACACCACCAACGGCAACGTCTTGCTGCAGCATATCTTGAACCGCGTCGAAGACCGCCTCCGCCGCAAACAGGATCGCGACATCAGCCGCAAAACGGTCACGCAAAAACTCCGACTTCCCGGCAAACTCGCCGACTGCACACGCTCCAACCCGCAAGGCACGGAACTCTTCCTCGTCGAGGGCGATTCGGCAGGCGGCTCCGCCAAGCAGGCACGCAACCGCGAAACGCAGGCGATTCTTCCCTTACGCGGCAAGATCCTCAACGTTGCCTCCGCTACGCGCGATAAAATCGCCGCCAATCTGGAGATCGCCGACATGGTGCAGGCGCTCGGCTGCGGTTCGGGCAAGAATTTCGACGTCAGCGCCCTGCGCTATGAGAAAATCATCATCATGACCGATGCCGACGTGGACGGCGCGCACATCGCCTCCCTGCTGATGACCTTCTTCTATCAGGAGATGGCACAACTCGTCTATCAAGGCCACTTATACCTCGCCTGCCCGCCGCTCTACCGCATCACCCAATCGCAGAAGACCTATTACGCGATGACGGATGCGGAAAAGGACAAGATGGTGAAGGAGTTGAGCAAAGGTCGCGGCAAGATTGACATTGGGCGCTTTAAGGGCCTCGGAGAAATGACCGCTCCGCAACTGAAAGAAACCACGATGAACCCCGCCGTGCGTAACCTGCTCCGCGTCGTCGTCGTCGAAGGTGATGACGTCGCCACCCGTACCCGCGTCGATGAGTTGATGGGCAAGAAAGCCGAGACGCGCTTCGCCTTCATTCAGGAACAAACGGCTCTGATGGGCGACCGCATCTCCGACGCACTCGACATCTAATCGCGCTGTTTCCCATTTCCACCCCCTACACCTAGCACAATCCCGGAATGGCACGACATTTGCGTTGCGTGCGCGTAGATGTTTTCAGAACTGACGTCACTGACCGGCAATTTCACCTCCCTCGCGGCGAATATTCGTAAAAGCGCGGCGGGGATCAGCACGTCCATATCCCGACTTTCCTCAGGGAAGCAGCTTGTACAAGCGAGTGACAACGTTGCCAACATGGCAATCTCGACCAAGATCGACAGCCGCGTTAGAGCGCTACGCTCCAGTATGGGCAATCTCTCACAGGCCGGAAGCATGTTACAGGTGATGGACGGGGCGCTCGGTCAGGTGGACGGGATGTTGCAACGTATGCTGGCCCTCTCCGTGATGGCACTCAGCAGCAGTCTCAGCGATCAGGACAAGGCCTACCTCTCCATTGAACTCACCAACCTCCGCGACGAACTGGATCGTATGCTCATGCACACGAACTTCAACAGCGTCCAGCTCTTCGGACAGGACGCCGTGCTTCCCGAAGCCGAGCCCGCCCCCAGCGCGACCGCGCAGATTTATTCACTGGATGAGGTACGGGATCTTCCGACCGGCTATTACACGGTCAAAGCGGGGGATGAGCTCTTCACCGGATACGTTGAACATAAGGACGGCGAATCATGGTTCCTCGTCGGACGCGGACGCGAAGGCTGGGAATTCGACTTGAACGGTCAGGGCAAGACCGAGGACGTGTGATCAACGGACTCGGCACGAAGCAAGCCTTCAAACCCGCCGCCTACGACCCCAGCATCATCAACGCCCTGATGCGTGAATCCGGGGCGGATATGAACGACATCGAGATACGCGTCAAACGCGCCGCCAACACTACGGGGACGGCCTATCAGGAAGGTCGCTGGCGGCCCACATCCGATAGTGCCAGTTGGACATGGAACTTCGATTCCACGACGCAATATGAAATGGAATACGAGGTGAGGGATTCCCTGCTTGGCCCCGCTTTCCTCGATTCGACCTCCAACACGCGCAACACGGCAGCGACCACGGGGACAGACGCAGCGAACGATTACCAGCGCACCTTCACATACGCGACCGCAACCCATCGCAACCAGAAAGGATTCTCCTACGGCGCAGCCGTCACCGGCGTCAATAACAACAGCACCACCAGCTTTCTGTGGGAAGCGACCACCGAGAACAACGCGATTCCTTACACGGAAGTCTATATCCGTCTCAACTCCACCCCTCAGGCGCAAAGGCAGGTTGAGAATTTCGTAGACCCCCGCAGCATCCCCGGACTCGTCTCTTGGTATGATGCCAGCGATCTCGACGG
>JBGTBD010000050.1:0-6060 GCA_041749475.1 Rickettsiales bacterium
TCCTTATCAAACCCGGTGATCTCGAACAGGAAACGACCCCCGCCTCTGTCCTTCTCGCGAACCTCACCGTGACCGGGGCGACGGTGCAATACCTCCCCAAATATCCGCCCGTCAAAAACGTGGACGGCGAGATTGAAATCACCGCCCGCGGCCTTACCATTACCAGCGAAAAAGGTACGGCGATGACGGGCACGGTACTGAAGAAAGCCCATCTCGCTATCGAAGATTTCTCCGCACCCGGCATCCCCATGAGCGCCATTCTCGACCTCACCACCCCGGCGAATGACGTTGCCACCTTCATCGGCCCCGACGTGCTCGACATCGCCAAATCCATGAAATTCAACCCTGCCACCATCACCGGCAATGCGGACGGTCATATCGAACTTTTCTTCCCGCTTTATTCGGATGAAGCGCCCGAGGGCAAGAAGGACATCGTCTACGACATCAAGGCCTCACTCACTGACGTAAGCCAGGACAAGGTGATGGGCAAATGGAACATCTCCAAACTGAACGGCGACCTCGCACTTACCAACAAGGAACTCATCCTCACCTCAAAGACCGGACTGCAAGGCATCCCCGTCACGCTGAACGTCACCTCCGCCGTCAGCGGGCCGGATAATACGTCCTACGAATTCGCCGCCATCATCCCCGCGCAGAAACTCAGCATGTTTAACTTTACCCCGCCGGATTTCCTGAAAGGCGAACTGGACATCCACGCCAAAGTCACTGAGACCGCGAAAGAAAGCAAGACCGACGCGACTATCGACATCAAAAACGCCATACTCGATTTCGATGATATCGGCCTCACCAAACCTGCCGGAAAACCCGGTACGCTGAAAGCGACCATCATTAGCGACGGCGTAAAGGAAGTCACCCCCTCCTTCGAGATCACCAGCGAGGGCATCCACGTCAAAGGGTCGATGACAAAAGACAAAAAGACAGATGACATCATCACCCTCAACATCCCCACCCTGCAATACGGCAAAACGGATGTCGCCATCGTCTATGAACCCAAAGGCGCACTGCAGGTGGCGAGCATCATCGGCAAGCGCCTCGACCTCGATACCGATGACACACCATCCTCCCGCACCGCCCCGGCAGACACCTCAAACCCCATCGACAAACTCAAGAATATCTCGGTGAAACTCGACGTGGGCGAACTCCATTTCAGCAAGACCGGACATCTCAGCAACGTGAAGCTCGATCTCCTCTGCGGCGCGGTGACCTGCTCTTCCGCGTCGCTTGATGCGACGACGCAGAACAACAAACCGTTCACCTTCCGCCTTACGACAATAGCTAACGGCTCCCGCCAGACGACGATGTCCTCACCCGATGCAGGCGGCGTCCTAAAGGCGTTCGGCATCACCGACCATATGACGGGCGGAGAACTCACCTATCAGGCGACGTTCGACGATGCGCTCCCCAATCATCCGCAAAAAGGCGGGCTGCTCATCACCGATTTCACCATCGTCAACGGCCCCATCCTCACCCGCATCGTCTCGCTCGCCTCCATCACGGGCGTACTCGACCTTCTCTCCGGCAAAGGCCTCAGCTTCAAGAAGCTCTCCGGTGAGACCAGTTTCGACGGGGATACCGCCAAGGTCAGCAAAGGCAAGGCATACGGCTCCGCCCTCGGCATCACTTTCGCAGGTAACATCAAACCCTTTCAGAACACGTTGAACCTCAAAGGCACGGTCGTTCCCTCCTACACCGCAAATTCCATGCTCGGTGAAATTCCCATCCTCGGGAAACTGCTGGTCGGCGGCGAAGGCGAAGGCATCATCGCCGCGCGCTATTCGGTGAAAGGCAATGTCGATAAACCCGACGTCGGCGTCAACCCGCTCTCGCTCCTCACCCCCGGCTTCCTGCGCAATCTGTTCGATGTGTTCGATGCGCCGGAGGAAAAGGAGAAACCGAAACCCACCGCCGCCACACCTGCACCTTCCACCACCAGCGCCCCTGCCACATCCACCTCTCCTAACGCCGACCCCGTTCCGCGCACATCCTTTCCCAGTTCGCGTTCGCCTAACCTGAACATACGCAACCGCAACCCATGATGATCCTGCCGACACAGAACTTCCTCGACGTACCTGCGATGAACGGCGTCTGCGAGCATTTCCGCTTGAGCTATCTCGAATGGCCCGGCCCGGCGAAAGCGCCGCTGCTCTTCTGTGTGCACGGCCTCACCCGCAACGCCCATGATTTCGCGATGCTCGCCTCCTCCCTTTCCCGCCACTACCGCGTTGTCGCGGTCGATATGCCGGGACGTGGCGACAGCCAGTGGCTGGAGGACAAGCACGGCTATTCCTACCCCACCTATATCCACGCCTGCGACTCTCTGCTCACCCATCTCGCCCCGCAAAAACTCTATTGGCTGGGTACGTCGATGGGTGGCATCATCGCGATGGTCTTCTCCGCTCTCTACCCCAAGCGCATTGACGCACTCATCATGAACGACGTCGGCAAATTCATCCCCAAATCAGCCATGGCGCGCATCGCATCCTACGCGGGCGTTCCACACGTATTCCCCACGCGCTGGGAAGCGGAAGATTTCCTGCGCGTCATCACCCAGCCTTTCGCAATTCCCGACGAGAGCAGCTTCCACTACATGGCGCAGCATTCGATTCTGGAGGTCAACAAGACCAGCTACATCCTCGCCTGCGACCCGGAGATACTCACGCCCTACCGCGAACAGACGGATAATTTCTCGAACGTGACCGACATCGACTTGGGCGGCTACTGGCAAAGCGTCACCTGCCCCGTACTATTGTTACGCGGCGAAACATCAGACATCCTCCCCGAACAGACCGCCAAACAGATGATGCAGGAAAAACCCGTGACCTTCGTCGAATTCAAGAATGTAGGCCACGCCCCGGCGCTGATGGATGCGGAGCAGACTGATACGGTGAAAAGGTGGCTGGCGTTGCAAGTATAATCCCAATATCTTTTGCGCATTCTCCTGAATTTTGATATAATTAGGTCATCATGGAGATCAAAAATCGCAACCAAGGTGGCATCGGCGGGCTTTCACCCGCCCCGAAGCGCATTGCGGCACGCCCGCAGCGCCGTGAAACCGAGGAAGCCGACCCGCTCCTCCCCCCACAGACTCGCGGTTTCCGCACCATCCCGAACCTCGATGTACTTGAAAAACTCGTCGACCGCGCCGTTTCCGCCCTCCGTCAGGGTATTTTCTGGGATCGTGGCTCCATTTTGAATATTTTGGTGTAACGCGACCGCTATTTCCGAAGTTATTCGGCTCAGAATATGATTAATGTCACCCTGAACTTGTTTCAGGGTCCATCTGGATGCTGAAACAAGTTCAGCATGACATTGCCTATGAAATCCTTACAATAACCCTGTAACCTGAAACCTGACAGCTACCCCCCATGACCAAACCCGTATTCAACTACGAAGACCCCCTGTTGCTGGAGGACGCGCTCACCGAAGAAGAGCGCCTCATCATGCACAGCGCGCGCGATTTCTGCCGTGGCACGCTCTTCCCCGGTATCACGGACGCCTTCCGCCATGAGAAATTCGACCGCGAATTGATGCGCGAGATGGGCAAAGTCGGCCTGCTCGGCTCCACCATCGAGGGCTATGGCTGCGCGGGCGTCTCCCACGTCGCCTACGGCCTCATCGCCCGCGAGATGGAATGGGTCGATTCCGGCTACCGCTCCGCCGTCTCCGTCCAATCGAGCCTCGTCATGCACCCCATCAACGCATTCGGCACAGCGGAGCAGAAGGAACGCTTCCTCCCCAAACTCGCCACGGGTGAATTCGTCGGCTGCTTCGGCCTCACCGAACCCGACCACGGCTCCGACCCCGGCGGGATGCTAACCAACGCCAAAAAGGTCGATGGCGGCTACATCCTCAACGGCTCGAAGACATGGATTACCAACTCCCCCATCGCCGACGTCGCCATCATCTGGGGCAAGGTCTACGGCCACAAGGACGTGGAAGACGGTACGATACGCGGCTTCATCGTGGAACGTGGCATGAAAGGCTTCGAAACCCCGAAGATAGAAGGCAAGATGTCGCTGCGCGCCTCCACCACGGGCATGATCATGCTATCGGACGTGATGGTTCCCGACGCCAATGCACTGGACGTTTCCGGCCTCAAGGGCCCCTTCTCCTGCCTCAACAAAGCGCGTTACGGCATCGGCTGGGGCGCACTCGGCGCAGCGGAATTCTGCTATCAGGCCGCACGGGATTACACCCTCCAACGCCACCAATTCAAAAAACCGTTAGCCGCCAACCAACTCATCCAGAAAAAACTCGCCGACATGCTGACCGAGATCACCCTCGGCCTCCACGTCTGCCTCCGCGTTGGCCGACTCATCGACGAAGGCAAACAGGTTCCAGAGATGATTTCCCTCATCAAACGCAACTCAGCCGGCAAAGCATTAGACATCGCGCGCGTATCCCGCGACATGCACGGCGGCAACGGCATCGTCGACGAATACCACGTCATCCGCCACGTCATGAACTTGGAGAGCGTCAACACCTACGAAGGCACGCATGACATCCACGCCCTCATCATGGGCCGCGCGATTACCGGGCTGCAGGCGTTTTCATGAAACCACCCATGCTTCAATTAATTTGGATTTTGGGGTTATTGCTTTTATGCCCGCAGGCCTTTGCTTATAGTTTTCATTTCGACACAAAGACATTTTCTACAGACTTCATGGATAAAAACACAACATATGAGGATATTAAAAAACTTCCCATACCACGTAAAGACCAATGGTCTTATCGCTATTATTCCTGTGGTGTAAGTACCGTTTTATGGCCCGATTCATCCAATCAAGTCATGATTGAATGGAATCTTCCCAAAATGGCTGAATTTTGTCAGAAAAAACTCGATAACAATGAAGAGGATTTGCATACACTCCCATTGCGGATTCCTGCCACGGCAAAAATTGAACATCTTGAATGGCGCTCGGAACTTACAGAGTGCGATGAGCCGGATAATTGCGAGATTTCCCATCTTTCGGATAACTGGCGAATTGATGGACTAAAGCTCGGTAATAGTCTTGAGGCCATCGCTCAAAAATATGGCGATGATATTTCCTTCTATCCATTTACTTCCGAAGAAGGAGGAGGAATATGCTGTGAAAAAGGCAAGTTCCCAAAAACATTAACGATTGAATTGATTGATCATGATAACATCGATAAACGGGATATATATTCTGATGTTGCTGGCTCACGCCTCCCTAAAAATATACAAACACTGAAATACAGTTCACTTCCCTCAAATATACAGAAAGAATTGTCTGTATATGCGTTTACTGTCTACATGCACCCTCAGCCAAAATCAGACTGACATGCAACATTTCCTGGACACCGCCAATTCCCTCGCCGACCTGTCCGGCGATATCCTGCGCAAATACTATCGCGCGACGTTCAGCGTCGAGTCCAAATCCGACACATCCCTCGTCACTGAAGCCGACCACGCCGTCGAGCAAGCCCTCCGCCGCGCCATTATGGACGCGTATCCCGACCACGGCATCATCGGTGAAGAAGGCGAATCCCATCAGCCCGACGCCGAATATTGCTGGGTACTTGACCCCATCGACGGCACATCCTCCTTCGCCGCGGGCCGCCCCCTATTCACAACATTAATCGCCCTGTGCCGGAACTCCTACACCCCTCCCTTGAGGGGAGGGGTCGAAGGCGCGTTTGCGACTTCGGGGGAGGGTGACGCTAAGCCCTATCCTCCCACGCACATACAACGCGCGAAGGACTTGCGCTCCCTCTCAACAGAAGCTGAAAAAATCCTCTGGCAGAAACTACGCAGCAAACAATTCCATCACTTTAAATTTCGTCGTCAGCAGCCAATCGGCCCCTATATCGCGGATTTTGCATGTATGGAAAGAAAGCTCATCATCGAACTGGATGGCGGTCAACATGCGCTGGAACAGAAGCAGGATAACGTCCGAATGAAGTTTCTGGAAAAGGAAGGATTCACCGTTCTCCGCTTCTGGAATAATGACGTGGTTGAGAATATGGAAGGGGTGTGGGAAAGATTGGAGCGTAACCTGATAAACCACCCGCCCCCGG
>JBGTBD010000051.1:0-32920 GCA_041749475.1 Rickettsiales bacterium
GTCGGCAAATCCGATCTCGCATTGCAGCTGATCGACGAGGGGGCCACTCTCATTGCCGATGATCGCGTCTTCATCGAAGCGCAAGGCTCAGACCTCATCGCCTCCGCCCCGGAAATCCTGCGCGGCGCATTGGAGATTCGCGGTATCGGCGTCCTGCAATTGCCGCATGAGCAGTGGATTCCCATCCGCCTCGCCGTACAGCTCGTCCCGCCGTCCCACACGCTGGAGCGGTATCCGGACGCGCAGGAGATGACCCTGCTTGGTGTCACCATCCCGCTGATCTACACTTCCGTAGGCTATGCTTCCGCCACATCCTCTATTCGTGCCGTGCTTAAATATCCGCGCGTCCAGTCTCTGCACGAAGTGAAACCCCGCATCGCCGCCGCCTAAGAGCGCAGGTGACTTTCCTGCCGGAATTGCTACTCTAGGCGCATGAAGCAACTCCTCATTGTCACCGGGCATTCCGGCGCGGGTAAGTCCATCGCACTCAAAGCGCTGGAGGATGTCGGCTACGTCGCCATCGACAACCTGCCCATGGGTACATTAGGTGCGGTACTGGAATCGGTGAAAGGGACGGCTGATTACGTCGCCGTTGGCCTCGACATCCGCAGTCACGGGTTCGACGTCCAGAGCTTCATCGACACGATCGAATCCATCCGCTCCCAACCAGACCTGCACGCCCAACTCCTGTTCCTCGTCTCGGACGCTGACGCGTTGCTTGGACGCTTCAAGGAAACCCGCCGCCCGCATCCGCTCACGCCCGACCGCCCGGTGATGGACGGCATCCTTCTGGAGCATACTGTACTGGAGCCGATACGCGGCCTCGCCGATGAGGTGGTGGATACCACCCGCCTGACCCCGCGCGATCTGGGACGCCATATCCAAGGGCTATGCGCCACCGGTCAGCAGGTCTTCGCCGTGCAGGTGATGTCCTTCTCCTACAAATACGGCCTCCCGCGCGAAGCTGATCTGGTGATTGACGTGCGCTTTTTGCAAAACCCGCATTATGTTGAAGCCCTGCGCCCTTTGACAGGCAAAGACGCCGAGGTCGCCGAGTATATCCGGGGGGACAAGGATTTTCCGACATTCGAGCAGACGCTATGGAGCTGGCTTCACCCGCTATTGCCACGCTATCGTGAGGAAGGCAAACGCCTGCTCACCCTCGCGTTCGGCTGCACGGGAGGCCGTCATCGCTCAGTTTTCCTCACGGAGGACTTCGCCAGACGCATCGAAGCGGCGGGCTATAGCGTGATCAGCCGCCACCGCGAACTGCCGCACGACTGATTCCCACTGATGCACACTCCCTGCAGTTGCATTTTTTCGTTATAAAACGGGTGCGAAAATGGGATGGTTAACGCATTTTTACTTGCGCTATCCTATGTCCGGGGTATGTAGGCAGTATGTTAGGAATCGTACTCGTGACTCACGGCAATCTCGCCCGTGAGTTTATCTCTATCGTCGAGCATATCATGGGCCGGCAGGAACGCATCGAAGCGGTCTGCATCGAAGCCTCCGATGACATGGAAAAGCGCCGTGAAGATATCATGAAAGCCGCCGAACGGGCCGATGCCGGTAGCGGCGTCGTCATTTTAACGGACATGTTCGGCGGAACGCCATCCAACCTCGCCATCTCCGTGATGAACCGCGATTCCATCGAAGTGCTGGCGGGCATGAACCTGCCCATGCTGATCAAGCTCGTCAGTATCCGGGGCGTCCTACCGCTGTCACAAGCCGTCCTGCAGGCGCAGGAAGCGGGCCGCAAATATATCAACGTCGCACGTAACCTCCTGCAGCCCAAACCCTGATGGAAGCCGCGATGGACACCGCCCCCTCCATCATCGTCACCATGCAGAATATCAAAGGCCTGCACGCCCGCGCCGCCGCAAAGTTCGTGAAGACCGTGGAACAGCATCAGGCCGACGTCATCGTTTATCGCGTCGAGGCGGGTCACACCGCCGAGGCGGAAGAGTTCGACGGCCCTATCAACGGCACATCGCTCCTTGGTCTGATGATGCTGGCCGCCGACAAGGGAACCAAGCTGCAACTGACCGCAACGGGTGTGCAGGCCACGCAGGTTCTGGACGCATTGCAACGCCTGATTGATGAGAAATTCGGCGAAGAATAAACGGTTTAACCTGCCGCCCCGTAAAGGGATTTTTAACGTATCCTGTGCTAATACTGTAGGGTGGCTATAAAGGCCGTGCTGTAATGTATCTGTGATAAGTGAATCTTTCCTATGTTGGCGTATCAACCTTTTGACAAGGCGAATGTTTTGACCGGAACCAAGAAAAAAATCCTGATCGTGGAAGATAACGACCTGAACCTGAAGTTGTTCCGTGATCTGTTAAACGCCAATGGGTATGACACCGTCGAGACCAAAGAAGGCCGCGAGGCGATTACGCTGGCGCGCACCATTCGCCCGGATCTTATCCTGATGGATATCCAGCTTCCGGAGATTTCCGGTCTGGAAGTAACCGAGCGCATCAAGTCCGACCGTGACATCAGCCATATCCCCATCATCGCCGTCACCGCCTTTGCGATGAAGGATGACGAGGAGAAGATTCTCCGTGCCGGCTGTGAGGCATACATCTCCAAACCCATTTCCATCGGCGATTTCCTGAAAGCTGTGAAGAAATTCCTCAACGAGGAAACAGTAGGGGCATGACGGCACTTATCCTGGTCGTCGATGATATTCCCGCTAACGTGAAGCTGTTGGAAGCCAAGCTTACGAGCGAGTATTACAACGTCATTACCGCGCGTGACGGGTTCGAAGCGCTGGAGCAGGCCAAGAAACACAAACCTGATTTAGTCCTGCTGGACGTGATGATGCCGAAAATGGACGGTTTCACCACCTGCAAACACATGAAGGAAGACCCGGAAATCTCCCACATCCCCGTGGTGATGGTGACGGCGCTTTCCGAAGTCTCCGACCGCGTGAAGGGTCTGGAATCCGGCGCGGACGACTTCATTACCAAACCGATACGTGACGCGGCGCTCTTCGCCCGGGTCAAATCCCTCATTCGCATTAAAGTACTGCTGGACGAACTGCGCCTGCGGGAAAAAACCGGCCTGCAAATGGGCGCGCTCGATGCCAACCAGAATATATTCACCTCGGACGTTTCCGGCGCGCAAGTGCTGGTGGTCAATGATGATATGGTACAAACCCGTATCATCCGCGAGACCTTGGAGAAGATGTTTCGCGTCACCATCATCCACAGCGCGGAAGAGGCCAAGAATTACGTTGCCGCCCATGCCGCGGATATCGACCTGATGATTGTCTCCACGCAGCTGTCGGAAACGGACGGCTTGCGCCTCGCCGTTCAGCTCAAGAACAACGAAGAGATGCGTCACGTCCCCACCGTCATGCTGGTGGACGAGGAGGAGACCGACCTGATGCTGAAAGGGCTGGAGCTAGGGGTGAACGACTACCTCATCAACCCCATCGACATCAACGAACTGACGGCTCGCATCAAAACGCAGATACGCCGCAAGAAATATCAGGATGCCCTGAAGAACAGCTACCGCACTAGCGTTTCCATGGCTATCACTGACCAGTTGACGGGACTTTATAACCGCCACTATCTCGACATGCACATGAAGAACATGGTGCAGCAAGCGCGCGAGAACCAGAAACCGCTATCGCTGCTCATCATGGACATGGATCATTTCAAGCATGTCAACGACACGTACGGCCACGATGTGGGCGATGAAGTGCTGAAGCAGTTAGCCGAAGTCATCATGGGCTCCATCCGTAGCGCCGACACCGCCGCGCGGCTTGGCGGCGAGGAATTCGTCCTGCTGATGCCGGAAACCGAGGCCTCTGCTGCCTACGACGTCGCCGACCGTATGCGCGCTAAGATAGAAGCGTATGAATTCAAGGTAAGCCACGAGGTCGGCATCATCCACAAGACCCTAAGTATCGGCATGAGTACCTTGAAGCTGGTGGGGGAAGATTCCGCGCAGGAATTAGTAAAACGCGCCGACAAATCGCTCTACGAAGCCAAGACCGGGGGCCGCAACCGCGTCCTGCCGAAGCCCGCAGGCGCATCGACTGCTCCCGCCGCCGCTCCCAAACCCCGCCAATACGAAGCGACCGATACGGGCTTTTAAATCTCAATATAAAGTTATCGTCATTGCAAGCACAGCGAAGCAATCCATAACGCCGGGTGTTGCAGCCGTTGGATTGCCGCGTCGGCTACGCCTCCTCGTAATGACGGATGAGGGAATATGAAACTGACATCTTCCGAAATTACTAAAGGGTAAGCGAAGCCTGCTGCTTGGCATCTGCATCGATCGCCGCCAGATGGCCTTCTTGCAGTTTCTCAACCTGCACCTCACGCCCGGATTTGCCGGCAAGCACGGTTTTTACCGGCTCCCGCGGTTCTTGCGCAATGGTGGTCGGGAAAGGTTCGGCTGAGGGGGAGGAAACAGGTTCCGGTTTCACGTCCAGAGATTTTCCGGTGGGCGGCAGTGTGGATAGGAGGGGAACATCCCCGCTCTCTGAACCAGTGCCGGGCGCATGGCCGTCACGCTTCTTTTGCCCTGATGCCGCGATGATTCGGCTGGCGAAGTAGAGCACGGCAGTGCAAAGTGAGGTATAGAATGCCTCAAAAAATCCTACGGCGGAAATCTCCGGGATTCTCAGTTTTCCGAAAAATTTCGCGAGGGCAGGTTTCTTCTCGATGATCTCACCCAGCGCCTTGCCGGGGTTGTTGAACATATGGTCGTTAAGGCTGTTGAAGCCGGGATTATCCTTCACCTTGTTCCAAAGAAACTTATTATCCTTAGTCCCGAATTTACCCAGCACTACGGCGGTGGGGAGCACCAGCGTCAACGCCGCGATCCTGCCGCCCAATACGCTTCCCCAGCTTTGCTTCGGCTCCGCGTCATAGACCGATTCGTCCGCCGGTTTCGTTCCCATCGCTACGTCGATACCACGCGCGATACTCTCGCGCTTATCCTCGAACGCCTTGACCACCGGGGCCATCACTGACCCGTCGACGAAGGAGAAGGCGACCATCTTGCTGGCCTCCGCCTGCTTCTGGCCCATGCCGTGCTTCATCGCGAAGGTTTCAAATGCCTTTCCGCGATTAAAGAACCACTGGCCGATCTTACCGCCCGTCTGGTCTCCATGCCGGGTGAGATACGTCGCGGCAACAGACACGCCGAACACCACGAAATTGGTCAGGATGGGATAAAGGAAAACGTCGAATACCTTAAGTCCAGGCGTACGCTTGGCCGTAAGGTCCACTGCCGAAAGCTGTGCACTTAGCGCACTGCCATCTGCAGATGCATTGTGTTTCATGCCAGTATCGACTCCACCAGAAGGTGGTAGGTGACCCGGCGAATGGGGAGACTCGTCCATGCTACTAATTTAGCAGGAAAACCCTTGTTTTTCATGTGAAGTTTAGATGACGTAAGCACGCCCGAGGGCTGTATATAATGAACAAAAAGTAATGAATATGAACGGCTTGCGGATTATAGAGCAAACGTCGCCATTACCGGAGCATGGTCGGAAGGCTTTTCTTTTTCACGTTCGCTGCGGACAATCTCGCTGGAACGCAAAGCATCTGCGGCCTGTGGTGAAAGTAAAAGATGGTCGATTCGTAAGCCCTTATTCTGCTCGAAACACCCGGCACGGTAATCCCACCAACTGAATTCCTTTACGCCCGGATGCAACATCCGCCACGCATCGTATAACCCAAGGTTCATCAACGCCCGAAGCCGCGCCCGCTCTTCCGGGTGATAGCAGATGTGACCCTCGCTGGCGACGGGGTCGAATACGTCTTCCCGGTAGGGCGAAACGTTATAATCCGCCCCCAATATCAACGGTTCCTCATACGCAAGCAGTGTCTCTGCGTGCGCCTTCAACCGCTCAAGGAATTTCAGTTTATAGGGGAATTTGTCCGAATCCACCGCCTGACCGTTCGGCACATAGATGGACGCCACCCGCACGACGCCACCGGGGACGGACGCCACCGCCTCGATATAGCGCGCTTGCACATCGCTCTCATCACCGGGGAGAACGGTCACGATATCATCCAGCGGATATTTGGAGAGGATCGCCACGCCATTATAGGTTTTCTGTCCATGTGCGGCGATGTTATAGCCGAGTTCCTCAATCTCCATCATGGGCATCCCGGCAGTCTCCACCTTCAATTCCTGAAGCAGGACGATGTCAGGCGAATACGCGCGCAGGAAATCCAGCACATGTTGCAAACGGGAGCGGATGGAATTGACATTCCATGTCACGATTTTCATGGGAAAGCCCTCAGATGCCATCTAGCCGATTGCGAAGGAATTGCCGCATCCGCAGGACGCTGTGGCATTGGGGTTCTTGATCTCAAATGACGCGGCGCCGAGCGTCTCGACATAATCCATCATTGAACCTTTAAGCAGGTCGAGCGAAACGGAATCAACCACCACAATCGCCCCGTGCTGCTCGATAAGCACATCATCACTATTGATCGGTTTCGCATCGAAATCATAATGGTACTGGAAGCCGGAACATCCGCCCCCGAGCACGGAAATCCGCAGTTTCGGATTCTCCCCCGGCTCATCTTTCAACAGGTGTGCGATACGCTTCGCCGCACTGTCCGAAAGCGAAAACGGCGTGCTATCCGCAAGCGGCGGAGGAGGGGGGGCGGCAGAATCAGTCATCATTTCCATCCCCTCAATATAAGCCTCACTGCCTCTCTCCGCAAGCCACAACTCCACCAATTATAATCACCTCTCCCACCGGGAGAGGTCGAAACGCCCTCGCGTTTCGGGTGAGGGCAAGTAGCCGCCCCCCTAAAATGCGGTTCCACTTGCTTTGCAGACAAAATCCATTAGCTTTTGGGTATGAATTTTTCCTCCTCGCTGAAAGACGGCCTCGCGCCCTACGCTTGCCACCCGGATTTAAGCCGCGGGCGGCTGTTCAAGGAGCCTGAATCCGGCCATCGCAGCGTCTTCCAGCGGGACCGAGACCGCATCATCCACTCCGCCGCCTTCCGCCGTTTGGAGTATAAAACGCAAGTATTCGTCAATCACGAGGGCGACCATTACCGCACGCGGCTGACCCATAGCCTGGAGGTCGCCCAACTCGCCCGCGCCATCTGCCGCGCGCTCAGGCTGGATGAAGACCTTGCCGAAGCCCTCGCACTGGCGCATGATCTCGGACACACCCCCTTCGGCCATGCGGGAGAGGACGGCTTATGCGAAGCGATGCTCCCCTTCGGCGGGTTCGACCACAATGCCCAAGGCATCCGCATCCTCACCCATCTGGAGCAGAAATACGCCTCCTTCGACGGGTTGAATTTGACATGGGACGCGCTGGAAGGCATCGCCAAGCATAACGGCCCGTTACTGCCGGGAAAAAAACCCGTCCCCGCCGCTATCCTCGAATATCAGCAGAAACAAGACCTCGAACTCAACACCTATGCATCCTTGGAAGCGCAGATAGCTGCCCTTTCCGATGATATTGCCTATAATAACCACGATCTGGAAGATGGCATCCGTGCCGGGTTCTTCAATTTCGAGGAAATCGCCGAACTGCCCTTGCTTAAGGATATCCTCGCTGAACTCGACGCCGCCTACGGCAAATTAGAGCCTCACCGCCGCCTGCACGAGATGGGCCGCCGCTCCATCGACCGCATGGTCGCCGACCTGCTTGCCCAGTCACGCAAACTCATTGACGAATCCGGCGTCAAATCCTGTGACGAAGTCCGTCATGCGGGGAAGCCTCTGATAGCCTTCTCCTCCGAGATGGAATCCTCCATCCGCGAAATCAAATCCTTCTTGATGCGCCGCATGTACCGCCACTACAAAGTCAACCGCATGGCCAGCAAAGCCCGTAGGTTAGTCAAAGACTTATTCGCATTCTTTCATGCGGAACCCGAATGTCTTCCCACCCGGTGGCAGGAGCAATGTGACGGAGCGGGCAACCAAGGAACCGCCCGCGTCGTCGCCGACTTCATCGCCGGCATGACCGACCGCTTCGCCATCGAAGAATATAAGCGGCTATTCGATATGAGTTCGCGGCACTAACTCAAAAACTCCACTGTCATTCCCGCGAAAGCGGGAATCCATCTATCCGCCATACATGCTGCCCAATGGATTCCCGCTTTCGCGGGAATGACAAGAATAGCGAATCCATACAAAAATCACCTTTCTCACAGCTTCCACTGGAATCCTGCATTAAAAAGAGATAAAACAACGTGTTGTTATCACAGACCCACAATGCTAGAATAAAGAAAAAATGAATATATTCAGCGACATAAAAGACAACATTAAAGCAGCATGTGCAGACATCATGCCCGATGTCGCCAAGGAAGACGGCTGGTTCGATTCCGTCACCGTGGAATTACCCCGGGATCCATCGCATGGCGATATGGCGACCAATGCCGCAATGGTGCTGACCAAGAAAGCCGGGATGCCGCCACGCGCACTGGCAGAGAAAATCATCGAAAAGCTGAACGGCGCCGAACATCTCGAATCCGCTGAAATCGCCGGCCCCGGCTTCATCAACCTGCGCTTTGCGCCGCAACTATGGCAAAACCAGATCCCGGTTATTCTCGACCATAAACGTAGTTACGGTAACTCTACCATTGGTGAGAATCAGCGCATCAACCTCGAATACGTCTCCGCCAACCCCACCGGCCCCGTCCATATCGGCCACGCCCGAGGTGCTATGGTGGGTGACGCGTTGGCCGTTCTGCTGTTGAAGGCCGGATTCAACGTCACCAAGGAATATTATATCAACGATGCGGGCGCGCAGGTCGAAACATTGGCCCGCTCCGCCTACCTCCGCTACCGCGAGGCCTGCGGTGAGCAAATCGGCGAAATCCCTGCTGGTTTCTACCCCGGTGATTATCTCAAAGCGGTAGGTGAGGGATTGCACATAAACTATTCAGATACCTTGCTTTCCAAGCCGGAAGAGGAATGGATGGACGTTGTTCGTCCTTATGCAGTGGACTCCATGCTTGCCATTATCCGCGACGACCTGATGAGCGTCGGCATTGAACATGATATCTTCTTCTCCGAGAAGACATTGCATGAGGACGGTCATATCGAAAAGACCGTCAAGATTTTGGAACAGAAAGGCCTCGTCTATCGGGGCATCCTCGAGCCGCCGAAAGGCAAAACGCCGGATGATTGGGAGCCGCGCGAGCAGCTGTTGATGCGCACCACCCAATTTGGCGATGATTGCGACCGCCCGTTACAGAAATCCGACGGTAGCTGGACGTATTTCGCCGCTGATGTTGCCTATACTGCCAACAAGTTGGAACGCGGATTCGACGCGCTGGTGATGGTGCTGGGCGCCGATCATGGCGGCTACGTCAAACGCATGGAAGCCGTCACCTCTGCATTGTCGGACGGCAAAGTACCGATCACTTTACTCCTCAGCCAGCTCGTCAAATTCGTCGAGAATGGTGAAGCGCTGAAAATGTCCAAACGCAAAGGCACGTTCACGACGTTGCGGGACGTGGTGGATGAGGTGGGGGCAGGGGTCGTGCGCTTCATCATGCTGACCCGCGCCCCGTCGCAAATGCTGGATTTCGATCTCGCCAAGGTCACCGAAAAATCCAAGGAAAACCCGGTATTCTATGTGCAATACGCCTATGCCCGCTGCTTCTCCGTCCTTCGCATGGCGCGTGAAGAAGTGCCGGACGCGGTAAGCAAATCTGAATCGCCGACCGCCGCACAACTGGCGCTCCTCAGCCATCCGGCTGAGCTCGCGATGATGCGTACTCTCGCCAGCTGGCCACGCACGGTGGGAGCCGCCGCGCTCGCCCGTGAACCGCACCGCGTCGCCTATTTCCTGCAGGACGTGGCCGCCCAGTTCCATAGCTTCTGGAACCTCGGAAATGACGAGATTACGCTTCGTTTTATTGAAAAAAATGATATAGATAAAACCATTGCCCGCCTCAGCCTCGCCCGCGCCATCGCCTACGTGATCGCCTCCGGCATGGTGGTGTTGGGCGTTGAACCTGTGGAATCCATGTGAGGAAACGATGAAAAACGATTACGACGCACCAGACGACGATCTTTCCGGCGATTATTATGAATCGGACGGCTTGCGCTGGATTTCCATCGTCGTCGTCATCCTCGTCATCTTCGGATTCTTCAGCCTTGCATGGTATGCGTACCGCACCAACAAGGAGAACGCCGAGCCAGGTCAGGAAATGCTGGTTACGGCGGAAGACGGCCCCATGCGCGAAAAACCGACCGATCCAGGTGGGTTGAAAATCGAGCATCAGGACAAGGAAGTCTATAACCGTATCATCGCCAAGAATGGCTCAGAGCAACCCGATGAAGTAGAGACGCTTCTGCCCGAACCGGAAGAGCCGGTCGTACAGAAATCCGTTAAATCGGATGAGTCCGGTATCCAGACATGGATCAACGGCAAGCTGCACAACGAAGGTGAACAACAGCCGGAAAAGCCTGCTGTTGCTGAACTGGCCAAGAATGAAGTCGCCGAGGAACCCGCCGCCGACGCACCCGAATCCCCCGATGCGGAAGACAAAGCAGCTGTGACCAAGGAAAAAACTACCGAGAAGGCTGAAAAAGAACCCGCTGAAACCACGGACGAAAAACCCGTGGAAGTCACGGAGGCCAAAGTGGTAACGGAAGCCAAACCCACCAAGGAAGCCGCCCCCGCCATCAAGGAAGTGCCGAAACCGGAAGAGAAGATCGCCGCGAAACCTGTTCCCGTGACCCCGAAAGAATCCGTGAAACCTGCCGCTGCGGCAGCAGACCCTATCGTGTCCGCTGCCGAAGGCTATGCCAAACCGGCGGTCACCCCTGCCAAAACCAGTGGTTCCTATCAAGCGCAGATCGCATCCCTGCCGACGCGCGCTGCGGCTGAGGAAACCCTCGCCCGGCTCCGCTCCAAGCATAGCGATGTGTTAGGCGGAAAGACATTCGCTATTGTCTCAGCGGACATCCCCGGCAAAGGAACCTACTACCGCATCCGCATCACCGGGATTTCGGATAAATCGAGCCTCACCCAAATCTGCTCCGCACTGAAGAACCGCGGGCAGGACTGCATCCCCATCAATTAGAAAGCCCGCGCGTGACCCTGACCCCCTGGATTATCGGCCTTGAAGGCGAAGTGTTGACTACGGACGAAAAAACCCTGATCCGCGACTGCCCGCCCGCCGGGTTTATTCTATTTCAACGCAACTGCTCCACGCCTGAACAGGTCAAAGCCCTTGTCGCCTCGCTACACGAAGCGATGGGTACACAGCATCTGCTGGTGCTGATCGATCAGGAAGGAGGACGCGTCGCCCGCCTGAAACCGCCGCATTGGCGCAAAGCCCCACCCGCAGGCCTTTTCGCAGCCATTGCTAAAGGCGATATGAACCGCGCCAAACAACTGGTCTATCTCAATGCCCGTATGCTGGCTGCAGAACTGCGCGAACTGGGCATCACGGTCGATTGCGCACCTTTGGCTGACATCCCCGTCGCCGGATCGCACGACATCATCGGTGACCGCGCCTATGGTGAAAACGCTGTTCAGGTTACGGCACTTGCCACCGAAATGGCGCGCGGGCTGATGGAAGGCTGCATCCTCCCCGTCCTCAAGCACATCCCCGGCCATGGCCGCGCCACGTCGGACAGTCACGAGGAACTCCCCACCGTCACCGCCTCTCTCTCCGAACTGGAAGCGAGCGATTTCATCCCCTTCAAGGAACTCTCGCACCTGCCGCTCGGCATGACCGCGCATATCCGTTATACGGCCTTGGATGCCGACCGTCCGGCCACGCTCTCCCCCACCGTCATCCGCTATATCCGTGAGAAGATCGGTTTCACCGGTTTGCTGATGTCCGATGATCTCTCGATGAAAGCCCTCTCCGGCGACCTCGGCACACTCGCCATCGACACGCTACGAGCAGGCTGCGACCTCGTCCTCCATTGCAACGGCAAAATGCACGAGATGCGCCAAATCGCCAAAGCCCTGCCACCCGCCACTCCCGGCCTGCTGACCTTCCTCGCCGATGCACTCTCCCTGCAACAACAAGCCCTCCCCAGCAACGACTCCGCTGTCGCCGAACAATTTGCCCAATTATTGCCAGAAGGCATGGCCGCTTGAGCCGCTAAAGACACCTGCTGACATTTGCCGATTTCAGGATTATAACGTCAGCGAAAGCCAAAAACCGTAAGGAGAAGACAATGGGCGTTGGAATCTGGGAATTACTGATCATCCTGATGATCGTGCTGCTGCTGTTCGGCGCGGGGCGGTTGCCTGCGGTGATGAAGGACATTGGCAAGGGCGTACGCTCGTTGAAAGACGGGCTGAAGGACGACGAGAAGCCGGTCGAGAAAGAAAAAATCACCATCGATAAACCGTAAATCCCATGCTCGATGTCTCGATCACCGAATTATTGCTGACGGCGGTGGTGGCGTTCCTCGTGATGGACCCCAAGGAAATCCCGCGCGTCCTGCGCGAGGTGATGGGGTTTTTCCGCATGCTGCGCGAGACGGGCGAAGACCTCCGCCGCTCGGTGACGATGCTGGCTGAGGAGGACATCTCCGACCTCCGCAAAGAACTCGATCTGCGCGAGGATATCAAACAGATTCCTCACGCTAAGCCTTCCACCCCGCGCTACATCGTCGACGAAGCGGGGAATTTTCAGGAAGTCTATGACGTCTCCGAACTGATGGAACTCGACCAACGCCAGAAGCAAGAAAAACGCCTGCATTGAGCATGACCAACACATTCGCCGCATCCCGCGCCCCATTACTCGCCCATCTCGCCGAACTGCGTTTCCGCCTGATGCTGAGCGTGGTGGGGTTTTGCATTTGTTTTGGAATCAGCTACCTGATTGCCGACCACGTATTCGGCTGGCTGGCCGCGCCGCTCCACGATGCGCTGGGGCATGATTCAGGCCAGCGGCTGATCTATACCGGCCTGCCGGAAGCCTTCCTCACCAAGATAAAGCTATCGCTATTCACGGCGTTCCTGATGTCGTTTCCCATCTTCAGCACGCAGTTTTATTTGTTCCTCGCGCCCGGGCTGTATGTGCATGAGAAGAGGGTGCTGGGCGGTTTCCTGCTGGCCGGGCCGCTGCTATTCTTCGCAGGCGCGGCGCTCGCGTATTTTTATGTATTCCCGACGGCTTGGCAATTCTTCGTTAGCTTCCAGACCAGTGAAGGCGGCATCCCCGTGATGCTGGAAGCGCGCATCAGCGAATATCTGGCGCTTGCCATGCAGATCATCGTCGCCTTCGGCCTCGCGTTCCAACTCCCGGTGATGTTGAGTTTGCTTGCGCGCGGCGGCTTCCTGACCTCAACAACGCTCAAGAAAAAGCGTCGCTACGCCGTTATTATCCTTCTCATCGCCGCCGCCGTCCTCACCCCGCCGGACATCATCAGCCAGATTGCGCTTTTCGTCCCCCTTTATGTGCTGTATGAGGTGTCCATCATTTCCTGTCGCCTGATGGAAAAAAAACGCGCCGTCCGGCTGGCGGAAAAGGATGCGGAGAATGCTGAATCATGAAATCCCAAAAAAACCTCGTCATTCCCCGAGTTTTGCACTAGCAAAACTATAGAGGAATCCAGACGGCTGCCGGGAACGGCAAAATGCTGGATCACCCTATAATCGCAAACGCGATTCGGGTGATGACGAATATAAAGGTAGAAAAAATGCACGACATTAAATCCATCCGCGAGAATCCAGAAGCGTTCGACAAGGCGATGAAGCGCCGTGGCCTGCCCGCGCAATCGGCGGAGATACTGCGTCTGGATGAAAGCCGTCGCACTCAAATGTCAGAACTTCAAACATATCAATCACGCAGAAATGATTTAGCCAAACAAATAGGAATGGCTAAGAAAAATGGAGCAGATGTATCTGCTTTAATGAAAGAATCGGAGTCAGCCAATATTGAAATTGGTATTCGCGAAGCAGAAGTAAAGCACAAGGATAATCAATTAGTGCATGAGCTATCTATCCTCCCCAATATCCTCGCCGACGATGTGCCGGACGGCGAAGACGAAACCGCCAACCAGCTCCTCCGCACCGTCGGCACGAAACCGACCGTCGCGAACGCCAAAGATCATATCGAACTCGGCGAAGCATTAGGCATGATGGATTTCGAGCGCGCCGCCAAGATGTCCGGCGCTCGCTTCGTTGTCCTCAAAAGCGGCCTCGCTCGTTTAGAGCGCGCCCTCGCCAGCTTCATGCTGGACTGCCACACACAGGAATTCGGCTATACAGAGATCGTCCCGCCCTATTTGGTGCGCGACAACGCACTCTACGGCACAGGCCAACTGCCGAAATTCGAGGAGGATCTGTTCAAGACGACGAATGACTATTACCTCATCCCCACCTCCGAAGTTCCGCTGACCAACCTCGTCGCCGATGAAATCCTGAAATCCACCGAACTCCCCTTGCGCTTCACCGCCTACACCCCATGTTTCCGTTCCGAAGCCGGGTCAGCCGGGAAAGACACACGCGGGATGATCCGCCAGCATCAGTTCTCGAAAGTTGAACTGGTCAGCATCGTCGAACCCGAAAAATCGAATGAGGAGCATGAACGTATGCTTTCCGCCGCCGAGAATATTTTGAAAAAACTCGGCCTCCACTACCGCGTGATGACGCTTTGCTCGGGCGATACAGGCTTCGGCGCGAAGAAGACGTATGACATCGAAGTCTGGCTCCCCGGGCAGGATTGCTTCCGCGAGATCTCCAGCGTCTCCAACTGCGGTGATTTCCAAGCCCGCCGCATGAAAGCCCGCTTCAAGCGCGAAGGCGACAAACAAACCCATTTCCCCCATACCCTCAACGGCTCGGGACTCGCCATCGGCCGCACCATGATCGCCATCATGGAAAATTACCAGCAAACGGACGGGAGTATTTCCGTTCCTGAGGCGCTCATACCCTATATGTCCGGCATGAAGAAGATTGTATAAGCTGTTTATTAATAGTCATAAAAGTTTCACACAATAAAAAGTGTAAAATGGTATTTTCCTTGGCGAACAGGGGGGATACATATGACGGAATCACAAATGAAGGGGCCAGACGCTAATGATGTGCCTGCAGAGGAATTTCTTCAGGAGCATTTCCATTTTGGCTATGCAACGCCTTATGAAAACATCATATACATTCCAGTAATCAACGAGGCTCCACCATATACGGCTGAAGACGTGGAAACATTCGACAAGACAGGCGAACCAACGGAGAGCATCCGCAACGCGGTCAATCAATTACATCAGATGTTAGGTGACAGTGGAGTCGAAGAATATCCAGCGACAACTGTGTACGAAAATGGCATCGTTTTAAAGTTTGGCGAGGAAAATGCTTTTCAGAGAAGCTGTGAAGTCTTGAGCACTCTTCTCGAAGCGGCTCCCCTGCAATCCGTAATAACAGAAGAAAAACAACTTCCACCACTGCAATCCCGCGCACTCAGCAGAATCACCCTTGAGAATAATTTTGAGATGTTCCCTGATGAGCAGCGCAGCGCCATCGCACTTTATCCCAGCGATAGGGATAGAATGACCGAAATCGCGGTGGAGCAAGTGGCGCTGTATCTCGAACATTTATTCACCGAGCAGGAGATTCCCTATACCGGTATCCATCCAGACGATAAGCTCAGGGCGATCGTGATTGATATGGCGAAGCACCCCGACCATTTCTCCGACGCAGTAGGATTGATGGAGAACGCGCTTCCCAAAACACGTGGCTGGGGATTGGCGAACTGATATGTCAGACGGTATTGCGCACTCCAATACCCAACAGCCTGTGGAAGAAATAACCAGAATCTCTCACGAGAAAATAAGGGAAGGTGTTTGGTATCTACAACATAACCTTACCTATGATTACTGCGACGATGCAACCAAAAGCATTGGTCTGAGATTTACCAATAAGACTCCCTATCAGCAGATAGAACTTATCCGCTTAGCGGAAAGAAAAGGCGACGCTCCCATATTTCATATGATTACCAGCTTGCTACAGGCTGCGCTATGCGCAACTGGGGATTCGGAATTGGTGAGACCGCTTTTTCTGCCCAAAGGCATGGAAATCAGCTTCAATGATGAGGAGGCCTACGAAAATGCAAAACGTTCACTTCCTCTTATGTGCGCACCCAATCATGTGGTGAGCCACAAAGCGGCCGGACTGAAGATGCTAGGGAAGATATGGTGATTCGAACCATCGAGCCGCGTAGTAATACGATAGCGCTGGCATTCAAACCCAACTTCCTGCCGTATGATGACGATGACCTTGCGGATTTTAATAACAAGCCGGATGCCATCGCGCTTTTCTGGAAAAAAATGGATGCAGGCATGAAAGGGTTGGGGGTGACCGTGTTGCCCGAATATTTTTATGGCCTGTCCAGTATTACAATAAAATTCCCTGAGACTGAAGCGGGTACAGATGCGTTTGAAGACGCGTGTTGGCGTCTCAAGCGGCATATGTTGTCGAAGAAAACGCGACCTCTTGAAATGATCGGTACAATCGCACCGCCTAAAGTGCAGCCCTTCACTGCACCCGTAGAGGACGACCTTGCGCCTGACAAGAAATCGGACGAATACCTAAAAAAATATTCAGCAGAGGAATCCGTTGCCTATCTGAATGAGCATTTCGACCTGCTGCGCTACCATGATGCAAGCCGCACTTTGAACATACGCCTAAAGAAAAATGCCTTTCCCTATCATCAGGATGATGTCGTACTCAATCAGGGATTACAGGAAGCGAAAATATCGCATCCCGAAATCGTCATGGGTGAAATGCCGCCAGCGGATATCTTGCGGCTCGAAGGGGTGATGGAAGGAATGATGAAGGCGTGGGGTGTAAAGGAAATGCCTGAGTATGACCCGAGCGCTTCCGCCGTGGAGGTGAAGTTCAAGGATGCCGAGGAATATAATAAAGCCAAGACCGGGTTGCTTGCGACTGGCCTGCCTTCCGTAAGGGAACAAAAGCAGTTTGCAGAACCGGAAGCGAAAAAGGATGGGCAGACTAATGCGGAACGGGAGATGTGGCGTCGGCTGAAAAATGAATTTGTCATCTTCCCCGAGGATGATGGCCGGGAGTTCGTCGTTTACAATAAAGCCCTGCCGCACCATGCGATACTGGAAAAAACCAAGGAAGCGGCGCAGGCAATGTGTGATTACCTCAAGAAAAATAATATCACCGCCACCCTCCTCGCGGAAGAAACGCATGGTGCGGTCATCATACGCGTAAAAGGCGATATACGGGACTATTACAAAGCAAAGCAGATTTTTTCGACCATATTGAACGCGAAAGGCCCACAAGGGCTGGCGTGCTGAAATAAAATCGGCTAGGCATGGCATGAAGGACGTTCCCCCATGCTGCAATTCCCCAAAGACATTTCCGACACCCGCATCCTCCTCACCAATGATGACGGCATCCATGCCGAGGGCTTGAGCGTTCTTGCTACCATCGCCAAATCGCTTTCCAGTGATGTCTGGATCGTTGCGCCTGAGACCGAGCAGAGCGGGGCAGGGCATTCGCTGACGCTGCATTTGCCGCTGCGGGTCCGCAAGCTGGGACCGAGGAAATTCGCCGTTTCCGGCACGCCGACCGATTGCGTGCTGCTGGCGGTGAAAGAGATCGTCCCGAAGAAAAAACCCATCGGCCTCATCCTCTCCGGCATCAACCGTTCCTCCAACGTCGCGGAGGACGTCACCTATTCCGGAACCATCGCCGCCGCGATGGAAGGCACGCTGCTGGATGTCCCCTCGATCGCCCTCTCGCAGACGCTGGGGGACGGACCCATCCACTGGAAGACGGCCGAATATTACCTGCCGAAGATATTGAAAAAACTGCAAGGCTTCCCGTTCCCCGAAGCCAACCTGCTCAACATCAATTTCCCCGACCGCCCGGTGGAGAAGGTGAGGGGTGTCGAGATCGCCCCCCAGGGCCGCCGCAAGATCGCCGACAAACTCGACGCCCGCGTAGACCCCAAAGGCCGCCCATACTATTGGATCGGCGGCACAGGGTATGACGGCGTCTCTGGCACGGCAGGCATGGATTATACCCTCCTCGCGGACGGCTACGTCACCATCACCCCACTGCACATGGACCTCACCAACCAGCCGATTATGGCTGAATTACGGCGTACACTGACATTTCCTCGTAAATAATAGTGGCCTTGAGTCAGTATCCTCATGCGTAGTAGGGGCTTCCAGGCCCAAATATTAAGAATTACTGGATACTACCCTGTGAATGCGGGATAATGTCCGTACCATGATACCTGACCATACCTCGGCGTTCGACGGGTTCCTCAGCGACAAGATTCGCCTGCTGATGAAGCTGCGCAGCGCCGGGATTACGGATACTAAGGTACTTGGCGCACTGGAGATCGTCCCGCGCGAATATTTCATTCCCCGCATGTTCCAGGACAAGGCGTATGACGACGTAGCCCTGCCCATCGAATCCGGACAGACCATTAGCCAGCCCCTCATCGTCGCCTGGATGACGGCTGCCCTTAATATCAACGACCGCCACCGCGTGCTGGAAATCGGAACCGGCTCAGGCTATCAGGCCGCCGTCCTCTCCGGCCTCTGCCGCCGCGTCTATACGCTGGAACGGCACAAGCCGCTACTAGAACTGGCCGAGGAACGCTTCCGCGAACTGCGCTACAGCAATATCACCGCCAAATTGGGCGACGGCACGAAGGGCTGGCCCGAGGCCGCTCCGTTCGACCGCATCATCGTCACTGCCGCCGCCAAGGCCGTGCCTTCGGCGCTGCTGGAGCAATTGGCGGTGGGCGGCGTCATGGTGATTCCCGTGGGCGACCATGCCTCCGAACAAATTCTCCTCCGCCTCGAAAAAACCGAAGATGGCTACAGTTCGCAACACCTGATGAATGTTCGCTTCGTTCCGCTGGTGGAAGGCAAGCTCGCCCCTTGAACCGCCCGGCATTTCAGGTTAGCGTAGTGATATGACATGTGTTTTTCCATCGCGCCGCAGCGTCGGCTTCTCCCTCATCGCACTCAGCCTCACCGCCTGCTTGCAGGACCATGCCGCCCCTATCGAATATCGCGGTAACTGGTTCTACGGGCCGAACGGCACGGTCGATGGCGGCGGGAACGAGATGCCCAAATACTCCGACGATTTCCGCGCCAACCTGCCGCAGGATCAGGAAGTGAAGTACAAGTCCGGCGTCCAGCAATATGGCACGGCTGCGGAAGTGGCTCCGGTGGAAACCGCTGATTTAGCGCCCCCTACCGCCGTGACCTCATCTGATTTAGCGCCGCCCACTACCGTCACCACCAGCGCGATGGCGACCGCGCCGGTGACCTCCTCTACCGTCACCCCATCCACCCCTGTTGCCGAAGCGCCGAAGGAGGATAGCAACTGGCTCTCTTCCGTCCTCGATAGTGCGGGGCGGGAGGACACCACTGCGATGCAGGATCAGCAAGCCCCCGGCCGCACCCCTGCGCCAAGCATCGGCAAAAAACCCGAACCCGCCTCCACCGTGACCACTGAACGTGCACAAAGCATCGCCGAAGGCTCCGGTACACCTGAATTCATCTGGCCACTGCGCGGAACGATATTATCAAAATTTGGCGCCAAACTGGGTAACGGCACCAATGACGGCATCAACATCGCCGCCCGCTCGGGCGAGCCAACGCGCGCTGCGGGCGACGGTATCGTCGTCTATGCCGATAACGCCATCAAGGGCTTCGGCAACATGGTCATCATCAAGCATGAGGGCGGCTGGCTCTCGGCCTATGCCCATGCCAGCGAACTGGTGGTGAAGAAGGGTGACGAAGTCATCCGCGGTCAGCTCATCGGCTTCGTCGGCCAGACCGGCAACGTCACCCAACCGCAACTGCATTTCTCGCTCCGCAAGAACAAGCAGCCCGTGAACCCGGAACAATACCTCGTCAATAAATAGCAATCACTATGTCCCACGCATGTGGGAATTCAGCACAAAACATCCTATGGAATTCACCTTACAAGCCCAATCCGGCAAAGCCCGCGCTGGAATCCTCAAAACCGCGCATGGCGATATCCAGACCCCTGTATTCATGCCTGTCGGCACGGTGGGCACGGTCAAAGGCCTGACGCCTGAAATGGTAAAATCCACCGGCGCGCCTATCATCCTCGGCAATACCTACCATTTGATGCTCCGCCCCGGCGCGGAACGCGTCGCCAAAATGGGGGGATTGCGCACATTCATGCGCTGGGACGGCCCCATCCTCACCGATTCCGGCGGATTCCAGGTGATGTCGCTGAATTCGCTTCGTAAACTCACCGAGCAGAGCGTCACCTTCAAATCCCATATTGACGGCAGCTCATGGGAACTCAGCCCCGAACGGGCGATGGAGATACAGCATCTGCTCGATTCCACCATCACCATGGTGCTCGACGAATGCACCCCATACCCCGCGACCTACGAACAGGCGAGGGACTCAATGCAGCTTTCCATGCGCTGGGCGAAGCGCTGCAAAGACTACTTCCAGCCGCGTGATGGCTACGGCCTGTTCGGTATCCAACAAGGCAGCATGTTCCCTGATTTACGCGAAACCTCCTCCGAAGCACTGAAAGAGATAGGCTTTGACGGGTACGCCATCGGCGGCCTTGCGGTGGGTGAAGGGCAGGAGAAAATGGTCGAAGTCCTCGATTATTGCGTCGATTTCCTACCCGAAAGCCGCCCACGCTATCTGATGGGCGTCGGCACGCCGTCCGACCTCGTTGAAGCCGTCAAACGCGGGGTCGATATGTTCGACTGCGTCATCCCCACCCGTTCAGGCCGGTTCGGACGTTTCTATACTCCCGAGGGCGAATTCAACATCAAGAACGCCCGTTTCGCCGAGGACGACACCCCTTTGTGTGAGCAGTTCACCGACTCCTACGCCAGCCAATTCACCCGCGCTTATCTCCATCACCTCTTCAAGGCCGATGAGATGCTGGGCCCGATTTTGCTGTCGTGGCATAATATTTATTATTATCAATGGCTCATGCGCGATCTGCGTCAGAAGATTATAGCCGGATATAAGCTATAATAATTGTCGCATGCATGCGACAATATCAATATAAATCAAATACTTGATTAAAATATTATCTAGTGATAGTTATAAGAATCATATGGAATAAATAATGCAAACTACTAATTATTTCAAAAATAGTGTCCTTGTGAAAAGGCCATACCTTCGTGAAGAATGGTTGGTGGAGGCTTGGGAACACCCTCTTTACAAAGAGCGTCAACCCAACGGCAGATGGCGGCATTTCATCTATATTGCCGAGGTAGATAAATATCTGCGTGTTGTTTTTGAAGGCGAACTCGTGCATAATGCTTTTCTGGATCGTGGATTCACCCCCAAAAAGCAGTGATATGAATTTCAGCTACGATAAGACGACAGATTCACTCTATATCGCCCTGTCTTCCAACCCGAGCAGTGAATCGGAAGAGGTGGCAGATGGGATAGTCGTGGATTATGATGCTGCGGGGCACATCGTGGGTTTAGATATCGAGAATGCCAGCAAACATATCAATCTGCAAAACATCCAGTTCGATGGATTTCTTCCGAAAGTAGATGTGCATCCTGCTTAAAGGATAATATTCCGCACGTCATTGAACAGCGTGAACGCCATCAGCATCATGATCATCGCGAATCCGGCGCGGTAGCCGTAATCCATATAGCGCTGCGCCATCGCCCGCCCGCGTACGCCTTCGATGGCGTAGAACAACAGGTGGCCACCATCCAGCGGCGGGATGGGGAGCAGGTTCACGAACCCGAGATTGACCGACAGCATGGCCATGAACCATAGCACGGTGACGAACCCTTGTTCCGCTGCCTGACCCGACATCTGCGCGATGCCGACGGGGCCTTTCAGCTCCTTGGCGCTGCGCTCGCCCATCACTAGTTGCCCGAGATACTCGCCGGACATGATGATGAGGTCGTATGTCTGTTTCACCGCCTCTAGGACAGCGCCCGCGATCCCCACATCCTCCACTCGCATCTTCTTGCTCTTGATGCCGAGCATGGGGCGCTGGATGGTGTTGCCGAGGGAGTCCTTGTCCTCGAACATGCGGGGGGTAAGGGTAAGCGTTTCTTTCACCTCGTCGCGCTCAATCACCAAAGTGATGGGCTTTCCGGTATTGACAAGGATGATTCGCGTGATATCGCGAAAATAATCGATTTCCTTGCCGTTGATCTCAAGGATGCGGTCATCCGTTTGCAGCCCGGCTTCGGCAGCGGGTGTATTCGGCATCACGTCGCCCACGATAGGCTCAACCGTGGCGATACCGTTGGTGAAGATGAAGTAGGTGAAAATCCCGATGGTCAGCAGGAAGTTGAACAACGGCCCGGCGACGACGATATAGGCTTTCTTGTAGAGCGGTTTGTAATGGAAGCTAACGGCTTTCTCTTCCGGCGTCATTAACGCCAGCTTATCACCGTCGGGCGTACTGGCTTCGGACGCATCACCGAACATCTTCACATATCCGCCGAGCGGCAGCAGGCTTACCTTCCAGCGCGTGCCGTGCTTATCGTTCCAGCCGAAGAGCTCTTTGCCGAAACCGATGGAGAAGGTCTCTATCTTCACTCCCGCGATACGCGCGAACAGGTAATGCCCGAATTCGTGAATAAAGACGATTACAGATAGAATCGCGATAAAAGCAATGGCAGTAATCATCTAAGTCCTAACATGGTGAAGCGTATTTATTCCTCACAATATAGTCCATCTCAAGCACTTCCTCAAGGGAAGCGGGTATTTTTGCCGGAAATTCTTCTAAAGCCCTGCCTACGAGCTTCGGAATATCCATGAACCCGATACGGCCTGCCAAGAACGCCTCGACCGCCACTTCATTAGCGGCATTGAGCGTAATCGTGGCGCTGCCGCCCGCTTCCATCGCATCCAGCGCCAGTTTCAGGCAGCGGAAACGGAGGGTGTCCGGCGCAAAGAACCGCATACTGCCCAACTGGGCCAACTCCAGCTTGGGGATAGGCAATGGTAATCGCTCCGGCCAGCAGAGCGCCCCGGCGATAGGCGTCGCCATATCGGGCAGACTCATATGCGCGAACACGCTACCGTCACAGAAATGCACGAGACCATGGATGATGGATTCGGGATGGATGACAACGTCCAGCTGTGCACGCGGCAACCCGAACAGGTAATGCGCCTCGATCAGTTCCAGCCCCTTATTCATCATCGTCGCCGAATCGACCGAGATCTTCGCGCCCATGCTCCAGTTGGGATGTTTCACGGCTTGCGCGGGCGTTACGCTTTCCAACGCCTCCGCTGTCCATTCCCGGAACGGCCCGCCGGACGCGGTGAGGGTGATTTTCTCGATTGTTGCGGGTTTAGTATGCGCCCCCAGCAATTGGAAAATCGCGTGATGCTCCGAATCGACCGGGATGAGCGTCGCGTTATGTTTCTTACATTCGTTGAGGATGAACTCCCCACCTGCAACCAGCGTTTCCTTATTCGCCAGCGCAATCGTCGTCCCTTGTCGGATAGCAGCGAGTGTCGGTTTCAGCCCGGCGACACCGACAATGGCGGACATCACCATATCGGCGGGAAGCGTCGCCGCTTCTTCCAACCCGGTGTCACCTGCCGCCAGTTTTAACCCAGTACCAGCCAATGCTTCTTTCAGTGCCGGGAAGCAGGATGCATCGCCGATGACGGTCAAATCCGGCAAGAACTCCCGCGCCATCGCCGCCAGTTTCTCCACGTTGGTCTGCGCCGTCAGCGCCGCGCAGCGGAACCGTCCGGGATGCGACCGGAAGATGGAAAGCGTCGTCTGCCCGATAGACCCCGTCGCGCCGAGGATGGAGACGCGCATCGGCGCGCTCGTCGGTAGCGGCGGAAAGGCGATGTTATTGGCGGGAGACGGCATGTGCTTACCCATACACCCATAACGCAATCAGAAATAACGGCGCGGTGAACATCAGCCCGTCCACGCGGTCCAGCAGTCCGCCATGTCCCGGCAAGAGCGTGCCGCTATCCTTCACGCCCGCTTTGCGTTTGATGGCGGATTCGAAAATATCGCCTGCCTGCGCAACGATGGCGAGTACGGCGCAAAGGGGAATGATGAACAGCAGTGAAAAATGGTCGGTGGTCAACTCATGGAAAATCGTGCCGCATAGCGTCGCCGCACTCATCCCGCCGGAAAGTCCTGCCCATGTCTTGTTAGGAGAATAGCGCGGGCAGAGCTTCGGCCCGCCGACGATGCGCCCGATAAAATACGCGCCGATATCCGTCGCCGAGATAATGATGATAAGTAGCGTGGAAAGCATATAGGATTCAACGCCCGTGAACGGGTATAGCCGGAGTGCAATCATCGAAAGACAGGCGGGCATGACGTAGGCGACCCCGGCGATTTGCCATTTCCGTCCGAACCCGCGCGTCAGCTCGAACCATTCATCCCATAGGATATAACTCGCCGTGGCAACCAGCATAATCCAGACATACCCGCCGAGATACAGCGACGCGCCGACGATGAGGATGAGAAGGGCTGCCGTCATAGTCCGCTTGCGCAGGTCGGTAAAGCGGGAGGAAGGAGGGGCGCTATTCGCTGCGTCGGCCATAACGACGCTCGCGACGGGTGTATTCGCCGCAGGCTTCGAGCAAATGTTCCTTGCTGAAATCGGGCCATAATACATCGGTGAAATAGAGCTCCGTATAGGCCGATTGCCACAGGAGGAAATTGCTGAGGCGCTCCTCGCCGCCGGTGCGGATGAGCAGGTCGGGGTCTGGCAGGTCGGAGGTATAGAGATAGCTCGACAGCGTCTGCTCGCTGATGTCTTCCGGGTTGATGCTTCCCGCCGCGACCGCGGAGGCGATCTGCCGTACCGCCGCCACCATCTCCTGCCGCGCGCCGTAGCTGAGGCAGATGGAAAGATGAAACGCGTCGAACTGCGCGGTGTCTTTTTCCACTTTGGCGATCAGTTTTTGTAAATCTTCCGGCAGGCGGGTGATGTCCCCGATGATGTGCAGGCGGATATGGTTCTTGATGAGCGTCTTGACTTCCTGCGTCAGATAGAGCTTCAGCAACCCCATCAAATCGCGCACCTCTTCCTGCGGACGCTCCCAATTCTCTGCCGAGAAGGCATAAACAGTAAGGTAGCGGATACCCAGTTCACGGCAATGCTCGATGGTCGAGCGCAATATTTCCGCGCCTTGTTTATGCCCGGCCACGCGCGGCATCATGCGCTGTTTTGCCCAGCGCCCGTTCCCGTCCATGATGACGGCGAGGTGGCGTGGCGCATGCGTGAGCGCGGCTTCCGGCCGGTTGTTATTGGCCGGGGTCGCCGTCAGGTCAGGAGAGAGGAGTGCGGGGCGCGACATGGGAGGTTTTTCCACCGGACATCAGACCGTCAGGATTTCCTTTTCCTTTGTGGCAAGCATCTCGTCGATACGCTTGATGAACTCGTCGGTCAGCTTTTGCACGTCGCCTTCCTGCTTCTTCTGCTCATCTTGCGAAATCTTGCCGTCCTTCTCGTCCTTCTTCAGGGAATCCATCCCGTCCCGGCGGATATTACGGATGGAGATGCGCCCTTGCTCGGCATATTTCCCGGCGACTTTCACCATTTCCTTGCGGCGGTCTTCTGAAAGTTGAGGCAAGGGAACGCGGATGACCTGACCTTCGGCGGCGGGGTTTAGACCGAGACCCGACTCACGAATCGCTTTTTCCACCGCTTTTGCGAGGGAGGCATCCCAGACGTTGACGGTGAGCAAACGCGGCTCAGGCGCGCTGACACTCGCCACTTGGTTCATCGCCATCGGCGAGCCATAGGCATCGACGCGGATATGGTCAAGCAGGTTCGGCGATGCACGCCCGGTGCGCAGTCCGGTGAATTCGTTTTCCAATGTTTTCATCGCGCCATCCATACGGCGGCGCAAGTCGGTAAGATCGCTCGACATTTTTCACTCCTTTTCTTATCCGTCATTCCCCGAATTTTGGTTACAAAATTATAGGGGAATCCATTTTGTTCCAACTGGATCGCCCTATAGTCGTTTCCACGACTCGAGCGATGACGATTAGATTATCAACTTATTCTCCGGTGATGATGGTGTATTTGCCGTCGCCGCAGAGGACGCGACCGAACTCACCACGCTCATGGATGGAAAACACTAAAATAGGGATATGATTTTCCCGGGCAAGCGAAATCGCCGATGCGTCGAGGACTTTGAGGTCCCGCGTCAATACGTCGAGGTAGGAGAGGCGGTCATACCGCTTGGCGGCGCTGTTCTTCTTTGGGTCTTCGGAATAGACGCCGTCTACCTGCGTACCCTTCAGCAGCGCGTCACACCCCATTTCGCTGGCGCGGAGTGCTGCGGCGGTATCGGTGGTGAAGAACGGGTTACCGGTTCCCGCCGCGAAGATGACCACACGGCCACGCTCCAGATGGCGCAGTGCCCGGCGGCGGATATAGGGCTCGCACACCTGCATCATGTTGATGGCGGACAGTACGCGCGTATCGACGTTGAGTTTTTCAAGTGTATTTTGAATGGCCAGCGCATTCAGCACAGTCGCCAGCATGCCCATATAATCGGCGCTGCCGCGCTCCATCCCGCGCGCCGCAGCGGACATGCCGCGATAGATATTCCCCCCGCCGACGACGACGGAGACTTGCACGCCCATATCGATCACATCCTTGATATCCGCGGCGATGCGCTCCAGAATTTCATCGTCCTGCCCATAAGGCTTGGAACCCATCAACGCCTCGCCGGAGACTTTGATGAGGACGCGATTATAGAGTGGCTTGGATGAGGACATGGGTGTGGTCGTTTTCTTGAGGGATGCTGTCATGGGCCATTTGTAGCCGAACTGGCCTAAATTGCAACAACCACGCGTGGAAAATATATCATGGAATGGAGTGTGGAAACGGCAAGGGGGAATGTGGTTGATTCCGACCCTTGCCGTTTCCTGTGCGTCACTACATCCTTATGAAATGTGATGACAATAGCTTTGGCATCCGCGGATCGAGAAGATATAGCCACGAGGGAACACCTGAATCGCGAGTTGCTCGCTTTAAGTTGTTCCCGCTGTCCCGAAGTACTAATTGAAGTCCCCTTTTGAGGTTTCTGAGCTTAGTGCGTGGTGCGCGTCGATGTAGGTTGGTCATCGTACGAACTCCAGGAAAAGACCTTTTCATGGGTCAGGGGGATAGAACACTACAAGTTGCCTTGGAGTGGTCCCTAGCTTGCTGAACAAAAAACAGGGTGTTTTGAGGTCAGGCAAGAGAGGTAACTGGGTTATATTATAAATAAAAATTAATAAATCCAGCAATGTAATATGAAACTTTGATTACAGCGCTATACATAAAGAAAAAGCCCTGCCACACAGGGTGACAGGGCTTTGAATAAATAGAAAAACCTTACGCAGCAGCGCCAGCGGCGGCGGCTACTTCGGCGGCGAAATCGGAGGATTCCTTTTCGATGCCTTCGCCGAGCTGGTAGCGCTCATAAGCGACTAGTTCGACCGGTGCGCCAACGTCTTTCGCGGAGGCTTCAACGAAATCGCTGATGCGCGTCTTGCCGTCGATGACGAAGAGCTGGTCGAGAAGGACGACTTCTTCGTAATATTTACGGATACGGCCTTCGACCATCTTGTCGATCACTTCGGCGGGCTTGCCGGAAGCGGCGGCCTGTTCTTTCAACACGTCGCGTTCGCGGTCGAGCTTGGAGGAATCGACACCGTCACGGGTCAATGCTTCCGGGCGCGCAGCGGCGATATGCATCGCGATCTGTTTGCCGACTTCGAGCAGTTTCTCCACGTTGCCTTCGGATTTCAGCGCCACGAGAACGCCGATCTTGCCGAGTCCAGTGGTGACCGCATTATGGATATAGCTGCAGACGATGCCTTTATCGACCGAGAGCGTCACGCCACGGCGGAGGTTCATATTTTCGCCGATGGTGGCCACGGCGGAGGTGATGGTATCGCCGATTTTAGCGCCGTTCACTTCCGTATTCTTGATGGTCTCTACATCGTTCGAGCCAGCGGTAAGGGCCGCTTGCACGGTATCCTTCGCCAGTTGCTGGAACTGTTCGTTGCGGGCGACAAAATCCGTCTCCGCGTTCAACTCGATCATCGCGCCTTTATTGCCGGATACGGCAACGGCGATGAGACCTTCAGCCGCAGTACGTCCAGCCTTCTTCGCAGCGGAAGCGAGGCCTTTCTTACGCAGCCAGTCAACGGCAGCTTCGATATCGCCCGCGACTTCGACGAGGGCTTTCTTGCAGTCCATCATGCCCGCGCCGGTTTTTTCGCGCAGGTCTTTAATGAGGGATGAGGTGATTTCAGTCATGGTTTTTCTCCTTAATATGTCCGTTTATATAGTGCTCTCGGAAGAGATTACTATGCAGCCGTGTCGGTTTCTGGGGTTCCCAACGGCTTCTCGTTCTTACGGCCGGAAGCTTTTTTGCCTGATTCGGCGCGGGCGGCTTTCTTGGTGGTGCTGACCACTTTCTTGTCGCCTTTGCTCGGCTCATCGCCTTTCACTTCTTCCAGAAATTCCGCTTCGGGAGCGGCAGATGCGCCGAGATCAGCGCCGCTGTTCACGCCACGACGCTCAGCGCCCTTGCGTACTGCACCTGCAATGAGGTCACAATAAAGCTGAATCGCGCGGGTCGCGTCATCGTTGCCCGGAACTGGGAAGGTGATGCCTTCAATCTTCGCATTGGTATCGACCACGGCGATGATGGGGATGTTCAGCTTCACCGCTTCCATTACGGCCAAGTCTTCCTTGTTGGTGTCGATGATGAAGATGATATCCGGCAAGCGGCCCATATCCTTGATCCCGCCGAGGGATTTTTCCAGTTTTTCGCACTGGCGGGAGATTTCAAGGCGCTCTTTCTTGGTGAGGCCGATATTCTCTTCCGCGAGTTTCGCTTCGAATTCTTTCAGGCGGCGAATGGAGGTGGTGATGGTTTTCCAGTTGGTCAGAAGACCGCCGAGCCAACGCATATTGATGTAGTACATGCCGCAATCACGGGCGCTTTGCGCCACGATGTCGCTGGCCTGACGCTTTGTGCCGACGAAGAGGACGCGGCCACCGCCGGCGACGATTTCTTCAACCGCGTTCAGCGCGCGGTGCAGCATCGGGACGGTCTTGCCGAGGTCGATGATGTGGGTGTCGTTCCTGACGCCGTAAATATACGGAGCCATTTGCGGGTTCCAACGTTTGGTTTTATGTCCGAAGTGAACGCCAGCCTCGATGAGTTGGCGCATGCTAAATGCTTGAGAAGCCATAATAATACCCTTTCCGGTTATGCCTCCACGGGATGGGGTCAGAACACCTGACACCGAAAAGCCACCCGTGTGTGAATTACCCCTAGCTCATGCTGAGGGAGGCTCCATATATCGCCGAAACGACGGAATGGCAAGGGTTTTTTAGCTGGATGCGATGGAAAACCGCCAGTAAACAGTCCGTTCGTCCTAAAACTGGTCCGCGGCGTTGATTTTCTGGACTTCTTCGGTTTTAACAACGCGGCTGAGCAGCTCTTTCTCGTGGATGGCAAGGCGGATGTGGGAGGGGTTGTCCGATTCGCCGAGTGCCGTCTCTTCCGTGATGATGCCCGCCCGGTAATGATCAAGCAATGACTGGTCGAAGCTCTGCATCCCCCGGTCGCGGGATTTCTCCATGACTTCCTTCATCTCCTTGATCTTGCCTTCGGTGATAAGGGCGGTGATGAGGCCTTCATTCAACATCACTTCGATAGCGAGGATACGCTTGGAATGAATCGTCTGCACCAACCGTTGCGACAGGATACCGCGCAGGTTCAGCGACAGGTTGAGACGGATCTGGGTGTGTTTTTCCTCGGGGAAAAAGTTGATGATGCGCTCGATGGCCTGATTCGCGTTACTGGCATGCAGCGTCGCGAGGCAGAGATGCCCCGTCTCGGCGAAATTGATGGCATGCTCCATCGTTTCCCGGTCGCGTATCTCCCCGATAAGGATGACGTCCGGATGCTGGCGCAGCGCGTTCTTCAACGCCATCGCGTAGGAATAGGTGTCAATACCCACATCCCGCTGGGAGACAATGCAGCTCTTGTGTGTATGCACGAACTCGATCGGATCTTCGATGGTGATGATATGGCCGGAGGAATTCTCGTTGCGGTGACCGATCATCGCGGCAAGCGAGGTCGATTTCCCGCAGCCCGTCTGCCCGACGACGAGGACAAGTCCGCGCCGCTTCATCACCAGCGATTTATAGACGTCCGGTAACTTCAACTCGTCGATGGTGGGGATGTTGGTCTGGATACGGCGGATGACCATGCCGTGATGGTTCTGCTGCCGGAACGCGTTGATACGGAACCGCGCGCCCCCTTCCCAAGTAATGGAACTATTCAACTCCATCGTGGCATAGAATTCTTCCATCTGGTCGTCCGTCAGCAGCTGCTTCATGAGCGTTTCGATATCCTCATCAGTCAGCTTGTGCCGCCCAAAGAAGAAGATTTTATCCTCGACGCGGATGCTGGGCGGGCAACCGAAGGTAATATAGATATCCGAGGCTTTTTGATGCAGGGAAGCGTGGAGCAACTCGTCCATCACGGGCACGTAGCTCCCGCCATCTTCCTCGTCGGAAGCGAAAATAAGCCGTTCGGCGTCTTCAGAAGGAATTAGACTTGGCACTTTGCTGCGCTCCTGCGCTCTTATCTGCTGTTTCGTCCCCGTCGCCCACGGTGGCGAGCGATTCACGCACCGTCGCTTCGGATACCGCGCCTTGCGCCATGAGGGTGTAGAGCGCATCTTTCATCGTCTGCATCCCCAGCTTCTGACCCATCTGGATGAGGGAGTGCAGCTGCGGCACTTTCCCTTCACGGATCAGGTTACGGACGGCCGGTGTGCCAAGCATGATTTCATGCGCCGCGACGCGCCCATGCCCGTCCGCACGCTTGACCAGCGTTTGCGAGATGATGGCCTGAATGGAAACCGAAAGCATCGCGCGGATCATCGGCTTGTCGTTAGCGGGGAACACGTCGATGACGCGGTCAATGGTTTTTGGGGCCGTATTGGTGTGCAGTGTTCCCATCACCAAATGCCCGGTCTCAGCCGCCGTCATGGCGAGCTGGATGGTCTCAAGGTCGCGCATCTCGCCGACGAGGATGACGTCGGGGTCTTCCCGTAAGCAGCTTTTGAGCGCGCGTGCGAATGACTTCGTGCTGGGGCCGACCTCACGCTGGTTGATCAGCGATTTCTTCGATTTATGCACGAATTCCACAGGGTCTTCGATGGTGATGATATGCTTGGCGGAAGTCGTGTTGATATAATCGACGATGGCCGCGAGCGTGGTCGATTTCCCGCTCCCCGTCGGCCCAGTGACGAGGATGAGGCCTTTATGTAACTTGGTCAAATCCTTGAAGATGGCGGGGCATTTAAGCTCATCCAGCGAGATGATGGTGGTGGGGATCGTCCGGAACACAGCCGCCGGCCCCCAGATGGTGGTGAAGGCGTTCACACGGAAGCGCATCTCTTCCCCGAACGCGACGGAGAAATCCAGTTCCAGCTCGCGCTCGTAATCGCTGCGCTGCTGCTCGGTCATGATAGAATAGAGCATATGCTTGATGTCGTCGCTCTTGAGGATCAGGCTCTCATTGACCGGGAGCATATCGCCGTGGATACGGATGATAGGCGGATTCCCGGTCGAAAGGTGAAGGTCGGATGCCTTCTGCTGCTTGGTATAGACCAGGAGGTCGGTGATTTCCATAATGCCCGTAAGCCCGCGTGGGGCTAAAAAAGTTCGTAACTATCGACTATTAGAGAGCAAAAAGGTTAATCTTTCTTGAATTTCCTCGGTGGAGGCGGGAAGGTCTTGTCCGCGCTCATACGCTTCCAGCAATTGCTGGTAAATCGCCGCCGCTTCGGCCCTCTCGTCCTTCTTGTCGTAAAGAATGGCGAGATTGTAGAGATAAACTAGGTTCTCCGGCGAAATACTATAGGCTTTGCGCATGGAATGAATAGCTGCTTCCATATTCCCTGATTTTTCGTAGAGAATCGCCATCTGCGCTGGGATAGGGCTGAAATCTGGGTTTTTAGCCTCCAGCTTTTCCATGATGGCAATCGCCGCTTCCGGCGATTCATCCCCCACCAGCGCGAGGAAGTTATTGAGCGCTTCCGTGTGGTTGGGATCAAGCGCCAGTAGTTTCCCGTAAACCGGCCGCGCCTCGTCGATCAACCCAAGGCGATGATAGGTGGTGGCGAGGCCGAAGAGGGCGGTCTTGTTCTGCGGGTCGCTGGAGAGGATTTCACGGTAGATAGTCACTGCGCTCTCAGTGTTGCCGCTGATAAGCGCTTCGTATGCCTGCTGGAGTTCGTAGCTGACATCGACCCTCGGTTGTTTCATCTCGATGTTCATATCCATGCTCTCGGATTTCACGACGTTGCCGCCGGGAAGCTCGACGTCCTGACTGGCGCGACTGATGTCGACGTCCTTGGCGGGTGTGCGCTGGGGCATCCCGGTCAGATCCTGCGGCAGCAGGGTGAGGATGGATTTGGTCTCCGGTGAAAGGTCGCGCATCGGATTATCATCCGGTACGGCGATGCTCAAACCGTCCGGCCCAAGCGGCCCGGTGATTGGCTCCGGCGGCGGTGGGATGGAGCCATCCTGCATCTCGGCGGTCTCGGTGACTGCCGAAGTGCTAAGGTCGGTCGGTGCATTCGTTCCCCCGACTGTTGGTGCGACGCTGATGGCCATTTTTGTGGCGGTCGGCGGTGGCGCAGCGGCGTCACTATCCTGCCGGATGAAGCTGCTCGGCTGCTCAGGCATGGACTCTTTCAGGAACGCATCCAGCTCGCTCTGTGCCTGCGCTTGTGCAATGGTAGGGTCGGTAGTGACGACGCTAGTGGCGGGCGTCCCCGGCACGGTGGTGATGGGCATTGCAGGTGGGGTGACAACGGGCGCAGCTTTCGGCGCGGCCGCCTGTTTGACCACAGGCGCCGGGGGTGGTGGAACGGGATTGCTGCTCCAGACCGGAGGCGGCGCACTGACTGCGGCGGGTGGAGGCACAGGCGCAGCA
>JBGTBD010000052.1:0-2526 GCA_041749475.1 Rickettsiales bacterium
GAAGCCTATGGCGCTCTTTGGCAGCGCAGAGCAATGGAAACCCATTTTCAGCGTATTGGAAGGGCTATTCAAGAACGATTTATTGCGCTTCGTGCCGACTGAGCAGTTAAAGCGTTTCGATGATGCGACTGCGATGTATGACTATATCAAGGGCGAATTAAACGACAAACACCGTGAACCCCATGTGCGACATGGTGAGCATTTTGCAATGCATGATATCCTGAAGCAGGAAGTGCTGACGGATGATGGCAGCATGAAAGAGATCGTGCCGCTCTCCCAAGAGCCGGAAATGAATAAGATCAGTATCGCCTATTTCGGATCGGCGAGTACGAAGAAACAGCAATTCATCGACGAAGCGCGCACCATGGCCGACCTTGCCGGACACGAGGGATGGGACATGGTGCATGGTGGCGGTGGCCTCAGCGTCATGGGTGCGCTCACGACCTATGCGCGTGCGGTGAACCCGAATACGCATGTGACAGGTATCAGCGTGGACGCGCAATATAGCTCGCCCGTCATCGCTGAGGAGCGTTCTGACCTCTCCACCAGCCCGAACATGATGCTTTACGCAAAAGACATGACCAGCCGGATGCAGTATTTCGGGAAATATTCTCACGCGTTCGTCGCGCTCGCAGGCGGCATCGGCACGGGACACGAGCTGTTGCAGATCGCCCATGACCGGCTCGATGGACGGGTGCATACCCGCTACATCACCGAGGATGGTGAGGTGGCGGAAAAACCATTGGTACTCATCAATACGATGACCGAGAATGGCAAGCCCCTGTGGGATGATTTCATCCACTATCTCAAAGAGAATGAGCCTGAAGTACTGGATCAGATCACCATCGTGGAATCTGCCGAAGCAGCACGCGATACGTTGAAAGAATACTTCCAAAAACATCCTCCGAAGATGGGCCTGGAAAATTCTATGGAAGCCCCATTTCCTGAACGGAGTGTGCGTAGATCCTTGGCAGGGCACATTGTTGTGCCGCCCCACATGCATCCGCGCATCAACGGCGGTGCGGCTGAAACGCAACTGGGCAAATAAGCCTCTTCCCGAACAGGCGGTTCCCGTTCAGCATTCCCAGTCTGAACGGGAGCTGCCTCAATGAAAACATTTTCCTTATCACTCGAAGACCATCTCGCACAGGAAGTGACGACGCTCGCCACTTGCTGGAAAGTCACGCGCCGGGACGGGACGGTGTTGGGGTTTACCGACCATGACCGGAACCTCACCGTCGGCGCTGTTACGTATATGGCCGCGACGGGGTTTACGCCGACGGCGGTCAGCAGTTCGGCGGCGCTCAATGTTGATAACCTCGACGTGGAGGGAGTGCTCGATTCATCGGCCATTTCGGAAGAGGAGGTGATGGCGGGCATCTATGACTTTTCCGAAATCGAAGTGTTTCAGGTCAACCATCAGGCGCCGGGGGACGGGATGCTGCATCTGCGCACCGGGTGGCTGGGAGAGGTGACGTTACAGGGCGGGCGGTTCATCGCCGAGGTGCGGGGGCTGACGCAGCGGCTGAACCAGACCATAGGCTCGCTCTATAGCCCCTCTTGCCGGGCTGACCTTGGGGATGAGCGGTGCAAGGTGAATGTGATGGCGCTGACGGTGACGGGGACGGTCGATAGCTCGGCGGGGCGTCATGCCTGTTATGACGCAGCGCGGGTGGAAGCGGTGGGATATTTCTCCGGCGGGACGATGCGGTTTCTTTCAGGTGAGAATGCGGGTCTGAGCATGGAGGTGAAGGAATTCCGCGTGGGAGAATTGACCTTCGTGCTGCCGTTCCCTTATGCCATCGCGGTGGGGGACCTTTATTCTCTTACCGCGGGGTGCGATAAGAGTTTTGCTACCTGTCAGGCGAAATTCGCCAATGCGGTGAACTTCCGTGGGGAACCGCATGTGCCGGGGCTGGATAGGATATTGGAAACGGCGTCTACGCGGTCGGAGTGGTAGGGTTGGTTACGTGTTACGTGTTACGATTTATATAGCCTCTCCCATTGGGAGAGGCCGGATTTCTCTTGGAAATCCGGGTGAGGGTATCTTACCGCCTTCCCCCTCACCCAGCTTCGGCTAAAGTTCACTTCGTTCACTAAGCCTGCGCAACCCTCTCCCTCGAGGGAGAGGGGAAGTGTGTGAGGGGTTTGACTATCTTTTGTTACTGAAATGAATTCGGAAATAGAGTATCATCTCCAGCATATGTTATTATTCTCTTTCATCAAACATATCTTCGCCGGGATGGGCTCGGCCTTTTCCCTCTCGCATTCGCCGCTGTACCGGTATCCTTATCGTAATTCCGGTGAGGCCATCCGCGGTGACTGGCTGCGCATCGGCGAAGACGTCAACAACATCTTCGAGCAGGAACATGAATCAGACGCCGCCCCGAAATAACAATAAGCCGAAAAGCGAATACCGCGCACCGAAGAAGACGATCGAGATTCTTCCGAGCCCCGAGGTGCTGGAGAGTTATAATTATGTGGTGGAAGGCTCGGCGCAGACCATCCTCGATATGTTCGCCAATG
>JBGTBD010000053.1:0-21069 GCA_041749475.1 Rickettsiales bacterium
GGCATCCTGCCGCACCAGCTGTCAGATGTGAAAAGTTTTGTTGCCAAGCATGTGGTGAAACCCAACTTGAGTTATTTCGATGGGTTGGCCGACGCGTTCCCTGCATTGGAAGGGAATGAAAACGCCGAACAGCGCAAAATGATGGATGAGGATGAACGGGCTGACCTCGTGGCTAGCACACTCGTCGATTACAGCATCAAATTCTCGGCGGCGTTCGCAGCCAAGGCGGCGTCGATGAAACTGTTCGATCGCGTCGCAGGGTTGCCGGCATTGGAAAAACAGGTGTGGTACAAAGACAAGCATTTTCTTTCCACCTCGCTCGACCATACGGTGCAGGTGGGGGCGTTCCTGTTGATGAATACGGCGGGCAAAAGCATGAACGAGAGTATGCAAAAGAACTTCGCCGGGTTCCTGGAGAAGAAATTCAATATGTCGCATGAGCACGCCACGACGTTCGCACGGGATGCGGTCAACTTCCAGCTCATCAATATCCTCGGATTCGGGGTGGGAACGGCCTATCTCGATAAACATTACCGCGAGCTGTTCGATAAGCTCGGGGCGCAGGGGCTGACCCGGACGTGACGTTAGTTGTTCGTCTCTAGTCATTAGTCTTTTATATTAGTCACATCTATAACTTCGTCATGGCCCGAGTTGCGAAGCAACTATAGGGCCATCCAGCCCAGCATCATGACTGGATTCCCCTATAATCCGCTGGCGCGGATTCGGGGAATGACGAGTAAAAAAGTGATATTTAAATCCATTGTATTTTTCATCATCAACAGAAGGAGATGTCATGTCACAGACACGGCAACGGTTGCTTGCGCGCGTCGCGCCGCCGGAGGACGAACCATTAAGTTTGGCGGAAGCGAAATCATATCTGCGGGTAGACAGTAGTGCAGATGATGCGGTTATCACGGCCATGCTCTCCGCAGTGCGGGAACATGCGGAGCAGTATCTCCGCCGCTCGTTGATGCCGCAGAGCTGGAAGCTGGTGTATGACGATTACCTGCCGCAGGAGGTGCTGCTGCCGATGGGACCAGTCATTACTGTCACGCATGTGAAACTGATTGCACTCGACGGATCGCCGACGTTGGTGAGCGATGCGGTCTATCGCCTCAATGCGGCGCGGACATCGCTGCTTATCGACGAGGTGCTGTTCGCGTCGCAGGTGGAGATTGCATATGAGGCGGGATACGAGGATGCGGGTACGATTCCTGCGCCGCTCAAGCAGGGGATGCTGGCGCATCTGGCGGAGTTATATGACGGCAAGAATCTCGGCACGGTATTGCCGGATGCGGCGCGTGCGCTCTATGCGCCGTACCGGGAATTGCGCTTATGAGCCGAGATACACAATCACTGCTGGCGCATCGGCTGAAGGAGCTGGTGACGTTGCAACATTCAACGCGTACTGAGGATGGGCTGGGTGGGTTCTCCACTAACTGGACCACGCTTGCAACGGTGTGGGCAGAGGTTATACCTGCGAAAACGCCGCGTGAGGATTCGCGCCAACAACTCACTGTGCGTGGACGCTACCGCGTGCTCATCCGTTATCGGGACGATGTGACGGCGGATACGCGCATCCTCTACCGCGAGCGGATATTGACTATCGACAGCATCACGACCGACCCGGAAGAGCAGCGGGCGCTGGTGATCGAAGCTCATGAAGGAGAGATCGTATGACAGGCAGGAGCCTCGCCCCATTTCAACAATCCATCTATTCCGTGTTGTCGGGAAACAGCGAGTTGATGGCGCTCGTCACCGGGCTATACGACCATGTGCCATATGACGCGGCGTTGCCGTACCTCGTCTTCGCCAATGTCAGCGCGCGGTCGGAAGACGGTATCGTCACACGGTATGAACGGGTGACGTTGGGTATCAATTGTTATTCGCAGAATGCAGGCCGTAAGGAATGCGACGATGTCGTAGCGCGCGTAAGTGAGCTTCTGCATCGCAACAAGCAGCCACTTGGCGGAGGGGATGACATGGTCTGGCAGCGGGTGACACGTGCGAGCGTGGTACGGCTGGCGGATGGAAAAACATGGCGCGGTGAAGTGGAAGTGACTGCGCTGATCGAAATGAACGAATAGGGGTGTGCGATGACAGCTTATGATGCGGGGACGTGGCAACTCTTTATCAGCGACGGTGAGGTGTCGGAAACATTCCACCCCATCGGCACGGTGCGGCAAGCGCGCGTGCAGGTGGAGCGTGACGCTCGTGCTGCGGATACGCTGGACGGGAACGGATGGCAGGCGATGCATGGCGATGGGGGCTTGCGCCGTGTTACCCTTAGTGCCGACGGCGTCTGCACGGATGCGGCGGCGGAAGCGTTGCTGCGTGCCCATGCCTATGCGGGTACGGTAGGCCGGATGCGGGTGGAGTTCCCTGACGGGGCGTTGGTTACGGCGCAATTCGTTTTCACGCGGTATGAATACCGGGTGGCGGTGGATGATGCGCTCGGGTTTTCATTGCAGGCGGTTAGTGCCAGTGCGGTGGAGTATGTAGCGGGGTGATTGTATTTTCTTCCGTCATTCCAGCCTTCGCTGGAATGACGAATTGTTTTTATTGCTTGGTCTGAGGGGTAGTGGCGGGGGAAGGTGTCTGCGGTGGAGTTTGCGCTGGTTCGCCTGTGGATGGGTATCCGGCGAGGCGATGTTCGGAGACCTTGTAGGCATTCTTCAGCACGTTGTTTTCGAATTGCAGGACGGTGGGGCGATAATCGCCGTTGAAGTGATAAACCCAGCGGTCCACCGTTTGTCCTTTTTCGTCCATCAGGGGTTTTTCTTTGTATTTTGGTTCGCCTACTGCCAGCGTCACCATCGTCGTGCTTGCGTCGAGGAAGATGGTATGGTTCATCAGGATGCGTTTTTTCTCGTCGCTGATAGGCAGAAGATTGATTTTGGAAATACGTTGCTGTTCGAATTTCGCGTCACCGGGTTTCTGGGAGAAATCCAACACTAAGGTGAGAGAGTGATAGGTCTGGGGTTCAAAAAAGCGCAGGCCCGCCAGCACAATGCCGACGAAGACCATTACGGTCACCCCATTGATAACCCAGTCACGCGTCTTACTCGATTTTTTGTCCTTTTTATCAGGCATGGGAACTCATGGTCAAACCTCTCCTTAGCTCCTAATTTATCAGGAAAAAATCAAGCAAAAGTTAACGAGGTTACGGAAAATGCAGCTTATTGCGCTTGCGCCTGCTTTAGCTGATTGATCATTTTATTGTATTCTTTCAGCGTTTTATCGACGTATTTCGCCTCGCAGGGAGTATCGGAATACACGCTTTCATATGATCCGCGCGCAGCGCTGAAGATGCCCTGATGCAGGGTTTCATCTCCCCCCAGAATCCGCAATTCACTATAGAGCGCCTTGTTGATAACTTCCAGTTCCTGCGGGAAGGCGTGTTGGCAACGCTGGAGGAAATAATAGCTGACGAGCATGTCCTCATAGCGTTGTTTCAGCCGATCCAGCTTCTCTTCTTTCGAGAGGTCGCTGACGGCGGGGCTTGCACCGGAGGCTGCAGGGTCGGGCGAGACGGCGACGAGTTCGGGAGTCGTCTGAAGGATGGTTTTGGTCTCCGGGCTTTCCGGCGCGGGGACAACGGGGACGGCCATCAGCGGTTCATCAGGAATGGTGGTGATGGCTTTCTGATTCCAGATGTCGCCGCCGACGATGACGAGCAACAATATCATCCATACGCCGATGACCTGAAACGAGCGATGCCGCGCGACGTTCTGCAACTCGCGGAAGATGCGCGGGGAGGGCTGGGCGCTGAAATGCTCATAGCCGCGATCCTGATAGAAATGCCATATCGCCAGCGAGAGCAATGGCATGAAGATGACGAGCCACTTGATGAAGATGCCGGGCGGCATGGTGGCGAGTGCCGTATGGATGGAATCGAGCAAGGGCGGTATCCTCAAAGCGAAGGCGTGAGGGGAAAGGCTAGCTGGCCTTTTCGGTGCAGTCAATCGTTACCGAACCGCCGTCTTCCAGCTCGATTGCGTGCGCACGGTCGGTCATGAAACAGCGATATTCCGCCGTGAAGTTCTTGTGGCAGGAGGTGACGTTCGGTTTGCCGAGGAATTCCGGCGTGACCTTGACGCTGCACGTTTCCTTGTTGTTGCATTGACGGGAGAGGGCGAGCAGGGCGTTGTCCTTACGGGCGAGGGTGGGGATCGTCCCGTCATTATCCTTCTCCTGTGTGCGTATCATCCGTTCGACCTGGCCGTTGCAATTCATTCCCCATGTCGCTGAAACGATCTGGATAAAGCGTTCGGTGAGCGGGTTGGTGGCTGTCTCCGGCGTCTCTTCCTTACCGCCGAACAGGTAAATCGCCCCGCCGATCAACAGCAGGAAGGCGAGAGTGGTGATGATGTGTGTTTTCAGGTTCATGGGCGTCTACATAACACCATAGTCGGTGAATGTAAAAAAAGACTGAAAGGAATTTACGATTGTAGGGTTTGCTGTGTCGCAGGCGTTGCTCCGCGCACGGGTGGGGGTGGCGTGAAACCGCCGCTGGCACTGGCATCAGACACTTCTAGGCCCGTTCTTCCCGGATTGCGGGATTCCATTTCGGTGGCCAGTGCATAGGAGATATCTTCCGCTGTAATACCCCCTTTGCGCAATAGTTCCTTATCCCTATGACTGAGAGGCATATTCTGTGCAACCTGTCGTGTGATGTCCGCCAGTCTGTCATCGGGGAGCACGGGGGCTTCCATCCACCCGATTTTCTGTAGACTGGCTTTCAGCATATCCAGCGTATCGCTATCGTTCATCGCGCCGATGGCGGAGCCTTCTGCTGCATGCGCCTGGGGAATGGATGGATTGAGCAAACCCCCTGTGCCGAACATGGAGCTGGAGTTCAGTACTCCGGCGACGACGTTGCCGCCGTCCTGACGCGACCATCCGGGTGCGTTGTGATAATAGGTCTGCCCGTCCTTCATGGTGATGAGGAGGTTGCTCTCATCGTCACGCGAGAAGGTGGCATCGGGGAATTTATCACGAATCCACAGCATCCGTTGCGCATCGCTATCCAGCATCGCGTATTCCATACCGGGATCGGCGGAGTGGCGTTTAAAGTAGGCGGCTTTTTCATCGTCGGTGGTCAGTTTGTTAAACTCGTCGATGTCGAACCCGCCGACCTGCCCTAACATGGCATAAGCGAATTCCTGATGCTGGGCCGCTAGTGCGGCGCGTGCAGTTCTATCGGCAGGTACAGGTGGCTGGTTGGTTTCTGCGGGTGCACCCGGTGCGGCCTCTGCAGGAGTCGTTGGAGCAACGATAGCTGGCGGTGCAACCGGAGAGGAAACAGGAATATTATTTGCTGCTGCGATGTCGTGCGCTTGTTGATTGAACTGTGCGAGCAGGGCGGCTTTCTCCGCGTCACTCGTGGCATATCCCGGTGTGACTTGCTGCTTGAGATTAGTGGAGATAGCGAGCAGGCCTTCGGCAACCGCACCGGGGGGCATCCCTTGTTTCAACAATTTAGTTGCGGTGTCCGCGATGATGCGGTCATGATTCTCCCCGGCTACGCGTGCAGCAATCGTTGCGGCAACCCTTTCTCCCGTGGTGGGATCTTCCAGCGTGGTGACGTATTGCTTCGCGGCTTCTTCGCTGAAACCATTATCGGCCCATAGGGCCAGTTCTTCTACGCTCCTTCCGGTGAAATAAGAGGCGATGCTCATCAATGATCCCCAGAGCCAATGATCCTTCGCAGCAGCCCAGCTATTCGGGTCTTTCGCTTTTTCGGCGAAGGCGATGGGGATTACTTGCGCTTTGATTTGTTCCTCGTTGGCAAGAATCGCGTCACGCGTCGAGGTGATGGTGGCAACAGCCATTTTTTTGGCGACATTGTCTACCATCTGGTCAGTGATTTCATCCATATTCTGCCCACTGCCGCTAAAGAAATTAGCTAGTAATTCTTTTATGCGGGGGTCTTGGGCGCCTAGTAATTTGGTCACTTCCTCGCGTGCGGCGGCGAAAGCTTCTTCATACGGTCCTTTGAACCGTTCGTCTGCCATCAATTCGGCGGCAGCGGCATCTACGCTGCTATCGGCGATGGTGGCGTAGAGGATCATATCGGTTTTCTCTGCGCCGATCATTTTGCGAAGCTCGGTGAGACCCGTGCCTTGCAAGGATGTCTGCATTCCTTCGGGCAACCAGCTATAAGCTGTCCCAACCCCATACGCCAAGTATTCCTCCGCTTTGGCACTCCCTGCTGAGAGTGCGTCCGCCCCAAACTTATAGAGTCGTGACCAGATGGAAGGTGAGGATTGCGGTTCAGCCATAATATGTTCCTATCCCATTCAGTATAGGCGAAAGATATGACGATTTGATGATAAAAAGGATGAAATTTTCTTAATGTTTCTGCGCGTTATTCGGCGGAATGCATTAGCGGCGAAGGATTGCATTCTGGTCGGGGCGGCCGTGGACGAAGCTGACGGAGCCGTTATCCATCGTGACGTTGCCTGCGCGTAATTCTTTAGTGATCGCTTCCATATCGGGAATCACTTTGGCGCTGGGGCCGACTTCCGTGCCGTCGGCATCCAGCCCGTGGGAGCGGGCGGTGAGGCCGGTGCTGCGGCCATCGCCGCGGCTGAAGGGGACGAGCGTGCCGTTGCCTGTTTTGTGCACACCGCTGACCGTGGAGGCGACTTCATCCCGCCATGCGAAGAATTTTGTGAGTTCCTGCTTGGCTTCTTCACCCCTTGTAAGCGGTTTTTCACCGGGGGCGAGGGTGCGGGATGCTTCGATGGCGCGCTGGTCACCGGGGGTGATATTCGGTGAGACGAGCTCACGCAGGCGCTGGAGGTCGGGATAGCCGAGTTGCTCGGGGGAGGAGTTGAGTATCTGGCCGCGCACGTTGCTGATGGGGTCACCACCGCCTAAGCCCGATAAGGGAGAGTTTTCGCCACCGAGCATCGTGACGCCTGCGGCTAATGCGACTCCGAGGATGGGGCCGAACATACCGCCCGCACCGACCATCGGGCCGAACAGTATGCCGAGCAGGCCACCGATAAAGAGCCACGGCCAGCTTTTGCCCAAGCCGCCTATCGCGTTGCCGAGCGATCCTTGCAATCCGCCGAGGAAATTGCCTCCCGTGCTTTGGGTGGAGGGGTCTGACCCTTCATAGGCGCGGGCGACGAGGGCGGTAATGAATTCTTCTCCCTGCTCAGAAGGCGGCTGCCATTTTCTGCTCATCTGGCCGAGCGCTTCGTGAACCACATCGGCGGAGCCTGCGGGGGTCAATACCAGAGAACGCGCAGTCTCGAACCGTTGATCCGCATCGGCCGCTTCGGCAGCATTCAGCTGTTTAGTATAGTCTTGTTTTGCCTGTGTTGTGGCGCGCAGCGCGGTGATGAGATTCGTACCCAATCCGGCGGCGTTCAGCATGTCCGGATCGGTTGGTTTATTGTCCTTGTCGATACCGCTCAGGCTGTCGATCCATGGCTCGTTCTTGAAGAAGCCGAGCGTGGGGCGTTCGCGTTCCAGTGCGCGGTGGATGGTATCGGCGAAGTCCAGACCGTAGGCGCGGGATGCATCGAGGGTGAGGCCGGAGGGTATCGTGCCGCCCTTCTGGCGGAACCAGTCATCCGCGGCGGCGGACATGACCTCTGCGGTGCGGTTGATTCCCTCGGGGTAGATCCCGGCGGGGTCGATGCCGTTGCGTTCCAGCGTCGCCAGAATCACGTTCTTCATCACGGCGGGGGAGATGGCGTCAGAATTCAGCGTTCCTTTCAACCCGGCGAAATGGTCGCTCAGGAGAGCAGGGGATTCCAGCGATGTGGTGCTGGTAGTCATCTGCTACGAAGACATCCTGCCATATGCTTCACGCACCAGAGGGCCTAAGGCCTGTTTTTGTGGGGGGGGTAAATTGCCCACCTCGTCGTCTCTGACATCTGCCACATCGCGGTTTTGGTCCTGGGTCCGGGTGACACTGGCGGTATCCATAAACGGCTGTTCGCTGCCATCACGCTTACGCTGTAGCTCCTTACCCTGACCCTCCTTCTCACGTCCGCCTAGAGAACTCTCCGCCGACACGCTGCCTCCGCCGAACAGACCAGCACCGCTGGCCGCGATCATGCCGACAATGGCGACCATCGCTAATGCTAGTACAGGCCAGGAGAATTCCATCATGAAGGCGGCAGCGAGACCAATCAGGCCGATGCCCAATACCATCGGGCTGATACTCCCAACCCCTTTCTTCATAGTATCCGAGAAACTGCCAAAAAGTTCTGAAATAGTTTCCATAAATCCTCCTCCTTCGGTGGATGCCGCTGGTGCGGCGGCGGGTGCTGCTACTGTGGTCTGACCTACGGTGGGGTCCAATGCCTCGGCTGCAGGTGCTGCGGCTGGCGCTCCTGAGGCGGGTGGCGGTGGAGTCGGGGTAGCAGCACCAGTTCCAGCGCCGGTGCCGGTGCCGGTGCCGGCAGGTGGGAGAGGCGCTGCTCCTGTTGCTGCGGACTGTTCTGCGGGAGTCTGTGCCGCAGCAGGGGCGGCGTCGGTCATGGTGGCGGACGTGCCGGCAACCGATGATCCTAAAGATGCGACTACTTGCTGCTTTGTCTCTTCCAATCTGGCCAGCGAGGCTGCACGCTGCACTGACCATTCCCCTCCATAGAGTGTATGTAATTCCGAATAGAGGCCTGGTGCGAGTTTGCCGTCCGCGCCTTTGACAAGATTGCCTGCGGGGTCAACACCCGTCATTTGCGTGAGAGTATTTTCGAGATCGATGCCACCCACCACGGTAGGTAATCTACTTGCCGCGGATAGGGTAGTGGTCGCGGCGATCTTGGGGCGCAATTCTCTTACGCGCTGTGCGACCAATTGGTTTATGGCTCCGCCCGCTTCCCTTGCGTCTTTAGAGCCGAGTTCGGCAATCTTCGCTTTATCAGCTTCACGGTTGGTGAAGAGATCCTCGCCCACGACGGTGGCGACCTGTGAGATGGCCGTCAATTCCATTGTACCCGGTTCTTCGCCGTTATGGGTCGCCTTGTACCCTTCGACAAGTTTTTGCCGAGCAAGTTCTATAGCCCCTTCTCTGGTCGTCACATCTGCGAGGCGCGGGCCTGCAGGAGGGGCGTTTTCAATCGGTGCATTAGGGTTCGTAGTCATGGGGCTACTCCTGCTCCAGCCGTTTTGGACTGATGTTGTACGCCTTCAGGGGCGGGTTGTGGGGCGGGAAGTTCCTCTTCTCCACGGTTCTGGGCCGGGAATCTTCCGGATATATCTTCGGGAAGTCGGAACTCAACGGAAATGGGGGCGTTCGTTTTTGCAAGCGTTTGGGTGATGCGCGTGGCGACACCATCGAAGATAAGACCGTACACGCCAGTGGCATGTCCGTCTTTATCCTGCACGGGCTTGTAGGAAATCTTTCCGTTGTCGATGGATTCGATGGCCAGACCGCTGGTCAGTGAGGCGATTTCTGTCGCGCGGGTTTCCAATTCCTCGACTGGAGTCGAAGGGGACTTCGCTTTCATGGCGGCAAGACTGTTTTCGTATGTCTTGTTATATACCTGAGCGGCGGCATCCAGTGCGCTGTCGTCTGCAAGGCTGGCGATGATGGCTTTCTGTTCGTCCGGTGTTTTACTTGCAATGCCAGATTCCTTGATCATGTCGTTCACTTTGTCCGTGATGTGTGACAGGGACGCGGTGCTACTGGTGATGCCTTCGTTCAAGGAAGTCTCCAGATGGATTGAAGCCCCGTACTGACGCTGGCAGGGTTGGCATTCACCATCTGTTCTTGTTCCGGGGTGTAGCCCAAGGCGCTGTAGATCGCTTTGAAGAGTGCGCCGAACATCGTGTCCAGACCCTTAAAGAATTCCGAGAGTTCCGGGTATTGGTCTTTCATGCTGCTCGCAAGGGTCGATGCGGCGCTTCCTAATTGCTCCTTAGCGGCGTCTCCCAATTGGTTTGTAATAGGGGAGGCGTCAATTCCTGTCATGGCAAGCATCGGGTTATTGGCGATGCGGCCGAGTGCAGAATCGATTTTCTCGCCTGCCGCACCCACTGCACGGCTTACAACGAAATTGTTCGAAGCGAGGGCGGCGTTTAGTTGATCGGTAGTCCATGTCTGGGTCATAACGGAATTCAATCCTATTCTATTCCCATACTACCATAGTTATTACCGATGTATGTGAAAGTTCGATGAATATTCCCCTCACAAATCGCGTAAAAGGCTTAAAAATCGAGGGGTTTTTCATGAAACTGTAACATTGGGTGCGTAGAGTGTAGGCTAGACCAACCGACAGGATTAGACCGCCTACCCTTATGGATCCATCCCTGCAAGCGAACGAATTAGAGGCCTTCCGCCAGACGGTGGAGCAGGAGATGCGCTCTCGAAAAAGCGGGTCAGCGGAAACGCGTGAGGACGGTGTTCCGGTACTGGGTGGATTGATGACCGTCTCGCCGTCACTGGCGACGCTGATTAATGCCGGGGTCAGCGGGGTTGTCATCCCGCGTATCCGGGGTCAGGTCGGTGATTACATCCGCACCTACGGCGAAAGCGCTCTTAAACCCATCCTGAGATCCAACGCCCATACCACCGCCAACGTTGTGGCGCATGGCGCGGAATGGGCGATGACATTCTATAACGAGACGGCAGGTGTCGTCCGCAATATTCAGGATTACCGGAAATCGATGACGGGCCTCGCGCAGCAGATGGAGCCATTGCTGGCGGCGCATAATCTTTCCGTATCCGCAGGCGCACTTCGCAGCTACCCGGTGGCGAATAACGAAGTCGTCATGGTGGCGCGCAAGCAGCTTTCCAACAAACTATACCGCGACCTGCAATATACCGCCGCCGACCTTATCACGGATTTGCCATCTGCAATGAGTAAACTGGAAGAAGATGCAAAGAGAAAAAGTAATTCAAAGCAAGAGAAGACCGGTGTATCTCCTGCGGAAAAACGCAAGGAAATACGGGATAAGGCAATTGCTATACAAGAAGAGAAGCGTGCATGGGAACGCGGAATTGAGGAGGCATGGACGCACTCTGAAATAGCCAAGCATACCGTTGATGATAAATTATTCAGGATACGCGAGATAGAAGAAAGCGCAACCTCATACAATAGTATGTTCCGTAATTATGCTCCACGCGATCCGCAGAAAAGGGTCATTCCCTATGATGTGGAGAATAAAGATAGCGTGAGATTATGGGAAGATGCCGCAATGCGATCCTACAAGGATGAATTCAAGGCAGAGCAACGTAAGGTCCGTGAACAGGAAGAACGCCAACGTGCTAAGGAATCGAAGGAAGAAAAACCACTCGACTGGATGAAGAACGTCCTTACCCCGATGGGTGCGCTGGGGACGACGATGTATCGTGAGCGCATCGACAGTGAATATAAAGAAGGCAAGGTCGACAAGACCGCGTTCGACATGATCAAGAAGCTGGCCGACAAGCTGGAGGATAATCCCCGCCTCAATAATATCGACGGTAAACCGCTCGCGGGATATATCGAGGACATCTTTAACCAGCACCAGATGAATATGAAGCAGCACAAGGTGGGTGAGCGGCTGCATACCAAATTCAAGGCAGCGGCGGAGGCTATCGCCACGGCGTTGACTGACGGCGTTGTTCATCCGCAAGCGCTTATCCATCTGGTGGGTGACCGTAAGATCGTGTTGGCGCAAGGGAAAGATGTGGCCTCCATCGCCGATGTGCATACGGCCATCAACGAAGTGGCGGAGCTGATGCCCGCGAAATATTATGTGGATGCGGATAGCTATCTCGGCGAGAATGTGATGACCGAACAGGACATCAAAGGGCTGCTCAATGATCTGAAAGGCCCGCAGCGCGACTTCTTCGCGAGCCTGTTACCCGACGATGTGCTGAAGCGTTTCGGTTTCAAGGATATCGACATTTTCGATGTGCGTCAGCGCACGGAAGCGACCTTCGCGGGTAATCTGCGGCAGGTGTTGCTCGACATCGCGACGCAGCCGGATGAGGTGTTGAGAGAAGCGAAATACAAGGACGAGGAAATCAAGAAATTACGCGATGCTGCGCCCAAACTTCAGAAGGACGGTCTGCGCTCGCAAGTGGCGGCCGTTTCCTCCTTTGTGGCGCCGCGCGGTGAATTCAAGGAAGGGCTGGCGTGGCTGGCGATCAACCATGTCGAATACTGGAAGAAGCTCTCGCGCGGGGAGATGCAGGTCGGCGATATGTATAAGCAGGCCGGGGAAAAGCTTTACTCCAAGGAAGAGAAGAAAAGGGAGCATCACGCCGCGAATGACGATGCGCCGGAAGAAGAGCATACGCGCGGCACATCCAAATCCTTCGCCGAGCGTGTGGGCAAGAAGGATTCCACGCATCGCGGCGCTGTGGCGAGTCTACATGACAGGGACGATGAATATGACGTCTTCGCCAATGATAATGAGGATGACATGCCCGGTAAATCCGTACGCCATGCCGAGTCACACGGGGCGCATCACCTGAACGATAAGAAACACGCGCGTACGTAAGCGCAGATTTTTTTTCTCCCTTGTTTTACTTTGTCATCAAACTGTCATCCGACGGTGCTACGCGCATAGTGGTTTAATTTACCACTACAGAGAGCGTCATGAGCGAATCACACTGGCAAGACACCATAGCGCAAGCACCTGAAACATCGCCTAAGCAAATGAGCGAGGAGGAATTCCTCGCCCGCGTGAGGCAGGAGTTGGCATGGGAAGCGGAAGCCGAGACGGAAGTCGCATCCAGTGCCAACGAGATGTTTAACCATCTGTTCGGGAAAAATGAAGCACTCGACGCATTGATCTCCGAATCCGCGAAAGAATCTGCCGCACGTGGTGAAGCCGCGTTCCACGCTATTATCGCTCAAGAATCAAAGTAACCTTAGCCTCGGCTTTTTGCCGTATTACTAAAGTAGTATACAATGACAGATGATCCATTAGAGAAAAAGCCGTGGTTGCTGAATGTGCTGCACACCCGCGAAATTAACTGCCCCGTGAAGGCGGATTTGGTAGGGTGGGATAATGCTTGGAATGCAGCGCTGGCTCGTCCTACAAGAGGGATCGAGTTTATTTTCCATGATGGCACATACAAACCCGGGGCAGGGGTTGGGAATCCTAGCAATATGGAGCATATGGGATTGTTCTGGGTTCTGGCACGGTACGCCTCGGGCCTGATCGCATTTCATGAAAATAACACCGCCGAATCAATGTTCATCGTGAATAAAACGATGGGACCTTTGCGGAATGACGACAGTCCATACCGACAGCCATTCTCAAGCTTGTCAGGATGGTATTATGGCTATTATGCTAAACAGTTGGATAAGGCGAGTGCAAGCTGTAACCTTAAAGCGCAAGTGGAGATTGCCCCTCGCATATTAGCAGCACATTATAAGTTTCTTGGACAGTGCGCTGAATTTGCGGATACAGAAACCAAGCGTGTCAATGGCATCCCAACGGTACATAACATCAGTTATAATGATAGTCCGCAGCGGAAGAATTTTCCTAATAACCAGGCTTATGAAGAGTGTCGTGCGTTTCTTGATGATTATTATTTTGATAATCTAATGACACCAGAACCCCTTACGCGGTTCATGATGCCTACGGGCACAATGCAGAATGAAAGGACGACTACCGGACAAAGCTTTCTTAATTATGCGATATATTGGTATTTTCTATCAGTGGAATCAAATAATCAAGCCCATGTGTCACCGGAATTTCCTGAAAAATATCGTCTCAATACCACTAGTGCAGCTAACTATGTGACGCATATTCCGAGCGATAAAACTTACCCGTTTGACAGACACCTGAAAAGGCATTTTCAGGTCAAGGGGGATGACCTCGCATTAAAAGAAATCTCCAAATGGATGTACGACATGGGGCTGGCGGCACAACGGTGGGGCTTCACCAAGGACACGACGGAGGAAGAGGCTGAATTCATCGCCGATAAAATGACGCGGCTGAATGATTACACGTTATGTCACAAGGCGCTCACTCTATATGAAAAGCGTATTACCCCGGATAAAGATGGAAAATACCCTGAATCTAATGATTTGCTGTTGGGGTGGTCGCAAGAGGATCTGGATTATCTGAAAGCGTATGAAGACCGTTTAGCTGCGCGCCGTCACCGCGGTGTGCAGGATAATTATCTTAATTGTGAATTAACCCTGTGTAAGCGTATCTATGACTTCTTTGGCATGGAAACGAACAATGATGAAAAAGTCACCTTACTGAAAAAGAAAGTCGCTAAAGATCCATTGCTGACTGCTGCCGGAGCCCATACTGACCTGGAAATTAACCCCGCTAAATATTTCCAATGGCAAAATTCCGGACTAAATCGGAATGATGAAGAATATAAGAGAGACCCAAAAGCGTGGCAGGCTTCCTATCAGAAAAAGGTTAGGCAGGAATTGGCGGGCAAGAAAATGGACAGAGCCTAACAAGTATTTGTAGAATATATAGTATTTTCTTTCATAAAACCGTAACAACCGTCTGGTACAATGATAGGATGGATATTCTTATCGGTAAGACAGGTACGCGCTGATGATACCCGTTTCGGCTTATGCGCAAGGAATAGGTCTAGCAGGCGGGGCTGGCCCGATGACGGCTGCTGTTCCTCAACCGCAGATGGCTTCCAGTGTCTCCCCTTTAGCCCCTAAATCGGAAATCTATTTCAATCCCCATACCCCTTCCCGCCATGCAGAAAAGCAGCAGCCCTGGTATAGCTGGCTGGGCGGGAATTTTAATCTGAATTCCTTCTTTACCTTCCTGCCGATGCTACGTGCGTTCGGGTACACCTTCGATATCATGTACACACCGATCATCACGTGGATGCAAAGCAATCATAATACCTCCATGCCAAAAGCGTTAAGTGGCGCGCCTATGACGTTAGGGGAACGCGTAGCTCACTACGCTTTTGGTTCAAAAGAGATACCGCAATCTCAGAATGGAACCACAATATCCAAGCTTAATGCGGAGCGTTCTTTTTATCAGGGGCCGATTAATAAAGTGGAAGCGGTCGCCTTTACCGGCCTTGCGCTGGTTTCTGCGACCTCCATGCTCAAAACGCTGCTGAAAGACGCGCGGCTGGCGGTGGGGGCGGAGATGGCGAAAGACCCCGATACGGTGACGCTGTTCGACCTGCGCGCCAGTGATAATCCGATGGTGGCGACGCAGGTGGATAAGGCATTGTGGCAGGTGGCCATCCGCACTACGGCGGGCGCATTGTTCGCTAAGGGATTACAGTGGGGTGTGCTCGGCAACGTGTTGGCGATCACTACGGAGCGTACGGTATTCTATCACCCGACGGCGTTCGATATTTTGCAGAAATCGATCAATAATGTGCAGATCAACAATCTGGGCCAAGAAGCCAAGGCTGACCTTGTGGATGGGTTGGTGAAGACGCTTCAGGCAGAGCAGCTCGATCATCGCCGACAAGTCTATTCCCGGCAGGATATCGACTCCATCCGGCCCACGCTGGAACTGGTGGCGGAAGACATCATCGATAAGAAATTCGGTTTCGCCGGGGCCTTGTACGTGATGGGGGCCGGGGTGTTGCAACCGGGGAATGCGGAGCAGACCCGCATCAATTACGAGCATGTGCGCGATGTTGGCGTCAAAGGCGTGGCGAAAGAGGGTTTGTGGATGCGTCAGCATCAGGGCGTTCCCACGAATAAAGTGTGGGAGGCCAAGCTGGAAATGGCCCGTAAGGGGAAAGATTACGTGGCGGAATCGGCCACACGAGAGGAGTTGCTGCGGCATCGCCAGCAGATACTAGCCCGTGGGCCGTTATTGCCTACCGGCAGGCGTAGCGACCCCGCTGAGCAAGGTGGCAGTGGCGTCATCGTGTTGTAGAAATACCGCTTTTGTTCGGTTTTGAGCACGGTATTTCGGCCCTGCTGTCATGCAAATTTCATATATCTCCCCTGTGGTTTCTGGCTGATTTTGCTATACTTAACGTATGGAAAACCCTCTGTTTTCATCAGTGCTGATACTTTCCCCCCGTGGAGGCGTGCATGGCTGCGCCTACTAATCTGGCAAAAGGAGCACCCCATCCCGGGCGCGCGGCGGTTGCAGCCGAGGATACGTCACAACAGCTCGTCGCCGAACAGCAACGTGCCGGGCTTGCTGCCAAAGCGGCCAAGACTCCCGGTATCACCGCTGAGGACATGGCGGCCGTTGTTGCCCAGCCGGAAACACCCGGCTTGTTCGGGCGCATCATGGGTGGCATCAGCAGCATCACCGAACCGTTCTTCATGCTGGATATCTATACGATGATGGGGGCGGGTATCGCGTCGTTCGTGCTCGCACCGGTCGGGTTCCTGGGACGGATAACGGGGAATCAGGCGTTGCAGAGTTTCGGGGAGAAATTCACCAATGTAGTACGTACGCCGCTGGCGGTCGCCAATGCGACGACGCTCGGTGACGGAGTCTCTGGCGCGTTACGCAATACGGCGAAACAGCTCGGCGAAGGGCGCGTGGCGGATGCGTTGCGTTCGGCGGCTACACCGCTGGAGGGAATGGAAGCAAACGCGGGTCGAGGCTTGCGCTTTGTTGCCGATACGGTCAGTACGCAGATGGGCAATGTGGTCAAGCAAGGCCCGCAGTTGGAGCGTATGGCGGCGCGACAGGCGATGAAAGCCAGCGTTGCGCGCGGTGGGCTTGCTGAGCTGCTTAAGCACGTAGAGGGTCTGCTCGGTGCGCATGCCATCGTCGGTAATCCGGATATGCAGAAAAGAGGCGCTGATTTTGCGGTACAAGCGGGCGAAGCCGACGTGAAAATGAATGCCGCAGGACATATGGGCGTCATCCGTAAGTCGGTGGCGGCACTCAACAATATCGTGGGGAACGGCGGGACGGCCCCTGGGATTGCAGACGCAAGCAAGCATATGGAGGCGTTGAAGGAATCGGCACATGCGCTGAAGGCAGTCCATGCAGGAACCAACAATGCGGACGTCAAGGAAGGCGTGCGGGCGATTCGCGGCGTTGCGGCGCAACTCGAAAAGCAAGTGACGTCCATGGTGCGTCATACCAATAGCGCGGCGCTCCTGCGGGATATTCCGGGAGCTGTACGCGCATTGCCGCAGACGCTCGGCAAAACCACTCTCTACACGGCCGGGTTCAACACGGCCATCGCTACCAACATGGCCGTGCGCACCACGGGGACGGTGGCGGATGTGCGCGGCCAACTCCGCGCGCTGCGTGAGATGTGCACCGACATGGAAGGCAAGAAAGTTCCGGTCTCCAATATGCATGCGCTATTCGGGGATGTGCCTGAGCCGGTGAAAGCGGCGCGCAATGAAATCTGGAAACAGCTCGGCCCTCAGGCCATCATCGAAGCGGTGAGCGGCGGGGTCGACGTCGGGATGTTGACGGGCCGCATTCCTAAGATGTTTCTCTTTCCCATGATCGCAGCGCAGATGGGGGGTATGGCCATCCAAAGCATCTTCGCGAAACCTGCCTCCATCGCCAAGGATTATGCGTTCTTGAGAAAGGCATATGACGCGGGGGCGGATATTCATCCTTCCGCTTATGCCGCGTTGTTGGTCTCTGCATCGCCGGAGATCGGTAAACTGGGGCTGGATAATATGCTGGTGCAGGAAGTGGCGAAGGAATGTTTGGCCGAACGTCTTTCCCCGGCGGCGGTGTTACAGGAATCGACCAACGGCAAGCTGGCAGAACGTGCAGCGCGCTTGCAGGACAAGTTGGCGGCGCAAGGGCATAAACCGGGAGATAAAACCCCGGAAGCGGCTGCCGCTGATGCTGTTGCCACTGCAGAGAAGAAACACGCCGTCACCGCGAACGATACTAAAGCGGGGGAGCACGCGAATCAGAATCACGCTTCTGCTCCACAGGGTGCGGCTACGCCTGCGACTGCGCAGCCTGTCGTGGGGAAATTCACGCAGCATGTCGTCGGTCAGAAGGCAGCGGAGCTTGCCGGGCCGCCGGTGATGCCGCAGATCGCCGGGATGACGCCGAGCCCGCTTGTGAATACGCCACATCACGTCGCAGCGGTGAATGTTCCTTATATGCCTGTCGCGGGAGTTGCGTAGATGGCGCTCCCGGCTACACCGATGCTTTATCCTGCTGCACCTCCTCCGGGTGTTGGTGCCGGGCCGATGACCAGTACGGTCGCCGCCGTACCTGAGCCGATACGGATGCCGATGGCGACCAATATGGTACAAACTCCTACGCAGATCCCCGCAGCGGCGAATGGAAATAACGAAACGAATAACGCTATCGTCGATGTGGGTATCGTCGGCGCGGATTTATTAGCACAGAACGGCGCACATGTATTGGCGAAGAATGCGCCGGGCATCATCACTACATTGGGCGTAAGATCCGCAGAGGTGGCCGGGAACACTATCGGTACCGGCGCGAGTGCGGTTATCTCAGGCGTCGGCGCGGTGATCCATGCAAAACGGGCGCGGGAAGAATTGCTCGCCGATTTCCGCGATACCGTTGCAGGGCAATTAGGCAAAGCGCCTGAGGCGGTGACGCAGGACGATCTCTACACTGCGGCCGAGGAATTCAAACAGAATACGGTGCTGCGCGATGAACTCGCGAAAATCGATTCGACCGAGATGAGCACCCCGGTGCGTGCTACTGTCTCCGCCATTGCCGGGTTCGCGGCGGCGGGGGTGTTAGGGGTGGCAACAGGGGGGCTTGCTTCTATCGGGGCGATGATGGGTGGCAGCATGGTCGCCGATAAGGTGATGAACGTGGCATTCGGCTCCAGCGATTACGATACTGCCTACACTAAAATGAAAGCGATGAAAGAGAAGCTTGAGCAAGGGCAGGGCATATCGGCGCGGGATATTTTCGATGTGCATCTGGTGCTGGATAAGCGCATCGGCGATCAGGTGAAAGAGCGGATGGGGGCGGAGTTTTCTACCCTCGACGAGAAACAACAAGCGACCGTGATGCGCCGCGACCATACCAAGCTCGCTGACCTGTCGCTCTATGAAGCCTATCTCATCAATAGCGGTGCGATGCAGTTGCAGGAATTACGCGCTGACGGAGCATTGCCGACCCGCATCGTGGCTACCAGTGGTGCACAGGTAACGCCGATGATGAGTGGCCCTGTACAAGCGGCCAACATGAATACACCGCTCCCGGCGAATGCTAATTTTGCGGAACGCGTGGCGGCGGAGCGTGCTGTTGGTGCGGATGTCCCGCACCCGCACATCTAACTAGCGCTTCGGCGTTCCCACCTGCTGGTTTTCCTGTTTCACTTTATCCAATAACGCCTGTCCGAAACAATGCGAGAAGGTGGACTCATCCATGGATATTTTTGTATCGTCGCCGCGCCGATCAGGTTTGTAAAACGTCACATGATGGGACGTTTCCGGGGGCAATATATCCCTGCCGCTAACTGGTAACTGCTTTAATTTTTCATCCAGCGTTTCATTTCCCGTAAGGGTCAGGTCACTGTGTGTTTGCTTCACCCAGCGCAGGTAAGAATCGATGTAGGGAAGCAGATTATCGCCGAGGGTAAATGTGTATACCGCTGCCCCGTCCTTATCGGTGATTTTTACACGCCGGTTGGCAACCATCATCCATGTCTGTTGCAGGGAAGCGGGCTGAGGAGGTATGGTATCCAGATGTTTCCGGTCAAGGATTTTATACCCAGCCATTTCCAGCGCGTACTGGGACGTATTATGTAGGGTGACGTGCAGCATGGGTTTGTTGTCCCCGTTGCCTACGGGCTTGTATTGAAGATGGAGATTATCCTTGTCCAGTCGCTTCCAGTTGCCTTGCATCGTCGCAGTGTAGCCGTGCGCCGCCTGATTCTCAGGATTGGCCAGAACCATGGTGTACGTGCCGTCCAGTTCTACTAACTGTTTGTCGGTCAAGATTGCGCTGGCGATACCCGTCTTCTCACTAAAAACCCATGTGGCATTCTTCAGCACGTCGGCTAATGTCTGGGCGTGACGCCCGGTCGCAGCACCGGAAAGACGGTGATGCGAATGGGATGTCCGTATGCCTTTCAGGCGGTCCAGATGGTTCGCCATAATCTCACTTCCTGTACGTATCCTCCCATCCTACCGTGCTTTCGTGAAAATCGTATGAAGGTGAGGATGGTATGGCGTTCGTTGAGGTGCGGTTCCCTGAGGATATATCCTATGGCTCCAGCGGCGGGCCGGAATATGCGACCGACGTGGTGGTAACGGCGGGAGGATATGAGAAGCGCGGCAGCAATTGGGCGGCTGCGCGGGCGCGGTATAACGTGGCGCACGGGGTGAAAACCAAGGCGCAGCTGGACGCGCTGATCGCCTTTTTCCGCGCGCGGCAGGGGCGGGCTTACGGCTTCCGGTTCAAGGATTGGGCGGATTTTGAGGCGGCGGGGCAGGGTATTGCAGTGGGAAACGGCTCCCAGACAGCATTTCAGCTCATTAAAACCTATAGCAGCGGGAGTGTGGCCGAAACCCGGCTGATCACAAAGCCCGTAGCGGGGACGGTGTCGGTCTATCTCGATTCCGTGTTGCAAGCCTCCGGATGGAGCGTGAATACGGCGACGGGGGTGGTGACGTTCACCTCCGCCCCGGCGAATGGCGTTGAAATACAAGCGGATTTCGAGTTCGATGTGCCTGTACGGTTCGATACGGACAGGCTATCCACCATCCTAGAATCCTACGGTATTTACAGTATTTTAGACATTCCGCTGGTAGAATTGAGGGGATAACACTCAATTTACCCAAAGATCGTGTGTTCCTTCATGGGTTTGTCATGTTTATGGGATAGAAACCTCGTGATAAGACCCATCATAAAAAAAGGATACTGAATGACTGACTATACTAATGGAGGAGGCCATGTCGCTTCCCTTTCGCTTCCGCTTAAAGATAAAAAGCCCCGTGTCACCATTTTCAGTGGTGAGAAAGATCAAACGGCTTTAAGCGCTGCTGCGGATAGTGCTGGGTTCCGGGTGTATAATTACGATGACCCCACGAAGCCTGCGAGCATCGGTTTTAGAAAAACCAGAATGGTCAGCAATTCAGATGCGCTGGTGTTCACGCCTGATTGCAACCTGCATGATTTGTTCTCGGCCATCGATGAAGCGACGGTGAAGAACGGTCAGTATTGCCATACTTCCTTTGATGATGAGCATGGCCGTCTGCCGAA